>JAOICL010000024.1 GCA_028131545.1 Vibrio sp. | reverse complement strand
TTAGTTATCTTCTTTTTTGATTTGCCCATGTCATCATCATTGTATCGATTACATGAGATTTGATCACAAGGTTTGGAAAAAGTTCAACGGATTTAGTCAACAACGTCCCTTTTCGTAAAATTATACATATATGCCTATGCTTTAATTGATATTAATAGCAGAGTGTCAAATATGGTAAGTAGATATAATAAAATTTTATTAATGATGGCGGGGATCATCAGCCCCTCTATTTATGCACAAGTTATCGATCAATGTAATACATCAACACGAAATACATATACAACCGACCTTGCAGAATGTGACTATATTGTTGGGCCTGGTAGGCAATATGACCAATTAGAAGATTTATTCCCTTATAATAAGCCTGCAAATGTTAATGGTGGAGAGTTAATTTGTGTTGAATCATCTTCTACGACATACAATAAAGTTCGAATAAAAGACGAATATTTCACTAATAATGGTGGAGCTATCACGGTACAAGCCATTGATCATCAAGGTGCAAAAATTACATCTAACTCATTTACTTCAGGAGTGGGTTTTGATATTCAAAACTCAGATGGTGTGATCATCAAGGGCTTCCATGTTGACCATGTGATGCAAGGAATCACCGCTACCAACTCATCTAATATACAGTTTCTGAATAATAAGATTACTAGAACAGGTCAACAAGCGCTCATATTTAAAGCATTAGACGACGATACAAAAAATTTTATTGCTCAATATAATTGTGTTGAAGAAACGGGTCTAAACGTCACTTCACAAGGGGAAGGCATTTATGTTGGGAATGGAGACAGTTCCGGTGGATCTTTTCAAAATGATGCGACAGGTTTTGCTATCAATGCGTTAGTTGATAGTAATACTTTTAAAGATATTAATAATGAAGCTATTGATGTTAAAGCTAACTCGTATGATGTAACGATAACAAATAACCTTATTGATGATGTTGCTTTAGTTTTTAATGGCGCTATTACAGTATCTACCTCAGGGTTTAGTGGCTTGGACAACTACCGAGGCGGCGAGTATGTAATTGAGGGTAACCAAATATCAAATGTTTACATGCAGATAGACCCAAGCTCCGACCCGAGTGAACCTGAGCAATATAAAGGTACTCCGAATGCAATTGCTATCGGTGATGGCAATACATCAGTTACAAATAATTTATTCACACAGCCATCGAATATAAAAGCCAACCATTTACATGTATACGATAGATTTACAAAGCCTAATCATACCGAGGTATGCCACGAAAATAATAGTTTTGTTGGTAGCTCACAGATAACGCTGATTAGAGAGGATAGTTGTACACTCAATGTTTGTGCAAGTGTTTCAGCAAGCTGTGGTGACTCTTCGGGTGGTGGCGAAGTCCCAATCGATAGGTGTGATAATGGTGATGTTTGTGGTACTGAAGGAAATGATCAACCAGTACTTGGAACCACCGATCAGTCAGAGGTTATTTGGGCATTGGGTGGTGACGACCTTGTTTATGCTGGTGGCGGCGATGATACGATTCATGGCGGCGATGGCTTCGATGAACTGTATGGCGAAGACGGCAACGATTTTATCTATTCGGATGCAGGCGCAGCAACATTAGATGGTGGTAATGGTAACGATAAGCTATTTGCAGGAACATCTGGTTGGCAGTTTATGGTTGGTCGCGCAGGCTCTGATGAATACCATATCCCTAGTGGTTATAATAGCGGAAACATCATTAACCATAATGACGACTCTTCAATTGATAAGATAATCTTTTTAAACACTCCTTCTTCTGACTCTCTTATCTTCCAAGATGATGGTTCTAACCTCAATATATATGCAAATGGTTCTAGTAACCTAATTCGAGTTGAGGGCTGGTTTAATGGTAATGAAAACCAAGTAGACTTTGTTCAGACAAACACGGATAGCTTAACGGCTTCTCAGATCGACTACCTAGTAACAAACGGCTCTCTTCCAACAGGCCCCAATGGATGTACTACTTTTTGTGGTAGTGATAGTGATGATAGCTACACAGGCACATCTGGTGATGACATCCTAAATGGCGCGGAGGGCGTTGATTCGCTAAAAGGGGAGGGTGGTAACGACATTATCTATGGTGGTGATGGTTACGATAGTATCGAAGGTGGTGACGGAAATGATATCATTTATGCCGAGGGCGATGGTGCGAACGTCAATGCTGGTAATGGTGATGATGATATTTATGCTGGTGAGGGTGGTTGGAATTACTTGAACGGTGGTAATGGTAATGATGATTACTTCATCCCTTACAACTACAGTGATGGTAATGTCTTCAATGATAATGAGGATTCAACAACGGATAGAATCATTTTCCAAGATGTTGATTTGCTTTCTAAACTTGTGTTTGTGAAAGATGGCGATAATCTTCTTATCAGCACAACAGAAAATAGTTCTACTATCAGGGTAGATTATTGGTTTACCAGTGAAAGGCGTGAAGTTGACTTAGTTGTAACCGAGGAAGGGCACTTTACTGCTAGCCAAATTAATGCCTTTTTTAATAGCATCCCTTGTACAATTGATGGCGACTCTGGATCGAACGAGCTAAATGGTACGAGTGGCGATGATTACATCTGTGGTCATGGTGGTGATGATAGTATGTATGGTCATAACGGTAATGACACCATAGATGGTGGTACAGGCAATAACTATTTCTATGGTGGTGCAGGTAACGATACGCTTATTGCTGGTACAGACAAGTTTAACTTTATGAAAGGTGAGCTTGGTGATGATCAGTACTTGTTTCCAGCAGGTTTCTCAAATACTGAGATCATAAAGAGGGATGATTGGTTAACCGGTAACTATGGTTGGGACAAAATTTACTTCCAAGCTGTTGAAAACAAAACCTCACTTTTATTTGCTCGTGATACGGGTGATAAGAGTAATGACTTGTTAATTACGGTTTCAGGTGAGAATGCAGAAATCCGTATTCGTAACTGGTTCTTGGATGATGATTACCAAATTAACCAAGTTCATGCACTAAATAGCTATTATTCAAACACGGATATCAATAATATTGTTAGCAGTGGTTCTGGCGGTAATGAAAAATGTACAGTTACAGGCACAGAAGGTGCAGATAACAAACTGGAAGGAACAGATGGCAATGATTATATTTGTGGCTTAGGTGGTGATGATAACCTGTATGGTTTAGACGGAAATGATACATTAGATGGTGGCACTGGCAATACCAACTTCTATGCTGGCGCAGGTAACGATACGCTTATTGCTGGTACAGACAAGTTTAACTTTATGAAAGGTGAGCTTGGCGACGATAATTACATGTTCCCTCAAGGTTTTGGCGGTGCAGAAATTATCAAGCGAGATAATTGGTTAGATGGTAACTATGGTTGGGATAAGATTTACTTCGAGGCTGTGAGTAACCGTACTAGCTTCTCTTTCAGTAAGAGTAGCGATGGTAATGATTTAATCATTAATGTATCTGGAGAATCAAGCGAAGTCAAAGTTCGTGATTGGTTTTTAGGTAGTGACTACCAAATCAATCAAGTACATGCTATTAATAGCTATTACTCGAACACCGAAATCAATGATATTTTCGACACGGATACAGGTGGTGGTGATGGTGGAACTGATACCAGTAACTGTACTAAGTTAGGTTCTGAAGGTGATGATTCTAACTTAGAAGGTACAAGCGGTAATGATTATCTATGTGGTCTAGGTGGTAACGATAAACTGTATGGGTATGATGGTGACGACACTTTAGATGGCGGTGAAGGTAATGATAACCTATATGGTGGTAACGGAAACGATACCTTCATTTCAGGTACAGCTAACTTTACTTACATGAAAGGTGAAGGTGGTAATGATACTTACCGATTCCCAGATGGATTCTCTGGTGCTGAAATCGTAACTAAAGATCAATGGACCAGTGGCGATGCTGGTTGGGAGAAGATCTACTTTGATGGTGTCGATAAGCGAGCTGATTTAGTCTTCACACGCAGTGGTGATGAGCTAATTATTGGCGCGAGTGGTAATAGTAAAACCGTTAAAGTGAGAGATTGGTTTGTGGATACCAGTTATCAAATAGATCAAATCCATGCAAAGGATAACTATTATACTAACTCTGAAGTTAATAACCTAGCAAACTAAACTTCCCATCGAAGTTAATATAAGCCCTCAATATTGAATGTATTGAGGGCTTTTTTTTGGGGATGATAGAAACGTAAAAGTTTCGAAAGTGTGTTCGATAATATACCAACAACGAACGGACTAAGAAGGAAGTAACTAAACCTACGCTATGCAGTTTTTAACCATTTTCTGTTACATAAAGAGCACCAACATCACGTCGATACTCTTTTATATTGAATTACAAGTAACGATTCTCTAAGTGCGCTTTAAAGTGCTTAGCATTCAGTACTTCACCGGTTGCTTCAGTCACTAAATCATCTGTAGATAAGAAGCTTGCCTTCTTCCAAATATTTTTATCTAGCCACTCGAAGATAGGAGTCAGATCACCGCTTGCGATGATGCTATCGACATCCATGCTTTGCTTAATGGTCGCCATGTATTGCGCAGCGTACATCGCACCTAATGTGTAACTTGGGAAGTAACCAAAGGCACCGTCTGTCCAGTGAATGTCTTGCATACAACCATTGGTAAAGTTACCTTCGGTTGATAAGCCAAGGTAGGCTTGCATTTTATGGTTCCAAAGTTCAGGGACATCAGTATGTTTAATGACACCATTCATCAAGTCACGCTCAATCTCATAGCGTAAAATGACATGAGAAGGGTAGGTGAGTTCATCAGCATCAACGCGAATGAAATCTTTTTGTACCTGTGTATACAATTTTTGGAAGTTGTTAGAAGAGAATAATTCTGGATTATGCTTTCCTAATAAATGCGTTCGCGCGCCTTGAGCAAGGTGTTCGATGAAAGTATCACTGCGTCCAATTTGCATTTCAAAGAAGAGAGATTGGGATTCATGTATCCCCATTGAACGTGCTTCACCAACCGGTAAACCTTGATATTCTGTTGGTAGCCCTTGCTCATAACGAGCATGACCCGTTTCATGCACAACTCCCATTAATGATTGAACAAATTCGCTTTCATCATAGCGAGTCGTAATGCGTACATCAGAAGGAACACCACCACAGAATGGGTGAATACTTTCATCCAAACGTCCGTGGTTGAAGTCAAACTTGAGTAGTTTCATGATGTCGAGCCCAAGCGCTTTCTGATCGGCGGTTGGGAAGGTACCACTAGGTAGAATAATGGATTGGGACTTTTGTTTCTCAATCGCCGCATTAATCATCTCAGGCAGCCATGTTTTTACGTCACCAAAGACGGTATCTAATGAAGCGGTCGTCGTTCCGGGTTCGTAAATATCCAGCATTGCATCATAGGGAGACAGGCCGCTGGCCTCTGCGCGTATTTGCGCTTCTTCTTGAGATAACTGAACCACTTCTGCCCAGTTCTTTTCAAAACCTACCCAATCATTTTCTTTACGTTGTGTTCTCCATGCATGTTCACATTTCGATCCTGCTAGGGATTTAGCTTGAACCAAATCGGTCGGCAATAGGTTGGACTGTTGCCAAGTTCGTTTCATTTCTCTTAAAGAGGCACTTTGTGCAGAGCTTAATGATTCAGATGATGCGCTATCAAACCAATCCGCGAGCTGAGGTTGAGTCATCAGCTTATGAATATGAACAGACAGTTCAGCCATCGCATTAGAACGAGCTTGATTCCCCCCATTTGGCATCACCGCAGCTTGATCCCAGTGGCAGATCGAAGCGATGTGTTTAAAGTTGGATAAGGTTTTAAAATGGTTTAGCAAATGAGTATAGTTTTGCATTGAGAGTTCCTTGCTCAAGGTAGTGCCTGCGTAATGTCACGTCGTCTTATGTTAAGGAATGAGATCGTGGTTACGTAGGAAGGGAAAGTGAAAGGATAAAATGAATTAATATAATGGTAACATAGCAGATGTTACGTCATTTCTAAAAGTGTACCTCATCATTATGATTCAAAATATCGACGCTTTTTTGATAGCAATCACTATCTTAACTCTGACTCCCGGTTTAGACACGGCGTTAGTGATACGAAATACGACACATTCTGGTGTTAAAGTGGGCATGATCACCAGCTTGGGTATTTGTTGCGGCTTATTCTTCCACGCTGTGTTATCAGCATTGGGGGTGGCAACGCTTATCGCACAATCGGCTTGGCTTTTTTACGCATTAAAAACAGTGGGGGCGTTGTATCTCATTTATTTGGGTATGTCGGGGCTCATCAGTGTTTATCGCTCTAAACAACAGAGAAAAAGTACCGCGAATGAAGAGGTAGGGAATACCGAAATTTCGAAGACGATGACTTCGAACAGTAAAAATGAAGAATTAGCCCCTTCGATATCGATGACACCAAATATCACAGCAATCAAGGCTTTTCAGCAAGGGTTATTATCGAATGTCCTTAATCCGAAGACGGCAGTCTTTTACCTCGCATTTTTGCCGCAATTCATGACATTAACCGCGTCACCTGTTTATCAGTCGCTTTTCATGGCATCCATTCACTTTATTATCGCCATGTTGTGGCAAGGTGGAATTGCGATAGCACTGAATAAAACCAAAGACTTAATGAACAGCAAACGTTTTCATGACGGAATGGAGGTGATAACTGGCATGGTACTTGTATTATTAGCCATAAAGTTAATGTTTGAAGAGAGTGGAATCACAACAATGACCTCTATTGGTTAACAACATCGTACAATACGGCATACTGGCTATCACTTGTTAGTCAATCAGTCATTCACCTGAGTTTGACCTCTCATTGTGAGAAAGGCTCATAGTAAAGGAAACAGTTATGACTCGAATAATTGCCATTGTTGCTTTAATCGCATTAGCGGTGGTGTTAGTCAAATATCGAACCAATGAGAAAGTCCATAAAAAAGTGGTCGTTTCTCTTGGTATTGTGGCCGTCATTTTTGTGGTTTCAATGATGCTCTTCGAATTGTTTCGATAATGACCCAATAAGAGGCATGTCTTATTGGGGTCAGAGCGGCATTTGAGGTTCCATTATGCAAGACAATCACAATATTCAATTGACTGACCGTAACGCTATCCAAGAGCTAGCTGAGATCGATGATGTTATTATTATCGAAGAGAAAGATAAGCAATCCCACAAAGCCTTGGTTGCTTCTTCAGTGATGGCGTTATGTTTAGGCGTGGGTATTGGCGCGCTATGGCAAAGTGTTAAATGGGATACCGCTTACCAAGCATTAGAAGGTCAATATGAGCAAAAAATTCAACAATTGGCTCAAATTGATGGGCAGTATCAACAGAAAATGAACTCAGACCGTCAAGCTTATCAGCAACAGATTACTGAGGTATCAGCACAAAGCCAAAAGGAAAAAAATTCAGCGGTCTTATTAATGGAGCAGCAGCTTTATCATTATGAGAAGAAGGTCGATACGTTAACGGGCACGGTGATACAACAAGAAAAGCAATTAAGAGCAGTGTTAAAAGATAAAGATCGTATGGAAACTCGTTTAGCCAGTCATTCGGTCTTTTTAGAAGAAGCAAAATCATTATTTAAACGTGAAGAGCAAGTAAAGAGTGATCTTATTGCCTTACAAAAGGAAAGAGATTCGATTGTGCCGAAAGTTGCTGAGCTGAAAGAGCAGTGTAATGAGTTCTTAGCCGGTAATTCATGGACAGATCAATCTCAAAAGTGCCATGAACAAGATAGATTGGTGAATTTGATGAGTCGTAATGATCAAATGATCGAAGTCTATCAGCTTGATCTGCAACAAATCAAAGATATCACGGCATCACTTCAATATTGATAGTTTATGGATCGTTAAGTAGGGTTGGTTAAGTTTATCTTTCCCTAAATAGAAAAAACCTCGCTAGATTAGCGAGGTTTAGAAAACAATCGTCTAAGATTTAAAACTAATGTTTGATGCCCTGATCAACGAGTAATTGATTTGCCCAGTGCTTACATAACGATAATTTTTCTTTATCATTAATTAATGTAATTACCTTGCCATCCATCACTTCATTAAATGTTTTTCCTAAAACCTTAATCGAGCCTTTTGCTTGAATTTCTTCTTGTAGAGTTGCAAAAATATCAGACATAACGGGTTCCTTCCTCATTAAGTTTGGAGTGATACTACTACTCTTTGTGACGCTTGTCACTAAAAATGTCAGGATTTGGTTGAAAAGCTATCAAACTGCAAACTATTTTCGCGATGAAAATTAAGAAAGTCCCTTAGTGCCAACGGTTTAGAGTGATAATACCCTTGTTGATAATGAACGTTCTTTTTCGCTAAATAGTGTGCTTGTGGTTCGGTTTCGACACCTTCAGCGATCAGATGAATGTTCAATTCATGAGCTAAATCGATGATGGCGTCTAAAACGGATGAATTGATGGTTTTAATACCAATGGTTGATGTGAAACATTTATCAACTTTAATGTAATCAATATCCAATTCTTGTAATAAAGATAAGGCTGTTTGACCCGTTCCAAAATCGTCAATGGCAATCGTGACCCCATGACTTCTTAATTTATTAATGGCTTGTTTACAACGAGAATCGATACTTTGCCTTTCTGTCACTTCAACAACGAGATTCATCTTACTGGCTTTAAATAAAGAGTGAAATTTTATCAGTGTTGTCATGGCTTCTTCAGAGGTTAGATACTCCGGTGGAAAGTTAATGCCGATATGAAAGCCATCATTAAACGAACAGGCGTTGAATTCTTTATAGGTCTTATTCAAAACGTAGTTCGATATATCATTAATAATGCCATGCTTTTCGGCTAAACCGATAAAAATTTCAGGGTTCATATGCCCATGAGTGGGGTGATGCCAGCGCAATAGTACTTCACATCCTTTCATTTTGGATGTTTTAGAGCAAACAAGAGGTTGATACACCAAGGTAAGGTCATCATTTTTAATGGCGTGCTTTAAATCAAAGAGCAAAGAGTTTCTGCGGTCATAAAGAATTTTAATAAAGAACAGCAATAAAGAGAGAATGACCGAAAAAGGGAGAGCGATAAGGGCATAATAAAGACAGATATCAGAGAGGTAATTTTGAGAAGGTGTAATGATCAACTGATAATCAAATTGGGTGCTGGATGAAGTGAGTGAGCGCGGCGTAGGTTCGGAATGCAGTTCACGAGGGAATTGGTTTTGGTTTATCTTCAAAAGAATGGTATCGATTCGATGATCCGTATGAAATTGCAATTCATTAGATAGAAAATGACTATTTACATAGGAAATACTTAATACGTCATTAAGATCGGCATGTTTATCAATACGAATCAGAGAGCGACCGCCACGCGATTCATTGAAATCAAATAGGGATGACCCTTCTTGAAAACCATTTTCACCTGTTAAATGAGAGATATCAATATCGATTTTCCCTCGTTTAGAAGAACAAATGATATGATTTTCATCCACAATCAGCAGCTCAGTGAAGATAGGGTTAAACATCAAATCACTTTGCAAAAGAGCGCAATCATAGGGATAGTTAAGTGCTTGTAGGTTGCTGTTTCTCAACTCAGATAGGATATTGTCTATACGGCCAAGGTAGCTTTGGCTTATATGTGAAAGAGTGCGTTCTACGGCTACAGTTGATTGATAATAGCCCCAAGAGAACATAATAGGTAAAGGGATGAGGAGGAGATATATTGCCTTCCAATTATGGGGTATCCTGAATGCTCTCAATAGTTTCATTGAGTTTGGCCTATCTTCATCAATTTAATCCTTTATCTGCTGTATTTATAGTCTAAATCAAGATGCGGCTTTCAAGGATGTAATTTCAATGTTTTTTCATTAAGCAATTCACATTTTTGGTATTGAATGCCATTTTAAGGTGGTGTTATCGGAAGAGTACACCCAATCATATGAATGAAAAATCATCTTATGGCGGTCTTCTCTTACATACAGTAGGGTTTATCGTATCTTTTTTTATAGGGATATGTTCCTATATGTTCCAAGAAACACAGCATGTGATTTGCATTATCTAGATTCTATAAAATCTGGTGTTATACCAGCATGTTGCTGAATGTTTTTCCCTTTTAATAGTACATTCACTGCTTTTTATAGTGAGAAAAATGATGATTGAATCTGTTTTAGCGTGGATGAATACCCATACTGATTCCATCGGTGTGATGGTCGTCGGTATTATTCTGCTGTCCTATTTATTAGAAGACTTAGCCATTGTGACGGCGGCGGGTCTTGCTGTACAAGACAGCATGCCTCTTTCGATGGCTTTATTAGCGATTTTTATTGGCATTAGCACAGGTGATCTGGGCTTATATTATATGGGGAAAAGTGGCCGTCGATTTAATCGCTTACGGGAAAAGGCTCTATCAAATAAGTACGTCGATAAGATAAGTCATCAACTGCATCACCATGCCTTTATGAGTTTGTTTATCATGCGATTCATCCCTGGTATGCGGACTGTTGGTTTTACATTAAGTGGCTTTTTTAATATTTCAGTTTGGGTGTTTTTATCGGCTGTTTTAATTGCAACCACGTTATGGACAGCGTTTGTTTTTTGGGGCATTTATGCCGTCGGTAATAGTGAATGGCTTGATTCACCAACACAAAAATGGATGGTAATAGGCAGCATTTTTGTTGTGTTATTACTGCTCAATAAAGCAATCAGTAAACGCTTTGCTTAAGGTTTATTATGGAAAATATAACAATAAATAATACGGATTTGTCTCGACCATTGACGTTGATACCAGAAGGGCGCGTCAATGCAGGAATGCCTCCTCTTATTCAAGACAATACGAAATCCGTCTCTCCCTTCGAATTTCTTCCTAGTTGGTTCTTTTATGCGCCAGTTTTATTACAAAGCGTATGCCAAGGCCTTCGTTATGGCGATATTACGTTGCCTTTGATCGCCAATCCGAGCATTAAACTCAGTGGTATGGTTGGAGAATCAAAGCATGATATTTTGTCCCTTGCGGGTCATGATGCTAACCAGTGGGTCTCTCCTTTTGTGACAGTGACACGTTCCAGTACTGACAGTATTGAGACACAAGTTGATCATGCACTGTCTTTGATGAAAGAAAAGGAGATCGATTTCCCTGTTGTAGCAAAACCGGATTTAGGGTGTCGGGGTGCTGGCGTTAAGTTGGTGAAAACGATCGATCAACTGGCCGCTTATTTTGAGAGCTTCCCTAGCAATGCTCGCTTTTTGATTCAAGAAAAAGCCCCCTATGAAGCGGAAGCTGGGGTGTTTTATGTGCGTTACCCCAATCAAAAAAAAGGAGAGATTATTTCGGTTACGCTGAAATATACTCCGAGTGTGATGGGCGATGGTCAACGAACATTAAAGCAATTAATTGAAGATTGTCCTAGAGCGGGTCAATTAACGCATTTGTATTTCCCTCGTCATACTGATCATCTTGATGATATCATTGATGAAGGTCAGGAAGTACGCTTAGCGTTTGCGGGAAGCCATAGTCGAGGGTCCATTTTTAAGGATGGAAATGACTACATCACTCAGGCATTAACGGATAGATTAGATGCTATTTTTGATGATTTTGATGGGTTTCACTATGGTCGATTAGACATCAAATTTCGTGATATGACTTCTTTTATGCAGGGTGAGCACTTTACTATTTTGGAAGTGAATGGAGCGAGCAGTGAAGCTGCGCATATTTGGGATAGTAATACGAAGTTAATCGATATATTTTCGATGTTACTTAAGCAATATCGTATTCTGTTTAAAATTGGTGCCCAGCAACGTCAAAGAGGGCATAAAACACCGTCTATAAAAGCATTGTTAAAAGCATGGCGTGAAGAAGCGGCATTAACAGAAAAATACCCTGAGACGGATTAATTAACAAGGACGATAATCATGACCCAAGCGATTTTAGAAGCCGAGCATCATGAAGTGCTTAAGCGACCGCTTTCTCCCTTAATACAAGGGTGTTTAGAGGTACTGGAACAAGGTGTTGAATTTTTAGATTCCATTAATCAAACAGAATACACAACGATTGTGTCTAGCCACTTTACCAGTTCTATCGGAGAGCATTTCCGACATTGGCTCGATCTTTTCCATGCTGTTATGGAGGCCGACGATCACATTGATTACAACCTAAGACGTCGCGGTCATCCCGTTGAATCAAATTTAGCGATTGCTCAGACTGAAATTATGGAGCTGATGCAGCGAATTAACGTGATTAAACCAGAACGTTTATGTCGTCCAGTAACGGTAACGGCAGAAGTTACGTTGTCTAAAACGGACAGTGTTGATGTTAACTCTACGTTTGAAAGAGAGTTGTCTTTTGCTGCACTGCACGCGACTCATCATTATGCAATGTCGAAGGTCATAGCGTCATTACTTAATGTGAAAACATCCGCGGGTTTTGGTGTTGCGCCAGCAACAGCCACTTATCGACGAGGGCAGTAATCATGTGTTCTTTAACTTGGATGTTGACTCCTCAGGGCTATGAAATTTTTTTTAATCGAGATGAACAGCGTACCCGTGAAGCGGCTTTATCCCCTCAATCATTTAAAGTACATCATACTCAAGTGATGATGCCGATTGACCCGGTTGGGCAGGGCAGTTGGATTGCAACCAACGAATTTGGCTTATCAGTGTGTTTATTGAACCTGTATCAAGGTGACATACCAAAGGGAATCTTAATCAGCCGAGGTCAGTTGGTCAGAGCGTTATCAGCCAGCCGTAATGTTCAGCAGGTGTTTGAAGCCCTGAATCAATTATCTTTAAACCAGTACGCCCCTTTTACATTAGTTATCTTTGATAGTGAGTTGACTCGCCATAAAGGGCATGTATTTGCTATGGAATGGGATGGGCATTATCTAAATAGTAGGGTGCTGGAAGAGCCGGTTTTTTCTTCTGGGGTCGATTTTGATAATGTTATGGTTTACAGAGAGCAAAGTTATTTGGCGTTAATTGGTCGTGATCAAAATGTAGAACCGCAAAGAGAAAAACATTACCAATATCATGCACATCACCATGAAGATCTCGCACATTTATCACCTTGTATGCATCGCTCTGATGCAAAAACAGTGAGCTTCACCCATATTGAAGTCAAAAACAAAGTGCCAATCATGAAATATTTTGCTAACTCTCCCTGTCTTATGAAGAGTAATGTGAGTATGACCGCTTATCCGTTATTGGTAAGCCAAATGAGCGATGTCGATAATGAGCAGACAGTCCATACTTATAATTCTTAAATTCACTAGGATCATGAAAAGGAAATACACATGTCTAAATGGTTATCAGTACTCATCTTATTGTTTACTTCTCACGCAATGGCTGATGAGATCTACACAGGCTTTTTTAGCAATAAAGCGATCAGTGGCTATGATTCCGTGGCCTACTTTACCGAAGGGAAACCAGTGGAAGGAAAAGAAGCCTTTACAACCACCTATAAAGGAGCTGAGTGGTTATTTGCTTCACAAGACAATTTAGATAAATTTGTCGCCGATCCTGAAGCGTATGCACCTCAATTTGGTGGCTATTGTGCTTGGGCTGTTTCAGCTAAGAATGACCTTGCACCGGGTGAACCTGATCAATGGGCAATTGTTGATGGTAAGTTGTACCTTAACTATGATGCAGACATTAAAGCATTATGGGATAAAGACCGTTCAAAACACATTGCACAAGCGAATACAAACTGGCCTTCTATTGAAAAATAGAAGACCACATATACTCATTTATATATAGGGAAATACAATGAAATTTCAAGTACAAAAACACCTACCTTCTGCGTTTATTGCCTTTGTTTTTGTTCAGTCGTTAGCCTTTAAATTTACAGGTTCTTACGAAACGGATCATATTTTTGGTACGTTAGGAGAATGGTCTGGCTTACATTGGTTTGGTGATATTGGCGGCTACCTGATCGGCTTTGCTGAATTGATTGCGGCTATTTTACTCTTTACTCGTTTTCATGGCCTTGGTGCGATCATGAGTGTTGGCATTATGACTGGTGCTATCTTCTTCCATTTGTTTACTCCGCTAGGTATTGTGATGCCGGAATTTGATAGCGCAGGCAAGATTGTCGGTGATGATGGTGGTTTGCTCTTTATCATGGCATGTATTGTTTGGCTTTCAGGTGCTTTTCTTAGCATTAAAGATCTTAAATCAGAGAATGGATTTCTTGCGTCTTTCGTACGCTAAGTAACCGTGACCTTTTAATAAAAGTAGTATAAGGGAAAACAATGATTACGAGTCCATTTCGCTTACCAAGGAAGACACCCTTTGGGATAGCTGAAAAAACAGTTGAATGGGTCACGGGTTTATCTCAATTAGATAAGCACTACCAAAAGCGACCGTTAGATTTAAATTCAACGGAATTTATGGGATATACATTACAAGCGTTGGGTATTCGTTATGCGTTTAACGAAGAAAACGTTCAAAATATCCCTAAAGAAGGGCCCGTTGTCATTGTTGCCAATCACCCTTTAGGTGGCGTCGAAGGTGTCATTCTCGCTGAAATGCTAGGCAAATTGCGTGATGACGTGAAAGTGTTAGCAAACGAAATGCTAAAGCGCATTCCCGAAATTGATGACTTATTTATCGGTATTGATGTATTCGAAGGAAAACAAGCTCAGCGAACTAATGTTCAAGCGATTCGAGATGCGCATAAGCATCTTGAGAATGGCGGGCTTTTAGTGATTTTCCCTGCTGGAGAAGTGTCGACGTACGATGATGAGCAAGGTCATGTATTACGTGATAACGAATGGCGGTTATCGGTCGCTAAATTTATAAAACGTCATCAAACTCCAGTTGTCCCCGTTTTTATTGGCGGTAAAAACAGTACATGGTTTTATCGTGCTGGTCGAGTTCACCCTTTATTGAGAACAGCGATGCTGGGTAGAGAGCTGTTGAACAAAAAAAATCAAACGATTGAACTGTCAATTGGGCATACCTTGCCTTATTCAGAGCTAAAGAATTTTGATAATGAACGTGACATGGTGAATTATCTCCGTCTGAATACCTATTTAATGGGGCCAAAACCAGACGTTGAAGAAAAACCCGCGATCACCAGTTTCGATACGCCGATTATTGATGCGATCATGTCCGATGTTTTAGTTCAGGAACTGTCGCAATTACCAGCTGATATGAAATTACTAACTCAAGGTGATTTTGAAGTTTATTGTGCGCCTTCCCATGCGATTCCTCAGATGATGATGGAAATTGGACGAGTTAGAGAAGAAAGTTTTCGTGAAGTCGGCGAAGGCAGTGGTTTAGCGTGTGATGTCGATGAATATGATTTGTATTACCACCAATTATTTGTATGGAATACGAAAGATCAGTGTTTAGTGGGAAGTTATCGTTTAGGCTTGGTTGATCAGCTTATAGAACAAAAAGGGCTGAATGCACTGTATACGAAGAGCTTATTCCAATTTGAACAACCTTTTATCGATACCATGGGTAATAGCATTGAACTTGGCCGTTCAGTGGTAGCAAAACAGTATCAAAGAAATTTGAATTCTTTATTATTGTTATGGAAGGGTATTGCAGAATTTGTTCACCGTCATCCTCAGTACGACCATTTGTTTGGCCCTGTCAGCATTAGTAGCGATTACAGCTTAATTGCACGCCAGTTAATGGCTGCGACGTTGTCTATCCATCATTACGATACAACAAAAGCCTCTTTAGTTACGCCTTCGACACCGTTAGTTGAAGCGAAAGAAACTTTTTGGAAAACCGGAATGTTAACTGCACTGGGTAATGTGAGTCTGTTATCGAAAGTATTGACTCGTATGGAAAAGAACAAAGGCTTGCCAGTGCTATTAAGGCAGTATTTGGGAATGAATGGTAAGTTGGTTTGCTTTAATGTTGATCCAGCATTTAACAACGCATTAGATGGGTTGATAGTTGTCAATCTGAAAAATGTGCCGGTAAAGACGTTAGGGAAATATATGGGGCAAGATAAAGCGAAAAATTACCTTGCGGATACCATTAACGAGTGATGTTTCAAGCGACATATTATTAGTCATAAATTAAAATTAAAAACCCACGATTCTTTTTCTTTTTTAGTTAAAAAATAGATAAAAGAATCGTGGGTTTTTTTGATATAGGGGACAGTAATTTTTAGGTCTGTATTATAGCTGAACTACTTTTTTCTGAGGACCTTTATCAGCAAGGTCTGGAATATCATAACCTGCTTCTCTTAATAGGGTTTTACTCGCGTTATCTAACAGTGCTTCTTCCGAATCGTACACGGTTACCGCTTTACCGAATGATTGGTATTCAACATACTTACCTGAAGCCGTTTTATACAGCGTGACTTCATTTGGGTTTAAACGGGTTTTTTCACGTCGTGCTAGCACCTCACCTTCAAATTCATAGTTGGTGTCGTTAGTGCTAATTACATATTTTTCCATAGTATTTCTCCTCTCTACAATTAAGAATAGACTTTCCTAAAAAGATTGTTTAAGAGTTATGACAAAAAACTGTCAGCGGACGGTTAACTTCTCTCTCATACGATAAAATCTAGCCTCCACCACGTTATTAGGTGTTAGTTCTTCATCAATTACATGTGGAGGCTGGCCAGTATTTACGGATCACGATATAGCTAATGGCTATGCCTAGTACTTAAAATCAATGCCTGACACCTAAAGTCAATGATACGTACAGAAAAGATAACGTAAAACTTATTGATGAATTAGTCATCAATCTTATGCAGATAGTATCAATCTTAGTGATCGTGCTCACCAAAATCATGACACGATTTGTGATCGTATGAATGTAAATGTACTTTCGTTCGAGCTTTAGTGTTACATCATTCTCAAAAATGGATATATTTTGAGTCATTACGAGCAAGGACGGATTTATGGAACTATGTGATTTTGGTAACGCCTCGTTGAAGCAAAGAGGTTTTTGGGTTAATGAACGTGCTTACACGATAGAATTGTATAATGCACCGGCACACAGCATTCAAAAAGCTCTGTGGGTTTTATCTGATCAACTGCGCCATGACTCGAATCAACATAAAGCGAGCCTCCTTGACGTCGTCGTGGGCATGAATAACATCACCGTTAACGTATCGGCTTCTTTCGTTGAGTTTTTACCTCCTTTTTTAAATGACATGTTACGTTGTTTACCTACCGATGGTGAAGAGAATGCCCCATCGAGAATTATTGATATTCCCGTCAGCTATGGTGGAGAATTCGGGCCTGACTTACAGCGTGTTGCAAAACATGCTGGTCTATCCATGTCACAGGTTATTGCTCAACATACTTATCCTATTTATCCCGTCTTTTTTCTTGGGTTTCAACCGGGTTTTGCCTACTTGAATGGATTACCTTCCGAGCTGCATACACCCCGTCTTGATACGCCTCGCGCTATTATACCAGCTGGTGCTGTGGGCATCGGTGGTGCTCAAACGGGTATTTATCCTAATGCCTCACCGGGTGGTTGGAATCTGATTGGTCATACCGACATCACGCTTTTTGATTCACAACAGGATCAACCGAGTTTATTACAACCGGGTGATTCGGTGCGATTTGTGGCGAAGGAGGTGTTGATATGATTACCGTTGTTAAATGTACCACTCTTGTGACATTACAAGATAATGGTCGTTTCGGTTATCGCCATTTGGGCGTGAGTCAAGCCGGAGCCTTAGATGCTTTATCTTTATCGCTGGCGAATGCATTAGTTGGAAATCGCAGTGATGAGGCGGCATTAGAAATTTTCTTGGGTGGTGTGACATTATCCTTTGAACAAGATACTTCTATTGCGTTAACGGGGAGCGAGTGTTTTGCAAGCTTATCGTCACCCTCTCAGACAAAGGCAACACAGTCTTTATTTATCGGTAAGGCTTATTCGGTTAAAAAAGGCGACACACTGACCATTAACCGTAATCGCTCTGGATTATGTATCTACCTCGCGGTTGCTGGTGGTATGGATGTTCCTATCGTTATGGGCTCAAAAAGCAGTGATGTACAAAGTCGATTGGGTGCAGCCGCACTGCGTTCACAGGATCAAATACGATTATCGGAACATAGCGAAGTACAAAAGCAATCCGATCATCCAGCGATTAAGCTGCCTCATTTTAATAATGAGATTTCAATGATGGTCGGGCCTGAATTTGAGAGATTGAATCTCTCTTCTCAGACGCGTTTTTTTAATGATGAATTTACTATCTCGGCGAAAAGTAACCGTATGGGTTTTCGTCTTGAAGGGGCGAGTTTATCGAAAAGCGAAGCGGTTGAATTACTGTCTCATGCTGTGTTTCCAGGCATGATTCAATTACCAAATGATGGCCAGCCTATTATTTTAGGCCCAGAATGTCAGACGACAGGGGGGTACCCAAGAATCGGGGCGGTTATCGAAGCGGATTTATGGAAGTTAGGACATTTACGACCGGGTGCTAAGGTTCGTTTCAAGCGAGTGACACTCGCACAAGCAAAAAAAGAACAACAACAAAATACACTGTACTTAGATCGTGTGCAGGAAGTGCTTCAGGCGTAAGCCAGCATCGATCATTAACTTTAGGGATTATAGACATGGAACATGTACAGTCACCATTATTGGCCGTCAATAATTTATCGGTCACTTTTTCAAGCAGCCAAGTCAAAGCCGTTGATAATTTAAGCTTTACGGTTGCTCCAGGCGAAACGCTGGCTATTGTTGGCGAGTCTGGTTCAGGAAAATCAGTCACATCGATGTCAATCATGAGATTGATAGAGCAGGGCGCAAAAGCGGATGTAACGGGGCGTATTCTCTTTGGTGAAGGGAATAACCGAAAGGATGTATTATCCCTTACACAAGGTGAAATCGAGTCGATACGTGGTAATGATATTGCCATGATTTATCAAGAGCCAATGACCTCTTTAAATCCAGTATTAACGATTGGCTCTCAAATCTGTGAGGCGATTTTACTGCATCAAACGTTGAGTTTCTCTGAAGCCAAAGCTAAAACCATCAGCTTATTAGAAAAAGTACGTTTGCCAGATGCTGAAGCACTGTTTGATCGCTACCCTCACCAATTGTCAGGGGGGATGCGTCAACGTGTCATGATCGCAATGGCGTTATCTTGTGAGCCTAAATTACTGATTGCAGATGAGCCAACCACCGCATTAGACGTCAGCATTCAAGCGCAAATCCTATACCTTATTCGTGATCTGCAAAAAGAATTTAATACGGCCGTTATTTTTATTACTCATGACATGGGTGTCGTCGCTGAAATGGCCGATCGTGTTGTGGTCATGCATCGTGGTCAACAATTAGAACATGGAAGCGTACACGAAATTTTCCATGAACCTAAGCACCCTTATACTCAAGCTTTATTAGCCGCTGTCCCTAAATTAGGCAGCATGGAAGGGGAAGCTTACCCTAAGCGTTTGCCCCTGTTGACTTATGAAGATGGGCAGTTAAAAACGGTCGGTGAGTCAGCGATTCAAGACACAGCTCAATATGATAAGCCAATACTTGAAATTGATAACATATCAACTCATTTTGATGTGAAACGTAATTTTTGGGGTAAAGCGACACACCGAGTCTTTGCTGTCGATAACGTGTCTTTTGATATTTACCCTGGTGAGACTTTAGCACTGGTTGGAGAGTCTGGTTCAGGCAAATCAACAATCGGAAAGTCAATTCAACAATTAGAAAAGATTCGCTCTGGTGATATTCGTTTTAAAGGTGAATCGATATACAGCAAAGATAAGTCACAACAAAAAGTCTTACGTCAGAAGATTCAATATATTTTCCAGGATGCGTTTGCGGCATTAAACCCTAAACGCAGAGTCGGCGACAGTATTATTGAACCGATTGAAACGCATAAACTAATTATTGGTAAAGAGAACATTCAAGCCCGCTTAAATGAGTTACTTAAACAAGTTGGCTTAGATGAAAGTTATGCAAGTCGTTATCCTCACGAGTTATCAGGTGGACAACGTGCTCGCGTGGGCATTGCCCGTGCATTAGCTTGTGAGCCAGAGCTTATCATTGCCGATGAATCCATTGCGGCGCTGGATGTGTCGATTCAAGCTCATATTTTGAACTTACTCATGGAGTTGCAACAAGAATACAAACTGGCCTTCCTATTTATCACGCATGATATGGCGGTCGTTGAGAAAATAAGCCATCGCGTGGCTGTATTGTATTTAGGACAATTTGTTGAATACGGTACTCGCCAAGCTATTTTTGAGAACCCAACTCATAGTTATACAAAAAAACTGTTGTCAGCAGTGCCAGTGGCTGATCCAAGTCATATTGATAAAGAACATGTACCAATGGATGGTGAAATACCGAGCCCAGTTCGCTCAGTGACGAATCCACCGATCAAACAAATATTAAAACAACAAAAAGAAAATCACTGGGTTGCTGAACCAGCTTAAGTGTTAAAGGGAGTTAACAATGAAAAATTTTAAATTAAATACGCTGTTTAAGTATGTCTCGATGGGATCACTTGCTTTATCAGCTAATGTGTTTGCAGCTGGGAACCTTACGGTTGCTATTCCACATGATGCTGGGAGTTGGGATCCTGTTGATACATTCAAAGTGGCATGGTCGACGGTAGCAAACAACATTTATGACGGCCTTATCGAGCGCGATGTTAACCTAAACCTGCAACCTGCATTAGCTGAAAAGTGGGAGATGATGGATAACAATATGCGTATCCGTTTCACTCTTCGCCAAGGCGTAACCTTCCATAATGGTGAAGCGTTTAATGCAGAGTCGGTGAAGTTTACATTTGATCGTCTTCTTGGTGAACAAGGTAAAGCTGGCCCACAACGTTCTAACTACACAACGATTGAAAAAGTGGCTGTGGTTGATGAATACACCATCGATTTTTTCATGAATCAAGTTGATCCAGTGATCCTGACTAAGCTAGCGGGTTATGGTTCAATGATTGTTCCGCCAAAATACATTGCTGAGCACGGTGAAGATCACTTTAACCATCACCCAGTTGGTACTGGCCCATTCAAAATGACGGCATACAAACCAAAAGTGTCAGTTGAAATGGCTCGCTTTGATAACTTCTGGGGTGAAAAAGCGGACATTGATACGATTAAATATCGCTTTATCAAAGAAGATGCGACTCGTGTTGCTGAGCTAGAATCTGGTCGTGTCGATATTATCGATAATGTACCGGTGGCACTGGTTCCTCAATTGAATGAGTCTAAGAAATCGGATCTTGTGGGTGTATCAGGTCCTACAACATACGCATTTCGCTTGAATACAAAAAATGGCATTACTAAAGATCCTAAGGTACGTAAAGCTCTAACATTAGCGATTGACCGTCAAACGATCATTGACTCAATTCTAATGGGTCAGGCAAAAATGATCTCAAGTTTCCAGAGTGACATGTCATTTGGTTACGATGAGTCGATATCAATTGATCCATACGACCCAACAAAGGCAATGGCATTATTGAAAGAAGCGGGTATCAAGCCTGGTACAGAAATCGAGATCAGCTACCGTTCTGAAAATTCAACGTTTTCTGAAGTCGCTCAAGCGGTTGCCGGTTACCTAAGCATTGTTGGTATTAACGCAAAAGTGAAACCGTATGAAACGGGTATTTATTTATCTGATGTGATGCCGAATGGTAAAACCGGAGAAATGTTCCAAAGCTCGTGGGGTGGTTGGACATTCGATTACGATAATACGGCTTACCTAATGTACCACACCGGTGAACGTTGGAATGCATACGATAGTTATATAGAACTTGATAAGATGTTGAATGAACAACGTAATCACTTCGAACCAGAAAAGCGCCTTCCGATTCTGCATGAGATCGCAAACTTCGTCAAAGATGAATACATTGAAATTCCGATGTACAGCTTAAAAACACTTTATGGTGTAGGTAAGCATGTTCAAAACTTTGAAGGTCCAGCGGACAACCGTTTCCGTTTCAACAAGGTAAAAGTTCAGTAATTCCTTACTACTTTTCATTTTATCGTCATTCCGTATAAGTTGAACTTTTCGGAATGACGACAACTTTGATGATTTAAAAGAATAATTATTATGAGTCAATTCTTAGCTAAACGTTTTTTGCAGGCATTGTTTGTTCTGCTTGCCGTTGCCCTCATTGTTTTCTGGGCAATTCGCCTATCAGGCGATCCAACTTTATTAATGCTCGGTGACAGTGCCGGTTCTATCTCTGACGAAGAGCTTGCTGCACTTCGAGCAAGCCTCGGTGTCGATCAACCATTCTGGGTCCAATTTGGTCACTACATACTCGCTTTATTCCAAGGTGATATGGGCACTAGCTTTTTTACCAAAACACCCGTAATGGATATGATTGCTGAATCTCTACCCGATACGTTACTACTCGCGGTGACAGCGTTGGTTATATCGGTCGTTATCTCTTTACCTGCCGGTATTTATGCGGCGATCAATAAAGGTCGTTGGCCAGATCAAGTGTTACGTGTTGTTTCTCTTTTGGGTTTATCTTTTCCTAACTTTTGGCTAGCACTGATTTTTGTTCTGATTTTTTCAGTGACATTAGGTTGGTTACCAGCAAGTGGTAACGAAGGCTTTGCAAGCATGATTTTACCAACGGTAACGTTAGGTCTTATCTTAGCCACAACGAATATTCGATTAGTCCGTACAACGATGTTAGACACATTGAGCGCACAATATATCATCGTGGCACGAGGTAAAGGCTTGAAAGAACGTGTGGTTCTTTATAAACATGCTCTTCGTAATTGTGCGATTCCATTAGTCACTTACCTTGGGTTACAGTTCGGTAATTTAATGGGTGGCGTTGTGATCATTGAGCAAGTATTTGCTCGACCAGGTATGGGTTCATTAGCATTTGATGCGATTGCTCAACGTGATTTTCCTGTATTGCAAGGCACCGTGATTGCACTTGCTTTGATCGTTATCCTTGTCAACTTAACTGTCGATATTCTTTATGGTGTACTTGATCCACGAATTCGTGAGGCGTAATCATGTCAGATTTAACTATTGAAAATAATATAGAAGAAAAACAGAATAAGAAGCCATCAAATCGTGGTAGAAACATCGAGTTATACATTGGTTTAGCCTTGTGTTTAACCATCGGTTTGGCGGTAATCTTCTCGGGGTACTTATACCCAGATGGCGGTATGAAGATTGATCTTCGTAACCGCTTACTAGAACCATTTACTAATTGGTCTAACCCTTTAGGAACTGATCCACTAGGACGCGACATACTTGCTCGTATTGTTGTCGGCGGTAAAATCTCTCTAATGGTGGGTGTTCTATCTGTATTAGGTTCAACCGTGTTGGGTGTCGCGATTGGTCTAGTCGCAGGCTATTATCGTGGTGTTTGGGATATGATTTTAATGCGTTGTGCAGATATTCAGTTAGCATTACCTTTTATTCTGATTGCCATTGTTTTTGCTGCGACATTAGGGTCAAGTGTTGAGAATATTATTTACTTTATGATTTTGTCACAATGGGTTGGCTTTGCTCGTGTTGTTCGTAGTTCTGTGTTATCACTTCGTGAGCGTGAGTTTGTACAATCAGCTCAATCATTTGGTGTGTCCGATTTTACGATTATTATTCGTCATGTACTTCCAAATAGTTTTAATGCGATTTTGATTTTGATGGTATTAAGTATCGGTAACAACATTCTTTTAGAGAGTAGCTTAACTTTCTTGGGATTGGGTTCTGATCCAAGCACTCCAAGTTGGGGTGGCATGCTAGCTGATGGGCGCAGTTATATGCAGACGGCTTGGTGGGTATGTGTTTTCCCTGGTTTAGCCATTATGTTTACGGTTTTAGGTACAAACTTAGTGGGTGATTGGCTTCGTGATAAAACCGATCCAACATCGGCCTAAGGAATAGTATGGAAACCATGTATACACGCAAAGGCTTCTCTGCTTTAGAAACAATCGAAACGTTAGACTGTGACTTTGATGCTTGGTTGTTCATCGATCAAAAGCAACGCCAATCTTTAGAGCTTGAATTACGCTCTAAAGGGCTAGAAGTCAATTTATACAGCGCCTATAAACCACTGGTTCACTTTTTTATTGAAAGTGATATCGATTGGCAGAGTACATCCGTATTACGTGTTGGAGTGCCTAAACACCCACTGGATCAAGAATCGAAGCGATTTATGTTAGAGGCTTACCCGCTATCAGGTATGTACCCGCATATTGAGTTTTATTCAACGGAACGTGAAGACTGTACCTATATCGTTTCATGGCAGTGTTCAGATGGTTTAGAAAGTGCTGATGATTTAAAAAGTGCTGATGATTTAAAAAGTGCTGATAGTTTAAACAATGCTGATAGCTTGAAAAGTACTGATAGCTTGATAACAGAGCATTGTGAAGTCTTTGCTCCTAATCATGAACATCAAGATCCTGTGGGTGATAATTGCTTATCTCCTACGGGGTGGATTCGCTTTCCAGATGGTAGTGAAGAGCGTTTTGAAACGGATTATGAGAAGCTATTTTGGGAAGCGATGGAGGTCGTTACGTCCTATCCTTTCCCTGCGACAGAGCCGTTTTTTGAACGCTTAGAGATTAATGTCACTCTACCTATTTCGGATTGTGAGTTGCCATTCTATGACGAACGAATCAGCTTAATTGAAGCAATGCATGAAGAGTTCTACTTTGCGCTATTGGAGTGGGCACAAAAACGCAGTGGTAAGCACTCTGGAAGCCGAGATATTCGTCCGGGACAAATTGTTCCCAACATTACCTTTGGCAGTGATTATACACTGAGCATTGAACTACATCCTTATAAGGTTGATTCATCTGACGTAGTGCCACAGGAGATGGTGATTTCAAAACCGGTTAATGCACAATATGATGTCCAATTACGATCGCTTGACCACGTTACACAAACATTGCCATTAAGTACGGTTAACTCGGTATTGAACGAATTGATCATTGAGCATCAAGGGCGTGAGATCTCAGGGAAAAGTGTCATTGGACACTCTATCTATGGTGCAACTTTTGATTGTTCCGTACCAGAGAAAGAGAGGTTACAGGGAGTCTTAATTACAGGTGCTCAGCATGCGAATGAAACGACAGGTGTAGTAGGGGGCTTAAAAGCGACCCATCAATACCTTAATTCACATAACACGGCATCTGCTACACATCGATTACCTGTTTCTATTATTCCGGTGCATAACGTTGATGGCTATCAGTTATATCATGAATTTTTAGCGGACAATCCATTTCATATGCATCATGCTGCGAGGTATTCAGCGCATGGTAATGATGTTGAGTTCCAAGCTCCAACTGAAGGCTTTGAAAGAGCGTTTAGAGACCATGGATTACAAGAAGCGAATGCTTTTTTGCATTTAAACCTACATGGTTACCCTTCTCATGAGTGGACAAGGCCATTAACAGGGTATATACCAAAAAACTTTGATTTATGGTCTATTCCTAAAGGTTTCTTCTTAATCATGCGTTATCAACCGGGTTATAAAGCGGAAGCTCAGGCACTCATCCAGTATGTGACAAAGCAATTACAGCAAGATGAAACATTGTTAGCGTATAATCAAGATCAAATGACGTGTTATGGTATTCATAATCAAGGCATGGGATTTGATGTGATTAATGGATTCCCTGTGATGTTTAATGAATATCCAGAGTTGAATTGTCCGTTGACGCTGATTACTGAATTCCCAGATGAAAGTGTGCAAGGTGAGCGATTTATATTAGGCCACCAAGCGCAAAGCCAAACGGTATTAAGTGCATTATATTTTGTTGAGCAATATCAAAGCAGTAAATTGAAAGAAGTGGATTGCATTGACAGTGAACCAACAAAGTAAAAGAACAGTAAAATAGCGATGAGAAAAGGGCGTTATTTAGAACTTTTGCTATAGTTAAAAACAGAGTTACAGGCAGTGTCTGTAATGACTGATCGTTTACTAAATAAATTAGAGAGATAATTATGCGCATTTTCCTTACACTTTTAGCTGCTCTTTCACTATCTGCATGTAGTTCACAGTACATCATGACGACGACGGACGGTACTATTATCAAAACTGAAAGTGAGCCAGAGCTGAATTCAGA
Organism: Vibrio sp.; assembly: GCA_028131545.1. GTDB lineage: Bacteria > Pseudomonadota > Gammaproteobacteria > Enterobacterales > Vibrionaceae > Vibrio. Next base: position 9,285 of record JAOICL010000024.1, on the reverse strand, counting down.
CACCAATATGTATGAGTACGAAGATTCAGATGGCAACTTAATGACGATTGATGCTGATAAGATTGAACAAGTTGGTGAGCGTAACTAATTCAACTTGAATTTTAAATAAAAAAACCCAAGCTATGTTAGCTTGGGTTTTTTTATGATTTGTTGAACTTAATGTAGGTTATACGCGTTCTTCTTCAGGTAGCGTTACATTTAATTCCAGTACAGAAATATCGTCATCTTTATGAGCAAAACTTAAGTCCACCATCGATGGGTCAACTTCAATATACTTGGCAATCACTTTCATGATATCTTCCTTCATTAAAGGAAGGTAAGACGGTGATGGATCCAGTTTACTGCGTCGCTCTGCAACGATAATTTGTAAGCGCTCTTTCGCTACATTAGCAGAGGTTGTTTTTTTTGGTCTAAAAAATTCAAGTAATGACATGATTAGCCTCCAAATAAGCGTTCAAAGATGCCTTTCTTCTTCTCAATAAGGAATCGAAATTCGAGTTTCTCTCCTAGTAATCGTGCAACGGTATCTTGGTATGCTTGACCTGCATCAGACACATCATCAAAAATGACTGGGACACCTTTGTTTGATGCATGCAGTACTGATGGACTCTCAGGAATAACACCAACAAGTGGAATGTGTAGGATTTCTTCTACGTCTTCAACACTTAGCATTTCACCCTGAGTAACACGTGCAGGGTTATAACGAGTTAATAGTAGGTGTTGCTTCACGGATTCAAGCCCTTCAATCGCACGGCGAGACTTTGAATCTAAGATACCAAGGATACGGTCTGAATCTCTTACTGAAGACACTTCTGGGTTGGTCGTGATGATCGCTTCGTCTGCAAAGTGCAGAGCCATCAATGCGCCTTGTTCTATTCCTGCTGGTGAGTCACAGATAATAAAATCAAATCCCATCTCTTTTAGTTCATCCAGTGTTTTTTTAACACCTTCATGAGTCAGTGCATCTTTATCACGTGTTTGTGATGCCGGTAAAATGAAAAGATTTTCGTTGCGCTTATCTTTGATTAACGCTTGATTTAAGGTTGCTTCGCCATTGATCACATTAACGAAATCGTAAACGACACGTCGTTCACATCCCATAATAAGATCTAGATTACGAAGGCCGATATCAAAATCGATAACAACGGTTTTTTTGCCTTTTAGTGCTAAACCAGATGAAATAGCAGCACTTGATGTTGTTTTACCAACACCGCCTTTACCTGATGTAACCACAATAATGCGAGACATTCTGTTTTATTCCCTTAAAAATTTAAAATATCAATGCGTAAAGTATCTTCTTGATAGGATACTAATGTTTTCTGCTTCCATTGCTCGGAGCTAATTTGATCACTGAGCCAATAGTGCCCTGCAATGGATACTAACTCAGCTTGCATATCATGACAAATAATAGTGGCATCCGTTTCACCTGAAGCGCCAGCGATGGCTCGTCCTCTTAACGTTCCATATATATGAATGGAACCATCGGCGATGACTTCGGCGCCAGCACTCACGTGATTAAGCACGATTAGGTCGCGATCCTTTGCGTATATTTGTTGGCCAGAACGTACCGGTGTTCGAATAATTTGAGTGGGTTGGTAATGTGACTTTGCTGGCGCAACACTGACTTCGTCTTGGTTTTCTTTTGTGTCAATCGTTACGTTATCTTCAACAATAGCGTGGTCTTTTTTGGCTGCGGGTGAAGAGGTCACCTTTGCTGCTGACATAATGGCGAAACCCGCATCAAGCGCTTTCGACTGCTTAGATTTACAAGTCAGTCCTGATACACCAACAGGAATCATACCTGCTTTATTAATGATGGCTTTTAGTTTCGGAAATGGGATGTCACCAACGACTTTCTCAACATTAATGACAACAGGAGCGGATTGAAAAAAACTGGGAGCCTGTGACACTTTATCGAGTAAAAATTGCTCGGCATTATCGATGTTATTGCAAGGAAGGTGCAATACAGAGAGCGTAAAACTGCTGCCTTTTAAATCTGGTGTGTTATCCATTTATTATTCTCAAAAATCCTATTTTAAGTAAGTACACGCTTAATGTGTAGAGTAGGTTACGACACATATAAATCATGTTATATTTGATTACCTAGCTCAGCAAGGTTTATGCTGACTTTATGTTGTTTTCTTGAGCAAGATACACAATTACTTTTTAATAATTGGGTATTTTGTTATGTATGTTTTATATGTAGGCTTTAATTATGCTTTGTACGATTTACCGAAGTGCTAAAAAAGAGGGCGCTTACCTCTACGTGAATAAAAGAGATGATTTTTCAATGGTACCCGATGCATTGATGACAATGTTTGGTAAGCCTATACTTGTGATGACGATCAAAATTGCGGGAAGAGAGTTGGCACAAGTTGACGCAGATAAGGTCAGAGAGTCATTAGAGAAAGATGGATTCTTTTTACAGTTGCCACCGCCACCAAAAAATTTGCTTGATGAACATAAAGAACAAAAAGCAAAGTGGAGAGCAGCAGATGAACAGGATCGTTCAGATAAAAACGCTTAATCACTTCACCTTACATTATTCAGAATAAGGATATTATTATGTACAAGGAACGTATTATCACCCGATTACCAAAAGCATTGTTTGGGCTGTCGTTATTAACTGTATCCTTATCTTCTTTTGCTGAAGATACTAAACCAAGTTTTACGGATTATGTTGTCGAGCTAAAACAAGAAGCAAAAGCTCAGGGAATACCGACGCCTCTTATTGAATCCGCTTTTGATGGGGTTACTTATAAGCCGAGAGCGGTGAAAGCCGATCGTAGCCAACCAGAAAAAAAACTTACCCTAGACGAATACATTCCTAAAGCGGTGCCTGATTGGAAAGTGAAGCAAGCCCAATCGCTATATCGTAAACATTACACGGATTTAAAACGTATCGGTGATGAATACGGTGTACAGCCGCGTTTTATCGTAGCCCTTTGGGGTGTTGAGAGTAACTTTGGTACGTTTACTGGTCGTTATAAAGTCATCAATGCGCTTACCACTATGGCCTATGAAGGACGCAGAGAAGCATTCTTTAAAACAGAGCTCATGGCGGCGTTGAAGATCTTAGATGAAGGGCATATCCCATTATCGGATTTTAAAGGGTCTTGGGCTGGGGCTATGGGGCAAAGTCAGTTTATGCCTACTTCCTTTTTAGCGTATGCAGCGGATGGTAATAACGATGGCAAAAAAGACATCTGGCAAACTAAGGCTGATGTTTTTGCTTCAACGGCCAAATATTTAAGTGATGTTGGCTGGGATGATGAATTTACTTGGGGACGTCAGGTGACTATCCCTCAGAGTCTCGATGAATCATTGCAAGGTCGAGATAAAGAGAAAGCGAAAAAGCTACAAGAGTGGGCTGCATTGGGTGTCACTAAATTAAATGGTCAGCCATTACCTAAATTAGCCGATGACATCGATGCATGGCTTATCTTACCGGATGATAAAGCAGGGCGCGCTTACCTTGTTTATAATAATTACAATGTCATTATGAGATGGAATCGTTCTTATTATTTTGCTCTCGCGGTGAGTCATTTAGCGGATCGCATTACTGGCCGATAGTGGTTGTTTCGCTATTGATTTAATCATGGTGATAAACCACATTGATTGAACGCAAAAAGGGTCTCAAATGAGACCCTTTTTATTACGTGCTTAATTGAAATTCACTCAAGCGAATTATTGTACAAAATCCAGTATTAGAGCTGTAGATCCTGGATTAAAGCAGCAGCGGCAATGCTATGCCCTTTTGTGGTTGGGTGTACTTCATCAAAGAATAAGTAATCAGTGCTTATAAAGCACTCGGGCTTAATCTCTTGTGCACTGAAAATGTAGTTACACGCTTCACTCACATTAGTGAAGTCATAGGTTGACGGTGACTTAATAATGCTTTGGAAGATACCATTAAAGTCAAAAACTTGAATGTTTGGCTCTAACCCTTGAGAGTTTAACTCTCGTGTCAGTTTCGCGAGTCCAATTTTAGTAAGAGCATTATAGGTATTGGTTAAATTAGAAGTCGAGTAATTTAAATATTTTGCTTGTAACTTTTCGATGAAACCGGAACTGCCCGCGATAACCTGGCTTTGAATTAACGGCGTTTCAGGTATCGCACCGATATCTGGAGCATTAATTAAGATGATATCCTGTGCACCTGTGGCAGCCAGTTTTGCGATTTCCGTTACCGTTCCTTCCGCCGCTTGATAGATAAAGTCGTAAGCATCCAAGCGAGGTGTTTCACTGGTCGTTGTTTGGTTGATGTTATAAGCAATAATATCGCGCGCGGCTCTAATATCATTGCCACCAATGGTCATTAAATATAATGCATTGCTGTCTGATGAAAAATTATTAGCAGCAAGGTAAGCATTAATTTGTGTTGGAAGATTTGTATCAAAGGTAGTTGGATCGCCATCCTCATCTAATGATTTTGCACCAGCAACGGCATAGTTAGTACCGACATTATTCCCCGTTAAATGCAGAGAAGGGGAAAGTGGGTTGGCGGTGACATCGATACCTTTAATCGAACTGGCAATATATTCGACTAAAACAGGCCCATTCGAGAATCTTGCTCCATAAGTTTGTCCTTCAGCGGGACCACCTGCAAAATCTAAAGCATGTAAGTTCCCCACATCAGATAAGCTATCACCAAAAACAATCACATCAGAATAACTACTTGCCTGAACGGAGTAAGCGGTCAGAGCTGAACTAATAAGAAGGGTGGCGGCTTTTAGTTTGGTATTCATTAACATATTATCTTCCTTGCTAATTATTTTGGTGGGTATAACTAAAAATAAGTTAAACAGGTAACAGTCTAATTAAAAGAACATGTTTTCTAAGGATAAATTTCAATATAGATAATATTCGTATTATTTGACGATACCGCTCACATAACCATAATTAATCTATTAAAATATATTTTACAAATTAGTAGTAGGAGACGTTAATTTAATGTTGAAGCGTAGGGAAGAGATAGTCGATTACGTCTTGAAAAATACACAGAACTCATTGTTCACTCCTTTGAATATCTCAGGTGTCGTGATTTTTATGGCTTTTGCCTTTGTGGTATTTGGGGGATATATAACGGATCATGCTATTTCCACCGTTACGTTGATATTAGGTGTTATCGCGGCTATTTTGGCTGATTACGATGAGCATATACAAAGAAAAATTCGTACGGTTATAGTGACTCTACTCTGTTTTGCCTGTACTAGCCTTTCGGTTGTTGTATTATTCAATCATCCGTATTTATTCGTAATCGGATTAATGACATCAACATTTCTGATCACGATGTTAGGGGCAATTGGAGAAAAGTATACTTCCATTTCTTTTAGCTCTCTTTTAATCGCCATCTACACCATGTTGACATTGGAATCATCAAGTGAACTGATTGATGTCACAACGACCTGGACAATCCCAGTGTTGCTGGTTTTAGGTGCAGGGGGGTACTTTTTACTTTCATTAGCATTGAGTTATTGTTGGCCACACCGCCAATCTACCGCTGCGATCTCTAAAGCGTTTCTTCATTTATCTGAATTGGCGACGGTTAAATCAAGTATGTTTCAACCAAGTCGGTCGATTAACTTGAGAAAGGTACGATTGGAAGAAGCGAACATTAATGCAAAATTAGTGACGCAATTAGAATTATGTCGACAATTGCTCACCAATCAACATCGTCAGCACTTGGATCCCGTCGCCGACGACTTATTGTCCCAATATTTTATCGCTCAAGAGCTGCATGAACGATTAACATCAAGCCATTGTGATCATCAAACATTACATTCTTATTTAGGGCAATCTGATCTTTTATATCGAATACAAAATGCTATCGACGGTTTTTCTCAATCTTGTCAGATGCTAGCCACGCGAACACATCATCATAAAACCCCGTTATCAAATCATCGTATCGAAATACTAATGCAAGAGTTGGAATTTTCTTTAGATTATCATGGTTACACGAATAGTGAACCGGAAAAGAATGGAAGTATTAACGGGCCAAAGAGTCATTGTGAAACGCCATTACATATGCTGTTCAATAATTTCAAATCCATATCGGATTTGATAGAGCGAGCGTGTAAAAAAGAGCCGGGTCATCAGAACGACCGCGATTTGTATGATGCATTACCTAATAACATGGGTGCCTTTTGGGAGCAATTTAAAGCACAATTTAATGTTAATACACGGTCTTTTCGTCATGGTATTCGATTATCGTTAGCATTAGCTTTTGCTTATACCTTAGTGAAGTTCTTCGAATTAGAACAAGGGTATTGGGTGTTGATGACCATATTATTTGTCTGCCAGCCAAATTACTCTTCGACCAGAATGCGAATTTATACTCGATTAACAGGCACGGTTTTAGGGGTCATGATCGCGACGCCATTATTGAGCTTATTACCAACAGTTCAAGCTCAAATGCTGGTGATCATTATTTCGGGTACCTTATTTTTTCACTTCAAGAATGAAAGATATGGAGTAGCAACGTTTTTTATGACGACATTCGTCATCTTTCTCTTTCATCAACAAAGTCCAGAACAATCAATATTTTTGCCGAGAATATTGGACACGATATTAGGATGTTGTATTGCATTAGCGCTACAATTATTTGTTTTCCCTGATTGGCAACATCGGACTTTTCATTTGAAGGTGATCCATTGCCTTGATACTTACCAAAGATATTTATCCTCCTTAGAAGATCAGTATACCAAAGGGAAACGCGATACATTGGCATTCCGAAAGGCAAGAAGGGCTGCACATTTAGCCTGTACTGATCTGGCATCGGCTTTACTCATGATGAGGCAAGAACCCAAACGTTTCCAACATGTGATTACCGAAGCCGAAAAACGAGTGTATTTATGTCATCAAATTCTTAATATTTTATCTTCGCTTGGCGCTCAAAGACCCACATCGTCCTTACAATATGAATCTGATCTAAAAGAAGGATTTGTTCAATTAGATGAGGTCGTAATGAATTGCCTTGAACAATTATCTGATCGGGTTAATTTTGATAATGATCAATCTAATGAGACAAGCCAATCAACAAGCGGTAAGAAGAGTGAGTCGTTAGATGTCACTTTGCTTAATAGTGAAAGGGTGATTCCAGAAAAAAGTATAGAAAGCTTTGCGATAACACAACTTGTGAATATAGAGTCTTTATGTCAAGGGTTGAAGTGATGGGGTCAAGCACAAGCCATGGTATCCATGTGACCACGATTAAGGGAATGGCTTGTGCAGTCTTTGTTTGATAATACGACAATTAAGAGTGGTATTGCTCACAAGCAAGTAATGTATTTTCAATTAATGTCGCTACGGTCATTGGGCCAACACCACCAGGAACCGGGGTGATATAAGACGCTGAGTGTTTGGCTGTATCGTATTCGATATCTCCAACTAATTGACCTGAATCTAATCGATTGATTCCAACATCAATGACAACAGCGCCTTCTTTTACCCAACTTCCAGGGATAAAATGAGGTTTACCCACCGCAACGACCAAAAGGTCGGCTTGTTTGACGTGTTTCTCTAGATCTTGAGTAAAACGGTGACAAGTGGTTGTGGTGCAGCCAGCTAGTAGCAGCTCAAGTGTCATTGGTCGCCCAACGATATTCGATGCACCGACAACGACAGCATGCATGCCTTTATAGGCAATATCATTGCGGTCTAATAATGTCATGATACCTTTCGGGGTACATGAACGAAGTTTTGGTATACGTTGAGCAAGGCGACCGACATTATAGGGATGAAAACCATCAACATCTTTTTCTGGAATAATTTGCTCTAACACTCGAGTTGAGTCTATGCCTTCAGGTAAAGGAAGTTGAACTAAAATGCCATCGATCTGTTGATCGTTGTTAAGAGCATCAATGAGAGATAAAAGCTCTTCTTCAGTCGTTGTGTTGGGTAAATCATAGGAACGAGAATAAAATCCGACTTCATCACACGCTCGGCGTTTACTTCCAACATACACTTGTGAGGCAGGGTCGTCACCCACTAAAACCACAGCTAACCCTGGTACTCTTTGATCATTCGCTATGCGTGTACTTACCCTTTCTTTGACTTCTGTGCGTACTGTTTTGGAAATCAAGGTTCCATCAATTTTTTTTGCCGTCATCCTGTCCCTTAACGCATTATGATGCAGATTTTTGTTACCTATTCTTTTTAGTATGGACGAAAGTAACAAATTTCCGATAGTGTTTGATATGGATGGGCTTATTCTCGCAGAAATAGAGGTAAATATCCATAGGCAAACGTTTGCTTTTTTATTAAGGCATTAACGATAGTGCTTTTAATATAAAAAGCTAATGGGTATCTATTTATAAATAATCGACTTTCAAATCAACGTAATGATGGACTTTTGAGCACTTGATAGGAAATTTAGAATAAAAGCATTGAATTAATTATTCATATTCCTATAATTAAACACATAACGACGCGCCCTTAGCTCAGCTGGATAGAGCACCTGCCTTCTAAGCAGGTGGTCACAGGTTCGAATCCTGTAGGGCGTGCCATTTATTAAAAAAACCCGATAACTCCTAGAGTTGTCGGGTTTTTTGCTTTTATTATTCGATGACTACTCTTCTTCATTGACCGTCAAAGGTGTCCCTGAAACGCCAGCATAAAAGACAATAATCTCAACAGGCTCATTACCTTTATTTATCCCTTTATGTACCGTTCCAAGAACTTCAGCAACAGCTTCTCCTGGGACTATGATTCGTTCTTTACCTTCTTTTGTTATTACGGTTAATTCACCTTTAACTAATACACCAGCGTTAATAACTGGGTGTGTATGCCAAGATAATTCGACATTAGGCTTTACATTTATACGAAGAATGGTTATTTCTGGCTGACCAGAATTGTAAGCAGGTAGAGTTGAACCATCCTAACTTTTTGTTGTTTTTAGCAATTCTTCGACAGTGATCGGAGTTTCCTTATCTTCATGATTCGAGGTTGTTTGATGTCCATAAGAGAGATGACTCAGGAGTAATCCGAATATGAGACCTGTGATTTTTAACTTCATTTGATAACCTTCTATAAAAATACAGCACGACAATGGCTTAATGTTAGTTTTAAGCAACGGTGTGCGTTATGTAAAAACTAGGAAATGTAATTACCTCCTAGAGCTTTGAATTTAATCGTGAAATACCGAAAGGCATGGTTGTCGATGAAGGTAATCTAACAAAGTTTTAATAATAGTTTATTGGGCATAGCCAAAAAGAAGAGTGTCATCATGCATTATGCTTAAATATACGCTGAAAATGTGGGAGCTATAGCAAGTTTTTTGTGCTT
>JAOICL010000023.1 GCA_028131545.1 Vibrio sp. | reverse complement strand
AGCGTCCACCGCAGGTAGGTAATGATTTACCAGAAGGCTTAGGCCCGATTGACCCTGATTTTGGTCTAGAGCGTCCAATTTATCCTGATAATGAATTACCAGAGCGTCCAGGTTTAGTTGATCCAAACTTTGGTCAACAGCGTCCGCCGCAGGTAGGCAATGATTTACCAGAAGGTTTGGGCCCGATTGACCCTAACTTCGGTCAAGAGCGTCCAATTTACCCTGATAATGAACTACCAGAGCGTCCAGGTTTAGTTGATCCAAACTTTGGTCAGCAGCGTCCGCCGCAAGTGGGTAATGACTTACCAGAAGGATTAGGCCCAATCGATCCAAACTTTGGTCAGCAGCGTCCACCGCAGGTAGGTAATGATTTACCAGAAGGCTTAGGCCCGATTGACCCTGATTTTGGTCTAGAGCGTCCAATTTACCCTGATAATGAATTACCAGAGCGTCCAGGTTTAGTTGATCCAAACTTTGGTCAACAGCGTCCACCGCAGGTAGGCAATGATTTACCAGACGGTTTAGGTCCAATTGACCCAGACTTTGAAAGACCAAACCTAAATGATCCTGAATTCGGTCGTCCAAATCTGAATGATAACGATTTTGGTCAACAACATCCTGATATCGATCAAGATTTTGGTGTTGTTGGTTGTACTTGGATTGCGGTTTCAGAAGGTCAAGAAGATCTCACAGCAACACCGAAACGTGCAACGCTAGAGACTATTTTTAGCCTTGATAACCTTAAGAACTTAGGCTCTGATGAGCTGGTTTGTTTAAGCCCTGGTACGTATTCACCAATCAAGCTTTGGACTGATAGCGAGGTTAATCCTTATAGCAAGCTAACGAACCTAACGATTCGTTCTCTTGATATGACTAACCCAGCAGTGATTGATGGTAATGGTCACGGTCAAGGTTTAGAAGTTGCTTATATTGATGGCCTAACTGTTGAAGGTATTACCTTCACTAACTCACTTTCTGGCATCAGTATCATGACGTCGAGCAACGTGACGCTGAAAAACAACGTCATTACGTCAGTTAAGCAAAATGCAATTAAAGTGACGCCGGTAACGTATACACAAACTGAAAACCCAGTTGAATCAGGAGTTGATATTGATAATATCCTGATTGAAGGTAATACGATTACGAAAACAGGTCGTGGCCTTAAGCAATACGGGGAAGGTATTTATCTTGGTGATGGTCGTATTGAAAATGGTTTACTGAAATACGACGACTACGTGATGACGAATGTGGTTGTTCGTGGTAACACTATGAGCGACATCACAATGGAAGCGGTCGATGTTAAATCTCAGGTTGCTGACGTATTAATCACAGAAAACAACATTGATGGTGTTGAAACTGAATTTAACGGTGTGATTACGATTGGTGAGTTTGATGCGTTACCAACCGCGATCGGTCCATATATTGTAGAAAATAACCGTATTGCTAACTTCACAACACGTGCGAAGAGTTATGCAATTGAATCTGTGAAAGGCACTGATAACGAAGAGCATTACACTAATGTACGAGCTGATTCAGTTGAAAATCCAATGGCGATTGTTGTGGGTCATGGCGAAACCATTATTCGCGGCAACATCGTTGAAAATGCAGCATCGATTGAAAGTGATCGCTTCTTAGCATTAGATACGAACTTCAACACCATTGGCGATGATCGTGATTTCAGTGGCGTTGATGGCTTTGCTCGCAGTATCGTTATTGGCGATGACAACCTATTCAAAGGTGCACCAGTGAGTGAACTGGGTATTAGTGAAGTTGGTTATGATCACTCAGTATTGATTCATGAGCGTCTTAAGTCACATAACTACGCATTAACATGGGAAGGTCAACCAGAATACTGTCAAAACAGTGACTTCTTATGTGGTACGAATGACAATGACACGCTATACGCGGAGTCTTACGCGACTTACCTATTTGGTGGTAACGGTAATGATACCTATGTGATTCCTGAAATGTTCAATGATATAACTATCGTTAACGTTAATACGGATAACAATACGAATACCATTCAATTTGAAGGTGTGAATGCGGTTGCGGAACTTGAATTCATTCAAACAGGCTCGGATTTAGAAATACACGTACCATCAGAAGGTGCATCGGTATTTGTGGCTGATTGGTTTACTGAAACAGGTGCAACAACGATCCACTACGTAGACAGTGTGGTTGCCGGCAATCAATCACTGAACAGTGACGAGATCAATGCCTTAGTGAATGCGGTTGATAAGCTAGAGTGTACAATGTCTGGTACAACGGGCTCTGATCAACTGAAGGGTACCGGTGGTCAAGATGTTCTGTGTGGTTTAGAGGGTAATGACACGCTAAAAGGTGGTGAAGGTAACGACACATTGTATGGCGGTGCAGGCGTTGATGTTCTACATGGTGAAGGTGGTCATGATTACCTCGATGGTGAGCAAGGCTCGGCTGAATTAGTGGGTGGCTACGGTAACGATACATTGGTATTTGGTATGACAGGTAGCACATCGGTTCAGGGTGACAGTGGTAATAACACCTATGTAGTACCAAATAACTTCTTTGGTGGTAATGTGGTGTCAACCGGTGTTGGTGCCTACGATACGTTAGAATTCAAAGGCCCGTATTCGGTCGCGGATTTAACCTTTATGCGTACGCCTGAAAATGATCACATGTACATTCAAGCAGATGGTCAAGAAGGTTGTGTACAGGTTGATGACGGCTTTGCTGGTCACTCGTTCACATCAGTTGATTTAGTTAAAACAGCGGTTGATGGTATCGAAGTCAAAACATTAAAAGACAATGAAATTGTAACGGTTAGTTCTATTAACGATGTTTGTCGTATTAAATAATCCGCTATAGCTGGATGTAATACATGAAATCCCCTGAGTCTTTGACTGAGGGGATTTTTTTTACTAAGTATTAACACTCCCATGATTTTGCATTAACGGAAGAACCCACTAATCTTGTACCTTATCTCCATTAATCTTTTATAGTGTTTTTGATTCGATTCTCCTGCACTTCATCACTCCAAGAGGAACACGTTATGGATAGGCGTGACTTTCGTTATTTATCTTTTCCCCCTTTTTATGTATTTGTATTGATCTTGTGTACGTCATGGTCTCTTTTTGCGAAGGAACAGGGTGTTCTCGCTAAAGGCGAACAGGTACAAGAAGAAACTGAACTTCAAAAAATAGATCGTCTTTCTACTCATATGGAAGGCTTGATTAAAGAGTTGAAAATTGATGATGGAACGGGAAATGAAACACTTAAATTTCAGCTGTTTAATCAAAATGCAAAATTAAGAGAACAACTGGGCAACGCAATACAAACAGACAGCATCGAAAGAGATATTCTCGTCTTGTACATTAAAAATCAAAAACTATTGATTAAGCGATCGGTTCGGTATCTTGATGGGTACATGCAGAAATTGAATAATAAACTTGAAGACGTAGCCGATGAAAAACAAGCGATATTACTCAGTGATATCAGCGAAGTTCAACGTTATTTAAACGTCTTTTATCAAAACCGATTGGAAAATATTCGTTGGTTAAGAGAGCTAGAAGCGCCTAATAAGTTAGAAGAAACGAATTTTACGGTTTTTATAGAGCAAAAATTATCTGAATATCAAGTGGCTATTGAGTTCTATGATAGGCAGTTGGAAGTTATCGAGCAGCAAATTAAAGCCAGCCATAACGATCAGAAAATGGCATTAGAGCATGCGGAAAAGGTATTAAGTCAACGACTGGATATCTTGCTTAAAGCATTAAAGGTGATGATTCGTCTTGCCGATGGGATGAACATAAAAACATCTTCCTTTAAAACCATGTTATTAGACAAAACAGGATCGGTTACAAAAGAAACGTTAGATATTGATGTGCTAAGCACAATGGCGGTAAAACGTGGTGAAGACTTGTTAGTATGGATATCGATTACGATTCCACAGCTTGTGTTGAACACGGTTTTCTTTATTGCTGTCATGAGCCTTGCTTGGTTGTTTTCTCGATCGATTTCCTTTTTCGTTCAAAAAATGGTGTCGCTAGAAAGATTAAATTTATCGATCTTAATGCAAGAGTTCTTGACGTCAATTTCCGGTAAACTGGTCCTTATTGCCGGTTTTATTACTGGATTAGCTCAACTAGGCTTGGATCTTACTCCTATTCTAACCGGTTTTGGTATCGTCGGGATCATTATTGGTTTTGCTTTACAAGATACCTTAGCTAATTTTGCTTCCGGTATGATGCTGTTAATTTATAAGCCCTTTGATGTTGGAGATACGATTGAAGCATGTGGTATATCCGGTGTGGTGAATCGCATGAGCCTCGTTAATTGCACGATAAAAACCTTTGATAATCAGTCTCTGATTATACCTAATGATAAAATTTGGAGTGGTGTAATCAAAAACTCGACGAATAACCGAGTACGTCGAGTGGATTTGGTGTTTAGAGTCAGCTACCACGACGATAATGCGCAGGTTGAGCATATTTTAGATACGATAGTCTCTTCACATGACATGGTACTAAAAACACCGGCTTATGATATAAAAATGCATTTGCTGACTGAGAATTCAGTCGAATACGTGGTTAGGCCTTGGGTTAGAACGGCGAATTACTGGGCGGTGTATTGGGATATTACTAAGCAAGTGAAACGTCGTTTTGATGAAGAGGGGATTGCACCGCCATACCCACAGCATAATGTACGGGTGACGAATTATGATCTCAATAGCCATGACACTAACAGTCCTTTAAACAAGGGGTAAGCTTGTTTAGTGATGAGTTTGTATACTTGACAGTTAAAGACTTTATATCTAACGGCTAAAGACTGTATACCTAATGATTACTCTCTATTGAGGAATTCACCACGATGATAAAAAGCAAAAATAGAGAGTAGGCTTCTATTTCTTGCTTTTTATCGTGTTTATCTTGAATTTTATCAGATAGTTAAGGTGTTTATCATGATTAATTTATGACTTATACTTTACAAATTAATAAAATACGCTATCATCCTCGCCATAAATTAGAGCTAACTATCATTTTTTAATGACTCTGTGTATTTGTTACATTCAAAGTCTTGTTATGCTCACTTTATCGCTTGCTTTCAGGCATTTTGTATAAGCTCCTAATAAGGTGGAGCGTATCTACAGGACACCGTAAATGTTCTACTATGAGATGACCGAAAAACTTTATACCCATCTTTATTATGATGTGTCTGAAAAGTAAGTGTAGCTATGTCTACGCTGAAAGATACATTGTAAATCCCGAGTCCTTGACCTCGTATTTACCTCCAAAATGACCTTTTTATCTCTGATTGTTGTCAGGGTAAATGTCTATATTCTTCTCAGCGTAGCGTTTTAATTTATTTTAAAGGTTACTCATGCTAGACAAAACGCTGAAACAAGAGCCAAACACATCGGATCGTTCACGCTCATTTAAACACATATTAAATACACTCTTTAACTTAGATGGCCTGAACACCAACATTAAAACTGAAGCGACAGCAGGTTTGACGACTTTCTTAACCATGATGTACATCAGTGTGGTTAACCCATCAATTTTAAGTACAACCGGTATGGATTTTGGCGCGGTATTTGTTGCAACGTGTATTGCAGCAGCGCTAGGAACATTACTAACGGGTTTATTGGCCAATTACCCTATTGCATTGGCACCGGGTATGAGTACGAATGCTTTCTTTGCATTTGGTATCGTTGGGGGAATGGGGTATAGCTGGCAGACAGCTCTTGGTATTATTTTTATTTCCGGTCTTCTGTTTATGGTTGCTTCCTTATTGCCTATTCGTCAGTGGGTGATTAATGGCATTCCAACCAACATTCGTTTAGCCGTATCAGGTGGCATTGGTTTGTTTCTTGCGCTAGTGGGCCTAAAAACAGCAGGAATTGTTGTACCATCATCAGCGACAATGGTGTCATTTGGTGATATCTCTGATCCGAATATCCTCCTATCTATTTTTGGTTTTGTCTTAATGGCAGGGCTTTATTCTCGAGGTCTAAAAACCGCGATTGTTATTGGTATTTTGGTGGTCACGGCTCTTTCTACGTTGCTAGGATTAAGTGAAGTGAAAGGCTTCATGTCAATGCCACCTTCATTAGCCCCTACGTTTATGCAAATAGACCTTGAAGGTGCATTGAATGCAGGCGTTCTTATCATTAGCTTATTTCTAATCGACTTTTTCGATACTGCAGGTACGACAGTGGCAGTGAGTCAAAGTGCGAAACTGTATGATGAAAATGGCAAGATACCGCGTATTAAGCGTTTATTTTTTGTCGATTCATTATCAACGACCGTGGGGTCACTAATCGGCACGTCAACGACAACATCGTATCTGGAAAGTACATCAGGAACAGCCGTTGGTGGTCGTTCGGGTTTAACCGCGGTTGTTGTTGCGGCACTATTTTTACTTCTTTTATTCTTTGCACCACTAGCAGAAAGTATTCCTGCGTCAGCTACGGCACCTGCGATTGTGTTTGTTTCATGCCTCATGATCAGTGCGTTATTTAAAATCAATGTGGATGATGTAACTGAATATTTACCGGCTGTTTTGGGTGCGATTGCGATGCCATTTACGTTCTCAATCATAGAAGGGTTCAGTTTTGCCTTCGTTAGCTTTGTCGCTATTAAGTGGATTGCAGGTAAGCAAAAAGACATCACTTTACCGGTTTATGTTTTAACTCTCGTTTTTATTTCTCGCTGGGCTTTTTTATAAGGGTTTTATTATGTCTACGAATCAAATTGCAATTATTAACGCGATTAACTGGGCGACTGCATCTCAGACGCAAAAAGAAGAGTTCGGTTTAGAGCTTCGTAAAGCAGCAGAAGAAATGGGCTTTATGGCGATATCAGGCGCTCCATTAACCAAGGAATTGCAAGATAACGCGTTGCAGCAGCTCGATGTTTTCTTTAAAACTGTTAAAGAGAAAAATCTAGCAGACTCTTTACCTTATGATGTGACCAAAAATCGTGGTTTTGAAACGATTGGTGCAGAAAGCTTAGATGAATCAAGTTTTGATTTTAAAGAAACCTTCATGATGGGCTTCGATGATATGACTTGGCCAGAGAAAGCCGATATGCCTGACTTTCGCGACACGATGGATGCCTACATGAAGGCGTGCCATGAAACACTGCATTTATTGCTGAAAGGGTTTGCTGTTGCTTTTGGCTTAGAAGAAAGCTTCTTTAGTAGTAAACATGCCGAGTTAGCACAATCGTTACGAGCATTGCATTACCCACCATCGGATCCAGATTCAAATGAATTTGCCGTGTCGCCGCATACCGATTACGGCACATTAACACTATTAACTCAAGATGAGTTGGGTGGTTTATCAGTAATGAACCCATTTACTGAGGAGTGGTATGACAGTCCAGCAGGTACAGGTTTAGTCGGTGTAAATGTCGGTGATCTTTTTGGACGTTGGAGTGGCGATGTGTTGGCTCGTGATTTCCATCGAGTTAATTCTGTTGTGACGGATCATTCTCGTTATTCTTTGGCGTTTTTTGGCCATCCTGATTTTGATACTCAGATTGAAACTTTCACGGGTTCAGTGGCTAATAAGCATTATGACGCGATCAGCAGTGGCGAGTATTTATTTCAACGTTTAAATGAAACGCGCACATAATAAATCATTAGATTTAAAGGTGTTAGTATTCCTCTCTATTCAGGAATCTGCTAAGTTTAATTTATCTTATCCTATTAGCTCAACAACGTTGAGCTAACTTTCATCAAAAAGGACACAACATGGCACTTGAACTGAAACCAGGCCAAACTTCGATCAAATCAAAAGCCGCTGTCGCTTGGGCGGCAGGCCAACCATTGAAAATGGAAGAAGTGGACGTACAGCTACCAAAAGCGGGTGAAGTATTGGTTCGTATCGTGGCAACCGGCGTTTGTCATACGGATGCATTTACTTTATCTGGCGATGATCCAGAAGGTATTTTCCCGGCTATTTTAGGCCATGAAGGTGGTGGTATCGTTGAAATGATCGGTGAAGGCGTGACTTCTGTTGACGTTGGCGATCATGTTATTCCTCTTTACACTGCAGAGTGTGGTGTTTGTAAATTCTGTACATCAGGTAAAACAAACCTTTGTCAGGCTGTTCGTGCAACACAAGGCCAAGGCTTAATGCCTGATGGTACGTCACGTTTTTCTATTAATGGTGAGACGATTTTCCATTATATGGGTTGCTCAACGTTTTCTGAATACACGGTATTGCCTGAGATTTCTCTAGCAAAAGTGAACAAAGAAGCGCCATTAGAAGAAGTCTGCTTACTGGGTTGTGGTGTGACAACGGGAATGGGAGCGGTTTTAAATACAGCAAAAGTTCAAAAGGGCGACACGGTTGCTATTTTTGGTCTTGGTGGTATTGGACTGTCTGCTATTATCGGTGCGCGTATGGCCGGAGCTGAGCGTATTATCGGTATCGATATTAATGAGAGTAAGTTCGATCTTGCAACTCAATTAGGCGCAACGGATCTGGTGAATCCTAAAGAGTTTGATAAGCCAATTCAAGATGTTATCGTTGAAATGACAGAGGGTGGTGTAGACTACTCATTTGAATGTATCGGTAATGTTGATGTGATGCGTTCGGCATTAGAATGTTGTCATAAAGGTTGGGGTGAGTCAGTGATTATCGGTGTTGCTGGTGCAGGACAAGAAATCTCAACACGTCCATTCCAGCTAGTGACTGGGCGCGTATGGCGTGGTTCAGCATTTGGTGGTGTGAAAGGACGTTCTGAATTACCGGGCATCGTAGAAAAATATCTCGCTGGTGAATTCGGTCTACAAGAGTTCATTACACATACGATGAGTCTTGAAGGCATCAATGATGCGTTTGACCTGATGCATGAAGGTAAGAGTATTCGTTCTGTTGTCCATATGGATAAATAATTCACGAATCATAAATGATAAAGCAGTGCATTCAGCGCTGCTTTTTTCTATTTAGAGTACGTATATTTCAATACGTATTGGTTGTATACAATATTTTTAGCTCGATAAAAGAGCGGATAGGATGTTCATATGGACAAGCTAAGTCAAGTCACAGTGGCTGGTGGATTACATCAGCAATTCAGTCATGAATCTACTACGGTGAATTGCACCATGCGATTTGCTATCTTCTTACCTCCACAGGCAAGCCTTGAGACACCGGTACCCGTACTGTATTGGTTGTCAGGTCTGACTTGTACCGATGAAAACTTCATGCAAAAAGCAGGAGCATTCAAAAAGGCGGCTGAATTGGGTATCGCTATCGTGGCTCCTGATACCAGTCCTCGTGGTGAAGGTGTTGCTAACGATGATGCTTATGACATGGGGCAGGGTGCTGGTTTTTATTTGAATGCCACGCAAGCACCTTGGAATACTCACTTTCATATGTATGATTACGTGACCACGGAATTGCCTCAATTAATTGAAGCACACTTTCCTGTGACGGGTGTTAAATCGATATCAGGTCATAGTATGGGTGGACATGGTGCGATTACGATTGGCTTAAAGAATCAAGATGACTACCGCTCTATTTCTGCTTTTAGCCCGATCTCGAATCCAATAAACTGTCCTTGGGGACAGAAAGCGTTAGGTTTGTACTTAGGAAATGACACGGCGACATGGCAAGAATATGATGCCTCAGAATTACTCTCTAAAGCGCAATCTAAACGACCAATTCTAGTGGATCAAGGTGATGCGGATAATTTCCTACAAGAGCAATTGAAGCCAGAAGCATTAATTGAGGCAGCAAACAAACATCAATCACCTTTGGAACTCAGAATGCAAGCGGGCTATGATCATAGCTACTTCTTTATCTCGACGTTCATCGATGATCATCTTGAATTTCACGCAAAACACTTCGCAATATAGTTAAAAAATAAGTGAAATAGACATCAATCTGATTCACTTATTCTTCATCATTTATTGATTAAGGGCGCTGTGCTAATGCATCATCGATGTCTTGAGCAGAGTGCCTTTCTTTGAGTTGCTCCCAAGGCTCCCCCCATGATTTATTCACGATTCTTCCTCGTTGAACAGCAGGGCGACTTTCAACATCTTTAACCCAGCGATTAAAGTGTGTATAGGATTGGATATCGAGGAATTGCGCTGAATCATTGTACAGTTCCCCCAGTGCAAGATTACCATACCAAGGCCAAATCGCGATATCGGCAATA
The DNA here is from genome assembly GCA_028131545.1 of Vibrio sp. GTDB lineage: Bacteria > Pseudomonadota > Gammaproteobacteria > Enterobacterales > Vibrionaceae > Vibrio. The sequence continues at coordinate 25,371 of JAOICL010000023.1, read as the reverse complement.
CTGTATTCCTCTCCAGCAAAATAGCGGTTCTTTTCTAAATGCTTATCGAGTAAGTCCAATTGGCGTTTAATTTCGAGGGTATAACGATTAATGGGGTATTCTTGTTTATCAGCGGCGTACGCATAAAAATGACCAAATCCTCCGCCTAGGAAAGGCGCAGCACCATGCAGCCAAAATAACCAGTTCATCACTTGTGTTTTAGCGGTAGCATCCTTGGGTAGAAAGTAATTAAATTTATCGGCGAGATAATACAAGATGGATCCTGACTCAAACACCGGAATGGCAGAGGTCACACTGGTATCTAATAGAGCGGGAATCTTGGAATTTGGGTTGATATCAACAAACCCACTACCAAACTGATCGCCTTCACCAATATTGATTAAGTGAGCATCGTATTCTGCTTCTGTGATTCCAGCAGCAAGCAGCTCCTCCAATAATATGGTGACCTTCTGACCGTTGGGTGTCCCTAGGGAATAGAGTTGAATAGGGTGTTGACCAAGTGGCAGCTCTTTGTCATGCGTAGCGCCAGCGATAGGACGATTAATATGAGCCCAAGGGTCGCCTTTAGGAGATTGATGTTGCCAGACTTTCGGTGGTTGATAATGTTCCGTCATAAGAATCCTTACAATATAAAATGTATTAATTACGCTTCTATCTGTATTGTAGTCATAGATGGGAGTGTCTTTACTGTTTGTTATTAACCAATGTATTTATTCTCCGCGATAAAGTGAAATGGATAAAACCTATTACGTCAATTGGTTATATCTATGTACCTATGTCTTAGAAGATAACCTCGTATTAACATACGGTAGATGGCTTTCGGTAGAATATAGCGTCATCATCATGAAGGAGAACATTCGATGTTAAACAATTTATTCAATGATAAAAGCAAATCTATGTTCAAAAAAGCTGTTAAGAAAGTGGCCAATGAACGTTTCAATATGAATGGTAAATACGATAGTGTGATTGATACCGTTACGGATAAAGCAGCTGATGCGGTAGAAAAAAAGATCGTAAAATCTCATATTGAGAAAAATAAGAAAGGCTAACTCAGCCTTATCTTTAGGCGAACCAGTAAAAAAATCATATACCCAATGGTGCCGTAAACCTGATGGTTAAAGGGGTGGCCCCACCATTTTTCACAATCAAAATGGTGGGTGTGATATTGATTCCCCATTTCTTTATCTTTGTCGCCATCGTTACGGTTCTATCGCATTCATGACATCATCACTGCTTAAAATGACGGGTAACTCGATCCCATTTGGGTGTTTAGGGCTATAAACAATATTAAAAGGCACACCAAAGCGGTTATGTTGCTGTAAGTAGTGAGTGATTGCATCACTTGGGCGAGTCCAATCTCCTTTCATCGTGACAATATTGTCATCCTTTAAGGCACTATAAACAGGATCTTGTAATAGGACTCCGATTTTATTGGCTTTACAGGTAATACACCAATCAGCAGTCACATCTACAAACACCGTTTTTCCTTGTTGAACAAGAGAAGGTATTTTATCTGCATCCAATGGCTGCCATTCAATATCATTCACGATAGGGGTTGCCCACTTGTCGGCGGTGACACTGCCGATAATTAAACCCATTCCTGAGGTAATGACGGCGATACTACACACGATGATCGCGGGTTTTTTACCGTGTTTTTTAGAGATTAAAATGAGGGTCACTATTAATAAAGTGGCAATGATAGCGTAGACCCACTGTGTATCGATAAAGCTTTGTAAAAGAGTGATCAGCCAAACCGATGTAATTAACATCATGATCCCAAAGAGGTATTTGATGTTATTCATCCAGGGGCCTGGTTTTGGCATAAAGCGAATTAACGATGGAAAAACCATAAAGGTTAGCCAAGGTAAACTCATGCCAACGCCTAATGCAAAGAAGATACCCCACATTTCAAAGTAAGAAGCCCCAAGAGCATAAGCGACAGCGGTCCCTAAAAAAGGCGCGCTGCATGGCGTGGCCAAAAGAGTAGCGAATGCACCTTGAATAAAGTGCCCGAGGTGAGAGTTGTCTCCCTTTGTCGCAGCCCAGGTGTTTAAAGAGGTAGGTAATTGAATTTCAAATAAGCCGATGAGGTTCATTGCAAAGATAAGCGTAATGACAACCATCAATAAGATGAAACCAAGACTTTGGAATTGAATTCCCCAACCCACACTTTGCCCTGTATATTTCAATACACTGAGACCAGCAGCGATAAGCAAAAATGAGAAAATAATACCCAAAGAAGACGCTAAGAAAGAGGTTCGAATAGAACGTGTGGATTGTTTTTTAGTAGCACTATGTTGACTAAGGCTATTTAATGGGTTGGAAGTATTTAATGACTCGGAAGTATTTAAAGCAATAAGGCTATTTAATTTCATCCCTAAAACAGGCAATACGCAGGGCATAATGTTCAGTATCAATCCGCCAATTAATGCAAATCCGATGATAGTCAGGAGGCTATTTGTTCCCTGTTGAGTGACGTTGATTGGTGTGGTGTTGGATACCGTGGTATTGGCTTCTGAAAGAATGACATCATCCGAGACGGTGACGGTGATATGTTTTTTATTCAGTTCAACATTGCCTGCCCAATTTTTGACTTTATATACCGCATACAAAGTACGTTCAGAGAGGGATATTTCTGGTTCAGAAAACATGTCATTTTCAACGTCTTTTCCATCGATAAGTACGGTTGGTTTGACCCAATCTCGTGCTTGAGATAGTTGCAAGGTTAACGTCTGAGCCTCTTTATTCCAATAGGTTCCATCGATTGAAAATTGTTGGTTGACCTTTGGAGTAAAACTGACGCCTTGAGAGTAGAGGAAGGCAGCGTCACTATTCGGTTGTACATTCGTTGGATGAAAGAAAAGAGAAACTGGGTAGTCGGTAATAACACAGATAGTAGTACAACTTGGTAAGGCTAACGTACCACCAAAATACAATGGTCGAGTCATATCGTCGACATGCAATGTAAGTGGGAAATTGACTTTCTTTTTATAACCTAATGTGGCTAAGCCAAGTTGGTCATAATACGCAGGCATTGGCCATGACCAAGTCATATTATTGATATTATCAGAATCATTCCAAGTGAGCTTGGGAGCAATACCACCTTCACCAGGTGATCGCCAGTAGGTTTTCCAGCCCTCATCAAGATTCACTTCCAGTAAGACTTCAACGGTTTTATTTTTAACATCGTATCCGCCTGTCGCAGTAAAGCGTACTTTAACTGGGGGGTGATTGGGTTCCGTTACCCAACCAGAGCTTTGAGCGAAAGCAGGGTTAAATAGGATGGAACACAATAGGAAGAAGCCAAGCAAGCCGTATGAAAGTCGTCGATGATAATTCAAAATAATACCAATCCGTTAATCCGTTAAAAATTGAGCATGGTTTAAATATATGGCCACTGTTAAAGCACAGAGTCACTCAATACGCTTTCACTAAAACTTGCTGATATTGGCATGTGATAGTGAATAAACGTGATAGTGAATAAATAAGGGGCGTAAAGCCCCTTATTTGTCCCTCTTATTAATGAGAGTATGACAGTAGACAGCGAAAAACGATTTTATTTCAATATTTGATCATATATTTTTGGAAAACGTTCGGCCCATGCTTCTTCGTCATGTACACCATTGCTTATTTCATCATGCTCAAACTTAATCCCCGTGGATTGAATGGCATTAATCATTCGTCGGTGGCCTTCTAACATCTCGCTTTGTTTTGCGACAGAGGTGACTTCTTGTGTTCCCATATCGAGATATACGATGGCATCTTCAGCAAATCCATTTTTTTCAATATAGTCCCTGATGTATTTACCGCCGTAACCAAGACAGGCCTCGCCACGACAATTAGGGTGAAGTGATTGACTGGTTTTATGAGTCGTCGCATGAGATAGGGCGATGGCTTTTCCAAAGATAGGTTGGCGTTTTGATATCGCGATAAGTGATAAATATCCACCCATTGACGATCCCATTACCACGCGATCTGACTTTTTATCAGAGACATTATAAAGCTTTTCTACTTTAGGAATGATTTGTTCAACAAGAAATTCAATCGTAGCAAAGCCTTGTCCTTCAATTTCCCCATAGGTTGGATGTTCCCAGTCAAGAGCGCTGTATTCAACATACCGACGGTAGTCTGAACTTAAGGTCTCTTTGGTATTATCGGTTGCATTTTTAGGCGGTGTTGATGCGGCAGGACTGTCTAACCCGACAACAATATAGTCGGCATTCTTATAGTTCAATGCTTCATCAAGCTCCCATTCCATAGCATGGGAAGAGTGTTCATTACTGAATAAATTTTGCCCATCAAACGCATAAATCACTTTATATGGTGAAGAACGATTTTTATCATAGCCTTCTGGTGTCCAAACACGAACGAGACGTTTGGTGTCCCTTGGAACATGGTTACCTTTCCCTCTTTTAAAGGTATCAATTGGAAAAACAAATTCTATTTCATCAATTTGACCATAACTTAGGGTGGGTTTACCGCCTAGGGAATGCCCATTTTTTTGTTGATCGGCCCAGCCTTCAATCGTAAGGTTAATGACTTGGTTTTGTCCTCTCAATTGAATATGTCGATTCGCGATATCGTAGCCACGTCCATCGACTTCAACCGTATCCCATGATCCTCGGGTAAATTTAAATTGATGGATATCACCAGGATTCTCAAACTTTAAATCGTAAGAGTAGGTATGATGATTAATTTTCTTTAGCTTTCCTATTGTACTGTTCGCTTCCCAACCATTATGGGTACCGGCAATATACAGGTCACTTTTAGAAGGCTTATCAGCGCGATCCGTAATACATACTGTGACGGTATTGGGGGTATTAGAAGGAGGGCATGCTTTGGCATCAGTACGAGGTTCTGAGGAACATGCAGCAAGAATTAAAGAGGAAGAACCCATCAAGGCGTAGGAAAAAAACGATTTATTCATAATAATTCCATAAATTAAGACGCGATCGCTCCCCTAACTGAATTTATTTAGGGAGAGGCTATAACTTAATCATAGATATAAATGTATGTTTTATCTGTAAAGTTTACTGAGAAATTTGTTTTTCTGACTGGCCGTTTGATGAGCGCTATGAGTGTGATCTCTGACTATATGAATCGTATTAGTGTCTTTACGATCTTCTTTAATACAGTGGTATGTGACGTAGCAAACCCATGCCGAAACAGTTAAATGTATCATTAAAGCCTCAGGCTGATACTGACTCAGTACATGATACAAAACACCCCCAATTAATATTCTAAATATCAATAGGATAGCCATCACTAGGGAGGCAGCATGATCGGTTTCTTTGTAATGAAGAAATAAACACAGTAAACCCAGTGAGACATTGATGATCGTTGTATTGTCGAGATTACCCGCGAAAGCCACAGTGGTAATGGAGAGGATATAGCCGATAAGAAATAAGCTTAATCGAACGGTCGTTGTATTCATATCATTTACCTCATCCTTGAGCAATGTCGTCGGTGTAGAATCTTTTCACCTAATGTTAAGAATATACTAAATTATCGAGTTTTAAAGCATTCTCTAAGCGGGTGGTTCAGAATAATGATGAGATTATCAATAGGTACTATCAAGGCAACATTAACTTTTTTTAATCTTGGTTCCATTTGGAGTTCATTTTGTGTTGGTAATCTTATTCCCGTAATCAACGATAACGAACGAGAGAAATCACATGGGAAGAACAAAATTAACCCGAGGCGCAAAAATAAGTGTTTATAGTTACTTGGCTTTGCTTAGCATGGTGCACTTTGTTTCTTTTCTTATTCTTTCTCTATAATGACTTTAAGAGGTAATCATCATGACAATTAAAAAATCAATTCTAGCCGTCGTTTTATCAGTAGCAGCAACTGGCGCAGCCGTCGCTGGTGGTCATAAAGCTCTTGAATACATGGCCATTAAATCCAGTGACGTTCAACTTATTGATATAATAAAAACGATTGGAGACAATGAAACTATTACGGATATTGAATTAGACGACGAAAATAAGCAGATGGTTTTTGAAGTAAAAACGATCGACTTAACCGCCGATAAAGAGTATGAAAGAGTATATTCGTTGGAAGATGGCCGTGTTTTAGAAGAAGAATCAGAATCGTTGTCATTTTTTGGGGTTAATGATCTCGATGAGCGTGATGAAAAAGCGATTAATGCAGTAAAAGCATCGTCAGTTCAATTGGAAAGCTTAATCCCATCATTGGAAAGCAAATATCAAGGAAAGGTATTAGAAGTTGAACTCGAGCATAAAAAAGGCATTAGCTTCTATGAAGTGAAAATGTTCACCGATAAAGGCATGAGACAGAAAATACTGGTTAATTTAGACAATGGTGAAGAAATCCCAGTGATGCACCATAAAGGTAAGCATAAACACTAATCTCGATTAGCACTAACCTCGATTAACACTAACCTCGATTAAGGTGAAACAATGAAAGTATTGGTGGTAGAAGACGATCGAGAAACTCGGGAATATCTTGGGCAGTCTTTGAAGCAAAATGGCTGGGTTGTTGATTTGGCCGAGAATGGTCAGGATGGACTCTTCCTCGCTTTAGAAACAGCCTATGATGTGATCATTCTCGATAGAATGTTACCTAAGTTAGACGGTTTAACCGTGCTATCGACATTGAAAAACGCCAATACGACATCGAGAGTGTTAATTCTCAGTGCCTTAGATAGTGTTGATGAACGAGTGAAAGGCTTAAAGCAAGGGGGGGATGATTACTTGGTCAAACCCTTTGCTTTATCGGAACTCATCGCCAGAGTAGAAATCCTAGCCGCAAGAGATAACCTCGCTCGTGTTGAAGGCAGTACTCATAAGTTGGAAAATGGTCACTTAACATTGGATTTACTGTCTCAGCAGGTTGCATTTAATGATGACGTTATTTCATTACAAACGAAAGAATTTCAGTTGGTTAAATACTTCATGGAGCATGTTGATCAAGTGGTGACTCGTTCCTTGCTCTTTGAGGCAGTCTGGGACTATAACTTTGACCCTCAAACCAATGTCATTGATGTCCATATTGCACGATTAAGAAAAAAACTAGAAGGGGAAGGGCGCCCTAAAATGATTGAAACCATCCGAGGCTCTGGCTATAGAATGTGTAAATTATGATCGTCAGCTCAGTCAGCGCTTTGTGGCGTAATCATTCGCTATTTCGTTTATCGCTATTGGTTGTATTACTAATGTGGACAATGGTTGCGATAAGCTTAACGTCGGTATATTGGCTGAGTATTAAACCCATTGAGCAGTCAAGAAAGCAACGCTTAGATCAACATATATTACAAATTACAACGCTTTATCAAACCAATCCCACCATGGGGTTCGATCAATTAGTTGATCAATTTACCTATTCTTCTGAAGGATTCATTACTCTTGCACGTGATGAGCATGATCGAGTATCGGGTTCTTTGAGCCATTTTCCTAAGCCAATTTCAGCCTGCCCTCAGTTAACGTCTTTTCCGATTTGGGGTGGGCTAAATAGAGACATTGGTATTTTACATGGGTGTACGTTCCCGTTAGGGGAAGGGAAAATTCTTGTGGCGTCAAGCCAAGAGGAATTAACCGAATTTAAAACTCGATTCCTATATGCAGGGAGCTGGGTTCTATTGATTGCCGCTATTTTATCTTTCATCCCTAGTTGGATTGTAAAAAGAAAGATTCAGCGTCAATTGGATACGATTTCCTATGTAGTCACAGAAATTGAGCTGGGTAACTTTTCAGTACGAGCGAAGGTATCGAATCAATCCGACGAATGGGGCATGTTAGCGCAACAATTGAATCGATTACTTGATCGAGTCGAAGGCTCTGTTAATCAAATACAGGGTGTCACCGATGCGATAGCGCATGACCTTCGTACCCCAATGACGAGAATTAAGAATAAATTACAAGCATTAGAGGGGGGGGATTCTGAACGAATACAAAAAGGCTTGTATGATATAGAACATGAATTTGATGCTATTTTGTTAACGTTCAATGCACTATTAGAATTGTCTAAATTAGAAAATGGCAATATTAGTGCATCATTTCATCGAGTGAATTTAAAGACGATAGTTCATGATGCGATTGAATTAATTGAACCAGAAATTGAAGAAAAAGGACAGACACTTCATTTTGAAATACAAGATCTTACCATAAAGGGAGACCCATCGTTGCTGTTTAGGATGGTGTATAATTTGCTAGATAATGCCATGAAGTATACCCCAGAAGGAGGTGAGATTTCATTGACGTTGAATGCGACAACGTTAATGATATCAGATACTGGGGATGGTATTCCTGATAGTGAAAAAGAAAAGGTATTTGAGCGTTTATATCGGATGGATCAAAGTCGACATGAAAAGGGATATGGACTGGGATTACCCTTGGTCGCTGCCGTTGCTAAAGTACATAATGCTGCACTGATGTTAATGGACAACTCGACATCTCAGGTTCATTCAGGGTTGGTGGTTAAAATTGAATTTGTCGATCGTCGCTAGTCACCATAGCGAAAGGAGACAGAGTTTCTTATATAAGGACTGTCTTTAGATTGAATTATTATCGATAAATAAAAGAGATACCCAAGTCGATTCAGTGCCTTGGGTATATCACGACTTAATTCGCTGACTTTAAGGTCAATCGATTAAAATGGCTTGTTTGAAAAACCGGTCATTGCATCGAGGCGAAGCTCTTTACCAATTTTTGTCATTGGGTGAATAACAGTGACACGCTTCTTTTTCAATTTACCTAAATCAGCTTGCTCTGCTTTTGTGATTTCACGCGAGTAAGGCATGTCACTTAAGCTTCTTTTTTCTTTGTTAAGCGAATACTTTTCTTTGTTCTTTAACTCAGTCAGTTTCTTTTCAAGTTTGTCGACATCGTCAGTGAATCTTGAAACAAGATCACTTTCACCTCGAGTTTTTGCACCATCTAATTTTTGTTTGATTTTATCCAGTCGATTATGCGTTGATTGGATCTCTTGTTTTAAGCTCATCTTGCTACTCTGTAATAGGGGAAAACATTAGTATACCAGATTGTTACATTACGTGCTTTATATCACATATCTAGGCTTTAATATAATAGGATAAGGTCAATCACTAGAAGAGGGGTAGCTGTTTTCTTACATTATATGTACAATATCTCACATTATTTTTACATAAAATTGACAAAGACGTTGAGTTAGTAATGCATAGATTTCCATGTTTGAAGGAAACAGTTAAGCATATTATTGCACTGTCACATGATGATATATATAACTTTGATTTTAAAATCAAAGACTACCCTACCCATTTAGACCACGCTTTTGTCATAAAAGATAAAATCATCAATATCATTTTCGTGATTTTAGAGCGAAAAAGACCGATAAACTACTTAGTCATGAAAGCCAATAAAGTCCTGAATAGTTTTATCGATATTGAGTATACGAAGCTACATGGTTCTTTTTCGGTGACGTTTGGTTATTATTTTTTGCTAGAACTGTATAGTGATGAAGAGTGTCGATTAATATTGGATGAGTGCTGCCAACTCAATACAGATTACCAACGTCTGTTTATACCGACAACATAAGCCTATGCATCAACGAATAAATAGGTAAAACGAGTACATAGGTAAAAAGTACATAGGTAAAAAGTACATAGATAAAACAAGTACATAGGTCATATATAGCCCTTGAGTTTTATTTTTCTCTATTAGCTCGTATAGCTTGATTAAGTGTAGGGATGAAATAGCTTGTAAGAGTAACAAGCTATTTCAATCAACGCTTTATCGAGAAGAATTAAGGAACTGGATTCCCCATTGAATAGGTCAGCAGAGTATACCATTCAGCACGGGTTAGGTTCACATTAACAGCATCAGCACACGCTTTGATACGTTTCGGATTGGTCGTCCCTATTACGGGTTGAATGCCTGACGGATGACGAGTTAAAAATGCTAATACGATCGCTTCGCTGGATACTTGATATTGTTCTGCAAGCTGGGCGACATAGTGTGCGGTAGCACGTACTGCTTCATTATCAGAAGTGAATCCTTGTTCAGAGAATCGTCCTTGTGCTAAACAACCCCATGCTTGCAATTGAATGTTGTGTTCCTGGCAGTGTTCTAACGTCCCTTGACTAAATTGGTCACCTTCAAAAGGAAGAGCAATTCCCTGTTTAATAAAATCAACCTTAGCTAAGCTCATCTCAACTTGATTGATCACAATAGGGTGATCTAAATACGTTTGTAAACGGCGAATTTGCGCGGCATTCATATTGGAAACACCAAAATGAGCAACCTTACCCGCAGCGTGTAGCTTATGTAACGCATCAGCCAGTTCTTCGAATTCGACTAATGGATCAGGGCGGTGTAGCAACAAAATGTCTAATTGTTCAATACCTAAACGAGTGAGAATGCCTTCGGTTGACTCTGTCACCCATTGCGCTGAAAAATCATAGCGACCAGCACCGAGATCATCTTCAAAACGAATGCCACATTTTGATTGGATGTACATGTTTTCCTTTAAGGAAGGGGTCGATTTGAGTACATCACCGAATACGGCTTCTGCTTTTCCTTTAGTGTAGATATCAGCATGATCAAACAGATTGATACCGGATTCTAATGCCGCTTCAACGGCAGCATGTGCATGGCTGCGGTGTTCGTTAGTGATCGGGGCTGAATCCCAGCCACCGCCTAACCCCATACACCCATAAGCGAGTGCACTGACATTGGGAAGTGTTTGAGATAGAGGGATGCTTTTATTTGACATCTAAACTTTCCTTAAGCATTGAGATAAGTATCCATAGTGGAAGACAAGCTATCCTACTTGAATCATTCTGAAATTTAAATGCAGGGAGTGATAATCACTGGGGTTTAATCGGCTAACCGGTCATCATTGATACCCTTCATCGATATATCAATAAATAGACAGAGGCAGCAAAGCTGCACCAAAAATGAACATGGTATGTTTACGCTTGGTGCATTTTATTCAATGAAAAGTTAACAGAATATTTAATCTATTGTTTATTATGGTTATTATTTATTGGCACGTGAATTGTAACGATAAATATAATTAATGTTTATAATGATATTACAGGATGAAATCATGCAAGATACTCTCGCTGTTGTGCTCGCTGGTGGTATGGGATCTCGATTGAGCCCACTAACCGATGATCGTGCTAAACCGGCTGTTCCTTTTGCTGGTAAATACCGAATTATTGATTTTACCTTAACGAATTGCTTGCACTCTGGGCTTCGTCGTATCTTAGTGTTAACTCAATATAAATCTCACTCTTTACAGAAGCATCTTCGAGATGGCTGGTCTATTTTTAATCCAGAATTGGGCGAATATATTACAGCCGTACCGCCACAAATGAGAACAGGAGAGAAGTGGTATCAAGGTACTGCGGATGCCATTTTTCATAATATGTGGCTCTTGGATCGTAGTGATGCTAACTATGTGATTGTGTTATCTGGTGATCATATTTATCGAATGGATTACGCCGCTATGCTTGAAGAGCATAAAGCGAAGGGAGCTGAGCTCACCATCGCCTGCATGGAAGTAGATAAAGAAGAAGCAAAATCATTCGGTGTTATGGGTGTCGATGAAGGAAATATGATCACACACTTTATCGAAAAACCAGAAACACCACCGACGTTACCTCATGATGATACGAAAAGCTTAGCGTCAATGGGCATTTATATTTTTCGCATGGATACCTTGCAAAGAGTGCTTGAAGAAGATGCTGATAACCCATATTCGGATCATGATTTCGGTAAAAATATCATTCCAAAGTTAATCGATAATCGTAGTGTATTCGCCTATCGATTTGGTTCAGATAAAGGGCGTGCTAAGCAAGACAGTTATTGGCGCGATGTTGGTACCCTTGATTCTTTCTATGAAGCCAATATGGATCTATTAAAAGCGGAATCACCAATGGATCTGTATCAAGAACACTGGCCGATTCGTACTTATGAACCTCAATTGCCTCCTGCTCGTACTGTTGCATCGGAAACAGGAAATGAAGGTATTTTCACTAACTCCATTATTTCTAATGGGGTACTGAATGCCGGTGGTTCGGTGCAACATTCGATTATTTCTTCGAATGTGGTTATAGGAGATGGTACGACGATCAACAAAAGTTTAATTTTTGATGATGTCCAGATAGGCAGCGGATGTAAACTAGCGAATTGTATTATTGATAAACATGTTCGTATTCCAGATAACACGATGATAGGGTTTAATCGCTCATTGGATGAAGAGCGTTTTCCTATCTCAGATAAAGGTGTTGTGATTGTGCCAGAGGGGTATGAGTTTTAAACGATTATTGATCTCTTATCCAGTATAAAGAGCGCATTAAGATACGTGAATAATGAGCATTGCTTGAAGTGAATGTGAAAGAGTTGATTGCGAAACTCAACGTTCTTTGAGAATATACAAATACGTCGTTCGAATTTCCCCCTTTAATATGGTTTTGAAGGGGGAATTTGGCTCTGTCGCAATATTGTTCAGTACGTAACGTTTATGACTAAAAGAGAGTGTTTATGAGCACATTAACAATTCCTAAAGATCCTACAGAACGCATGAATCTATTCTTTAAAGCTGCAGCGAAAGATAAGAAGATTTGGTTACTTATAGATGAACATGGCAGTGTACTTCTCAATACAGAAGAAGAAGAATGTGTCCCTGTATGGCCAAGTGAAGCACATGCGCTTCAATGGGCAACGGATGAATGGGAAGGGTTTACTGCTGAGCCAATTTCGGTTGCAAAATGGAAAAGTCGTTGGACTTCGGGGCTTGAAGAGGATGAGCTAGCCGTCGTTGTGTACCCAGATCAAGAGGGTGAAGGTCTTGTGCTGTTTCCCGATGAATTTGAATTTGAATTGCAAAAAAGAATGTAAAGAAAAAATGCCCGCTTGTCGTTAAGCGGGCATTTTTTAGTCGTTATTGTTGACTAAACATAATCACAATCCATCATTGATTGAGGACATTACTGTAAGGTATCGAGAGCGTGATTCTTCTGCGCCCATATTTCCGGAGCAATAGGTGCCACACTGATAGAAGATGTCGCGCTAGAGTCAGAGATCTGGTAGCTAGTATTACTGCCAAGCTGTAATAGGGTATTGATGGTTTTAGCTCCCCAATTATCAGCCGTTGTCCCATTGGGATTGGTTTGATAAACGATCTCAGACTCACCACGAGTCATTTGAAATAAAAAGTGAGTGGATGCTTTTCGGTTCTTCATTGTGGTTTGAATGGTAACTGGGATCATGCCTTTGCTGCCTTTAAACATAAAGCCATACACACCAAGATCACTCTCATATTGATATTCTGAAATATAATTCGCTTCTTCACTTTCGAGCGCTTCACGCTGGTGTTGCTTTAAAAGGGTAACAAATTCATCTTGATTATAAAGGTCTTCACGAACGGCTTTAACTATGACGGTATGTAAGGATTCCATGGGGATAAAGGCACTGAATGTGACACGAGAAACCATGGGTAAGAGGATATAACTAATCAGCGCAATCACACCGACAAAGATAATAAGTACTTTTTTCATAAAGGCTCTTATTTCAATATTACGAATAACTATCAGTATATACTGAAAAAAGGGAGTAGAAACTCCCTTTTTATTCATAATAGCCTTCTTCTTCTGAGGTGTTTAGAAGTGGCTTAGGGGGTGTGGTCGCGTTTTATTTAAGTTGGCGGTGCTATTTTTATTTCCAGTCGGTAGCAACTTAGTGTTGATGGATTTTTTCTTTGCAAACGAGACACTGAGTACATCGTCAAGAGCCACAGCTTGTGTGGTGGTATCATGCTTCATGACATCAATTAACTCAAAACGGCGATTCTGAGCCTTTTCTGTACGAGTCCTATTTTTTGTTAATGGCTGTGATTCACCGACACCTTCAATAAAAATACGTTGTTTTTCTAACCCTGCTTTTTCTAACTCTTTTGCAATGAAGATGGCACGTTTTTTAGAGAGTTTCTGATTCAGCTTCTCTGGGCCATCTGAATCAGTATGTCCAACGACATAGACGATACTGTTAGTATCTAAGTTTGCTATATAGTGAGCTAAAAACTGCTCTAGGCTTGTTGCTGCTTGCTTGTTTTTGATGGTTGACTTTCCAGATTGGAATAGCGCTTTATTACTGGTTACTGATGTTTGTGAAGCAATCAGTGCACTGTCTTCGTCAAATAGAAAGGAAACTTGATCATTTTGGGTTAAATACAGGCGATCAAATTGTGTTTTGAAATGGAAATCTTGAGAAAGAGTGTGTATCTCACTTTCTCGCTGGTTTGCATACCAATCGGTACCACATTCAGCGATGTAATCATTATCGCTGATCGATTGATAGGATTGGTCGGATAGACAATTGAATGAGGTATCTCGTTCAGTTAGCTGACATCCAGTAAGAATAAGAGAGGCCAATAGTGTTGTAATGTGACGTTTGTTCATGTTGATTCCATTCTCGATAATAGAGTAACGATTGATCAGTATTATTATGGGGAGAGATTCTAGAGGTTTATCATGATAATAAAAACCCAATATATTATGAGATATGATGAATATCTCAATTATTAATAAAATATGAACATGGAATGTAACGTTGTATTTCAATCAATACGATCGTGTTTCATCTTGTTACACTTTGTCAGTGTACTGTTAAGGGTATGTTCGGTAAGATTACTTTCAGATTAGAGAGATAGAACTAACTCGTGAAAAGAGTAACGAGTGTAAGGATGCCGAATGATTACTTTTATGATTATCAATGCCGTTGTTATTGGTACAACGTTGCTTTAAATCTTATAAATCAACAAGATAGAAATATAAAAAATATATAACTATAAAAATTTGGTGAACATTATACTCTTAGGCAGGTTGTTTTAGCTTGTCATTCAAAGGGTATAGCGATAAAAGCGAAAGCCTATACTTAATAATAAAAATAATAGGCATTTTTTCCCTTGTCACATTCGTGGCAAGGGATTTTTTTTATCTATTCATTAGGTGTAAACCCGCCACGTCGATACCTTGGGAGCATACTTTCATTACCCAGTAACCCACCTTGGTGGATATAGAGTAATGCGTGTTCATCATTAAACGTCTTTTGGTATTCCTGTAAACATAACCACATCATTGGATCATACAATAATTCAAATTCGACCTGTGTGCTTTGTTTCAATTGATGCCATATATCAAGAAATTCGGGATATAAGTGCCCGAAATAGAACTTTTTTGAAGGGGTAATGATATTGGGGTAGCTTTCTTCACCGAGCTCTTGAAATTGCTCAATAAGGTAATGTTTATCACCTACGGTAGGGCAAGTTAGGACGTCAATCGAGTGCCCTTTGAGATGTTTATGAAGATACAAACTGGTTGTGCCAGTACCTGAGGGCAGGGCAACCGTCAGTTTGGTGAATTCTTGAACGTTAAACCAGTCGATAATTTCTTCGGCAAGTTGTTGAATCCCTAACTCTGATTTAGGGTAATGACCGCCTTCAGGAATGATCTTACAAGAGTTATCGGGTTGCCTTACTGTCTTAAGATAATATTCGAATGATGATGTATCTTTGCCGACTTCGGTAAACTGAGTGCCTAATTCCAGCGCTGCACGGTAGTTGCCTATTGGGTTCTTTCTCAGCCACTTTGGAATAGCTGTGACATAAAATTCAAATGCCCACCCCTTTAATGCCGCCAGTGCTGCCAGTGAATACATGCTGTTGGATTGAATGCTGCCATAGCTGATGAGCGTTTTAACCGTTGTATCGTTATCATAGAGCTCAGATGTGAATTTTCTTGCTTTATTACCACTGAACGTCGGATGCAGTTGATCGTCACGCTTAAGATAAAAAGCAATATCGTTAAAGGTATGCTGGGTGATCGGGCTATGGGCAAGTTTCATCATAAAAAAGTGGGCGTAATAGGCAAAAAGGGAAACGTGATTAAGAGCGTATCCTCTGGAGCGATGTTTTGATGTTCGCTCCAGATAGAGTCACGTTGTTCTTTTTTCAACGTTAAGATTAAAAAAGCATTATGCCTTTAATCGCGTGATTGGAGTAAATTTGAACATATCTTCAAAAGTACAAAACTCGACGGGACCATGTGTTAAGACACCAAAGGTCGTTGATAAGCGCTCATCAATGCGTTTAGCCGTCTCTTCTAGCTCGATACGATCCGCCTCTTCTAACTCGATGATTCGGTAACTTAATGTAATATGGAAGCGATATTCATGAAAGTTCGGCATTCTAATGCCCGTTGCCGCACTAAGAGCTTCACGAGTATCCCAGATTGCGCTTTCGTCAGATGGCGATTGAGGACGAATACAAATCGCTGTTCCTCCAATAGGGCAGTTATAGGTGTGATCAAACACCATGTTGTACCCCCCTTGGGGTGTAACGGATTGAAGAGCATTAAGGAAGAAGTCTGTCGTCTCTTTTAGCGGAGCGTCAGTTGCAACGTGTTTAGTCCATGACTCTGGTTTTCTTATTTGATCACATACACCTTCAAAAATAGTTTGGTGCATGCTCTCTATCGGTAAAAATGAAAACTTATACCCACAATTCATCTCTTTTAGCTGTTGTTGTGCCCATTTTAGCTCTTGAATAAGTGCCAAACTTTGATCGAGATGACAAAGAAAAGTATTTCCAGGAAAGCGGCGTACTGAGCCATCTTCGTTGAACTTCATGCCAACACTAGGAGCGTATTTCATAATGATAAATCCTATTGCTATACGTTATTATAAATTTAAAGTGAAAAATGATGGGTACATACATGCGCCGTACGTATTTAATGTTTTGCCTACTAGTGTAGGAGATACCACGGGCATCTCATAGTGTCTGCCATAGCCTGACCAGTCTTTTTCAAGCTGCATTTTTTCAATCAGTGAATGAATTAAAAGGCGATCGCCTTCAGCAGCAATGACAATGCAATCTGGGTCGAACCACCCCATGGTTAAGGTAATAAAAGGGCGTAGGGCTTCCGCCGCTTCGGTGATCCAATCCTGTACTATTGGGTGTTCTAACGGAATATCATCAGGGTATTCAACCAAAATGCTGTTGGCTTTAAGTCGTTTGATTAAATTACGAATAGTGGGCTTTTTATTTTCACCAATGACATTAAAGTAAGTGCCAATCTCACCGGCATTATCCGTTCGGCCTCTCAGTAACTTGCCATTGATAATAGCACCCCCTCCAACACCGTGACTTAATTCAATCAAAATCATGGATTGACAGGAATGCCAGTGCTTCGAATGAAACTCCCCCATGACCGCGGCGTTACAATCATTATCAATCCACACAGGGAAAGAGAAGTATTCGGAAAACAATCGAGATAAATCAACGTCTCTCCAATGAGATAGTGAAGCAATCGTCTGTATGGTTCTGCCATTTCCGTGTGACGGACCAGGTAGTGAGATTCCAAGCCCTAATATACGAGAATGTTGTAAGCGGTGTTTTGTCGTCAAACTAGAGATGTGTGACTGGATCAGTTTGACCACGTCTTCAGCGCAGAGTTGTTCATTAAAGCTAAATTCAATGGTATCGATAAGGTTATTGGTGAAATCCACAACACCAATATTAATGGTTCCAATATGAAAAGAAACCCCAAAAGAAAAGGCGGCATAAGGGTTTAATTCAATGGGTATGGTCGGTTGACCTCGACCAATTTTTATACGCTCGCCTTCTTTGATTAAATTCATCATTAATAGGTCTTTGGACAAACTGGTCACAGTCCCACTTCTTAAGCCGGTTACTTTGGTGAGTTGTGCACGAGAAATAGCACCGTGCAGCTGACAAGCCGCTAAAATCTTTTTATGGCCTTCAGTCAATTCTAATTGTATTGGGCTTTTGGGGTACAGCATATGTGTTATCCAATATGAAAACTTAACCAGTATGAACTACGTTTACTCTCATTGAAGTCTAATCAATTAAACTTTATTGTAAAGTTTAAAATTGATTTAGATCTTGTTTTTGTTAATTAAATGTAATGCAGATGATAATGATTTTCTATTTAATTCAATGAGTTGACTGTTTTTAAGCTAAATTTGAATAAATTTATCGTAAAAACAGGTCGACATTTCATATATTTGTCATGATAATTCGTTTAAATAAATACGAATTAAACTTTTTTGGAAAGATTAAAATGAGCATGCTGACCCTACGTTCAATCACCAAACAATATGGTGAATTTTATGCATCTAACAATATCTCTTTCACGGTTGAAAAGGGTGAGTTTGTCACCTTACTTGGCCCTAGTGGTTGTGGTAAAACGACCTTACTGAAAATGATCGGGGGCTTTAATGAGCCAACATCTGGACAAATTTTGATTAAAAATGATGATGTCACCCGAACGCCGCCAGAAAAACGAAATACGGCAATGTGCTTTCAATCTTATGCACTTTTTCCACATTTGAGTGTTTCGCATAATATTTGTTTTGGTATGGTTCAGCAGAAGTTAGATAAAGCAGAACAAAAGCGTCGACTGACTGAAATTCTAAATCAAGTTGGACTCATGGAGCATAAAGATAAGCTACCAGGTCAACTATCAGGTGGTCAGCAACAGCGTGTAGCGCTTGCTCGTGCGATGGTAACGCGTCCAGACATCATTCTATTTGATGAACCTTTATCTAACCTTGACGCAAAAATGCGTGAAAGTGTTCGTTTTGAAATAAAAGAACTGCAACGTGAGCATAACCTAACTTCTATATACGTAACTCATGACCAAGCTGAAGCATTGGCAATGAGTGATCGTATTGTTGTTCTTAATCGCGGTGAGATTCAGCAAATTGGGTCACCAGAAGAAATCTATTACAAACCGATCAATCGATTTGTCGCCGATTTCATTGGTGCGGCGAATATTCATACTGCGCAGGTAACCACAAATGCAGATGACACTTATACGGTCAGTTCTGATTTTGGCGACTTAACCATTACATCAGCAGAAGCACCTCAAGATGACACAATTTATGTTTGCTGGCGCCCTGAAGATGCCATTCTTTGTAATGAAGGTGATGAGAACTCATTTAAAGTAACGGTTGAATCATCGGCATTCCAAGGAAATACATTGGATGTATTCGGTTTTGTAGGTAATGAAGAAAAGACCATTCGTCTTCAATTAAGTGGTCGTGTTATGGCGAATAAAGGCGATGAATTATTTGTTCGTCTAGAAGCTCACACGGTTCGCTTGCTTGAAAAAGCAAGTGTGTAGGAGAAGGTTATGAAAATGACTCCTTATCTGTTACTCATACCTGGCGTTGGTACGATTGCCTTTTTGATGGGCAGTGCGTTATACGTTGTTGTTGCTCAAAGCTTTGGGTTATTCAGCTTTGTTAATGAACCTGAATTCACGACGGAATATTGGTCTTATACGCTACAAGATCCTATTTTATGGCGCTCAATGGGCTACTCATTACGTACTTCAATTTTAGGTACATTGGGAGCCGTTCTATTCGCTTACCCTATCGCCATGTGGCTTTCCAAGGAACTACCTGGAAAACTGGCTATGATCGGTGTGCTTAGAGCGCCGATGTTTGTGCCTGGTTTAGTGGCGGCTTTTCTATTGATGAACGTGATTGCGTATCACGGTATTTTTAATGAAGTCATGTTAAAGTTTGGCATCATTGATAAACCGATTCGAATGGCTAATGATGAGTTCGGTTGGAGTATCGTGATTCTACAAATCTGGAAGAACTTACCATTTGCACTTATTTTGATTTCAGGCTCTATCGCAAGTATTCGTACTGATATCTTAGATGCCGCATTAGATTTAGGGGCGTCACGCTGGTCTCGCTTCAAAACTATCATTTTCCCTCTGACGATTCCGGCATTACAGGCGGCGTCTATTCTAGTCTTTATTGGCGCTTTGGGTGATTTCTCATTTGCTGCTATTGCGGGCTCTAGAAGTAATTATTCGTTAACCATGTTGATGAACATTACCGCGACTCAATATTATGAATGGGAAAATTCAGCGGTTATTGCTTTGGTTATTATGATTTTAGCTGCAATTTCTGCGGTGGTATTAACACTATTAACACAACCGTTTACTACTCGTAAGAAAGCAGTGGTATCGGCGGAGGACGTGAAATGAGCCTAATGAAGAAGCGCAGTAATGCTGAATGGGTTGTTATCATTTCAATTGCTTTTTTCATCTTAGTGAACTTAGTTTGGCTTGGTATCCCATTTGTTATGGCGATTATTTGGTCATTGGTTGATCCAAACCACCCTTGGAGTTATCCAGATTTATTTCCTCAAGTATTATCTCTTGGACGTTGGGTTGATGTATGGGAAAACACCTCATTACCTGAAGCGCTAAGAAACAGTTATAGCGTTGCCCCTGCTGTTGCAATACTGACGCTATTACTTGCGACACCAACGGCTTATGCATTTGGACGTATGGAGTTTAGAGGTAAGAAAATCGCAGAAATGGTGTCACTATTACCAATGGTCATGCCTTCAATGATTCTAGCGGTATTTTTTAGCTCGATGCTACTAGAACTTGGGTTGGATAATGCGTACGTTAATATCGTGATTGCCCATACTGTATTAGCTTTGCCTTATGCTATTCGTATTTTATCAGCGGGTTTTAGAGCGGTTCCTCAAGATTTAGTGGATGCGTGTTCTGATATGGGGGCAAGTAAATGGGTGACATTTAAGAATGCGTTTTTACCATTACTGAAGCCAAGCTTATTAGCATCCACCATATTTTGTTTAGTGATCAGTATTGAAGAATTTAATATGTCGTTTGTATTGGGTGCACCGGACTTTATTACCGTTCCAACCATACTGTATTCGTTCTTGGGCTACTCCTTTATTCGTCCTGATGCGGCCGTTGTCTCGATTATTTTAGTGATACCTAACGTGCTGCTTATGTTATTGATTGAACGTTTGTTGAAAGGCAATTACTTATCACAATCAACAGGTAAAGGGTAAAACAATAGAGTGTCGACTAATGTGAAGCTCTAGGATTTTCATAGGGTAACGGCACTCAATATTGCCTTTTTAACAATGACTAATTATCTACTTATAAACATAATAATACGCTCTTTATAGAGGAAACTTGAAATGAAAAAAACGCTTATCGCAACGCTACTTGCTGCTACTTCTTTCTCAAGCATGGCTTATGACGTCACGACAATGAATTGGAGTGAAATCGAAGAACAAGCTAAAAAAGAAGGATCGGTTACTTTTTCTGTTTGGTACCTACAACCTGGTTTTAGAAAATTTGTAAAATCTTTTGAAGAAGAAACTGGGATCAAAGTGCGTATTCCTGAAGGTACTCATGATGGTAACCGCAATAAGCTTCAAGCAGAAAGCCGTCGTAGTAAAGGTAATATGGATGTTGTTGCTATTGGTGCTGATGGCCTACAAACATTTAAGCTAGATAAAGTTCTACTTAAAATGGATGTATTACCAGAATACAGCAAGTTAACAACGAAGCTACAGGGCGTTGATAGTCAAGGATATGCGGTAGGCTTCTGGGGTAACCAATCAGGTATTGCTTATGATCCGACGCGTATTAAAGAAGCGGATTTACCGCAATCGATGGATGATATTGAAGCTTATGTAAAAGCGAATCCTCAAGCATTTGGTTTGAACGATCCTAACGGCGGTGGCGCGGGTCTACGTTTTATTGAAGCGGCAGTCATGAACATCAATGGTTCATTTGATATGACAGACAAAGTCGAACGCAGTGTGATCAAATCATGGTCTAAAACGTGGGATTGGTTCCAAGCGAACAAAGGTGACATGCTGATCACGGCTTCGAATGCTGATAGTTTAACGCGTATTAATGATGGTGAAATCATCATGGCACCGGCATGGGAAGATCACTTAGCGGGTCTACAAAAACGTGGTGCTATCACCGATCGTATTAAATTCTACATCCCTGAATTTGGTATGTCAGGTGGCGGTAACTTTGTGACAGTTGCGAAGAACAGTCAACATAAAGCCGCAGCGTTAGTGTTTATTAACTGGTTAACGTCAGCGGATACTCAGGCTAAATTAAATGCAGAATTTGGTTCAGCACCACAGCGTTCTGATGCTGATGCCTCAGCGGCATTAATTTCGGCAGATATGCGCTCAAAGTCTACTGTTACGTTTAACGCACCGTATGCAGCGGAGCTTAAAAAGCAATTTACGCGTAATGTTTTAATGCGCTAATTGCAGGTAGTCTACTATATTTAAATAAAAAATAGCCCTAATACGCTCAGTGTTAGGGCTTTTTTATACGCTAAATAAGCTACATGCATGCAATAAAGATGAAAGGATGATCAATATGAAAATCGCATTAGCCCATTATCGAGTCGGTGAAACGGATGGTGTTTCTCTTGAAATGGATAAGTGGGCCCTTATTCTTGAAAATATGGGCCATGAGGTGGTGTATATCGCAGGTTCTCAAGGTACGTGCCCTCGGACAACACACATTATTGAAGAGCTAGCGATTTTATATCCAGAAGATGAATCTTTACGTATGGAGATGTATTTACATCAAAACCAACCAGAAGATGTTCTTCAAGTACGATCAGAGAGATTAAAACAGAGTGTCTCTAAAAAGCTTATTGATCTGATACAACAAGAAAACATCCAAATCTTAGTTCCTAATAATATTCTGTGTATGGGGCGCAGTATCCCAATAGGGGAGGCCTTTTGTGAAGCGATTACACAAACAGGTGTGACCGTCATTAATCATCACCATGACTTCTATTGGGAACGGGCGTTTTTCTCTGGTTCTCATTATGCTTTTGTTCAACGTAGCCTCGATTTTCACTTTCCTCCAAAGGGCGACAATATTCATCATTGTGTGATTAATACTTTAGCGAAAAACGATTTACTCAATAAGAAAAACATACCGTCGACTTATGTTCCTAATGTCTTTGATTTTCATCAACCTTGTTGGGAAAAAGACAATTATAACCAAGATTTACGATCTCGATTAGGCATACAAGATAAAGATGTGTTCTTTCTTCAAGGGACACGTTTAGTGGCTCGCAAGGGAGTTGAACTCGCTATTGATGTGATCGTTGAACTGGAAAAGATGAAATCCAGTTTGATTGGTAAGACACTCTATAATGGAAAAGTGTTCGAAGCCGATAGTCGACTCGTGTATGCGATGGTGGGTTTACATGAAGACCATGCTAATTATGTCGACTTAATTCGTGAAAAGTGCGAGCAATCGGGTATCGATTTTATTATTGACCCGACTTTAATCGATCATGAAAGAACGATCAAAGATGGTGAGAAAGTATACAGTCTTTGGGATGCTTATGTTGATTGTGACTTTGTTATGTATCCAAGCATCTATGAAGGGTGGGGAAATCAACTTCTTGAGGCTATGTTTGCTAAAAAGCCAACACTTGTTTTTGAATATTCAGTGTATGAAAAAGACATTCAACCGATTGGATGTGACTTTGTCTCTTTAGGCAACACCTATACGGTGACGCATAATCAATTGGCTACAGTGGATGAACGTATTACCAAGAGATGCGCTCAAGACATTTTGTCCATTTTGTTTGATGCTAAACAATATCAACGAATGACCAATAAAAACTTTGAATTAGGGAAGCAACACTTCTCCTATCATTCATTACACCACCTATTAAGCTCAGTATTTCCTTCTTAACGACCGTATATCAAATCATCACTGATGAATGGCGTGTGACCTGTTCCTTTCTATTGGGCAACCTAGATTATAAATTTTTAACTAGAGAGATACATGTCACTACAGCTATCTATCTCCTTTAAGTGTCATGCTTAAGGGGAGATAGATAGTGTTAGAGATGACGAGTTGAAGAGTGTCAGTGTTTTGTACTAAAACGTTACAGTTTCATTCTTCGATTAAACCAATGCACCACGACAATGAGACTGAAGAGTATCGTGAAGTAATAAAAGAAAGACGGTAATGATTCTAGAAAAGCGAAGTCATTGGCGACTTCATCAGGTGTGAATCTTTTCGATACAATGCCGTAATAATAGGCATAGAGTACCCCGATTGAACCGTATCCAATATTAAACATTAATCCTTTAAAGCTTAGAACCGTTGCTCTATTTTCCGATTTTGTTAGCTTATTCAAGTGGAAGCTAATAAAGATGTTGATTGTCATGGTTAAAAAAATCAAAACCAACGCAGGAATCACACCATAAATTGGGTACCCTTGCCCAATGAAAAAGTAAGACGCCATGCTTAATACGCCCATGAGCAAAAGAAAATAAGCAGGTTGTAGCCCTTCAGCTAAACGTCGACTTTGGCCCGCGACGATTATCTTAAATAAGCTGACGCCGGCCCCAATGAATCCAATATAAATAATCGGTATTTCTATCGCACGATAGTACTGGCTGTTTAACGTCAGAAACATTCTAGAAACTTGCTCAAAGATACTGTAATACAGTAATGTAAACAGTACGACAGGGGTTGTTGTTATCCATTTTGCTGTTTGCATCGTCAGTGTCAGACTGGCCATTATTTTATTACCGGATGCATTGAGCGCGTCATGATTTTGGGAAGTGGGTGTGTCTTCTTCCATTTTTAAAGCAGCATACAACGCCAGCCCCGCCACAATGAGCGTCGCGTAAACAGGGATCCTCATGATGTCTTGGGTCGATAGTGGCTCTCCCAGTGCTAAAAATTGAAACACCACCTTCATCACATCAAGGTCATACATCGCAGCACCAATAATCGTCACGAAAATAGAGACAGTAGAGGACACTCGAATCAACGTCTGTAATATCTGGGGCCATTCCTCTTCTCTGCCTAGCTGTTTCACTGTATCGAAGGCTAGTGCTTCATCGGCTCCACTCGATAGTGCCATCGCGAGCCCGCTTAATATTCGATTAATAAAGAAAACCCAAAAGACCAACTCTATATCGCCGGTGGGGACAAAGGCGATTAAGGCGATTTCAACAAACATGACAATAGAGGACAACACGACTAACTTTTTTCTACCCAATAAATCAGCGAAGGCACCCGAAGGGACTTCTGAAATGACAATGGTTGCTGCCCAAATGGCATTTAAAAGTGCAAATTGAGATAAGGTCAAGCCATAGTCTAAATACAACAGGGTCATGATTGGGTAATAGAAGCGGGCAAAATAACACACTCGAAACATGACAAAGTACCGAATGTTGGGAATGTGTAGCAAAGAAGGGATCATTAGGCAGAGCCTCAGTCAAAGGAATGATGGTTGAGAGGAAACCGGTTGGGGAATCATATCGAGTGTTATTTCACGATTGAGTTAATTATAAACCGTTTTAGTTTGGTCAAGAGGATTTGTTCGGTGTTTTATGTTTGGGCTATCTGCTTTTACTTGGTTATGTTCATTACATCCGTTGTATTTGAGTCTGTTATCATGCCTACGCATTCCTATCATCTTCACTACCCTACCGTCACTCCCATGCTCGCCGCCGTCATTCCTATGCTCACCATCGTCATTCCCATGA
>JAOICL010000022.1 GCA_028131545.1 Vibrio sp. | reverse complement strand
ACAACCTTGAATTTTGACCATGCCTTGAATTCCGCGTAATTCACAATCCTGTTGCCAAGTTGGTTCTATTTGATTCAACTTTCCGTGCATAAAAGATTCTTGCCCCTGAGGAGGGTAGGATGATCGTAAAAATTCTTCTTGGTAATCATCAACCAAAATTAATTTAATGTTATAGGTACTGGATGCAGGCTGCCCAAATACAGGGGATAAATCCTCTTTATAGAACTGCTCCTTGGAAGCGTAACCGCCACCAATGTCCGAATGCGCGCCCGGTAAGACTTCCTCAAAAAAAGTATCCGGTGTGAGCCCGTTATGGCTGATCGACGTTAACGGAAACTTTTTACGGTATTCGTGTGCAGCGGTCAATTGCACCACTCGCTGGGCGCAACCTGGCTTAAGGGGTAATTCAAAATTACCGTCATCATCGTTGCCCGGCCAATAGAAGGACCCGACGGTATCCAATAACCCGACGAAACGGACACTGAGCTCTCGATTTACATCGCGCTCAAAACCACAGGAGTTATCGTAATTATCCGCTTCAACGTTCCCTAATAAATGAGGGTGTTTTTGCCCTCGGTATTGGGTGCTTCGAGGGCGAGTGTAATCAGGGAAACCCTCTGCTATCGCATTGATGAAATGACGTGCGAGGGCCGCACCACGGCTAAAGCCAAAGACATCGAATTCAATATGACTAATGTCTCTATATAAATTTTTATCAGATAACTCTAAATAAAGTCGTTCTAATTGTTGAACCAAACTCTGCCATTTATTAAACCCACCGGTTTCCGTGCCCATTAACCATTCGAGGTAATCCGCATCAACCCCTAATGCCTGAGACATCGCGGTTTCATCTTTGCCCTCTTCGATCAAAGCAAACAGTTCGGTTTCGGTTTTATCAGGGAATTTTTCTTGTAAATCAATGGTCCCCACCCCCGAAACATAAATTTTATGTGACTTGCCGAGTTCAAAGGGATAAGCATCGAACAGGTCTGACATATTCGTTGGGGCTTTATTCCCCTTTGTGGCTTTGTATTTATCATTAAAGGCGTTTTGGCCTGTGCCATCAAAAAAGACGCCAATACGCAGGGTGTTTTCTGGTCGTTCAATGGATTCGGTTGATTCGATATCGATCGTTGGGGTGAAGTCTTCGGCATAACATTGGAATTGCTGCGACGATGTCGTACTGCTAATGTAACGCCCTTGCCCCTGCACGGTGTCCACTGGGGTGCGTTGCATTTGCTGTAATTTGTCTTTTAACTCTGCCGTCACATCTGTAATTTGGCGGCGCACGGCACGATCAAAGGACGTCAGTCGCGTACGGTAATGCGCTAAATCTTGCATCATGGCTTTGTAGTTACGCTCTTCGGCGAAGGTGTGAAGCGCGTCGATGCGCTCTGAAATCAGCGTAATGAGTTCGGAAGAGTGGGCAATAATCGACTCTTGAAAGTCGCCCCAAGGCGCGTTTGCCATGTATTCATCGGCGTTTCCTGTACCACGGGCGCGTAAAATGCCCAGAAAGCGATGGTATGTCATGCTGGTCGGGACGTGATGAAGCAACTGAAAACGCTGAAAATCATCGCTGCTGAGCGCACCAAGATAAGCGGCATAGGCGTTCAAATCGGCCGATTCAATCTCATCGTTATCATGGTCAATGTGGGTCGTGATGATCCGTGCCAGCGCGTTGTGTTCATGCGCCTCAATAGCACGAGGAAAATACGTCAGTAATTCAAAACGTAAATAATCTTGGAAGTGCTTATCGTTTCTGGCTGCGTAATAGTCTGGCATGTCATCGCCATTGGCCTGTTTGTTTTGACAACGAAAATGCCCCCAATAGCCATTATCGAGGTTGCGCTTTGCTTTTGGGGTATCTAATTCCCAAAACAGTGGAACGGCGCCTGCGACTTCTCGAAAAACCGTTTCCGATGATTCGTGCTGTGTGTAGCGAGGGTTGGGTTTACGCA
This sequence comes from Vibrio sp., assembly GCA_028131545.1. Taxonomy (GTDB): domain Bacteria; phylum Pseudomonadota; class Gammaproteobacteria; order Enterobacterales; family Vibrionaceae; genus Vibrio. The sequence continues at coordinate 35,328 of JAOICL010000022.1, read as the reverse complement.
TAAAGCGAGGGAACCATTGGTAAGCCTGTGGATCTTCACCAAATTCAAAGCGTAACCACACCGGGTCGAGATCGGTGATCACACCGTGTCCTCCACCATCGAGTTCGCCTTCATAGACGACGCCACCTTCTTTATCGATCGCTTTAAAGGGCGTATTCGCACAGGGCTGGCTTAATCGGTTCTTTAAACTGAGGTGCAAGTCGTGCTTGTCGACTTCTTGCTCTTCGGCCTCTGGGCCAGGATTATCGATACCAAAGCAAATGGTGTTGGCGTTATTCATGAGCAACGAATCGGTATGGCGAGCAACGCTGCGGCCTTCAACTAAGATGTCAGGCGAGCTGGAAATGAATTCCGCTTCCCCTTTTATCGTACCAGATACCACGCCTTTATGATCGCCAGCCTCATCACCCGTACTGGTGGATAATTTGCTGCCATCGAGTGCAATAGAGTAACCACCGTCAATTTTGACGGTTTGTGAGCCATCAACTAGGTCGCTGGATTGAGCAGAATTATCATAGGGAAGCTCCTTCACGGGCTTACCTACCTTTGTAAAGCACACATCGGGGGTCGATGAAAGTGCTTTGCCATCGGATCCTTGATGTACAATGCCTAAATTATTTGCGCTGCCGCTCACGCCCATGTTCGATTCTCCATACCGTAAAATGCCTCTGCTGTCTTATTGGCTTGCTCTTGTTTCAATGCAATAAGGGGCAAGGTGCATAATCTAGCAAAAAATACGTGCAATGTAGAGGTCTGATCTGTGCGTTTGATCTAAGGTTTGATAAAATATTAACTGTTTGATATTTAATTGATAAACCTCTCAATTAAATCTATTCATCAAGATCGCATCCTAACAACAGTAGCTTAGAAGAATTCCAAATAAACTGAACCATTACACAACTTCATGTTCGCTTAAGAAGATTCCCTTAAGAGAACATGCTATTCTTATCACGTTTTTCTTTTAATTAAGGTTTCCTATGTCTCGTAACGATACTTCTTTTGAACAACTTGGGCTATCCACTCCCCTACTCACCGCTTTAAAAGAAGCGAATTACCAAAAACCCACAGACATTCAATCTAAAGCAATCCCAATTGTTTTAAAGGGTAAAAATTTAATTGCCGCTGCCCAAACCGGTACCGGTAAAACAGCTGGTTTTATCTTACCTATCATTGAGCGTTTAAAAGACACTCAAACACAAAAGAAAAAACGTATTCGAGCTTTGGTTCTCGTTCCCACTCGTGAATTAGCGATTCAAGTACATAAAAATGCAGAAACGTATGCAAAGCATACTGATATTCGATCATTTGCCATTTACGGTGGTGTCGATGCGAAACCTCAACGCCAAGCGCTACTAGAAGGTGTCGACATACTGGTTTCAACACCAGGCCGTTTACTGGACCTTTATACGCAAAGAGCGGTTCACTTTGAAGAAATCGAAACCTTTGTACTCGATGAAGCCGATCGCATGCTGGATATGGGTTTTATTGATGATATCAATAAAATTATCGACAGAGTTCCGACGAACGCACAGAGCTTGCTCTTTTCAGCCACATTATCGACTCCGGTTAGAGATTTAGCAAAAAGTGCTATCGATTACGCAGAAGAAATTTCAATTGCGAAACATGCCGCATCGAAATCCAGTATTGAACAATGGATTGTGACCGTTGATAAAGATATGAAGTCTTCATTACTCAGTCATATGATCAAAGAATTCAAATGGAAGCAAGCGCTCATATTCATTGAAACAAAACGAGGTGCCGCTAAACTCGTTGATCAACTGGGTAAGAGAGATATTCCAGCCGAAGCCTTTCACAGTGGACGCAGTCAAGCGATTAGAGAACAATTACTGGAAGATTTTAAAGCGGGTAAGATCCAGTATTTGGTGACGACAGGGGTATCCGCCCGTGGTATTGATATCAATGGATTAGAAATAGTGATTAACTACGACTTACCTTACCCTGCTGATGAATATGTCCATCGTATTGGGCGTACTGGTCGAGCTGAAGCGCAAGGTGAAGCCATTTCTTTGGTTTCAAAAGATAACTTTAAGAATCTATGTATGATTGAAAGTCGTCTAGGCCATTTACTAGAACGTAGAGAAATTGAAGGGTATACCCCAACAAGAGAAGTGCCTATTTCTGTGCTCAATTATGTTCCTAAAGCAAGAAGAGACCGAACTTAGTCAATCTTTGATTGAGACGGTTTCTGAGCTAAGGCTCAATCAACACATCAAAAAAGTTAGAAGGTAGTGCGCCTTCTAACTTTTTTGTTTCAATTCAGTATTCTCTAAATCAAGTAGTGTCTAAATCAGGTATTGTTTAAATCAAATAGTGTTTAAGTCAGGTATGACTTAAACATAAGAAACACCCACATCACTTGGCTCTCTATAGATACACTCTGATCGAACGACATTATGGTTAGAATCTTGATATTGCGCAAAAATATTCCAGCGCCCTTGTTGTTTTACCCCTAAGATACTGCATGCACAGCCTGGTCCATAGGTTGTACCTGTCCCATCACCCCGTCCGAAAGACACATCAAATTCTTTACTGGCTGCTTTTTGAATATCCGATGAGGCTGATTTGCCCATATCACTCGGTGGACGAATATGAATGAACTCTAAACCATCTTTCTTTTTACGAATAGCAAAAGTACACCCTGATAACATAGTGGTGCATAGGAAGTTCGCTTCTTCATAAGAGGTAACCTTAACAATATCGGTCGGTTTTAATACATCGAAATCAGCGACCGGCACATGCACACAGCTGATAGGACCCACTGACGTACTGGAACTTGCGGGACCAAAAGCAAAGCGAGGTTGAGTCCTTGATTGCCCCATATACAACCCTGTGGTGTTTTGATTACCATAGGTCGTATCTAGATAATAACTCGCATGAGTAATCGCTCCCTGTCCTGCTCGACGTACCGTAACAGGCACTTGAAGCATGAACTGTTCCAAATCATTTTGCATCAAATTAAACGCTTGCTGTAATGTTAGTGGCATATAATCCCCTTAAAGTTATTGACTGCCATTAGTTAGTCTAAGGAAGTTGGTGGGTGCATAAGTGATTTATAATTAAATAAGTTCAATTCTGTGATTTATAATACCTTCCCATGTAAATATAAGACTAAATTCTCATTGCTGTATTTTATTTAGTGAAGATAACTTTGTGTTTCTGTGACACAGGGAAAAGAAATGAACATCGATTCTTGAGATTCTTACGCCCCTTATCCTAAATGTTAAAAATACATTATAAAACAATACTTTCTATACATGGAGTTCCAATGAAAGCAACACTCACTGCATTGACAACGGCGTTACTTTTAGCTGGTTGTACACAACAGTCCACATCTCAACAAGCTACATCTCAAAAAACTATATCTCAACAAACAGCACCGCAAAAAATCGCATCTCAACAAGCCGTATCTCAGCAAACTGTATCTCAACAAACAACAGATACTATCGCGCCAGAAATCAGTACTGGTGTGTCTGAAAAAACATTGGTCACTGCGAAGGATTATATGGTGACAGCCGCGAACCCAATCGCCACACAAGCGGGTTCCGATATATTAGCACAAGGGGGTAATGCCATTGATGCCATGGTGACCACTCAGCTCATGCTGGGGTTAGTTGAGCCTCAATCTTCAGGTATTGGTGGTGGTGCATTTCTAGTGTATTGGGATAGCAAGAAAAGCAAACTCACAACGTTCGATGGCAGAGAAACAGCGCCAATGGCAGCGACACCTCGCTTATTCCAAAATGAAGAAGGTGAAGCCCTGTCCTTCTATGATGCCGTTGTCGGTGGTCGTTCAGTTGGAACCCCTGGAACCGTTAAATTACTATGGGAAACTCATCAAAAACTCGGTAAATTAGACTGGGAAACCTTAGTTCAACCGGTTATTGAGCAAGCGAATAAAGGCTTTAAAATCAGCCCTCGCCTTGCTTCACAAATCAAAGGTGATCAAGAACGTTTAAGCCGCTTCCAATCGACACGTGAGTATTTTTTCAATAGTGACGGCACGCCAAAGGAAGAAGGTACCTTACTTAACAACCCACAATATGCCAATACATTATCCCTTATAGCACAACGTGGTGCTGATGCTTTCTATACTGGACAAATAGCTGAAGATATTATTAATACGGTGAACAATGCAGAAGGAAATCCTGGTGTTCTTTCCTTAGATGATTTAGAGGCTTACGATATAAAAGAACGTAAACCAATTTGTTCTAGTTATCAAAGCTATGACATTTGCGGAATGGGACCACCAAGTTCTGGTGCATTAACGTTAAGTCAGATTCTCACCATCACAGAACAATTTGATTTAAAAGCGTGGGGGCCGGATAATCCGAATTCATGGCAGGTTATCGGTGATGCTTCTCGCTTAGCTTTCGCCGATCGTGGACGTTACATGGCTGATGAAGACTTCGTTCCTATGCCAACACAAGGGTTAATCGATCCAACCTATCTTGCTGATAGAGCAGCCCTGATTCAAGAAGGAAAAGCATTAGACACCGTTAGCGCTGGAACACCACCTTGGAGCTATGCAAATAAGCAAGAGCAAGCTGATGATATTGCGATTGAACTTCCTTCAACCAGTCATTTTAATATTGTGGATAAAGAAGGTAATGTCATTTCAATGACCACAACGATCGAGAATGGCTTTGGGTCTCGCTTGATGACCAATGGATTCTTACTCAATAATGAACTCACTGATTTTTCCTTCAAAACTCACAATGAAGGTCATCCGATAGCTAACCGATTAGAACCTGGTAAACGCCCTCGCTCGTCAATGGCACCAACGATTATGATGAAAGATGATCAACCTTATATGGCCATCGGTTCTCCGGGTGGAAGTCGTATTATAGGGTATGTTGCACAAGCCATTATTGCTCATACACAATGGGATATGTCGATTCAAGAAGCGGCGAATCAACCCCATCTTCTTAATCGATTTGGTAAAATGGAAATTGAACAAGGAACAGGAGCAGAAAGTTTTGCGACTTCATTGGAAGGCATGGGATTCTCAACTCAAATCCGTGATTTGAACTCAGGAATTCATGCTATACGCATCACCGATAAAGGATTAAAAGGTGCTGCTGATCCACGTCGTGAAGGCGCGGCTATTGGTCAATAGAGACCAATAAAGAAAGCATGAAAGAAACGACAGCACTTATCGCCTAATGTATAACGTATTCATCCGTTATCTTTATAGGCGATAGGTGCTAGGTGCTAGGTGCTAGACCCGAGTATCTAGATTTGAGTTTTACTGTACCGACTCTCTAACACAAGATGCTAAGAAATTAGAAAATAGATGACCATTATGCTCTAACATCTTAGGGAACATTGAAATAGGTGTCATACCAGGAAAGGTATTGACTTCATTAAGGTAAATGAACCCTTCGTCCGTTAAGAAAAAATCAATTCTTGATAAGTGACGTAATTTCATGTGCTTAAATACTTTCGCCGCATACCCTTGAATTTCTACAATCTGTTCAGAGGTCAAATTGTTTGCTTCAATTTCCGTTGTGGAATGGCTATCCGCACTGTATTTTTCTTCGTAACTGTAAAAGGTATCTGAAGGAGCAATGACTTCACCCGGCTTGGATATGTGTAACGCCCCCTCAAATTCATAAGCCGCGATTTCAATTTCTCTTGGCTTCACCGCTTTCTCAATAAGAACTTGATCCGAATACCCAAAAGCGCTGTTCACCGCCTCTGCTACACCCTCTTCTACTGTCACTTTATAACAACCAACAGAGGATCCTTGGCGTGCTGCCTTTACAAAGATCGCTCCCCATTGATGGAATGCCTCTTTTGCTTTATTGATAGCCTCTTCGTTGTTATCGGTTAGGAACAAATAGGGGGTATTAGGAATGTTGAGTGCATCGTACCATAGCTTAGATGTGATTTTATTAAAGCTGTTCACACTGGCTTGTGCATCGCATCCTAAATAAGGAATGCCCGCCATGACTAAAGTGGATTGAATATCACCGGTTTCACCAGGATACCCATGTATACATGGGACAACGTAATCGATGGGTAGCGTCATTTCTGCCCCTACCAAACTTCGAGTATTTGCATCTAAACGTACGGCTAAGCCGCTTGATGTTTTCCAACCTTCAGTATGTGTAATCTCAACTTTAACCACATTGAAATCAGAATGTAAGCTGAGCTGCTGTTCTAAAAATGACGCTGATACAAGAGAAACCTCGTGCTCACTTGAACCACCACCACAAAGTAAAAGAATATTAGTCATGTCATTGTCCATGTACTTTTTCATTAAATTTATAATAGCGAATTCATAAACCAACGTCATTAAATAAAGCGGCACCTAATGAAGATTGCCGCTTGTTTGCTAATTACTTAAGCTTTTTTAAGGTAGGATAAGGTGACTTTTTAATCGCATCAATGCTTTTAACGAAGGGTTTTAAGCTTTGGATCGTTTTAGGTAACATCTTTAAATCAGCGAGTGCTAATTCTTTCGTTGGATAATCACCATACAAGACCGCGAGCCATACCTTTCCATTGACCTGTTTAGAGTTTTCCCATACAGGATGTCCAGCATTAGGCAATTGTTGAATTAATTGATACACCTCTTGTTGGCTACCCATTGCCGCTACCTGTAATGTGTACCCAAAACGTTCAGGAGATGATGATTGAGCCGTTGCGATCACAGGCGGGCCAAGTTTAATGGTTTTTTTCCATTCAGGCTTTGATGGTTTTTTTAACGTCTTAACGACTTTAGGCTTAGCCGGTTCATCAGCCCCTTTGTTTTCATCACCTTTGATGCTTGCCGTTTGCTCACCCTTCGGGTTTTGGTTATCTTCAGTCATTGAGTCTGCTTTAGCTAATCCCCTTTCTTTGCCATCATTGACTTCTTTACTCTCGTTTACAGCTTTAGTATCTGCTTCAGCCACTCCATTATTGGTCTCTTTACTTTGATGATCTGCGGTTTTTGATTGTTGCTCTTCCGCTTGTATGTCTTCATCTTCTACAATGATCAAAGGCTCTTCATTCGACGTGTATTCTTCTTCATGGCTTTCCACCTCAACACTTGATTGATTCTTACCTGAAGCACATCCAGCTAATATAATGGAAGACAATAATAATGCAGCGTAGGATTTCGTTGACATTTCTTTACTCGTAAATTCATTCTCTATTTACATATATAAGCATTAAATGCATAACTTCCCCACATAGGATCTCTAATAGAGAAAGGCAGTCGTCTAAGTTGAGTTTAAGATCACAACAATGGCATTAAGTATTCGAAGAGAGACATCTAACATCATCACTACCGTTAACCTACTTCAATTTATGTATAGAATAATAGAGTCCTAAATACTTTGGGTACTTATCCCTACAATCCATTACTTTAATTTAAGACATCGCTTTGCTTTAAAACATGGCTTTGGTTTAAAAACGAGCTTCAGCTTCAAACGTCAGGTTTAAAATAGGTTATTTATGAATTCATTAGATCGATTGTTCTCACCAAAAAGTATCGCCGTTATCGGTGCATCGAAAAACCCAGTGCGAGCAGGACATGTTGTCATGAATAATCTAATCAAAGGGAATTATGATGGCGTTATCATGCCTGTATCGTTGAAATATCAATCCGTTATGGGGGTATTATCCTATCGAAATATCGAGGTATTACCCTTAATACCTGATCTGGCTATTCTATGCACTAATGCTAGTCACAACATTGATATCATGACACAGCTTGCCGCTAAGCAAGTTAAAAGTGTCATTATCCTGTCTTCTGATGGCAGAGCGACCACACCTCAAGGCGATTTTGTGTATGAACACTGTTTAGCGATTGCCAAGCAGCACAATATGCGAATATTAGGCCCCAATAGCCTCGGGTTATTACTTCCATGGAAAAACCTGAATGCCTCTTTCTCTCCGGTCAACGCCTACCAAGGTAATATCGCGTTTATTTCACAATCAGCTGCGGTCTGCACCACCATTTTAGATTGGGCAGCAGAAAAACAATTAGGGTTTTCTGCTTTTGTAAACATTGGTAACGCCATTGATATTACCTTTGCCGACCTACTGGATTACTTTAGTAGTGACCCTAAAACGAATGCAATTTTGTTGTATGTCGATTCCATTAAAGACGCGAGACGCTTTATGTCGGCGGCAAGAGCGGCTTCTCGTAATAAACGGATACTCGTTTTAAAGGCAGGAAAAACAGATGCAGGACAATTAGCAGCTAAAAGACACACTGGCGGCAATAAAACCCTCGATATACTGTATGACTCAGCCATTAAGCGTACCGGTATGTTACGAGTTAACAATACCCAGGAATTGTTTTCCGCCGTTGAAACCTTGAATCACACCACACCGCTAAGAGGTGAACGTCTTGCTATTTTGACGAATGGAGGTGGCCCAGCAGTGATGGCATTGGACACGCTTTCCAATATCGGGGGTAAGCTTGCGTCGTTAGATATCCAACTTTATAACACACTTGATGATTTGTTGCCCCACAGTTGGTCGCATCAAAATCCGGTCGATATCGTCGGTGATGCCAATGAACAACGTTACGCAAAGGCATTAAAAGCCATTATGGACAGTGATTGTTGTGACGCCATCTTAATTATGCACACACCGTCTGCGATTGCTGATTCTGTAAAAACCGCCGAAGAAATCATTAAGACCATTCAATCTCACCCAAGAAAGAAACGCTTTAATATACTCACGAATTGGACGGGTGGACAGTCTGCTAAAGCGGCTCGTCAACGCTTTACTAATGCCGGTTACCCAACCTATAGAACGCCAGAAAATGCCGTTACCGCTTTCATGCATTTAGTTGAGTACCGACGAAACCAGCAGCAACTAATGGAAACACCAAGCTCGACTGAATCTATAACGGCAGAAGCGGTTATACACGCTAAGAACTGGATTACGGAGAAGTTAAATAACAATAAAGGTGAACTGCTTCTAGAAAGTCACCATATTGCCCCACTTTTTAAATGCTTCGGTTTTCAAACCTTACCAACGTATATGGTAAATGAAGTCAGTGAAGCGGTACAAATGGCTGAAATCATTGGCTACCCCGTTGCGGTTAAACTTTGCTCACCGGATATACCACACAAGTCTTCCGTTCATGGTGTCATGTTGAATTTAAAAACAGCCAATGAAGTTGCTGATGCCACTCAATCTATTTTGGATCGTGCAAAAATGCATTCCCCCCATGCGAATATTGAAGGTGTGGTCGTTCAGGCGATGGCAAAAATATCCGGAAGTGAAGAACTCCGAATAAAAGTTATTTCTGATCCTCTCTTTGGCCCTGCCATCCTAATCGGGCAAGGGGGATCAGAATGGCAATTATCGGTTGATGCCGTATGTGCGCTGCCTCCCCTAAATACGGCGTTAGCTCGCTACAATATTTTATTAGCTATAAAAGAAAAAAAATTCAGGCCACAACAAAAAATTGATCTTCACGCACTCAGTGAGTTCTTAGTTACGCTCTCACAAATGATCATTCAATGTCCTGAGATTCATGAATTGGATATACACCCTCTTCTATTAAATGAAGACTCTCTCATTATTCTTGATTCTCATATTACATTAAAGCATTACTCCGGGAAGATACATGACCGATTGGCCATCCGCCCCTACCCTAGTGAGCTTGAAGAATACACTCAATTAAAGGATGGAACACGGGCATTACTGCGTCCTATCCTCCCTGAAGATGAACCCAAACACGCCGAGTTTATCAAACATGTCTCTAAAGAAGATTTATACAAACGATTTTTTAGTGACGTTGGGGAATTTAATCATGAAGCACTCGCTAAATTCACCCAGATTGATTATGACCGTGAAATGGCCTTTGTTATGGTGACATTGAATCATGACACAACACAAAATGAAATTATCGGCGTCTCTAGGGCGACTATTTCACCCGATGGCAACGATGCCGAGTTCTCAATTCTCGTACGCAGTGATCTTAAAGGTCTTGGTTTAGGTAAAGCACTACTGAAGAAAGCCATTCAATATTGCCTGGATAAGCACGTTTCCTATATCACCGGAATGACAATGCCCAGTAACCGAGGCATGATTGGACTCGCTAAATCCTTTGGGTTTAGTGTTGATATTGACTTTGAAGAAGGTGTAGCGAACTTATTACTCGAAGCCCATTAGAGTATTTTAACCACACAACGAATGAACCGCTAAGATGAATAACAAATGAAGTCAATCACTCCATTTGTTATTCGCTGCTTTATCTCGGTATGTCACAAAAAATCGATAACCTATTTATCATTAAAAAATCACCATAAAAAACAAAAACCGTTAAAAAACAAAAGACTACTCAACCTACTCATAAGGGTTTTTTATAGTCTTGTTATGTTTTATAAAAATCCAATGTTTACCTGATTCAAAATTTATCATTTTCTCATAAGATAACAGCACGAAAAAAAGGGGGATAGCCATACACACCAACCTATCATCAACTGAGTAAGGAAGAGTGGCATCGGCTTCATTATCATTCATTAACTGTAGGTTGTGCCATTATGTATTTCATTCGCTCATATCTCATATCATCGATCATTAATAACCTAAGAACAGAATCTAACAATGCCTCTTTGTTCAACGTTACGTTAGATAATAAACTTCAACTTATCCCTGTGAATGAATACTATGATGCTTTAAATGAAAGCGTCATTGAGATAGGTATGACCAACACAATGCAATTGATAATGAAGCATTGTCAGGTTACCCCTGAAGAAACCTATGCTCATCTGATTACCAGCCCAGATCTGTCTTTATATTTAAGCAATAAGGCAAAATATTACCGTTACTATGAGTCTAATATCACGCTTAAGACCAGCCTGTCTGGGACCACACTCAAGATTTCTATTACCGCTGACAATGTCCCAAGACACCTCCAGAGTCTTGAGGCAGTGAGGCTGTTATCCAATACCTTAACAATGTTTTCTGACGTGCATGGAAAAGAGTATCAACCGAACCGAGTGGCCTTACCTAAAGGCATATATTGCAATCGTGTGATAGAAAGCTTACTTTCTTCCCCTGTCGAATACATTAACGATGAATGTCATATTGATATATGGGTAACTAGTCAAGATGTACTGCGCCCTGTAAAAAAATCGTCTAACATTAATTTTAATCATCGTAGTCACACGATGAACACCAATTTAATCGAGTTAATGAGTATGCCTAGCCCAGACTCAATGACATCGACACTTGAGGCTGTTTTACTCTATCAAGCTCTATTTACCTATCCAACTATTATTAAAACCGCTGCTATATATAAAATGGATAAGCAAAAACTCCAAAGACAACTCGCAAAAGAGAGCACAAGTTTTCAAATAGAGTTAAAGCGCATAGAGATCAGACGATGCTGTCAGTTAATTATTACTGATGGTGATGTGAATAATACATTTGAACGTTCTATCTACCGCTCGAAAAAAAGCCTAGAAAGAACCTTTAAACAACTGAAAGGGTTAACCATTAAAGAATATAAGGACGCTATATCTTGTTAATTTCATCGTACAACAAGAATTTAATGATACAATAAAAGATCAGAAAAAACGGAAATGTCGGTTTTATCACCCACATTTTCGATCAAAGAAAGAATGTATTGTTCTTCTTCTTTATTCGATGCATACCGCAAAGCCATAACATAGTGCCTGAAAGCAAACGTTTTACGGTGAAGGCTTTCATAAATTTTTCCCTGGACTAAATAATACACGTACGATCGGTCATTATTACTTCTTGTATCTTGATATTTTATCGCGGTGTCGTAATCTAATTGCTTCAAGTAATAGAGAGACATCGCATCTATCGCAAAGGGATCGTTCATGATGTTCGATTTCACATATTCCAATACAGCTTTAAACCTTTCATCTTCATTACTATTACTATAAATATAGTGCACCAATAGGCTAGTAATAGCATAGATGTTATCGCGATCAGAGTCGTTAATGTTCAATGGGCATGCATCATCAAAAATCACACCAACCTCTACGCACTCATTAGACTCTTTTTCGATGGCAGGAAGGGAATGAATAGCCAATCTGATCGCATCCATATTGCGATCTAACCTATAGTTTTTGACTATAAAATAAAGTAGCCTAACCGGTATCTCATCATTATCATCTAAAGCAATTTTCGCTTTAGATACCGCAGTATCTTCAAAAGCATGGTAAAAAGAAGCCAATACATACCCCTTTTTTTTATAAAACTTTATATCTACTCTATATAATGAGTTAAACCGTGGGCTATCAACAATAATGGGTTTATTGACTATTCGATTAAATCCTAATTTAACGATCTGAACGATATTATCTTCATACAAATCACCAGTAGATTGATAAGATAATTGTATTTTATCTTCTCTATAGTTCGATTCGTGTTTATTTTTACTCTCCATAGATAGAATCAAGCTATAACTCAATAAAAGTAAGACCGCCAGTGTCACTATAAAAAACAAAACACGGATTATACTAAATTTAACGCTTCCGTGGTTAACTTTATATATATCATTATTAATGGTCATTAAAATCAAGTGACTGTCATTGGATCGATCCAAAAAGCTGATTGATTTCCTGATTTTATGGATATGTGATTTTATTGATGTTTTACTTAAAGATTGATCATCTGATTGTATTTTTTGGTAAAGAACATCCCGCTTGATGCCATCTTTACCTGAACGAATAATAAGAGAAAGAATCATCGATTCTTGATGACTTAACTGAATAAACTGATCACCGAAGTGTAACACCCCTTCCTTTGTGTCTAAAATAAACCCTAAGAACTTCAACTTTCTCATTTCATTTCAATCTCATTAACAAGAGTTGATTGAAAACCCAATTTAGCGATCATTGAAGTAATATAATCTTTATAATTTCCATTTGATAGTCGATTAATCGACTTATAATAATAATCAATAGCTAACTGATGATTACCATAATACTCATTGACCTTACCCTGAACCAAATTATAAAGAATAGGATCACAAGTATCATTACATAAGCCGATGTATTCTTTAGCCATATTCACTTTATTTAAATCCAAATAAGCCAATGCAATTAAGGTGTACGTTGATTTCACCTTTTTATCGGATCCTCTTTGCTTCACCTTATCAATAAACCACAATGAACTCACCGCATCGTTAATGCTCATACTCGATCTATTTGAGTATTTATTTTTAAGATATCTCTCGAAAACAAGAGAATTAACATAATAGTTATTATTTTCTACAGCAACTATTTTTTCTAAAATATGACCATTCTCCTCACCAAGCCAAGTCAACCCTAAATATTCAACAATATCATCATTCACTCTGTCGTTATCCGATATGAATATCGTGTCTTTAAAGGCACGACGGAGCGATTCAAGGCTAAGCTGGCCTCCATCATAGAAATGATTAATCGCAACGATAGAATGAATCAATGTATCCTGAACATTATCATCTATAATTGTCATTTTTTTATAATCAACTTTAGAAGTTAAAGTCATCTCTAATCGATAGCGCCTATTTCGCTCCTTAATAAAACGAATGGACACTCTATTTGAATTATGATTATCTTCTTTCGTAAAAAAAGTCTCTTTATGGAAATACGTTAAAGTTTTAGAGAGTAACCCACTCACCCCTGCGTTATATGCCTTTTTATTCCCTATCACGGTTATACTGACTTCACTTTCATTACTTAACACTCTTTTTTCACTTGCATTCATGTAAGTAAGCATACCCATCATCAATAAACAGCAGCTGATTAATTTAATGTACCCATAAGGTCTTAACGTATAATCCTCAATCATATAACCAACATGATTGACCGTCATAATGAATTGGTCTAAAACAAAGCTAGAATCTAAAGAAGACAGCGCCTTCTTTAGATCATAGACATTCTTCTTCAACATGCTGTCACTGGATGCTAGGCCTGCTCTCTCTAAGGCTTGAATTAATACTTCAGATGGGACAACGCTCCCTTTGCTGTCAAGCAAACCGATTAAGATGATCGTTGAGCCAGGTGAAAGCACCACTGAGCCTTTACCTTTTTTAAGGCTTCGATTATGGGTGTTAAATTTAAACCCCTGAAAACAAATGTGATTACCTTTAAATATCAACCTTATAATCCCTAAGATAAAAAGACACACTACCTAATCTGATGTTGAAGTATAGCGAACATTATTCACTTCATTGTATGAATTTTCATCAAACATTCCTCTTTTATTCCAATTCATTACCATTAGCTACAGTATTAAAACAGAAAAAAAGCCCCTGCTAAATCAATAGCAGGGGCTTTACTTATCAGCTCTCATCATTAATGAACTGGCTTATTCTTGTGCTTATTCACACTCAACTTCTGTCCAGAACCAACTGGTTGATGATGGCGTTTCCCATGCACCTGGGTTGTTCTTCGCTTCCCAGCACGAACCTTGCCAGCTGAAGATATCGCCATTCTCAGGGTCAACTGTGCCTGGTACCCATTCTTGAATATTTGAGCCGCCACCCGTTGACACTTCGTTCACGGTAATCGTCACTTGTTCTGTCACTAATACCGTTCCGGTATTAGTATCAAAAGCGTCCACTTCCATCACAATCATTGCATCTGAATTTGGCATCGCTGAAGTATTTAATGTCACTTCACCTGCCTGTTGATCCGCCGTAAATTGAAGATCTTGATGACCTGACACTTTTCTCCAATTATAGATAACCTGAGTGTCTCCAATATTTTCGGCAACAGCCGTAAGTATTGTACTTTGACCAGCATCAATTGTCGTATTACCAGTAACACTCATTGAAGGAGGTAATACCGATTTCTCTGTCACATTAACCACGACCGATTTAGAGTCTAACTCATTGCCTTCTGAATCAAATGCACTAACACTAAAACCAAGTGACTGCGTTTGATTAACGAGTAAGTTTGTTTCAAACGATAACAAGCTCGAATCAGCGTTAAATGATACTGGAGTACCACTTGTTTGCTCCCAGCTGTAACGTACGCCACTTAAAGATGGAGACATACTCGCTTCTAAGCTGACACTTTCACCCCATACCGCATTTGTATTACCAACAACATTAAGATCATATGAAATATCTGACTCACCATAGACTTCACCATGAGATGTCGTTAATTCTGGAGCCTCTTTAAGTTCTAAATGACGACTAGCCAATACTTCATCCATACATGCAACACTAACATCTGTAGGCTTATCTGATGCTGGAATATTGACATGGAACTTATTCATTTCACCGTAAATTAAATTACTATTGTGAATTGGGTATGTTTTCTCAGAGCCATTTTCTAACGACACTGTGACACCACATGACGAACTAAAATCAACAGATTCTGAAGCATACGTATAACCGAATGACCCTTCCATTGCAGGATAAATATA
The DNA here is from genome assembly GCA_028131545.1 of Vibrio sp. Lineage (GTDB taxonomy): Bacteria > Pseudomonadota > Gammaproteobacteria > Enterobacterales > Vibrionaceae > Vibrio. The sequence continues at coordinate 19,956 of JAOICL010000022.1, read as the reverse complement.
ACTGTCTATTTTACCTTGAGGATCATAAAAACCGGCTAAGGTCACTACGGGTACCCCAAATTCATCTGGTTGTCTTTCAATTATTTCTGTTGGTAATTCAGAGATCAATTCCCACGTCGAACCATTCGACTTGTAATTATACTGATCACCATTTCTTAATGTTATTCTTTGGTTGTTGATATAAAGAGCCGTTGTCCAACCAGCTGAATGCGATAATGCAATCACTTTGTTTACATTATCTTGACTTGCTGCTGGTACGAAAATATCACTGGCCCAATAACTGTTTGCTGGTGAAATCTCTACCACATCATTAAAACTTAAAGCCGTTGTAATACCCTGTGATGTCCATTCATTTGGTGGTAGTGATACTTTATTTTGAATATCAATCAAATTGTGCCACGGTAACATTTGCTGCGTAGCGTCATCCCATTTCATGAAACCCGTTGGAGAAGAAGGTTCAAATATCATCTTTGTTTCAAGATAATTAAGCATCGTATTTAACGCTAACGGGGTGTATAGCGTCATGACATTACCGTATGGGAATGACAACGTACCACCCGACATTGAACCTTTATAATATGGGTAGCCATGGAATGGTTCAATACATTCCCAGCTTGAATCAACATCATTAAAGCACGTCGCTAAACCCGTTTGATTTTTATCAAAGTTAGGACGGAATGTATTGTATTCACTGTCCCAACCCCAAGTTGAGTTAATTTCATCCGCTGGTCGGTGTGCGGAACCATTTCGACCGCCTGGATAATGGCCTAAATTCCAATTGTGGCCTATTTCATGACTGAACTCATTACCGATAGACTCAGCTAACGTGGCGCGACCTGCACCACCAGACCAACCATGTACCACTACACCATTATTATATAGACCCTGTGAAGTATGAACATTAATCTGTCCTGCATTAAAAAGCTGCCCTTTTTCACTAGGCTCTGATGATGTAACGCCATAGTTTGCATTACTGATTGAATCTGCAATGAATTCCTTCACAATACGTTGACGCATATCACCTGTATGACCACTGCCTTCATCTGAAGATGATTGAGTATACAACGTTCCGTCAGGCATCATCACTTCTGTTAGGTGTAACGGGTTATACTTCGCTACCGTAAATTGACTGAATGGCGCTTGATGGAAATAATCTCGATGATATTTTTCCACATCTTGGAAGTCAAATTTATCACGAGGTTCAGTTAATAAGCCCACATCGATAGTCGTAAAAAACGCCTGAGTAAATCCGCCAACAGGAACGTGGTTCAATTGACCTTCTTGACTATTTTGCGCAAATTTAAAGCTGATCCCAGGTTGAATAAATTTTGCAGGTACAGAAACTGACCAGTACCCTTCACCATATTGGATACGTGCAAAATCCACGTCATTATTTTGATACCATACGCCGTCTTTATTTTTAAAGATTAATGATGTGTTATTAACTAAAGATGCAGAGCTGTCGCTATTAAAATAAACGGTTGATGGGTATCCCGCATTAGAAGAAAACTTAACGATTTTCCCATCATATTCACTGCCTTGAGGTAAGGTAAATGTAGGTGCCCATGCACCATCAGCGACAGAGACCAAAACTGAGCTATTAGATGTGATCATATTAGCAAATGCCGCAGAGTCATTACTAATATGATTCAGTTCTGAATTTGAACTGATCGATTTTTGATAACTTGCTGGCTCTTGAATAATTTCAGCACCTTCTATCTGACCATAAGGTTTTGGTAGTTCATCTGGCGTATTCATTGAAAGAGTAGTTAATTCAGCACCTTGTTTATCCAACACAGAAAGTGTTACTGGCGTATAAACACCTACTGTCAATGGCTTGAACATCACCAAGGTGTCACGCTGAGAAACAAGATGAGGTTGTGTTTCATCTTGTTTTTTAACCGCAGGAATTAAAGAGTTCTGCGCATAAAACACCCCACCCTTTAATGAACCACTCAAAGCATTTACTGGTGTAGTTTCATTAAAGTAAATAGGTGTCGCCGATATAGTAGGTGCAGACAACGCCGCTGTCACCAATAATGGTAATAACAATTTATTCATTATATTCTCAATTTTAATACTGGAGTTTATTTTTTATCTTCCCTATCCTTAGGGGTGTTCTATTGGTGTCTATCCATTTTTACACCTTCCTTTAAAGCTGAAAGGATTGTATATATTTACATCAAAAAGAGTGACAATTCTCAGATTACATCACATCACCCCATATTTATAAAACTATCAGTTACTGGCTGCACTATCGAAAATGGAATACTGACGGCTGCGCCATTAAACATAAAAAAGCCCCTGCTAAATCAATAGCAGGGGCTTTAGGTTATCAGCTCTAATCATTAATGAACTGGCTTATTCTTGTGCTTATTCACACTCAACTTCTGTCCAGAACCAACCTTCACGTGGCTCTTCCCAAGAACCTGGGTTGTTCAACGCTTCCCAACATGAACCATTGTGGCTAAAGATATCACCCGTTTCTGGATCCGTTTGGCCCGCTACCCATACTGGGATATCACCACCACCCGTTGATACTTCGTTTACGGTTACTGATGCTGTCTCTGTTGCCAGTACATCACCTGTTGCAGTATCAATCACGTCCACTTGCATACCGATGGTTGCGTTTGCGTTCGTCATTGACGATGAATCCACAACCACGGTACCTGCTTGCGCATCCACTGTTAGATTCGCTGTTTCACCAGAGATTTGTGTCCAACGGTATTCAATCGTTGCATCAGCGGTATCCGCAGCAATCGCTGTTAAAGTCGTGCTGCTACCCCAGTCTATCATGGTGTTACCTGTCACCGTCACTGATGGGTCAATAGTTGCGCCCGCTTCGTTAACTGTAAAATCAATCGTTTCAAAGTGAATTGGAGAGCCTGATGCACGATCAATCACCATCGCTTCAAATGAGAATGACTGTGTTGTATTCTCTAACGATGAAGTATCAATGTAAAAGTTACCGTCGAAATCCGTTGTAGGGTACACATTACTACCTGCTACCTGATTCCACTGATAAGCAACATTGTCATAGCCATTATTTAATGAAACAGAGACATCAATCGGAGTTCCCCAATCGACATCCGTTTGACCCTCTACAACCAATTCTAATGCGACTTCACCAGCTTCATTAATGGTCACATCATACCATTGAATAATAGCAGGGGCATTAGTTGCTGCATCAATAGCCGCCACACCTAATTGAATGGTTTGTGTGACGTTTTGCAAGCCTACTGTACTAAACGTAACCGTACCACCAAAATCTGTTTGAAGGTTTAATGCATTATTTAAGCTATTACCACTTGTATCTCGTGAGTTCCAAGCATAAGCCGTAACATCACCAGTAAAGTTATGGATTTGTGCCGTTAACTGACCTTGTTCTCCATGAGTTAATTCACTATCCCCTTCAAAGAAAATCGATGGACCACCCGTTGCTGCAACAGGCTCAAGTGTTAATACCACTGGTGTCTGAGATAATTCTTTGTTACTTGAATCATACACTTTTACCGTCAAACCAAAGGTTTGTTTGGCATTCGCCTGATCGCTAGTTGAGATCGTTGTTTGAGAACCAGATGACTGAATATTCAAAGCACGACCGGATGTTTGTTCCCATACATAACGCACATTACCTTCAGGTGCTGGTGTTATACCGGCATTTAATACAAAATTGTTACCCCAAGTGGCCGTTGTTGTTCCTGTGATATCAAGAGCATAGCCCGCTGTAACCGTCACTTCTTGTGTTTTTGATGATAAGATTGCATTTTGAGCATCTTTGATCGTCAATTTGAACGACAATGTTTGAGCGTCATTAGGCAATTCTGTAGTATCGAAGCTCATTTCACCTTTATTTGTCGTTAACGTAACTGTATCTCCCGAAACTTGCTCCCAAATATAATTCGCATCACTCGGTGCAATAGGGTATACCGTACCATTTAAGGTCACGAGGTCACCCCAAGCAGCATCGGTATTACCTGTAATGGTGATTTCATTTGAAATGCTGTCATTTTGACTGATTTGAAAGTTAACAATGTCTGACCAAATATCAAACGTTCGGCCCGCCGATTTACCTTGGTAGAAAACTTCTACTGAAATCGTCGAATTCTCATTCGGCAGCGCAGTGGTATCTATTGAATATTGAGAACCTGTAGCCAATACTTCTTTTGTTTCCGGATCTCGCCAACCAATGGTTGTACCATGCAGTGTACCAATATCTTGACTCGCCTCAAAAGCCACCGTTGCACTTAATGTACCACCCCAAATATCACTTGGATTACCAGTCACATTCGTTGTGAATGGCATTTGTTTAATCGTAATAGCAAACTCTTGATTAACAATCGTTTCACCACCTGCAACATCTTGCCCAACTACACGATAGCGATACGTCGCATCTTCATTAGAACGTTCTGAAACTCGAAAAACCTTCAGTTCTTTACCATCAATCACGCTCGTATCTAAATAGTAATGGTCAGCAACAAAGCGCTCGATGTCTTCGTACATATAATGTGTTACATCGGCATTATTCGGTGTAATTACACCATTCGTTCCCCAATACAGTTCAAGATCTCCCGATAGATTCGCTTCTTTAAGGCTTGGCATCACTTTCACATCCACTAAAGAAGTCGCAATAATTGAATCATCACTGTCTTTTGCTGTGACTTCAAAGATGAGATCTTGCTTGATATCAAGAAGTGTTGATGTCTCTAACGTCAGTTCACCTGTTACCGTATTTTGATTAAATGATGCCGCTGCACCTGACACTTGCGCCCACTCGTAGCTCACTGCGGAAAGTTCATTAAACAGAGTCGCATCTAAATTAATGCTGTCACCATGATAAGCCGTCTTCACACCATCGGTAATAATAAAGTTACTCTCAGGGGTAATACCATTTTCTTCAAAAATATGCTCGACCGCTTGACGAATATCCGGTTTTGGTCCTAGATCTCTTGATGATGTATACAGGTAATTACCCGTTTGCTCTAACAACGCACGAACCTGAAGTGGGGTGTAATCTAAGTTATATTCATTCAAAATGGATTGAATCACGGCAACAGCACCTGCCACAATTGGTGCCGCTGATGACGTACCAGAATAAGCATCGGTGTACCATGAATGCAATAACCAAGCGCTCGTCGTTGTCGTTGCGACATTATGGCCATTCGCGTTCACATTAATACGGTCACCGTAGTTCGAGAAACTAGTCGCTTCTCCATAGCCGTTTGTTGCACCCACAATAATAGAACCCGAATCACGCACAGCAGTATCGTAACGCCCTCCAAATCGAGGGTCATCAAGGTTGGACGACTCATTACCTGCAGAAAGTACAACGTGAATACCCTTTTCATGAGTTAAGTACTTTATCGCATCAAAGGTCGCTGGATCACTTTCTATTGTTTCATCTCCGCTTCCCATACTACATTGAATAACGCTGCCTTTTTCAAGAGCAAGAGCAAGTCGTGTAAAGGTTTCACCATCTCGTAATCGACCCCATGCCTGATCGGCATTATGTGCGATGCCTGTAACACCAATACCATTATTCTTAGCCGTCATCACACCGACACTTTGAGTGTCATGAGCAGCCTCAAATGCTTCATCAAAGTTCAAATCATCGCTATAAAAAGTCGCAAAAGGGAATTGCAAATCTTCATGACCAAAGAAATACGGTGCTCCTTCTACACTGACAATATCCACATTTTCACCCGTACCACCCGGGATATTCCAAGCAAAGCGTGCATCAACACCACGCGCGAAAGGCGCATTCGAATCAGCATTCAAATAATATTGTAAATGCTCAATGTTTTCACCATCTTTGAATATTGCAGTTTGTTCAACTTCAGGTTCTGTAATCGTTTCTATTTTTTCTATTGGTGAACTGATATACGCTAACTCCACCAATGAATCATTCATTAATTCTGCAACTTTATCTTGCGCTGCTTCAAATTCTTTTGGCGAAAAGGAAATTGAACGATAACGTAATAATCGGTCTTCAAGTTCAGATGCCTGACTGCGCTGTGATTGCAGTACTTGATATAAATCTTTATTTAAGATTTCGCTGCGTGTATCCAGTTGGCTATATACCGAAAGATCAGTACCTTCTTTTAAAAGGTATACCACTTTAATGTAACCTTGATCTTCATAGGCTTCTAATTGTGTTTCAGAAATAACAGGTGCTTGAGCACTCGCGTAACCACAAATAGTAGCCAGTGATAGGGCTAAAATAGATTTTTTCATATTATTGTCTCTAAAATTTCATATTAATATTTATTATTATTTTCCCCATCCTTGGGGTGCAGTTATTCAACTCACCTAAATATAAAGGTGAGTTAAATAACTATTAACTATTAACTATTAACTATTAACTATTAACTATTAACTATTAACTAAAAGTATAAAGTGCTTATTGGCATTCAACTTCTGTCCAGAACCAACCTTCACGTGGCTCTTCCCAAGAACCTGGGTTGTTCTGTGCTTCCCAACATGAACCGTTGTGGCTAACGATATCGCCTGTTTCTGGATCCGTTTGGCCCGCGACCCATACAGGGATGTCACCACCACCTGTTGATACTTCATTAATGGTCACTGTCACTTGCTCAGTGTCTAGTACGTTGCCATCAACGTCTGTAATGCTGACTTCAAAACCCAGTGTTTGGTTTGCGTTTGTCAGTGATGCGGTTGATGCATTTAATGTTGCAGTGTTAGCACTAAAGCTAACCGTCGCACCTGAGGTTTGTGTCCACTCATAGTTGACTGTCGCATCAACCGGGTTGGTTGTCGCCGTTGCGGTTAATGCAATCGCATCACCGTGGTCGATACTGGTTGCTCCTGAAACTGCAACAGTACCAGTGATTGGCTCAGATACTGGTGTTTTCTTCACATTAACCGTAACCACTTCTTCCCAGATTTTAGCTTGATGCTGGTTTTCTACTCGTAGTCGGAACGTCAGTGATTGATCGATATCACTCAGATCCGCGGTATCAAATGATAACGTTGGGCCATACAACCCAAACTCTGGGTGGAAACCAACATCTTCACCACTTTCTTGGAACCATAAGTAATCCATGCGTGGGTAGTTATTAGGAGTAATATCAGCGATGACCTCTACCGAGTCACCGTAGTTCACATTCGCTGTATTAAATTCAACGTCTGTCGCACCACTAAAGGTCGTCGTATGTGTTTTTTCATTGACCGTAAAATCAACGACTTCTTGAGCAACGGTTAATCCAGTATTTTTATCCGTTGCTGTGACTCTGAAGCTCAATTTTGCGTTATCATCGTTTGGAATATCATGTTGAGCATCGATACGAATTGCGCTTCCATCAGGAGCGATCATATAACTCAGATTTTCTGTACCGACACCACCGACTTTTTCCCAATAATACTGTGCCGATGTATTACCCACTGATGGAGAGATAAAGTGTACTTCACCATAGTTAACGGATTCTTGAGAGAATGAAATGTCTCTCATAACTGTAACATCAATATCAACGACTTGCTGGCTGATCGTGATACCTGATTGATCCTTGGCAGTCACTGAAAATGTTAATGTTTGAGCCGCTTCCGATAACGTAGCCGTATCAATCGTGATTTCACTGCCGTTAGCATTCAGTTGAACAGGTTCACCCGATGTTTGTGCCCATTCAAACGATGACCCTGTTACCTCTTGCAATAATAACGCATTTAACGTTAGTGATTGACCCCATTTAACGGCTTTTGGCCCACGAATTTCGATGGCTTGATCGGGAGTAATTCCTTCTTTCTCTAGAATAAAATCAATGGCTGACTGTAAGTTGGGTTTTACGCCTAACTCGCGATCGCCTTGGTAATGCTTATCACCGGTTTGAACCAATACATCTCGAACTTCAACGGGCGTATACGTTAAATTGTAATGGTTAAGTATACCCTGAATGGCTGCAACTGAACCCGCTAAGATAGGGTTAGCAGAAGAGGTACCACCGTAGTTTTCGGTATAAATACTTTCTTCATCTTCACCACTCGCCGTTGTAACAACATTTGCGCCTAATGCGTTTAAATCAATACGAGAGCCGTAAGATGAGAAACCTGCAACGCTGCCATCTAGTAAAGAAGCACCCGCATAGATCGCACCAGAGTCACGAACAGCGCGATCAAACTGACCATTAAATTTCGGATCATCTAGGTTATGCTCTGAGTTACCTGCCGCTTGAATAACATGAATGCCTTTTTCTTGCACAAGATAAGTAATCGCATCATACACCGCTGGCATAAGCTCTGGTGGTGCGCCAAATTCAACCGAACCACCACTTTGAACACCCAGCTGTATCACGCTGCCTTTAGGTAATTGATTCGCTAGCTTCGATAGCATTGCACCGTCATTAAATTGTGCCCATGCCAGTTGTGCGTTATAAGCAATACCCGTTACCCCTTTGTCATCTCGGAATGCTGAAATAAGGCCCGCTGAGCTCGTATCGTGCGTTCTAAACAAATGATCATGTGCCATTTCTGGGTTGTTATAAGCAATGAACGCTGGTGATGGTAGATCGTCATGTTCAAAATGGTAAGCACCTTGCTCTAGAGTAACCACTTTTACGCCTTGACCAGTACCACCCGGAATCGTCCATGCGTATTTGGCATTAATGCCAGGTGCAATACCTGATGTATTCACACCGTTTAAATGAGTTTGCTTATCTTCTAATTTTTCTACGGTAACGGCTTGTACATCGTTACTGTTTGTTTCTAATGCGGTATCTAAATTCACCGCAGGTGATGCAATATAAGCCAGTTCAACACGAGGATCATTCGATAGGTTATCAAGCTGGTTTTTCGCAGCATCATAGTTTTCAGCTGAAAATTCTGTCGTGCGGTATCGGCTTAATCGATCTTCAAGTGAAGTAAGAGGAGAGCGTTTTTGTTTAAGTTCCGCAACCAATGATTTATTTAAAATCTCACCTTGAAGAGAATCCATACCGTAGATACTTAGATCCGCATCTTTTTTCAATAGGTATACAACTTTGATATAACCTTGCGCTTCATAAGCATCTAACTGAACATCAGATATAACGAAAGGCTGGGCGCTAGAATACCCACAGATTGCCGCAAGGGACAGGGCTAAAAACGATTTTTTCATTTTATTTTCTCTATATTTTTATATTATTTTATATCTAGATCCCTAGTCCTTGGGATACAAAACTCACTTTAATCAAATGAATAAATGACGACATGAAGCCACAAGGCAATGATTAAAAACCCATATAAATCATGGCTAATGAATATAGTTTCAAAGTCCATCTTTGTTTATATTCATTCGATTAATCATCCTATTCGGGCGCAGCATCATACTCCGACTAAGATTTATAATAAAATATAAACTTTATATAATCAATGTTTTTTAGAATTTATAATTCCTTTATATTCAATTACTTGAACTTGGTAAATCTATAGTAAACCAAATTTAATTATAGTGTAGTAAAGATTTACTCATTGCTTAGCGAGCTATACAAATTCAGTCATATAGGTCAATTAATTTGTAAAGTACAAACAAAAATGAGAATGGTAATAAGGTAGGAATAAGGTAGGAATAACCAGATTAAATATGGCATGAACACCATGATAAACGATAAATTAAAACCCAACTAAAATTTGGGTATTATAAAATAAAGTGGGATAAATAAGGAAACAGTGGGGGTAAGTCAAGAAATACAGCATGGATTAAATATATATAAAAGCATGCTGTATAATTACATATTAGTAATTGTAGTGTTCGTGTTGTTGTAAAAAATATTCGACCAAATGCTCAAGCTCTGAAGACATTGGGATATTATTCCAATATAAATGGAAGTTGCCAATCGGTAATTTAGGTGCATAGGGAAATGCCTCAACCAATAGGCCGGCATTCAGATGCTCTTGGACTGAATTAAGAGGCATGACACCAATACCGATATCACTTAAAACGCAATCTAATGTCAGTTCCGTGCCCGCCAGGTGCACATGCTGGCAATGCATTGGTTTACATTGTGTCTGTCCTTGATATAGGAGATCCCACAGATTATCCTCTTCATTGGCCTGCCCCGTATTTTCATCATAAATCAAGCACAATGAATCTAATGAACGGCTCTTTTGATATATGTCGTTTTCTTTCGCGTAATCAGGGGTGCAAACGGTAATAAACTCATCTTTGAAAATAGGGAAATGTTGTACTCCGATAGGCAAATCAGAGAAAGAGCAAACCCCAATCTGGTGTTCTACTGTGGATTCATTGTTATGTTCAATGACTAAATTCAACCCAATATCAGGGTTTAGCTTCATAAAATTAAATACGATCTTTTTAAAGTACTGGCTACAAAACTTAGGGCTACATACCATGGTAAAGTCGGTTTTATCATGGGTATGAATAATTTTAGAGATATCTCTATTTAATTCTCTTAGTGAGTGTTGAAAAATTTTATGAAGATGCGCCCCTTCTTTGGTTAGAATCAATGCTCTATTCACTCGCTCAAATATCACTAAGCCTAAAGAGGATTCCAATTTATTGACCCTCTGTGAAACGGCGCTTTTAGTTACCCCTAGTTCAATAGCCGCATTGGTTATCGATCCCGCTCTTACGACGGCATCAAGGGTATGTAAACGCCCTAAAGATTGACTGTCTAAGTTAAATTGTGAAGAAGAAATCTGTTTACCCGTGATCATCATGTACTCCATATCCATTAGAGTCATTGTACTGACTGTGACCGAATGAAACGAAAATGGAACAAATTATATTAAATTTATATTAATTTATAAAACTATCGGGACTCACACCAACTCCTTCTATTTTATTCCAGATTTCACCTCCCTATAGAGTTAAGATATCGGTAGTAATATCGACACATGATAAATTTTGTCAAAGCTGGCCACATCAACTTTGTCATCTTCACTATCAGATCCCATCGATACGGCACTGTCCACTTTTTTCATCAGTGATGCTCGGCTGGTTTTGCCTGATAAATGCACCTCTGTGATTCCTGTTGTTAGCAATTCCAACACATTCGATGCATTAATACCTGCGCCGGCCATAATTGAAATCCGTCCTTTCGAATGAATATGCAGCTCTTCGATGATACCAATACCAATATAAGCCGTTTCTTTCTGACCCGATGTCAGTATCCGTTCAACATGATGCTTAATGAGAATGTCTAGAGATAAGAGTGGATCAGCCACTAAATCAAAGGCACGATGAAAAGTCACTCCTATGGTCCCTGCTGCTTGCATAAAGCGAGTCAATGCCTCTTGATTGATCGTTGCATCAGAATTCAGTGCCCCAATCACGACACCAGCGACACCAAGATCGCGATAGAAGGCAATCTCTTCCTCCATTAAATCAATTTCATCGTCATTAAAAACAAAGTCCCCTGCACGTGGGCGGATCATGACGTAAATGGGTATCGACGATACGTCTAACGCTTTTTTAATAAGCCCAAAGGAAGGCGTCAAGCCACCCAATGCTAATGAACTGCACAATTCGATACGATCCGCACCTGCGGCCATCGCAGTATATAAAGACTCTATATTGTCGATACACACTTCTAAGGTTATTTTTTTCATTTCACCTATCTTACTATTTTAATGTTAGGACCCTATATAGGATAGAAGTTACGCGCTCCAACAGGTTACTTTCTGCCAAACCTTTATTTTCCACTTTCACATTTTTTACAATCGAGCAAACATGTCAGCATCATGACGGTAATGTCAACAAAACAATGAACCAAAAGCCTTTCCTCTGACATTCCAGTCAACATTTTACAATGCCATGAACTTAGAATGATTCATAAATTTTTATTATCAAAATGATGCAATTAGATAATTATATGAAATCAAAACTCTATCCTATAATTATTTCAACAAAGCAGGACACACCCCATTTTTTATTACTATTTTTGCATCGGAGTTACACATTATGAAAATGAATCACGTTGGTCTTATGGTTGGCGATATGGACAAAGCCGTTGAGTTTTACACTAAAGCTCTCGGTCTTCGTATCGTAATGAACAACACAAAAGTACAAGAAGAACGCGAAACCGCAATCGGTAAAATGTGTATCGCTGTATTCGGCGAAGGCTTCAAAGGCTTTAACATTGCACACCTTGTAACAACTGACGGTATCGGTGTTGAACTATTCGAAATGGTTGATCGTGACGATCGCCACGTGGTGGATTTCAGTCGCCTTGGTATTTTCCACTTCTGTCTACAGATTCCAAAGGAACAATTTGACGCTGCAATCAAGCGTGTAGAAGAATACGGCGGTAAAGTACGCATGGATATCCACCGTTACCACCCAGAAGACGAATTAAAACAGGCACAAATGGTGTACTTAGAAGACCCGTTTGGTAACCTATTTGAATTCTACTCACACTCTTATGAAGATACGTATTCAACTGATTACGAATAAACATAATAATAGATTAAGACGTATTTCCTAACTGGATACGTGTTATCGCTTAAGGCCCGATTTTGATATTGCATCGAAGTCGGGCCTTGTCGTTTTACTTGGGATACTGACGTCATGTCTTCCCCAATCTTCACATAAAATTCATGAAGAATAAAAAATTTAGACATTGCGCTCACTTTTGGAATTAAAAATTCCTTATAATAGGCGCATCTTTAACTAAGTGCGTCTGAACATGAGTATTAATTTAAACACAATGGTGACCGAGAGCCGCAATAAAGCGAGTGAAGTCATTGATACCCTTCCTACCATTGATATGCTAAAAGTCATCAATAATGAAGACAAAAAAGTGGCGCTTGCTGTTGAAAAAGTCCTACCGGAAATCGCTGACGCTGTTGATGCCATTACTCTTGCTTTTCAAAATGGCGGCCGTCTTATTTATACAGGTGCTGGTACATCAGGCCGCCTTGGTATTCTGGATGCTAGCGAATGCCCTCCTACCTATGGTACACCCGCTGAGCAAGTTGTTGGTATTATTGCTGGTGGCCACAAGGCCATTCTCAAAGCCGTTGAGAATGCAGAAGATAATGTAGAGCTGGGCGCTCAAGACCTCAAAGACATTAACTTTACCCAAAACGACATTCTTATTGGCATCGCTGCGAGTGGACGCACACCCTATGTCATTGGTGCGATGACGTATGCGAAACAGTGTGGCGCACAAGTTGGGTCGATCACGTGTAACTCCAATTCAGCCATGTCTCAGTTAGCTGATTTTAAAATGAACCCGATCGTTGGCGCTGAAGTTGTCACCGGTTCATCTCGTATGAAAGCGGGCACCGCACAAAAACTCATTCTTAATATGCTAACAACTGGCTCGATGATTCGTTCTGGTAAAGTGTATGGCAACCTAATGGTCGATGTTGAAGCGACCAACGCCAAATTGGTTGAACGCCAGAAAAAAATTGTGATGGAAGCCACTGACTGTTCTAGAGAAACCGCTGAACACGCATTAAATTCATGCCAAGGTCATTGTAAAACCGCCATAGTCATGATTTTAACCTCAACAGACGCGAATGAAGCCAGTCAACTTATCAGCTCAAATAATGGTTTTATTCGTCCTGCGATTGCCCATAATGAACGCTAATTAAACAGCATTCATAATCCAAATCGGCCGCCGTTATAATTAGGCAGTAGTTATAATAAGCAGTAGTTATAATAGGTCGTCATAATAAATAGCCAAGAGCTCACTCTTGGCTTTTTTGATCACCCAATAATGCGCAATGATTTGATGACGCTTTCAGAATGAATCCCCTCTTCATTTATCTTTACAATTTCAACCCTCAACTTTGTGACGGCGTCACCTTTTAGCAATATCGATAGCTTCTTGTGCTGTGCTTTTAGTATCGGTAATGGGGTTTGGCGTAATACCCTTTCTTGGTTTCGTTTTTTCAACTGCACAAAAGGGAGTTCGAACACATAAACGGTAATACAATACCCTTGATTCTTAAGATAATGAATTCGCTCTTTAATATGCGGTATATGCAAATGTGTGTCCGACAAGACAATGTTTTTTTTATCATTGACCGCCTTTTTCAACTTGTTACTGACGATCTTCGTCACTGCATATTCATTCTCATGACTGTGCACATAATGATGATACTGACTTTCATCCCCATTCATGAACGTTTCAATTCTCACATTATCTCGATTTATCTCGGTGTAATGTGAGTAATACTTATGAACAAACGTTGATTTACCTGATGCAGATGCACCCATTGTTAGAACAGCATGTAACATTGATTAAGCCACTTATCTGATTATTGCTTGATAATATCCCTCTGTAATATAATCGCATTTAACCTCGACAAGGAACAATTTTAATAAAAAACCCAGTAATCTGTAAAAATTGGTCCAAATTCTCACCGAGCATCTTAACTCTGTTATCCTTAAACCCTATTAAGCCAATCCCCCCTACTTTCTGATATGCATCAGAGGTATTGAAAATAAGCTTTACGAAATCAACCATAGTCCAAATACACCTTCTATTCGGACTAAAAGAGGAATCAGTACATGAGCGATCTTCCAAACATTGCCGATGGCACATTAGAACCAACATCATTAGAGAAATTGCAAAAATCTCAAGATTTTGATTATAAGCCTCGCATTCTCATTCTTTATGGTTCATTACGTAAGGTATCTTACAGTCGTTTTGCTGCTGAAGAAGCTGGACGTATCCTTGAAGCACTGGGTGCTGAAGTGAAAATTTTTGATCCGCGTGGATTACCTCAGGTCGGTGAAGAAGATGGCGATGACCACCCTAAAGTAAAAGAATTACGTGAATTGGCAAACTGGTCAGATGGTCATGTTTGGTCTTCACCAGAACGTCACGGTAATATGACTTCTATTTTAAAACAGCAAATTGATTGGTTCCCTCTTCAAGGTGGTGCCGTTCGACCAACTCAAGGTAAAACCTTAGCCGTCATGCAGGTGTCCGGTGGTTCTCAGTCATTTAATACCGTGAATAACATGCGTATTCTTGGTCGCTGGATGCGAATGATCACGATTCCAAATCAATCTTCTGTTGCAAAAGCGTATCAAGAGTTTGATGATAATGGCCGAATGAAACCTTCTCCTTACTACAACCGTATTGTTGATGTAATGGAAGAATTGGTTAAGTTTACCATCCTAACTCGTGGTGTAGGCGAGCACTTAGTTGACCGTTATTCAGAACGCGCTGAAAAACATGCTGAGCTATCGAAACGCATGAATCAAAACAAGATATAATCATTATTATCGACTTAAGCCTGGCTCACTTGTCAGGCTTTTTTGTCTCTATTATAAAATAGAGCGTAATAACACAAGGTATACTTAACGTATGATGAATCACTTATCGTTTGATGCATTAGACCTCGAACACTATCGCCGCCGTATTCAGCGAGCAGATCATATTGAAGAATTTAATGATATTGAGATTCATGGTGAAAATGGCGCTCGCGTTAGTTTCGATCTTTTTTGCCCTTCTCGTTCAAACCCTGCTCGTCAACAAAGGGAACAACAAGAAGTAAGCAGTGCTCCTCCACTAATGATATTTCTCCACAGTGGGAGTTGGAAAGCCGGCACAAAATCTCAATTCCACTCACACTGTTTACACTTTACCAACACCTTTGGTTTTAAAACCTTAACGACAAGCTATCGCTTAAGTACCGAAGCTGTCTATCCAGCACCGATTCATGATATCCAGTTTTTACTCCACTGGATTAAAGAAAATCATGTCGCGCTTCATATCGATCCAGAACGAATCATACTAGTAGGAACATCGGCTGGTGCGAATATAGCGGCTTCGGTTATTACGGAGCAACACACTTACGACCAAGGGTTACAGCCAAAATTGAGCATTCTATTTAATGGGGAGTTCGATATGTGGGATTTGATTGAGCAAGGTAGTTTAGTTGATGCTATGAATGCGTATGTAGGCTCAACGCCAGACGTTCGCCCGGATCGGTTTGATGCTATTAGCCCTTTAAAGCACGTAAAACCCAATATGCCATCAACGCTGCTATTGCATGGCACCAATGACCA
The DNA here is from genome assembly GCA_028131545.1 of Vibrio sp. GTDB lineage: Bacteria > Pseudomonadota > Gammaproteobacteria > Enterobacterales > Vibrionaceae > Vibrio. The sequence continues at coordinate 3,977 of JAOICL010000022.1, read as the reverse complement.
ATTTGTATCGCATCAACAGTCCATTGATTTTAAAAATACGATGCTTACTCATGGTAATCATGCAGAGGTACATATTTGTGAAGACAAACAACATAATTGGTTTTTAAAGGAACCCGATTTTAGTTCAATAAACCACATTATCGACGTTTTTATTCGTGAGCAGCTAGACTAATTTTTTGTCTTATTTACGGTGTGTCATTTTGTCTCTATGGATAAACACAGCCAAAAATCCAATAAAAAACCCCATACTTTGCCTTTCTCATTGAAAGTGTATGGGGTTTCATCAATTAACTCGATAATAAGTAAAAAGCTTTAATTACTTATCTTTACCAAATACATTGTTTTCTTGCTCTTGTACTCGAATGAACGTTGCACGCTTCGTCAATTCTTTTAGTTTCGCAGCACCAACATAAGTACATGTTGAACGAACGCCACCTAGAATATCAGAAATTGTCGTATGAACACTGCCACGGAATGGTAGAAGAACAGTTTTACCTTCAGCTGCACGGTATTTTGCAACACCACCAGAGTGCTTATCCATTGCTGATTGAGAAGACATACCGTAGAACTTCATGAACTGTTCGCCGTCTTGCTCAATCACTTCGCCGCCTGACTCTTCGTGACCTGCTAGCATACCACCTAGCATAACAAAATCAGCACCGCCACCGAATGCTTTCGCAACATCACCAGCACAAGAACAACCGCCATCACCAACGATTTGGCCACCTAGGCCATGCGCTGCATCAGCACACTCAATGATTGCTGAAAGCTGTGGGTAACCTACACCTGTTTTTACACGTGTTGTACATACAGAACCTGGACCAATACCAACTTTAACAATATCAGCACCCGCTAGGATTAGCTCTTCTGTCATATCGCCGGTTACAACGTTACCCGCTGAGATCACTTTATCTGGGAATTCAGCACGTACTTTTTCAACGTACTCAACTAAATGCTCTGAATAGCCATTTGCAATATCAATACAGATAAAAATTAGGTCTTCGCTTAGTGCTAGGATATCTTTTGTCTTCTGGAAGTCAGCTTCAGAAGTACCAGTAGATACCATAGAATTATTTAATGTTGCTTTATCAGCGCCTTTAACAAATTCAGCCCAATCTGCTACGGTATAATGTTTATGAACAGCCGTCATTACGCCATGTTCAGCGAGTGCTTTAGCCATTGCAAAGCTACCTACTGAGTCCATATTCGCTGCAATCACAGGAACACCAGACCATTTACGGCCACTGTGCTTAAAAGTAATATCACGGTTTAGGTCAACTTGAGAGCGACTCTTTAGTGTCGAACGCTTAGGACGAAATAGTACATCTTTAAAGCCAAGCTTAAGTTCTTGTTCAATACGCATTATTGTATTTCCTTGGTGTAATGTGGATATGTAGCTGCCGATCATTATAACAAATAGCTGAATCGCAGGCACAAAAAAACCGGAACATTTTCAGGCGCTCCGGTTTACGACATTATAGGTATTTAAGTTAATTAGGCAAGTTTTTTAATGAAAAAATCCATTGTTAGGCTAAAATTTCTTCACGTGTATAAAGTGAAATAAGGGACTTTCCAATTAGCCATTCTAATTGAGGTAAATTCTCTTCTGTAAAACGGGTAACAAAAAGCGACTGAACATAATTCATACACTTTTTTGAGAACGAGTCAGCTTGCTTACCTGTATTCACAGGGTGAAAAATCAATTTTAAGATAGCAGCAAATTCGGGTTTATTTAACGAGCTTAACCAACTGCGTTTAAAACGATGAACATCCCCTGAATAATCTAGATGCGCTGTTAACTTTGAATGTAAACGCCCCTCAAGCAACAGTAAAAAATCTTCTTTTTTCGGAAAGTGGTAACTTATACCTGTTCTTGATATGCCAGTTTGTTGACTCAATGTCGTGTAAGACATGTGATCGTATCCAAGTCTCAGTAACTGGTCAGTTGCCGCATCCATAATAGTATTGATTGTTATTTCTGTTTCTTCTTTACTACGTTTTGGCATGTAACATTCCTTTATCGTACTTCATTATACTTGTTATTAAATCTATCAATAAAAGAATCGGACATAAACCATCAATCGACAACTCTCACCGCTTAAGTTAACAAAACCTTTACTTTTATGCTTCTTACTAACAGTTCCCTAACAAAACCATGACATTTGTACGTTTGCAACGTTGCTCTTTAATTACAAATTAGCTATTTATGAAGACCATTCCTATTATTAGAGTATGTTTTCCTTAGAGTTTAGCTATGGTTAGAAAATTGCGTCACCTTACCTTAACCCATTGGCTGTTATTCAGTGTGTTTTCCTTTCATTCGAATGCGATAGAGCTAGATGGTTACCACATCCTAAACTTCAAAGACAACTACGGTAATGTCGATCTACGTAACAAACCCTATACCAGCTTACCCGATCCTTTTATCGTGAAAGGAAATTTAAATGTGGGTAAAACAGGCATAAAAGAATTACCCCTAGAATTAACCATTGAAGGTAATTTAGAGGCTTCCAACAGCTGGATTGAAGTGATCCATACAGGAAGTTCCATTAAAGGGTACGCCAACTTCCTTGGCGCTAAAATTAAAATATGGCCACCACAGGTAAAAGTGGGCGGTTTTATCAACTTAACGGATACGCCTTTAAAAGCCCTGCCCCCGAATTTTATTGTTGAAGGTGATCTGAGTGTAATGAGAACACCTTTAGAAACACTGCCAAACGGCCTAGTTGTTAAGGGTGACCTTTATATTGGAGGGTCAAGTTTACAACACTTTCCAGAGCTAATGACGGTGAAAGGAAACATTTTCCTAGGTGGTAATCGAATCCAAACCTGGCCTAAAAAGTTAAACTTGGGGGGTGTTGTTATTCGGTAAAATACTGTTGTACGGTGAAGTACGGTTGTTCAGTGAAATGTCGTTCGGTAATACGTTATATTTCATAAAATAAAAAAGGGAGCAATTATGCTCCCTTTTTATCAGTATTCTAATCTACTTAAGCAACGTCATTTTCTTTTGCTGCACCTAATGCAACAAGAACGATACGCTTAGTGTCACCAGAGTATGGACGACGACCGTGCATTGCAATGTTATTATCAACTAAAGCAACATCACCCGCTTGCCATTCTGTATCGAAAGTCAATTCTTCTGCTAGTTCACAAACCAGCTCTAAGCCTTCTTTAGAGATGTTAGTATCATCACCAAAACGCAGCGTATCAGTATGGTTCTCACGAACACCAGCCCAACCTAGGTAAGCTGCGATGATCTGGTTAAAGAACGATTGGCGACCGCAATCTAGAGTGCGCACCGCTGGTAATACTGGCGTTGTTACGATGATTGAACCATCTTCGTTCCAGTTCCAAGTGTAACCTAATGAAGATAATTTCGCTTCAGCTGCTTCAATAGTATCAACAGAAAGCGTGTCTTTCCAGCTACGTCCTTGCGCAGAAGCCGCATCGTTTGCAGCAGGCATAGTTGTTGTGTATTTTACGCCTTTCTCTGCAAAATCTTTCGCTAGTTGTGCATCTTTAGCTTTGATTGCATCAAATAACATATCACAACGCATGATTGGTGAAGCACCACCTTGATCAGCTGGAGTTTGGCAGAAGAAGAAGATTTTATCAGGGTATACCGGTGTTTGAGCCATTTCATTGTGTAGATTAATTTCAGCATGCTTTGGCGCTTCATTTGCAGTGAATACACGATCAGTAAAGTTGATACGTACTGCATTTGAAAGAGATTCTTTATAAGTGAAGTCTGGATAACCAAAGTTTGCTGAGAAAGAATCAAACATTTCCGCGTCAGATACTGGGAATCCACGGAAAAGGATTGCACCATTTTTCTTTAATATCGCTTCAAGTTCTTCTTGATGATCTTGAATCCATTGTGCTGCTTCTTCGATTGTATTAACTGAACCATCGTTCGCAATAACCGCTGGGAATACATCGTTGTCATTTACAAATTGTTTTTCAACGCTAGTTAG
>JAOICL010000021.1 GCA_028131545.1 Vibrio sp. | reverse complement strand
CTTTCTTGCACCGATCTTACAGCAAGAAACGGGCTTTAACGCGAACGCCATTAGCTTAATCATGCTCGTTTATGGTGTTTCCGTCGCCATCGGTAATATTTGGGGCGGAAAAATGGCCGATACAATGGGCCCAATTAAAGCTCTGACGGTTATATTTTCAGGATTGGTCGTTACTCTTGTGATGTTTAATTTTACTGCGGTTAACCCTATCACCGCCATTATTACCATTTTGATTTGGGGTGCTTTCGCATTTGGTAATGTCCCTGGTTTACAAGTGTATGTGGTGAAACTGGCCGAAAGATACACACCAGATGCGGTCGATGTGGCTTCAGGGTTGAATATAGCGGCATTTAATGTGGGCATTGCTCTAGGATCTTGGGGCGGCGGTGTCATTGTCTCTGAAATAGGGTTGATGCATACCCCTTGGATCGGCGCGGTCGTTGTCTTTATAGCACTAGGGTTGACCCGTTTAAGTGGCCGCCTTGATAAGCAAGCTACGAGCCAGTTATCACATGGTAGTACACGGCAACTCGTTAACTAATGGTTGATGATTAAACTAGGAAAAAGGTTCGCAAAAACACGGTCGAGGTCTTTAGAGATTAACAGGTAAAGCTCTTTCGATGACCTATGAATCTCGTGGTAAACCTAAAGGAGTTATGCTCCATAGCGATCAAGGGAATCATTATACTAACCGTAAATACCGTCAATTACTGTAGCGTTTTCAAGTAAAACAGAGTTTATCTCGCCGAGAACACTCTTGAGATACTGCGCCGATGAAGCACTTCTTTAGAAGTCTAAAGGCGGAATGTGGATGAACGGAGCTTCGCTGAATCTCAACAAGAGATCACCCGCTACATCATCGGATGTTACTGCCAATTCAGATCATATCGTATAACGGTGGTCTAACACCTTATGAATCAGAACGATTATATTGGGAAAACTCTAAAACCGTGGTCAATTTTAGTTGACCACGCAACTATATAGATAGTAAAAACTAAAATAAACATATCTTGTAACAATTCAATACCTAGTATAAGAGCTTGAAATAGAACATTAAAAACCCAAAAATATCAACTTAAAACTGTCCCTGATGAAATTATGGTGCACTTCACAATAATTATTTAGTAACCTCTTATCAAATGACTAGTACACCCTAGAGGGTAAAATGAAAAAAACATTAACTTTATTAGTGATTGCATGTATATCTTCATCCGTTATAGCACATGATGAACACAAAAAACCTAATCCAAAAAAGCAAGAAGAATCAAAAGGTCGATCTGGTAGTGAAACCGGAAATAGCTGTCATCGTCATAATGAAACAGGTATATACCATTGCCATTGGCAATAAATAACACAGGATCACCAAATTAAAAATAAAACTTTCCATAGGGATGAATTTATTTTTATTACTATAGGGATAAAATAAAAATGAATAATATAATTTCACTACTAACGTTATTTCTATCTAGTACTGTATTTGCATCAGCCAATGATAATTGGCATTACCATCCAGATGGTATGCCAATCTCACCAGTAATGTTTAAAAAAGATAGCTCTGGTATTGCGTATGCATCAATAGGACGTAGAAATGGTAATATTCTATTTTTATTAGTAAAAGAATCTAGTTATCGATGTCCGAAAAAAAAATTAGACTATAAGAACATACCAGCAAATGGCTATCCTATATCTTGGATAGGATCATGTCATAATACAAATGGTGACTTAATTAAGTCTAAATCATTTATATTTCCTTCTAACAATGAAGACCTTAAAGCTGTGTTTTCAATATTTATGAATAGTAATGAAGTCGATATCGGTGGTATTAAATACTCCGCTAAAGGTTTCAATACAATCGCTAAAGATTACTTCAATCTCGGTGGGTAGTGTTTAGAAATCTGTGTCATTTCAGTATAATATACAAAACTGGAATGGCATATAACCAAAGACTTCGATCTAGAACAAGCTATTACGGCGCTTCAGTTAGGCTCAAATCTGACGGATAAAGTAGCTTCTTAACCCCACTCATCAAACAGATCATTGAAGCTTCCTTAAAGGAGAGTTGAACAACATCTGGAAAATGTGCTCTGCTAAACCATAAAAATGGCTCAAGCAAGAAAATGATTTAATATTCTGTAGTTTCATTTAAGTTGGTTACTCCGCATGATCGCTCTGATTCGTTTTAGCCAAAATTGCTAAAGAAGAATCCGACCAAACTGACAGATGAAATCGACCATAAGATCTTATCTATGTTTTCGTTTGGTATGAGCTATCGCGATATTCGTAGTCATGTTGAAGATATGTATAGCGTTGATACCTCTAAGGCCACCATTATTAGCGTTACAGACCATTTGATATCCAAGCTGAAGGAATCGCTCTATTCATTTATCTGGCTTGATTCTATCCACTACAAGATCAAGTTGATCGGGAGTTATGTCAGCAAAGCTATGTACACGATCTTAGGCTTGAACATTGAAGGAAAGGAAGAACTATTAAGCCTGTATCTGTCAGAATAAGAAAGGGCTAACTACTGGCTTTCTGTACTAACTGATCGGCATAACCGTGGTGTTGAAGATATTTTGATCGCCTGCGTGGATGGCCTAACTGGTTTTCCTGAAGTCATCGCAATCATCGACCCTAATATTGAAGTTCAGCTGTGCGTCATTCACCAGATCCGCAATTCGCTGAAATACGTTGCTTCCAAGCGCGAGAAAGTGTTCATGACTGATTTTAAACCAGTTTATTGCGCTGTAAGCAAAGAAGCTGCTGAGATGGAGTTGGAATGCTGAGAGTCAAACTGGGGTAAAATATACCTGATCGTACTGTGCTCTTGGCGAAATAAGTTGGAAAACCTATCGACTTACTTCAAGTATCCAGAGTACGTCCGGAAGGCTATTACACCACAAACGCCCTTAAGGCCGTACACCGCCAGTTCCGTAAACTAAATAACCCAGAGTAAGTTCCCCCGATAAAAATAGCTTGCTTCAGCTGCTGCATGCTGGGATATTAAATACGTCCAAGAAATGGATAATACCAATTCAAAACTGGAATATGATATTGTCTCAATTACCGATTCATTTTGATGGACACTTGTATTATGCCTTAGATATCTAGCTCAAATTAATTGACACTGAATTGTGAGCGCCCTCCTTCGGCGTTTAACTTTCATAGTTTTATCATTACTATTAAACCACCTGAAGGGCCCTTGTTTAACTTCAACGAATTTGAGCAATCATTTCTAATTACTCGAAACCGTTTGTTTTAACTTACGTACGACTAAGTCAATCAATCATGTAAATATTATTGGCTTTAAGTGAAAAAGCATTATACAAACTGATTTGACTTCTTCCACGGTAATCTGTAACTTTCCCTTTTCCACAAATTTCTCTATTTACTAATTGTTGAAGTGGGCCATGTTCCTCCTTAAACTCGGTAAGATCATCCTCCCATACCACAAGAGTCAAAGATTGCTTCGGAAAATGGTTATCCATATTCAGATATAGCCCGCGTTTAAATCGAATAACTTCCTTCAATACACCGCAAGCAATTACGTTTTCTCCTTCATAAAATGAGGCTTCTTTAGAGTGTATTTTAGTAACACCGTAACTAATAGAAGAAAGCAGTAACGATGTAAAAAAAATGATTGTGGTGATAGTTTTCATATTAATGAATAAACCTTAAGCAACATAATTAACCTTCATTATATAGAATAATATATCAAATATTAATGTAATTTATAAATCACTTTATCAGTGTACGCTCTACTCATTAATGATGATGAAAATGTATTCATGATAGTCTCTCATTTATCTATGTGAAATTGAGCCGTCGAAGAATCTGTCTTTTCAGAAAAAACTATAACGCTTGCTATGATCGAAACTGCATCATTTTCTGTGCGTGAACCTTCTCTGCTTAGTCGGTACCGACTATTTTTCCTGATGAAATAGGCTTTGTTGATCAAATCATGTAAGAGATACAATGATCCTAAATCGACTACCTGCTAATTTCTTATAGGCATACTAACCCTAAAATTTTCTTGATGCTTTGCCATTAACTAATACCTCATTAACTTGACCGCCATGCTTAGCGCTTGGTTAGTCCCGAGTAATCTAAAGCAACCTGTCGCTGCAAAGCTGTCATCACAGCTGAGCGTATTAACTCAACCTCGGTTACTTTTGGTCTATGCGATCACCGCTTTAGGCTACGGCGGTACCTTTACCGCTTTCACCTTTCTTGCACCGATCTTACAGCAAGAAACGGGCTTTAACGCGAACGCCATTAGCTTAATCATGCTCGTTTATGGTGTTTCCGTCGCCATCGGTAATATTTGGGGCGGAAAAATGGCCGATACAATGGGCCCAATTAAAGCTCTGACGGTTATATTTTCAGGATTGGTCGTTACTCTTGTGACGTTTAATTTTACTGCGGTTAACCCTATCACCGCCATTATCACCATTTTGATTTGGGGTGCTTTCGCATTTGGTAATGTCCCTGGTTTACAAGTGTATGTGGTGAAACTGGCCGAAAGATACACACCAGATGCGGTCGATGTGGCTTCAGGGTTGAATATAGCGGCATTTAATGTGGGCATTGCTCTAGGATCTTGGGGCGGCGGTCTCATTGTCTCTGAAATAGGGTTGATGCATACCCCTTGGATCGGCGCGGTCGTTGTCTTTATAGCACTAGGGTTGACCCGTTTAAGTGGGCGCCTTGATAAACAAGCTACAAGCCAGTCATCACATGCTAGTGTTTTAGCCAAATAAGCCGTTTACTTTTATTATGCCGCTACCGTACTAAATGATCGTAAAAATAAGCAGTACGTAACATGGGTCAATCTTCCTATTGGCCCACATATTTATTAAACCTAACTTAACTCTCACATTCCCTTGTCCTTTCATTGACCGAGTCCTTCTGTGGCTTTGTTAGTTTTTGTTTTCTTTAATATTACAATTTCAGTTGGCAAAACAATGACATTAAAAAAACACGTCACCATTATCTCTTTAGCGGCTTTATTAGCAGCATGTGGGAGCGACGGTGATTCAAACGACGCTTCAAATACAGTGGGTTCTTCAAACTCGGGCGAAAGCACTACCTCTCAACCTGCCGATAACATTGATACCGATGGCGATGGTATTGTGGATTCTGAAGACGATGACGACGACAATGATGGTATTCCTGATAGCGAAGATCCAGATGATGACAACGACGGCATTTTAGATGAAGACGAAGTCACAATTAACACCGAGAATCTGTCGTGTAACGATAACAGCCTTGAGCCTTTCTCTGTCGTAGAGACATCAGCTTCAAATCAAGATGATACATCGATTGGTTTTGTGAACTTCGAGTGGCAAGCCGTCAATACGACTCAACCTGGTAACGTAACGTACACCGTATGTGAAGTGGGCGAAGGCGACTCATGTCTTCCTCTATCCACCACAGTCGATACGAATGTTATCGCTGCAACAGGTGGTGCATTACATGCATCAAAGTCTGAATACTTCATCCATGCTCAACAAAATGGTGCACAGTCTTGTTCTGATATTGTGTCTTTAGATAAAGAGACGGTTGATGGGGCGATTGGTGGGACAGTTAAGTTAGAGCAGATAAGCAAAGATGGTAAAACAGCGGTTGCGGTTGCTGTAGATGCTTTTGAGTATATTAAGGTCCTTAAAGAGATTGAAGGTCAACTCACTGAAGTTCATACGATTACAGCAAAAGAATTGGGCGTCCCATCCATTCAATTTAAAAGCATGAGTGCAGATGGATCTAATATTCTTCTAACCGCTTTTGAAGATGCTTATGTTGTCACAGATAACGGCAAAAAATGGACAGCTTCTCTTGTTGAAAGTGAAGGCAGTTTTCCTGCCTTTCTTATAAGTGGTGATGGAAAAACCATTATATCAAAGTCAAAAAATGAAAAGCACCTTCTCGTTTCAAGCCTTATGAATGGTGCGTGGGTTGAACAATTCAGAACGACACTCTTCACATGGCGTGACATTGAAGTCAGCCATGATGGTAAAACACTTGCCCTTATGGGACATGACGGTGTCATTAGAGTCTATGAAGAAAACCCAAATTGGGCACTAACGGCTGAATTTACACACGAAGATACCCATACACAATCTATCTATGATCTCAGAAGCCTCACTTTAAGTGGTGATGGTTCAACGATTTTATCTGCTTTTGGTGTAGATCAAATTTCTGAAGATTGGAACACCGAAATGGGTTTCAATGAATTCAAAAAAATTAATGGTACATGGAGTTTTAATCAAACAGTCACAAGTGATTTTCATAAATATGATTCCACCGTTAATACTATCACGACCAATTTTGATGGGACTAACGCGGCTTTAATCTCTAAAAATACTCGCCACAGTGGTACCGGTATTTACCGTGCTGATGAAGCGGTTGAATTCAGTGACCAAAGCGAAGAATGGAATCGCGGTGAAATTTTTGTGTATGAGCAAACATCTGGAAACTGGGATAATACCGATGTGATCATTTCACCTTACAATCAATACGATAGTGGTTTTGGTTATGACCTGATGATGACCAATGATGGTAAGAGAGTAACCACGAGCATCAATACAAAAGGTACCCCGAATACCGATAACTATTTACCTGATGCCGGTGCTGTGACTTTGTGGTATTAATCATTGGTTCAATACATGTAGCGACCCATGCTATCAATGATTGACGTCGATATAAAAGCTCACTTCGGTGAGCTTTTTTTATTTTAAAATAAGCGCTTGACGAACTTTAGGGGTAAATGTACTTTCTTTAATCGCCCTTCAGTAACACTCCCCTATTTAATCATTCGTCTTATCTATCGTGGGTATAAGAAGTGATGTGATGCAGACAACTTTTCTGATACTCGAAAAATAGGTTGAGATAATTCTGAAACAGGCTGAGAACCATGCCCTGATCGCTCCGCTTCAAATAATATGGAGAAATAGAAAGAGTTTCTATAGGAGAGACATCGTGAAGAAAGACAGCAAAGCTAGTTATTGAGTCTGAAAATTTTAGAGCTTGATTCTTAGCAGCTTGAACCCTAAAAACGCGAACGCCCAGCCTTGATAAAAAAGTCAACGACTCAAATAACAGGGGACTGGGCACCATTGCTTCAATTATTATGTAAATAGGCTGAAATTTCAAACACCCTATTTTAATTAAACTGACAATATGAAAATTCATACCTGAAAGGTACTATGGGACAAGAGCGAGCTAACTATTTTAAAACATCTATAATTGCACGAATGCACAGAGACTGTATCAGGTAATATATATGTGAGTGTGTTTGATAAATGACTGGCGATCAAAGTACTAACCCATATCTAGGTTACATATGTTAAGTGGTCGTGCACTTTCGTTAAGCAGTTAAGATAAATCTAATTAAAGTATTATGCAATTACTTTGTATTTGAGAGTAGCTTCTTTAACGTAATAATTTGTTTTTTCTGAGCTGTATCTAACACATTCTTACCAAACGATTTCTGGTAGCTTGTTTTAACTGCAGGACACCACCCAAGTAAGGCCTTATTTTTACTTTACAGCCATCACTATTAGTCCCTGGCTTAATTCCTAATACATCAAGGAGCATTCCTTCCAGACATATAGGGTTCGAAATAATAATGGTTATATTATGTTTTTTAGCATATGCATGATCTTGTTGAGTAATCGGCACATCGGCATCCATAAGAACAAATCTTCTATCATAGTCAGCTTCCTTTGCTTTGTGGGCGGACATTAAGATATTTCGAGGAGAACCTCCATCAGATGACTCTACTTTTACGCGTTGACCATTTTGCCTTTCATCATAGCAATCCTTCATATGATTAATGAATGCTTTATCGTGAATGCCCTCTCCAACTATTAATAGCGTTGTCAGGTTAACCTTTTTAGCTTTTCTTTTGGCCACTGATATTACCTTTAAACATTCGGAACGGCACCGAAAGCTCCTGCTTGATATTTAGCATACAGATTATCATCTGCTCGAATCCCTTCCATTTCATCAAGACGCCAAGCTTCACTCTTAAGAGAAGACTTTTCTACTAAGTACACTTGATGTTTTTTCAACATGTTTAGTACTTCGGGAGTATGACAGGTGAAAATGAGTTGAGCGTTGTGAGGGTTAGTTTCTTTATGTTTAAACCAACCTAAGATCACAGGTAACATATGAGGATGAAGATCATTATCGATTTCATCTAATATCGCAATACCACCTTGTTGCAAAACAGGAATAACACGCCTTAACATAACAAACAATGCTTTAGTACCACTAGACTCTTCAAACAAAGGAAGTGAGAACTCACCATCATCACATTTATGAATAGCATATGGAAAAGGAAAAGTGACTTCTTCGCCATTTTCGTTAGAAATGGTATGGGGACGGTACTCAATATCATGAATTCCTAGATCAAAGTCAGCGACAGCACGATGTACTTGTGTGCGAATAGAGTCATTAGACTCTAGGTAGTTAGCCACTTCCAAGATATCCATATCATGAAAATGATTACGACCTCTAATATTAATATTAAAAACAAACTCGTTAAAGAACTCGTATAATGGCTCAGAATTTAATACATTTTGTTGAAAGGCTGCAGAAATAATAGACACATTGGATCTAACCTTTTTTGCTTGTTGCGCTGGAAATCCAAAATTTTTTTGCTTGAAGGAATAACCTTCTCCTTCTGCTTCCCGGATAAATACATATGAGAAGTTTCTACTGGTTTTTTTATAAAGTGCTTCAGTAACCACTGCCTTTTGATTCATTGTAACAAGATACTTAAATGGCTGCTCTTTCAAAGTAAAATGAAGTTCAAAAGATGATGTTTCATTAGAACTAAGGCTGTGAGGTCTAAAAGGGATGGGGTCGTCTGGTTTGGTATCAAATGCAGATCCTGATGCAAAAGCGCTAAGAAAGGCAAAAGGTCGAAGTAGCTGTGTTTTACCAGCTCCATTCGCACCGACAACAGCAGTAACTTTATTTACTCTATTGCCAGATTCTAATATGACATCATAGTATGAAGATGAAGGCTTCTTTCCTATTTCAAATGATAACTCCTGCTCCTCTAAAAATGAGTAGAAGTTATTAAACACCAATTTAGTTATCATATAGAGTCCATATTAACAAATTTTTGTATATTATGGACTTTAATGAGGTTTAAATCAAATTTTACTACGATTTAAACTCTCAAACCTTCTATATTTGATGATAAGTTTATATCCATACTAACTCAATCAGAATACTATAAGCACCTAATCCGTCTCTAAATCAGGTGAAAATACAGCATGGCAGATACAACGAACAAAGTAGTGACCATTACATTAAACCCAGCCTTGGATCTCACCGGCAGTCTAGCTGCATTGAATCAAGGTTCCGTCAGCCTAGTAAAACAAGGCTCTCTGCATGCCGCAGGAAAAGGCGTTAATGTGGCTAAGGTGCTCAGTGATTTGGGTGCTGATGTCACTGTGACTGGTTTTTTAGGTAAGGATAATCAAGAGCTATTTTGTCAACTTTTTGAACAAATGGGTGCTCACGACAAGTTCATTCGAGTATCGGGTTCAACACGCATCAATGTCAAGCTGGTTGAAGAATCGGGTAAGGTGAGTGACATCAACTTCCCTGGTGTTGAAGTGAATGCTGACGCTATCGAACAGTTTGAAGCCGAACTCGATAGCTTGATGAAAACGCACGATTATTTTGTTTTTGCTGGCAGCTTACCTCGTGGCATCTCAGCTGAGCAATGTGCGCGTTGGGTGGCCCATTTACAACACAATGGTAAGCGAGTTTTATTCGATAGTAGCCGCGATGCGCTAGCAAAAGGCTTAGATTCCACGCCTTGGCTCATTAAACCCAATGATGAAGAGCTTGCTCAATTTGTTGGCCGCCATTTAGACACACAGCAAGATTGTTTAGACGCTGCTGAATCATTATCCGATAAAGGCATAGTCAACATCGTCGTCTCAATGGGTGCCGCCGGTGTGTTATGGCTTGAAGGTAACCAATGGCTACAAGCCACACCACCGACAATGAATGTTGTCAGCACCGTAGGAGCTGGCGATACGCTGGTTGCAGGACTTTGTTGGGGTCACATGCAAGCATTCGCGAAAGAAGAGTTACTCTCTTTTGCCACGGCGCTGTCTGCATTAGCGGTAAGTCAAATCGGTGTGGGTGTGCCAAGCATTGAAGATGTTACCTCGCTACAAAAACAAATACGATTGAATGTATGCATACAAAAAAATACCGCTCCCTATTTCTAGGAAGCGGTATTTTTCTATTTTTAACTCAATAATTTATTGCTTGATAAGCAACTTATTATCTTCAACATCCAAAATCACGGGTTTATTCGGCGAAAAGGACCCTGATAGTAGCGCTCTTGCAAGTGGGTTTTCAACCGTCTGTTGTATTGCACGCTTTAGTGGACGAGCACCGTACACTGGATCAAATCCCGCTGTCGCAATGAGAGTCAACGCTTCATCGGTAATGTCCAACTCAAAGCCGTTGGCGATCATACGGCTGTTCAATATATTAAGCTGAATCGCCGCAATGGATTTAATGTGCTCTTCACCTAATGGATGGAAGACGACATTTTCATCGATACGGTTTAAAAACTCCGGTCTGAAATAGTCACCGACGGTCTCCATAACCTTCGATTTCATCAACTCATAATCCACATTGCCTTCACTGGCTGCAAAGCTTTCTTGGATCGAAGCCGATCCTAAGTTAGATGTCATGATCACAACGGTATTTTTAAAATCAACCGTTCGACCTTGTCCATCGGTCAAGCGACCATCATCCAGCACTTGAAGTAAGATGTTAAACACATCTGGGTGAGCTTTTTCTACTTCATCCAGTAATACAATGGAATACGGTTTACGACGAACGGCTTCCGTTAAGTAGCCCCCTTCTTCATAACCAACGTAACCCGGAGGCGCACCCACTAACCGAGCAACGGAATGTTTTTCCATGAACTCAGACATATCAATACGAACCATCGCGTCTTCACTGTCAAACATGAAGCTCGCCAGAGTTTTCGTCAGTTCTGTTTTACCGACACCCGTTGGACCTAAGAATAAGAATGAACCAATAGGTCGTGAAGGATCCGATAGCCCGGCACGGCTACGACGAATAGCATCCGCGACAGCTTGAACGGCCTCGCCCTGTCCAATCACTCGGTCATGCAACACCCCTTCCATTTGAAGCAGCTTTTCTTTTTCGGCTTCAAGCATTTTACTGACAGGGATCCCCGTTGCTTTGGATAACACCTCTGCAATTTCGGTGTCAGTAACGCTATTACGCAGTAATTGCATTTCTTGCATTTCAGCTTGAGAAGCCAGATCCAGCTGCTTTTCTAATGTTGGAATACGCCCATATTGAAGCTCCGACATGCGAGATAAATCCCCCGCTCGGCGTGCAAACTCCATGTCTAAACGAGCTTGCTCTAGTGCTTCTTTTATGTGCTGCGTACCATTAAGCGCGGCTTTTTCTGATTTCCAAATTTCATCAAGCTCATTGTATTTAAGCTCTTTTTCCGCAAGCTCTCGCTCCAGATCTAGCAATGTTTTCACACTGGCTTCATCGGTTTCTTTTTGCAAAGCTTGCTTCTGGATTTTTAACTGAATAATTTTACGATCCAGCTTATCCATGGCTTCTGGCTTAGAGTCAATTTCCATACGGATACTGGATGCGGCTTCATCAATCAGATCAATGGCTTTATCGGGCAATTGACGATCTGAGATGTAGCGATTCGACAGACTTGCTGCCGCGACAATCGCAGCATCGGTAATTTCTACATGGTGGTGAATTTCATAACGCTCTTTTAAGCCACGAAGAATCGCAACGGTATCCTCAACGGTCGGCTCATCAACCAGTACTTTTTGGAAACGACGCTCTAGTGCTGGATCTTTCTCGATATATTGGCGATATTCATCCAATGTTGTTGCGCCCACACAGTGTAACTCACCGCGAGCCAATGCCGGTTTAAGCATGTTACCCGCATCCATCGAGCCTTCGCCTTTACCCGCTCCGACCATGGTATGGATTTCATCGATAAAGAGAATGACGCGGCCTTCTTCTTTAGACAATTCATTCAAAACCGACTTTAAGCGCTCTTCGAACTCACCTCGAAATTTCGCACCGGCGACCAGAGATCCCATATCCAACGATAACACTCGTTTATGACGTAAGCTTTCCGGTACTTCACCATTAATGATGCGTTGTGCTAGCCCTTCTACGATCGCGGTTTTCCCCACACCTGGTTGACCAATAATGACGGGGTTATTCTTGGTTCGACGTTGCAATACTTGAATGGCTCGGCGCACTTCATCATCACGTCCGATAACAGGGTCCAATTTGCCCTGCTCTGCGCGTTCAGTTAAATCAATAGTGAATTTTTCAAGTGCTTGGCGAGACTCTTCAGCATTAGGGCTATCGACTTTTTGCCCACCACGAGCTTTCTCTATCGCTTTATTGAGCTTTTTCTCTGTGAGCTTGAATTCTTTTAATAAGTTACCCAATGAACCGGTGTCTTCTAGACCCGCTAAGAGGTATAACTCTGATGATATGTATTCATCTTTACGTTGCTGTGCAATTTTGTCACAAAGATTGAGTAGTCGACCTGTCGCATTTGAGAGCTGAACATCGCCGCCGATACCAGACACTTTAGGGATACGATCCAGCTGCTCGCTTAATTTAGATCGAAGCTGTGTCGAATCCACATCGGTCAGAGCAAGAATAGGACGCACAGGGCTGCCGCTTTGGTCCAGCAATGCCACCATTAAGTGAATAGGTTCGATGTATTGATGATCTCTGCCAAGGGCCAGAGATTGCGCTTCAGAAATCGCTAGTTGGAATTTACGAGTGAATTTTTCAAGTTGCATATGTTCTTCCTCATTTCTACCTCAAATCTTAGTCAGCTTTACTCGCTACTGCTTTCATTTAGCGCAATAAAATTGATTTAACGTCATACGATTCTGTTTATCTAATACAACGTTCGATGTTGATTTGAGGTGGGGTTAACCGCAAGATTGCCTGTTATTGCCGATCCTCCTCTTCATTGAGGCAGGATACCCAAATGAACGAGGACAATGACCTTATGTCAATGACCCAGTGCCATTTGAGGTTGAACTCCAACATTCTGTTGCAAGTTTCTTTATCGACAATACTAATCTTGGGGTGACCCAAAAGGAATTCAAGGGGTTATTCGCACCCCACCACTGTCATGATAGGTTTTAAGCTATCGTTTTGATTTATATCGCCTATCCATGTCGTGGCCCCAAGTAGACTTCCCGTTTGGCCTAATTGAGGTGCTGGTACATGTTCTGGTTTCAACTGGAGTTTAATATCCCATGCCAAAGGGTCTTTTAACATCAGCTGCATCAGTGTTTTTAATTGCTTGTAGCCCTCTTGATCCGGTAAAAAGTACTGGTATTGCTCCATATCAAGATTGTTGAACCAAATATTAAATTTACCGCCTAATGAAGGCATGGATTCACCAAGGTGCGCATCTTCATTGAGTGTACAGTTTGTCTGACCTAATCGATTCTGCTGGCTTTCATGGATATCAACCTGCCGATAAACCCATTCTTCAATTTTGACATCTGGAATCGAAAAATAGTGTGAAATCACGCCTTCCAACATTTTCGGTGATCGAGTGCGATTCGTAAATTGACTGATATAACGCAACAACTGAGGTTTACCGACCCTTGTTTTTTCTAAGCGCTTTTGAACCGACGCTGGAGCACCAAACAAATAAAATAATCGCTGTGAAAAAGGGTCATCCGCATGCTGATGAAACTGAACATGGTAGCGGTATTTCTTCCATATTTGATACGCCATCGTGACGGTATTATGATGGAAAAAATCTAGAAACTGTTTCACTGGGTTTTCGTCTTCATCGCGCCCTGCTAACTTCTCGGTATAATTCGAGGGCAATGGTGAAGAGGAACCATGCAAACCAAGAAAGTTGACTTGCACACGTGTATACACTTTATCTTCTCCGGTTAACGTCGAAGAATGATGTCCGTGTTGAATAAAGTCGATGTCGTGTCTTGGGTAACCCAATTCGGCAGAAACACTAAAACGAATGCGTTCGTTTTCAAAATGATCAGCTTTACCTACTCCAGTGAAATTGTTGTGGTCTAATGCTTGATAACGCTTTTCAAGTAATGAAATAACCTGGAAGAAACTGAACTCATGGCTCTTGTCTTCAAATACCTTTGGTAAAGGCCATGTCCTTTCCTCTTGCCAATGGAAGTGATTCTCCACTTCCATCTTAGGTTGAAGGGATATGTCCTCATATAACGCTTCTGCGCTAGGTTCAAAGGCGGTTTGTTTGTTTCCTTTCATAGTTCCACCCTCAGGTTAAATCACTTCTTGGCGTCCGATTTGATGCTTCCAATGATAATTCTCATTGGTATTGTCATCGGTCACTTCCAACTCAGTAAAGGAATTGATACTGGCGTGAACGCGTATAAATTCATTGATGATGTTACACAGCAGAAACATATCGCCTTCGTTCACAAACTTATCGGAATCGACCGTTAAATGACACTGTGTACCTCGCACCATGACGCCTCGATAAATACGATCAATCGGTAGAATATCAACCGCTTTTAACCCTTCTAAACGACGTTGAGAAATACGCTGTGTTTGTCGATTGACATTCGATTGAAAATCGTAAGTTGCGATTAAGGTTTTCAAAGCATTAATATCGGCCATGGTCATATAATTCAACGACATGTTGGCAATCAATTGCCACTGGAGCTCACCACTCAATTGAGGTCTGAGTGATTGCGTTGGCTTAGTGATGTTAATGCATTCTGATTTTTCAGCGCCTTGGGTATTATCATCTTTGATATCACCTACCGATAAACGCTCAGGTAATGAACCATTGCTGCATGTCAGTGACATCAGTACCGTATCGGCTTCTAGGTTGGCCTGGGTTTGATCGTGTTTATGGAATGAAATAAACCGTTGCAGGCCATTATTATCGGCTCTTTCTGCTATTTTTGTTCGATAAAAATCTTGAGATTTATTCGGATAAATACTGTGTTCAAAGCTCTCAAATTCCACTAAGGTTTTCTGCTGGCGTGTCGTTTTGCTCCAACATTCAACGGAATCAACAGAGTAAACTTCATGATGAATCAAATCTAGATTTTGTGCTTTTACTGGGTATTCAACCGCACGCTGTTCCATACGAATTGGGTCGGCATCTTCCGTAAAAAGGTTCACCGCTGGGGAACAATGCAAACGAATGGTATTGTTTCGAACAATCACATCATCGGGTAAGGGTCTATCAAATACAAAAGACACTTTAAAGCCTGAACAAATCGGTACTTCGCTGATCCCTTCTAAACCCTGTAAATCAAAAAACATGAATTTCTCTGGCATCGCAAAGTACTCTTGCAGCAAGCGATAACCAGAAAAGACGTGTTTACTGAACGGCAATAACGACTCGGTATCATCAAATCCTACGGGTTTCACCTTATCTGGCGACAGCACATGTTTCTGCCCGCCTTCAACATCAAGCACGATGTGTTTTAAATGGCGTAATAACCAAACATAGAGACTGCGTGTAATATTCACACTGCCACTCAGGTGACACCGTAACGTATCAAGACCCAATGTCGCTAGGTTTACACCCGCTTGGGAATTATTTGCGATCGCAGAATTAACCGTCATATCAATCGTCGAGCTTGTTGACGTTGAATGCTGAGCGATTGATGAAATGGAGATAGGATAGACATCAACATCGTAGCTGGTTTTGAATCGGCACTGAACACCTTCAACCTGAGGACTAAACAGTTCTTTGCCTTTTTTAATTGTACGCTTACTTGTCACGCCTAATACGTCAGGATTCATCTGCGTGATGCACATTGATGGAATAGAACGCATATAATGAGGCCACAGTAGCGTCATCATAGATTGAGTTAATTCTGGCAGTTCATCATCAATTTTTTCGCGTAAACGTCCGCTTAAAAAAGCAAAACCTTCGAGTAAACGTTCGACATCTGGATCATAGGCATCATCGGCAAGAAAATGAGCAAGTTTTGGGTTGTGCTTTGCAAACTCACTGCCCATTTCCTTCAAATAACGTAATTCATCCTGAAAGTATTTTCCGCTAGCCACAGTCGTTTCCTTTTCCTTTAATCCTACTCACTCATTGAAACCATTACATCCGAATGAGCCTAAGCTTTATTATTATTCGTTGGTTATTATGCGTTGCTTATTATGCGTTAGTTATTTATATCAGATTTATATGAAGCTCATATATTGAACTGACCATCAATACCCATGAATACGCTGATTGCCATTGGGACATCGCTGCCGTTATGCAGTACTTCTCCGCTAATAGAAAAGCTTAATTTAAGGGCACTATTTTCGTCTTCGATATGCGTCACTTTGACATTTTGCATACGCGGTTCGAAGCTTTCAATGGTCTCTTGAATATTAGCTTGTATATGGCGAACCAAGTTATTTTGTTGTGCTAATACATCATTAAAGTCGGGTAATCCATACTCCTCATCAATGAGGGCATTACCTGCATGCGTATTCAATAAATCCGCTAAGTGTAAATGAATAGAGTCAACTAAGTGCCGTGTTGATTTTTCTCTTTCAAAAGAGCGCTTAGCTTCACCTAATTCGATACGCTCAAGTAATCGAAATCCTTTTTCCATTACTTCATCCCTTACGGTTTGTTAAAAATAATCATACCGGATAGCTCTCGCTCATCCGGTATGATTAACTTTTAGTACCTCACAATAAAAGTACGTCACAATAAAGAGACATTCATTGTGATGGGTTCGATTAGTTTTGGTCTAATTTACCCACTAATGACAGCTCAAAGCTCGCACCCATGTACTTAAAGTGTGGACGTACCGACAGTGATACTTTGTACCATCCTGGATCGCCATCAACATCAGACACATCAATCTGCGCCGCACGCAGTGGACGACGAGCACGTACGTCTGCTGGTGGGTTCTCTTGGTCAGATACGTACTGACGAATCCACTTGTTTAGATCAATTTCTAGATCCACACGTTCTTTATGAGAACCAATCTCTTCACGTTGCAGTACTTTAATGTAATGCGCTAAGCGGTTGATGATAAACATATACGGTAACTGAGTACCCAGTTTATAGTTCATCTCTGCTTGCTTACCTTCTGGTGTATTTGGGTACACTTTTGGTTTTTGAACTGAGTTTGCAGAGAAGAAAGCCGCATTATCAGAACCTTTACGCATCGTTAAAGAAATGAAACCTTCTTCTGCTAATTCAAATTCACGACGATCTGAAATCAAGACTTCCGTTGGGATCTTCGTTTCAATTTGGCCCATTGACTCATAGTTATAAACCGGTAAGTCATGAACTGCACCGCCACTCTGTGGACCAATAATATTTGGGCACCAACGGTATTTAGAAAATGAATCACTAATACGAGACGCTAACGCATACGCTGAATTACCCCATAAGAAGCTATCATGGCTATCTGATACTTTCTCATTGTAGTTGAATGCCTTAATTGGGTTATCTTCAACAGAATATGGGCTACGTAACATAAAGCGTGAAGTACATAATCCCATATAACGAGAATCTTCACTTTCACGGAAAGCACGCCATTTAGTGTATTGAGGCCCTTCTAATACTGCGCTCATGTCTTTTAGGTTCGGTAATTCTTCATAACTATCTAAGCCAAAGAATTCTGAAGAAACCGACGATAGAATAGGTGCATGAGACATAGCACCAACACTAGAAAGGTGTTGCATCAATTTAATGTCTGGTGATGACGAATTGAAGTCATAATCACAGATAACAGCCGCAATCGGCTTACCACCAAATTGACCATATTCACGAGCATATATGCGATCGTATAGACCTGAACGAACCACTTCAGGTGAATCTTCAAAGTCTTCTAGTAGTTCATCTTTCTTAGCCGATAACATTTCAATCTGAATGTTTTCACGGAAGTCAGTATGATCAACAAGGTACTTCATACCACGCCAAGATGATTCTACCGCTTTGAATTCTTCATTATGTAAAATCGCATCCACTTGATTCGACAATTTCTCATCGATTTCAGAAATCATAAGATCAACCAATGATTGATCGACACGCTCTGTGGTATTTGAGCTTAGTAGCTCTGAAATAAACGCTTCAACACCACGCTTTGCCACTGCATAGCCTTCTTGGTGAGGCTGAATGCGTGATTCACTTAAAATGCTTTCGAGTAACGACGCATTGTCGACTGTTTCAACTTCAGTTTGCGTTCCTGACTCTAAAATATTATCTGCCATTGCTAATTCTCCGTTCGTATCCTGCGATTACACTGATTCAGTTTGCTTGCCGCTGATGTTTAATTCAGCCAGTAGCTTCTGACGTGCTTCTTCATCCTGAAGTAGAGCGGCAATCTTTTTACGGAACGCAGGTGCATTACCAAGAGGGCCTTTTAGTGCAATCAATGCTTCACGTAGTTCAAGCAATTGCTGCAATTCAGGGACGCTGTTTACAACGTTCTCTGGTGAAAAATCTTTCATTTGTTTAAAAGTAAGATCAACAGATAATTTTGCGTCAGGTTCATCTGATAATTGATTGTCTACCGCAACATTAATGCGTGGAGACATACCATCTAACACTTCATTAAAATTATCTTTCGTTACATTAATCGGTGTACGCTCTTCGATAGGCGTATCATCTTCACGAGCAGTAAAGTCACCGACTACCATCATATTTAAAGGCAGTTCGACATCTTCCTTTACATCATCCGATGTAGGTACATAACGAATATTAATGCGCTCTTTTGGAGCGACTGATCCATCTCTTGACATAGTGATTCCTTTACCATTTAGACTAACGTTAGTCCGTTGTTGATGTTTTAATAATTGTTAAAAGCAAATGTTGCTTATTTAAATAAATGTTCCCAGGGCTGATACTTTTCAGGTAAAACATCGACCGAAGGATAGAGAGACATCATTATTTGCTGTGTTAGTAGCTCTAATCTCGCAAATAATTGTGGCTCCCAGTAAACCAAATCGAGCTTTTCGGTCTCTGCCCATATCGTTTCTAGATACGGTAGAGCCAAAGCCGATAAAGCTAAGTGGTGGTATAACTCCACCATTTGTATATTCAATAAAAATCGTCCACGACCCGATATCTCTTGTGCCAATGATCCGGCAATGCCTTGAATCGTTTCACCTAAATTACCGATATCGATATCGTCAAAATTAATATCACCAATCGGCTGACTGCTCCCTAACATCATGGGTGATGATGAGCCGCCACCTGATGAGGTGCTGGTTTGTTGTAACCATTGCTGAGTCGCTTCATCAGCAAAAGGCACTTTATTTTTAAACGTTATCGTCTCTATGCCTTCAAGGCTTCTAACGAAAGCTGCTGTTTCTTGTTGAACGGCACTCGCGGCTTCATCCATTCCCAAGTTTTTCAACATTTTTGATAACAAATAATGTCCAGTCAGCCAAAACGGGGCATCGGTGAGCGAGCGCTCTAATCGTTTGATCGTGTCCACATCCGATTCTTGAGCCGACTTATCCGCATAAATCGCTTGCTGATCCTGTGAAACCGGCAAGTTAAGAACCGATACACCCTCTGTATTCATTGGGATTTCATCAACATCAAACCACGTTAGGTAACGATTAATACGATACCCTAATGGCTCCGCGAGGTTGGAATGAAGCAGCAACTCCGCGACTTTCTTTAAGCTTCTTTTTGATGCTGTAGGAGAGCTCACATCCACATCAACATCTTGCTCAGCAACGACTTTTGGTGCACTTCTTACCGCTTTTTTTGGTTCTGCCGCTCTGGTCACTGGCTGCGGTGTTGCTGCTTGTTGCTGTGCTATGCCTTGTTGCTGATCTTTACCTTGTAGTAAGGTATCTGGTTGTAACACGTCTTGCGTAACAGGTTGTGCATGCCCAGGAACCGATACGGCATTATTCAAATGCGGGGTATCGTTCACTTCCATTTTTGGTGGTTCTGGAATGAACTCTGGCTCTGGTTCAACCGCTGGAGCACGCTGCATCAATCCATTAAGAGCTACTTTAACATCATAGAAATCCGCATCCACATCTGGGAATGCTTCATCCATCGCTCCTTGGATACGCTGCACAGCATCATTACAACGAGACAATTGTGCCCAATCTAATTCATGCTCAGGCAAGGCATCTAATGTTATTTTCAGTTGATTACTCAACCATTCAATCGCACCTACACGAGCTCGTTTTCGCTTAGGGTACAGTCCAGCGCCAAAACGTACGACCATTTGCTCTAGCAAAACTAAGCCTGATTCAAGCCCTTGTACTTTGCCTTCTTCAACCAAAGCGCGTACGAGGTAACACGTCGCTTTTAAGTCTTTAGAGTGCTGTGTTACTACTTCCGTCGCAAAGTGATTGACTACCGACCAATCAACAATTTCACCGAATAATGAACCGTATTTTTGAACTTCTTCTTCCATTTGCTCATAACACGGTTCGTATTTTGATTCTTCACCACATGGCATCGCGTCATTAATTGGCGCTAAATAGCGCTCGATTGCTTCAACCACGGCTGAATCGGTGTCTATAATATCCATGTAATAAACCTCAAATAATCCTAATTACGATGACACTCTTTGCGACGAGAACGCTCGCGTTGTTCTCTAAGCATGTTCTCGAATGTACGGTTATCTACGTACATCTATCTATGTATTGCTTCCGGCAGCATTGTTCTTTAACACATTGTTTTTTAAAGAATCGTTCTTTATTGCGCTACTTTCTATCGTACCGCTCTCTGCTGCATTGTTTTGCTCGGCTTCTAATTTCAGCGCTCTAATGTTTTTTTCATAGTCAATAATGGCCCTTTGTACGGCCACAGCACCATTAGCACGTCGATTCTTTTGGAACCCTTTGTCGATGGCTTCTTTTGCCATATGGTTTAATAAATCAACCACCTCTTTAAATTTCTCAGGCGTACTGGTTTCCAACTCATTCAAAGCTAATGTCAGGCGCTCTTTATTGAAGGTTCGCTCTTCTGTCACAGTACTGAATAAGACATACTCGCTACGAGCGACTTTTATCTCACGATGTTTCTCATTCAGTTCTGCACTTTCACCAAAGTAAGATTTAGCCGCTTCAATGTAAGCCAAGGCCGTACTAAATCGACGACGCTGCTCAAAACTTGAAATAATGCTGTCAAATTCTTCTTGGATCTTATGTTCAAAGACCTGACTGTAAAAATACCCTTCAGCCTGATGCTGTTCCCATGTTGTTTGTAAAGAAGCTTTCACTGCTTCAGTACTGACCACTTCATTATCTTCTTTATCGATATAAGGTGCAGCTATGATGTGTGCAACATCGGCCTCTGTCATTCCCCTCATACCCACCGCTGAATCAGACAGTTCAATGGTGTCATTCAGCTGAGTCATTAACCCAACAATCTGCGCATTAATAGACTTAGATATTCCGTAACGCTTCGCAATCGCGCGTTGTAAAGTAATCATTTTTTGACGAGTTTGCTTTAAGTTATAAGTTAAAGATTGCGCCGCTTGTTGCTGAGCTAATACACTCTCTTGGTGTTGCTCAAATAATGCTTTTTTCTGTTCTTGTTGAACATTAAACGCTTCTTGATAAGGCGCGATACTTAATACATCACCCGAAACCGCATCCAGTTGTGTTTGAACTTCCCACGGCGATTTGGCCAAAAATGCCGCCGTTTGAGCGGGCTTTATCGTTGATGTTTTAATCACATCTTCTTTTACTTCTGGTGCCGCTGCTTGCACGATAATCGGTGCTGGTTCTGGCTGAAGTGCTTTATACGTAAAGGCACTCGCTACTGCGCATAGACTTAATGCCGCTGCGCCTTCTAATAACTTAAAACGACGTGATGGCAACGTCGATGCACCTGACGTCAAAACCAAATCTGCATTTCGTAATGAGGTAAACAGGGGTGCATTACCAAGATCATTGGTATTTCTCGTATCAATATTGGCAATCGCCTGCGCAAACGTCACCGCTGTATAATGATGGCTTCTCGGCTTTTGAATCACGGCCTGGAGCACTGTCCAAATATGCTTTGGAATTAACGGTGGACGACGTTGTTGTAACAGTAACCCATGCCAATTTTCACCCTGACTGCCGGCTAAAAATAAGTGCCCTGTCAGTACAGCTAAAGAGTAAATGTCGTCTTTAATATTCGCTTTACGTGTTTCAATGTACTTTGGAGAAGCGTACTGCAAGCTCACCTCAATAGGTTCTTGCTCTTCATCAATATAACGAGAGGCTCCAAAATCAATGAGGCGTACACTGTCATCATCTGAAATCAATACGTTCGATGGTTTAATGTCTAAATGACAAATACCACGTGTGTGCATGTACTCTAAGGCACCAGCCAGTTGATAAATGAGCCACGCAATATGATCATGTCTAAAGCCAGTACTGGTATAACGTTTGATTTTTTCCGCTAAAGATTCACCATGAATCCACTCATACATTAAGTAGGGTCTTTCAAATTCAGCGCCAATTTTCACAAACTCAGCAACACAAGGGTGCTGTGATACCTCTAGTCGGCTCGCTTCATTACGTAACCATTCATCCGCTTCTTCTGGTGCATTGTCATTAACCACTTTGCAGCACATTTGTTGTTCTGGTTCATCTTTTTTCGCAAGATGATAAATGGTGGTGCGACCGCTTTTTGAAGGGAAAGAATCAAGCACATCAAAAGACGAAAACAACACATACTCAAGCTTCGGTTTATCCGAATCTTTACGTGCTATTCTGTTCTTTTTTTCGATGGCTTTAACAACGAGTTTATTAATATAACTGTTGTTTGCATCCTGCTTATCTGACACTGTTTTATCCCTTATACACCAACTAACCAGCGCATAATAAGGACATTAGGTTTCATATTGCAATAGCAAAAATTAAAACGAACGTTTTGACTATAAGATTAGTTATTTTGACTATATAGGGGGTGTATTAGACTGTTATTTTAACTGGTTAGGGGGGATTTATTGGATGTTAAGTTGTTAAAATAAAGTAAACAAAATAAGGAGATAACGGAAGTTCGTACCTACATCGCTGCAATATGAATGAATGTGCTCATATCACAGGTAACAATTCTCTTACCTTTCTTTATTGGTTAAAAGAACTCAAAAACGAATAGGTGAGGTATCACATTCCTCAGCTACGCCTCCAAACATACTCACCTTCATTATCTCCAACAATTTCCCCTATCACCTCTGAAATGAATGCCATATTACAACCAGAAAGTGAAGTATTTTTAAAGGTTCTATAGAGCCATATCAATATATTGATTACCAACTAATTGTATATCTGATGTATATCACTTTTTATAAAAACAGTTCATTTTATTTATGTTTAATTACCGTAAAGTAATCAAATAAATCCGTCACTTGGAAACATGCTTTATTCAAACATAGCACCAACAACATAAATTCAGGCATTCAAATTATGAACAACACGTTAATCACAATCATGTCAGCCGCTATTTTGTCTGGCTGCGTAAGTCAAAATCCTAATCAAAGAGCGATCGACGAAATTGAAGATAAAGAAGATTATGTTTTGGATATGGATGATTATTCCGAAGCAATGCAGCTTGTCCACTTCGCCACTAAAGAAAGAATCACAAAATCAAAAAACTTAGATTGGTACGACAAACAGCATGGTATTACCAACAACACCATTTCAAAAACGACGGCGTTCTTAGGCGGGTTAAGCGGTTTTATTGGTGGGGCCGATGCAACTGCCTTATTCTTTTCAGGGAGTACCGGACCTACTCCTTTTTTCTATAAAAACAATGCGATAGTTGAAATTATGACTATTGATGATATATCAATGGAAAACTTAGCTTCAGTTAGGGAGGAATTACACTCTAATGCTCAAAAACTTATTACTGATGCTTATAAATCGGCCGGATACGAAACAAAAATTAAAACAAAAGTTAGCAGACAAGGAAATGAATACAAATCTGTAGCTCCTTTTGACTCAGAAGGTATTGCTGATTGTGATGTAAAAAAAGCCGTTGTACCTGAAGAAGAGATTGATAAAAAGGCGTATGACCCTGATCTAGCTTTTGGATGTTATAACAATATTGGATTTAACTTCACAATGTCTTTATACGATAACGAGAATGGTACATATACTCTTTTAAATTGGACATACGTAACCCCATCTTTCCCTTTCACTCATATAACTAATAAATCATCAAATAAAACATTTTACTATAGAGCTCCTCTTGGTTATCTAAGAACTATGATTTCTTTCCCTAATTATACAGCTGAACAATACCAAGAATTTCTCAATAAAAAATACATGGGGTTATCACCTATGGTTTATGATATCAATAAAAAAGAGGTTATGCCTTTTAAACGCATTAAAGACAATAACAATCGACTCACTATGGAGTAAAGGCGACATCTCATCAATAATCACATTGAGTAGCGGTTTAACTTGAGGGGTAATATGAGGCTTAATTTGGGATGCGTGCCATAAAACTCTGATAAAGCCCTTAAAAAATCATCAACTTGAAAGGATTCATGACTATGAGAAACTTTTTTGGTTCGATCATCCAGAATGAACCTATATTTTATTGTAACATCACAAAAAATATAGGTTCTGCTGACTTACTATTGCAAACATGTGTTCCGAAAGATTAGGCTTAATACAAGAAAACAATTACTGACGCTTTGGTTGCTTGTAAGTTTTACCCGCTGCTTGATGCGTATCTTTGCGTTTGACATCAAATTGAACGTTAAAGAACCAAGCGACAAATTGAATCACATCGTCGCCTTCATTCATTATAAACTCAACAAACTCTTCTTCTTCATCCTGCTCATTAAGATGGGTAGAGATATGATAAATACGCTTTTCACAAGCACTTCAAATTCTTTATGTTCCATTTGAGTTCCACCATAGGACTATATCTCAATTGTAGTAATCAGGTTTCCTATTTAGTCTGCTTTTCTATAAATGTTGCAATAACAACATCGGCCAGCTCTGGTGACTCCAAATGAAACTCACCTCTAGATGGATTAATGATTAAGTTGTCGCGCAATAACCTTGCCTTCGCGTTATTAAGGTCGCTTGCCGTTACCTTTACATTACCTACAAGCCCTAACACCTTCAGTTTTTGTGCTGTTTCGCTTGAGAATAGATTGCTTGCCTGTCCAATAGCTAATAAGTACAAAATCCCGAAATCCGTATCTTTACGCTTAAGTAGCTGGCTTACTTTTATTGAGTTTTCCGAAAAGTCCAGTTCCAGATTATCCAGCGCATAATCGATATCAGTAATAGCGTATGCTGCCATCTGACGTAATAGTGCAGTGATGGGCTCAGGTTTTCTATGGTGCTCTAAAAAGAAGCTCATAGCTCTATCAAAGTTAACTTCTTCACCATTTCTTGCCTTTTTGTAGTTATTAAGCTGGTACTTAACGAAGCTCTCATCAAGCGCTTTAAACGGTACACCACTGGATGATTCAAAAAATGGTGCCTTAGAGTCTTCAAAAAGTCGCTTTAAGTCGTTTTGGTTAGAGCCAGTGAAAAGGCCTTTAATTTTGTTGTCTGCTCTGGCTGTCATAAATGAACGAAGCGTTTTTGTGAACTTCGAAAACTCAGGGCGAGTGCCAAGGTGTTGAACCTCATCCAAAAGAAGCAGTATTGGCATATCGATGCTATTAAGTTTGCGAACGCAATCATCAAAATCAGAGAGCGACGCTGGGGTGTCCGTCTTCATTTTCATCCAAAATGCACTGATTTCAAATGAGCTAATCTTTGACGTCTTCATTTTTTTGATGGTTGGTGCATAAGCGCTAATGCTTTCGTTTACACCAGTCACGAATGAACGCTCTGGGTTGTCTTCGTCATACCAGAAATCGACATATACAGGTAGTACGCCTAACTCTAGCGCTAAAGGAATGACATCATGTTGCACAAACTTGGTCTTACCTCTTTTGCGGGGAGCAAAGATCGTCACTCTATCGAAAAGGTTTTCCTTCATATTTTTTATGATTAGTTCAGCCAAATCTTTACGGGAGTACACCCAATCTATCATCTTTGCCACCTTTTACTATAAGAATTAGTAATTACTAAAATTGATAATAAAATATAGTAAATTGTTTTTCAAGTATCATAGAGTTGTTTTTTATGAAATTTGTCTTATGAAGCCAACAAAGAAAATTTGGTTAAAATATAGGGAACATGCGATTAAGTTGCATATGTGAGATAATCTGAATTCATTCATACTGATCTGCACCAGTTAGACTGGACACTGCATTAAGCGATATATTCAAAAATTGCTTGGCGCATCTCTTTTCTCGTCATTATCGGCTCGTATTGGACAGCTTCTACTTTCATTGAATGGAAAAAGCTTTCAACACAAGCGTTATCCCAGCAATTTCCCTTCCTACTCATACTTTGTTTTAGGTTATGGGCTGAGATTAACTCTCAGCGGTCTTTTGAACAAGATTGACTACCTCTATCGCTGTGGATAATTACCCCTTCGGGCATGCCTCTGCGGAACAAGGCCATTGATAACGCACACAGGCTAGTTAAAACTAGATTGTAAAATTTAACGTACTGGTATCGTAACTCACAATTGGGCTGACTTCATCTCATTTCACATTGATAAGATGAATTCATCAGGATAGAATGAATTTAATGAATCTACCAAGGTGACGCAGTGAAACAGTCAGAGTACATCAATAACCCAGATCCATGGTCATACCCTCGCGAAAACTTAGCTCGCCATATAGGAACCATGTGTCGAGACACTCTATTCTCTCGAATGGCTTATCTGGGCAGCCGACGTATAGGTAAGACTCACTTCCTTTTGCATGATTTAAGTCCATACTTAATCGACAAAGGGCTTACTCCAATTTACATAAACATGTGGGGCAATAAGAACGCGCCACAAAATGAGATTCTCTGTCAATTGCAATCCGCTTATAACGAACTTTCGAAAGAGGGTTCTGTAAAGCGAATCCTGAACACTGAGATTGAACAAATGGCAATTGAGGCAGGTTTTGCCAAAATCGGACTTAAGTTTGCACCAAGGGCGACAACTGATAAAGAGATGAGTAACATTAAGTCTCTTCTAAATGAAATCAAGAAAGTTTGTGGCAGAAGCAAGGTGGTCTTGATCTTAGATGAGTTTCAACACTTATCAACATCTCCTGCATTTGAGAACCTGAATTACTCACTTCGTACCATTTTGGATACTCTAGGCTCTACCATTACGGTCTTATATACGGGTTCGAGTCGCAAAGGGATGCGTGCTGCATTTCACGACAAGGATGCGCCATTTTATCAGTCTGCTCAGGTTAATGAGTTTCCTCAGATTGATGATGGTTTCATTAGCCACTGCGTTAAACGCCTTGAAGCTGCTTATAACATCCATGTTAACCCAATGGAGTTAATGGATTTTTGGCGAGATACCGATAAGTCACCTTATTGGGTGATAAACGTCATTCGAGATTTGGTTAGCAAGCAAAACTCACTCAACCAATCAATCCTATTTATAAAAGAAGTAATTAAGATTGAAAACAATTTGGATGAACGATTAGCGCTACTTTCGAATACAGAGAAGGCGGTACTACTGCTATTAGAAAGTAATCATGGAATTTACAGTGAAGCAGCAATGAAATTTATTGAGGGTGTTGGTGGCGAAGCGACAAAGAGTAAGGCTCAGTCAGCCAAGAAGACTCTGATGAATTCAGATGTTGTTAGCGTGCTGCCAAACAAGGATATCATCATTGAGGTTACGGGACTTGTCTCGGAAATCAAAGCTGAACTTGGAGTACATGATGTGACCGCACTACTCCAAAGTGAACAAAAATAGACGTCGACCCGAAGTATCTAAAAGCGATTGCGCTTTGGTAGTGATCCGCACCAGAAGTTTTGGACACCGAGTTAAGTGACTATCATCAAGGTTTTATGTGCTTTCAATAGATCTTGTTCAATCGTTGGCATTAAGCTTGGAAGCGCTTCATCGAGTTCACCGCCTTCGATCGTGAATGTACCGTGTATGGTTCGTACTCTATTTATACGATGAAGCATAACATCTACAGACTGAGCTTGGGTCATAGACAACTTACCAACTTATTCACTAATTGAAGCAACTAAAGTGATATTGTAAATGAAAGGGCTATATTACCTGTACTTGTTTATGAGAAGATTGCTCAGGCATATCCTGAGCAATAATGAATTAGGAAAGATTAGGCTTTAATACAAGCAAACAACTACTGACGCTTTGGTTGCTTGTAAGTTTTACCCGCTGCTTGATACGTGTCTTTGCGTTTGACATCAAATTGAACGTCAAAGAACCAAGCGACAAATTGAATCACATCGTCGCCTTCATTCATTATAAACTCAACAAACTCTTCTTCTTCATCCTGCTCATTAAGATGGGTAGAGATATGATAAATACGCTTTTCACCCTCGACATCAGCTAGAGCAAATTGCCCTGATAATGATTCTGCCGCTGCCGACACTTCGGCATCAGCAGAAGCCGTTAGTAACGCAAGTGCTTGCGGAAGCGCTGTTTCGGCTGCTGCACTTTTCACGAGCACTTCAAATTCTTTATGTTCCATTTGAGTTCCACCATAGGACATTATTGTTGAGATTGAATATAACGATATCGCCAAGCTAGCAAGCAACTCATTATGATAGCAATACTAAGATAAAATACCCCTAAAGCCCAAGCATTAATTATCCAGTATTCGACTAAGAGGCTACCGATGATGCCTACACCCACCATTTGAATCGCGCCGGTGAGTGCCGAGACCGACCCTGCGTTTTGCTTATGAGGTGATAGCAATAAACTGATACTTAGAGGAAATGAAACGCCTTGAGATATCGCCAATAAACTGAGCGAAAAGACCAGATTAAAGACGGTCATTTCCGTAAAGAATAACCATAGTGACGCGGTAAAAATCAAACTAATAGACAGTTTTAATAGTGCTGTCGTCGTCAAGTAACGATTCAATATATTTAATGACAAACTGCCAATCATCAAGCCAGATGAAGGAAATAACATAATCGTGGCGTAATCAGCGACAGATAAACCCAACTGCTTCTGTATGAAAAATGGAAAGACAGAGAGTGACACCAAACTGCCTAAGTAACTGACCCAGTTAAATGCTGCGCTGCCAATAACCTGTGGGTTTCGAATTAATCGCCAGTAAGTGCCAACTAACGTTGAAGGTTGAAAGCGCTTTTTAGCATAGGGTAACGTTTCAGGTAGGAGAGAAACTCCCAATACAAAGATTAGAGAGAGGTACATCAGCACAAACCCAAACACCCACTGCCAAGAAAAGTGATACGCAATCCACCCTCCAATTACAGGCGCTAATATTGGAGTGACCGATGCCGCTATCGAAATATAAGACAGTGCTCGTGTCAGTTGTCCCCCTTCATAGCTATCCCTCAACATACTTCGCCCCAGAACAGAGGCACTGCCGGCTCCTAAACCTTGTAGTATTCGCCCCCCTTCTAACGCAAGAAAAGAATCACTTAACAGGAAGCTTAATAATGTTCCCAATAAATAAATGCCTTGCCCTAGAAGAAATACAGGACGTCGACCTATCGCATCAGACCAAGGACCATAGAATAGTTGAGATACCCCAAAGCCCAATAGGAATAACGTCACGATATTTTGAGTTGATGCTTGGCTAACCGAAAGATCTTCACTTATTAGAGGAAGTGATGGTAAGTAAATGCTCACACCCACTTGCGCTGTCGCAATTATCATCATAGAAAAGATGATTGGAGTTTTACGAAAGCGCGATGAATTAGGCATTATTTCTCCGGTTCTCAAACAATTCAAGGCTCTGACAACAGAACCTTGAATATGTTATAGGTTAGGTTTCCCCATTGAGCAAACGTGACACAACGGTATGATTAGCTCTCGGTTGGTCGCTTCGGTGATGATTGTTTCGGTGATGACTGCTTAGCCAGCATTTCTTCTTTCAGTAAACGATCTAACTCATTTTTTCTTTTAGTAAATTTATTCATTTCTTTGCGAGCCACCGATTTTGCTAATGGTATTTTCGCTTTAACCGGATTCACAGCTCTGCCTCGGTCAAGTAACTCATAATGAATATGAGGACCTGTAACTCGGCCTGTTGAACCGGCTTTTCCAATCATTTGTCCTCGAGAAACCGTTTGCCCTTTCGTGACATGAATACGACTTAAATGCAGGTATCGAGTTTTAAAACGTCCACCATGATCAATAACAACATATTTACCGGCATAAGGGTGGTTACGCGTCATCGATACGACACCATCACCTGTGGAAACGATAGGCGTACCTCTGGGCGTTGCCCAATCCGTACCGTTATGCGGCGAAACTCGTCCAGTTACAGGGTGTTTTCGTCTTGGGTTAAAATGAGAGCTTAAACGATAACGACGTTTTGTTGGTAATCGTTGAAATGCTCGCTGTAATCCCTTCCCTTTATGATCATAATACTGACCGTCTGAGTGCAGATAAGCAGAAACTAAACGACCTCGGTTGTATATTTTAATGGCTTGTAATTCTGTATTACCTGTCAGTTGATCATCCAGATATTGTCGTGTTTGTACCACTTCAAATCGGTCACCCGCTCGAATATCTCGTCGAAAGTTAAGTTTCTCTTTAAATAGACGTTCAATTTGAGCAACATCTCGAATATTCAAACCCAACTTGGAAGCCGAACGAACGAAGCTACCATGAATTTCACCGACTAAAGGGTAACTCTCCCAGCGACCTTCACGTTTAACCGCTTCATAAGCAAAACTACCATCATCCAACTTCGAGTAAACCGCTTGCTCAACAATACTAAATTCCAGTTCCATTTTGTCCAGCTGACCTTGTTCGTCAACCCAGAATTTCAGCATATTGCCCGGTCGCAAGGTATCAAGGGCAAGATAATCTTTATCTGTACTCATGATTCTATTCAACGACTTATAATCAATTTCTAATCGGGCAAAGATAGAGCTAAGATTATCTCCTCGCTGAATTTGATATTCTAATGTGGGTCTATCAAAAACATCTTCTAGATCAGACAAGATGATATCGATTTGTTCAGAATCAGGGAGATTTAAAGGGAGATCTCGACGCTGAGATGAGTCGTCAGGAACACTGCAAGATGTTAAGAATGATAAGGCAAGTAATGTTGAAAGCAATCTTGATGAGGCTTTACCAACACGTCCTAAAGCTATTTTTTCCATGAATGCCTCTAAGTATACGATTGACAGCTTAAGACAATAATTTTAATGGAATATGCCAGAGGAATAACAGTTTTTTGTCAATTTTGTCACAAAAAAGGCGCAAGTGCGCCTTTTTTGAACAAGTGCGTTATCGATAACACCCAAACACACGTGAAAGGTAGAGGTATGAAACCATTTAAGCGTGGGTAGACACTAAGCAGTTATCTTCACCAAATTCATTACGACGATATTGATCGGCTTGTGGGTCATTATGCCAACGCTCACCATCAATTAGGTAACGAAACTCAAACTCTTCACCTTTCGGTAGACGAGTTTTAAATTTAAATGATTTACTTTTTGCGGTTTTCTTCATGCTTTGTGGTTCCCAGCCAAGGAAATCAGCCATTAATACCACATTCTTAGTTA
Organism: Vibrio sp.; assembly: GCA_028131545.1. Taxonomy (GTDB): domain Bacteria; phylum Pseudomonadota; class Gammaproteobacteria; order Enterobacterales; family Vibrionaceae; genus Vibrio. The sequence goes on along the minus strand of JAOICL010000021.1, from coordinate 6,218 downwards.
CTTCAACGGCGGGTACTTCAAAAGTCACTTCCACTTCGTTTTTCGTTTTGAAAAAGCGCTTATTGATCATATAAAACTCCATTTATTATAAAGGCGACATAAGTCATTAAAAATCCATGTAATTGTTAGCCATACTACCACCTAAGAGGTATGAATCAAGTTTTGCCCTTATTTGCTTATAAACACAAGTGCCAGAATGGTTATTAGTGAGCATAAAAAAATCCCATATAAGCTTTTAACTAGGTTATTTCTAGTTTCGCCTATATGGGATTAAACCATCATTGTCATTGTAGAGCTGAATTAAAATGACACTTATTTTTCTATCGCTTTCACTTTTTTCATAATGTGTTCCCACACTAATTCAGCGCCATAACCCGATAGGTGTCTATCCGTCATGAACAGTGATTGACCACCCTTGGCAAAGTCACACTGGTTATTTGCATCACAGTATAAATCGTTCACATCCACATAATGTACATGCTCATATTGGTCTGCGACCTTCGCTAAAATAGTATTGGCTGCGGTAATCTCTTCAACATTATATTCTTGAACGGTTTCACAACTGCGCTCAACACCAAGAAGCGCTTCCGTTCTAAGGCATTTGGCTAATTCACTGTCAGGTGTACGAGCAAGCTGACCCACCATATAAATATCGCGTTGATTACCATATACTTCAAAGAGCTCTGCCAGATTCATTTGTAAATCATCAAGGTATTTACCCGTTACAGAATCACAGTCATCCGTCATACAACGTAGCCCTTCTAAACCATCATCACGCGCCCATAACTGTGCCAAGATAATTGGGTTTGGCTCATCGATACCGTGTTTATAGTTGTTGTGACAGAGTGGCTCCCAAGCAGGGAATATACCGTCACGGTGGTTAATCGCATTAGGGAACGATAAACAAGAGCCATACCAAGATAGCTTCACTCGTGTCCCTTCATTAATAATACCGCGAACCAAATGATTGGAATTACTGTCGCCCAATACCAGGTAATCATACTTACCATCAGTATTAAATAGATCAGTTCCTTCCGTCACACGATAATTGTCTGCTGTACCACCTTGAATCATCGCATTGTGTTCAAGGTCGACTCGATTAGTAAAGCCCTGTGTAATAAACGCAACACTGCCATAAACACCAGCAATAGCGATTAACACCACATGGAAAGAAAGGGCTTTTGGCAGCGACCAAGATTTAAATATGTTGGCTCTTTTTTCAATCATATGGAAGCTCAATGCACCCAATAAAATAGAGATAACAATACCAATCCATTTCGTGCCTTCAGAAAAGCCATAGTAGGCAAAGCTAACCGTGATAGGCCAATGCCATAAATAAATAGAATAAGACCATGTTCCTATTTTTTGACATATAACGCTTCGGCTAATAATACTCTCATTCTGCTGAGCGACGATGACAAGGTACGCTCCAATAACCGGTACGATAGCCGCATAGCCAGGCCATAACGTCTCATGAGAAAAGGCAACATAAGAAAACAAAATCATGACAAGGCCGATTCTTTCCGCCCATTTTGATTTCTCTTCATCTAGTTTTAATGGGTATAAATAAGCAATACCCCCGAATAACATTTCCCATGCACGCGTTGGTAAGATGTAGTAAGACGGGTCTGGCCATAAATGCGTACCAATAATACTAACGGCATAAGACAGCAGCGTTAATGCTAAGATAGTACGTGCCGTTGTTTTATCCGATACCCATTTTTTTAATCCCATAATCAGGATTGGGAAGATCATATAAAACTGCCACTCTGCTGATAGAGACCAAGTATGCAGTAAAAAGTTTTCTTCATTCGTGAAGTAACCACCACGCATAGAAAACATGATGTTACTGGTAAAAGATAAACTGGTGGCAATATCACGACCAAAGGGTTTGTAATCCCAAGGAAGAATAAAGAATAATCCTAATATCGCAAACGTCAGCACCATAATAAACAGTGGTGGGATAATTCGATTGGCGCGCGCTGCATAGAATCCAAGCAAACTAAATTGCTTCTTTTCAAAGCTTCTAAAGATAATCCCCGTCATTAAAAAACCAGAGATTACAAAAAACACATCGACCCCAGCAAAGCCGCCCGGTAATGCATTTGGATAGAAATGGAATAGAACAACAGCTGCCACTGCTAATGCACGCAAGCCATTTATGTCATATCTGAAATTCAAACCTCACCCCAACACTTATTTATATTTTCTTATTTTTTCATTCATCTAAAGGTCGGATTTTACTCAAAAAAGCACCACACCTTGTCATTATTTGCCAAAGGAAAGTAAAAACACTGTCAGAGTTTAGGATATTTTCAGGTCTTTTGAGGTTATTTTAGGTGCGACCCCATCAAAATCATCTTAACGATGATAGCACTTTCATATAAAAACCCTTGACCCTATAGTAGACTATAGGGTTTATACTGTTACTACGTATTCTTATATGATGGACCGTGAATTATGTTAAAGATCGGGGCACTTGCTCAGCATTTTGATCTCTCAGTCGAAACCCTCCGTTTCTATGAAAAGGAGGGCTTATTGAGTGCATCTGAACGAGGCGATAATGGCTATCGCTATTATTCTGATGATGATATCCACCAGTTACAGTTTGTTCTTAATTCTAAACGGTGTGGATTCACCCATGCAGAGATCCGAACCTTACTTGATATTCGTATTAATAAACACAACGCCAGCTGTGGCGATGTCAAAGCGTTAATCGAGAAAAAACGTCAACGAATTCAAGAAAAACGACAAGAACTTCAAACATTAGAGCTGGCTCTCGCGCAACTGGCTGAAGATTGTGACGGTAGCTCTCTACCAGCTAACAACTGTTCTATCCTAGGAGCACTCAATGACTCTACTCACTAATTTTATCGAGCTCTTTTTATCGGCTGCCCCTTGGCTACTTTTTGGGTATTTTATCGCAGCGTTAATGAAAGAATTTCTTCCAGCTTCTTTTATGTCCAAACACCTTGGAGATAATTCTTTTTCGACCGTAGTAAAAGCTGCCTTGATCGGCGCGCCTCTCCCTTTGTGCTCTTGTGGTGTGATTCCTGCCGCATTAGGGCTGAGACGCTCAGGGGCTTCTAAAAGTGCGACAGCTTCTTTCCTTGTTGCGACACCAGAGACCGGTGTCGATTCTGTCGCCGTATCCTATGCGATGTTAGGTCCTTTAATGGCGATAGTACGCCCAATCGCAGCAATATGCAGTGCCATTGGTGCCGGTTTCCTTGTTAGCCAAATAGATGACAAAGAGTCGGAAAATAAGACAAGTTCGACAGAAAAAGCCCCCTCTTCTTGCTGTGCGTCTAAAAAAGCTAAAATTGAGGAAAAACCAACATCGTCATGTTGTGCATCCAAAAAGCCCGTCAGTACTCTATCCAGTAGAGCTAAGGGCATTTGGAACTATGCGATGCATAAGTTAATTTCCGACACCTATAAATGGTTATTGATTGGTATTGTATTTGCCGCGCTTATTCAGACTTATGTACCAAAAGAGTTATTTATCGAATGGGGCGATGGATGGGCTGCCATGATATTCATGACGGTTATTGGCATTCCAATGTATATCTGTGCCACTGCCTCAACACCGATTGCTGCTGGCTTTCTTTTAGCCGGCGTCTCGCCTGGAGCCACACTGGTGTTTTTACTTGCTGGCCCTGCGACCAACATCGCAACACTGGCACTTGTTAAGATTGAGCTTGGTAAAAAAGCGCTCGCAGGTTATTTAGGCGGTGTTGTAGGTGGTGCTTGGCTATTTGGCTGGGGGTTAGATACATTAATGGAGTGGAACGAATGGACAATACAACCAAACTCATGGGCTGAACATGATGTATTATATAGCTTTCCTATTCTTGCTCTGAGCCTGGTATTAGCTGTATATATGGGTAAAGCTATGACGACGGATTTACAAAAAAAGTTCGCTTAATAACCAAAACATACTGTTCTAACACAAACAGTAAAGACCACACGACTCTTATCTACTTTTAACGAGAAAAGTAATGCCGTGTGGCCTTTATGTTCGAATCATTATCGAAACAATAGAAATTCAGGTATTGGTTAAGCATGTTGATATGTTTAACCCAAATACTGTTATAACTCTATTATTCCGCTAGCATTTTACGATTTCGGCGCATCAGAATCTGACAACCTTCAAGCACCAAACCAAATACCATTGCAAAGTACACATACCCTTTATTCACCGGTAAGTGGAAACCTTCGGCAATTAATAAGCCACCTAATAGTAATAAGAACATTAATGCTAATGTTTTTAGCCCTGGGAATTTCATCACGGCGTTATTGACCGTTTCTGCTGCCAGAACCATAATCACCGCAGAACCTAAGATGGCAGCAATCATAATAGGGACATCATTCGTCAAACCAACTGCTGTGATCACAGAGTCAAGTGAGAAGACAACATCAACCGCAATAATTTGTGCAATGATTAACATGAAAGCGGCTTTAGCGCCCTTTTTATTATGCGTTTCTTCTTCTTCGCCACCCAACCATTCTTTGAGTTCCATCGCGCTTTTTACAATTAAGAAACCACCACCAAAGAGCATGATAAGATCGCGGCCTGTAAACGTAAATCCAGCAAAGCCAACCAACGGCTCCGTCAATGTCATTACCCAGCTAATCGATAACAGTAATGCTATACGAGAAAATACCGCAAGTGAAATACCAAGATTTCGAGCAAACTTTCTGCGATTTTCATCCACTCTTTCACAAAGAATGGAAATAAAAACAATATTATCAACACCAAGAATAACCTCTAGCATCAATAACGTAGCAAAAATAGCCCAGGTTTCTGGCTGTAAAAACAGCTCTAACATGACAAAACTTCCTATACAAACATTGAACCCATTCGCCTTTATTTCAGGCAATAAGGCCGATTTTGCCAAGGTTTTGGTCAAGAAATGTCATACTAGGGTAATTAATGGTTAATAATCGGTTTGTAATTCAAAAATGAAAGTGACAACCAAACTCACGGTTGCCACTTATCGCGCCCCTAACACATCAATCAAATGGGGCTACCTCTTACATCAAGAGGTTATTTATTGATTTGATCATACATAGCTTCAACAAGCTCACCCGATGGATCACCGGCAAGATCCCATGTGAATATACCACCTAAGTTTTTACTCTTTGCCCAGTCTGCTTTCGCTCGTAATGAACGTTCATCATCAAAGGTGATAAACACTTTCTCTTCTGGATTCCATAAATAAGGCGCTTCGGATTCAGCATCGTAATGGTATTCATAGCCTTGCTCTTGACCATAGTTTTTCACTAGGTCCCAATGCATAAAGTAACCATTTTCACTCGTACCGAATGATGTGCCTCCTTGTGAGGTTAAATCCTTCGTTGGTAATCCACCTTCATAATCTTTAGTCCCTTCCCAACCACGTCCATAAAAAGCGGCACCTAATACGAGTTTTTCAGGTGGTATACCTTGCTCTATCATTTGATTAATAAAAACATCAGTCCCCATTCCCCACCAACTTCTGTCGGTCACATGCAGATTTGTCATATGGCCTGTTTGACTTCCCCATCCCCCTAAAAAGTCGTAGGTCATGGCGAACATATTCGTCAAGTAAGGTTGAGCTGAATGCCAATCTATTTGAGCCGATTTTGGTCCAACACCGACCGCCGTCGATAATTCATACTCTCGGCCAGTCTGCGTAGTAAGCTTATCCAGTTCACTACGAATGGCTTTCACTAAATAAGTAAACGCTTCTTTCTCTGCCGCTTTTTGTTCATCCGATAACTTTGTTGCTGGATTCCAAGGTGAAGTGGTTGCACCGCCACCGCCAGGGTATTCCCAATCAAGATCGATACCATCAAAGATTTCATAATCAGCAATTAATTCTGCTGCGGTTTTAGCAAAATGATCCATGGCTTTTTTATCTTTAGCCATCGCATGGAAAGGTTCGGACATGGTCCAACCACCAAAAGAAGGTAAGACTTTAATATGAGGATTATCGGCTTTCATTTGCGCAAGCTGTGCAAAGTGCCCTTTATAAGCGACGTCCACATCCACTGGACCAAAATCATGCTCCAATGCGGCTTCATCATCCACTAAGATCGCGGAAAAAGGGTCCTTGCCCTGACAGTTTTTTTCAACGAGTTGCTGCACTTCATTAGACGCGCCACTATGAGGTCCACACATACTCAGAAAAGCATAAATGACATGGGTCATATTTTCAGCTGGGATATCTTTT
>JAOICL010000020.1 GCA_028131545.1 Vibrio sp. | reverse complement strand
ATTTAGCGCTCCATTACAAGTGTTTTTTTTAACTTTCTATAAATTGGGTTCCGATTGATGACAAAACAATCAAAAGTGGCTTTTTTATCAATCAAAGGTACTCGAACACACTCTCATTTCGTATAATTTACATCATAACATAGAGATAACGGAGGCTATATGTCACAGAATGATTTTGCTTTATTTCAAGAAATGATGGGGGATGTGAAACCATTAGACAATGACACCGTGCTCCATCAAAAAAAATATGAAATCACAGAAGCCCAACTAGAAAAACAAAAAGCCGCCGCTTGGCTTACTGAGCATGACCCCGATCACTTATCAATCAATCATGCCACTATGATGAAACCTGACGATCTTCTTGAATATAAAAGAGATGGGGTTCAAAGCGGTGTTTACCGTAAACTTCGCTTAGGTAAATACCCTATACAAGCCAAATTAGACCTGCATAAACATACCTTGAAAGAAGCTCGTAATGAGATCATTGCATTTTTAAAGCAATGTATGCGCCTTGATATCCGTACTGCTCTTATTGTGCATGGAAAAGGAGAGCGCTCTACCCCACAAGCTTTAATGAAAAGCTTTCTATTTGAATGGTTACAACAAATTAAAGATGTGCAATGCATTCACAGCGCACAACGTTTTCATGGTGGCACAGGTGCGGTTTATATCATGCTAAGAAAAAGCCAAGATAAGAAACTTGAAAATAAAGAACGTCACCAAAAAAGAATGGGCTAAAATTTGTCCATATGATAGACTCGCCCTCCATTTTTAAACCGTTGGGAAACGTAATCATGACACAAACTGAATCAAAACGTCTGAATAAATACATTAGTGAAACGGGCTTTTGCTCTCGTAGAGAAGCCGACCGATTAATCGAACAAGGTCGTGTAACCATTAATGGGAATATACCTGAAATGGGCACCAAGGTCGTCCAAGGTGATAATGTTTGTGTTGATGGGAACCCGATTAGTTCACCAACTGAAAAGCCTATTTACATTGCTCTCAATAAACCGACGGGCATCACCTGTACGACCGAGCGTAATATCCCTGGTAATATCGTCGACTTTATCGGACATAGAAAACGTATTTTTCCTATTGGTCGTTTAGATAAGCCCTCTGATGGCCTGATTCTTTTGACCAATGATGGCGACATCGTAAATAAAATCCTGCGAGCAGGTAATAACCACGAAAAAGAATATGTTGTGCGTGTTGATAAACCCATTACGGAACAATTTATCAAGCAAATGAGCGCCGGTGTTAATATTCTAGATACGATTACATTACCTTGTACCGTGACCAAAGAAACGAAGTTTTCTTTCCGCATTGTACTTACACAAGGGTTAAATCGACAGATTCGCCGCATGTGTGAAACATTAGGGTATGAAGTTTTCAAACTTCGCCGTGTCCGTATTATGAATATTTCATTAGATGGCATACCTAATGGAGAATGGCGTTACCTAACTGATGCGGAGTTAAGTTCACTACTTGATCTTTGTGAAGGTTCTGTCGGTACAGAAGATGCTTCAAAACGAGCAGTTGACGGCCAACGCATTAGACGAGCAACCGATGCGAAGCTCTATGATAGCCGCGAAGAAAACCATACCTCGACAGCCAGAAAGAACCAGACACCGAGAACGTTTAAAGGTAAAGGCGCTCAAGAATTTAGGCATTCTCCCAACTCTAAGAAAGGCCAACAGAGAAATAAAACAACCTCTGATCGTGGTAACGCTTCATCATTCCATAAGAATACCCAACGTTCTTCAGCTTCAAAACCAGCTCGCCAACCTGGTACGCTAAGTCTGAAAAAGTAGCCTAATATCAAGAAACCCAATGATACCGCAACAATAATGCCGTATTGATAACACAAAAAAGGAGAGCTAATGCTCTCCTTTTTCTTTTTATAACTGCGCACGAATTATACTTTGTTTTATCTAGCTTGGTTCTATCTAGATCTGTTTTATTCCAACCCTAACGCAGTCTAACGTTGGTTATACGGTACCAAAGATTTTGTCACCAGCATCGCCTAACCCAGGGACAATATACCCTTTGTCATTCAGTCTTTCATCGATAGCCGCTGTATATAATTCGACATCTGGGTGGGTTTTCTTTAGTGCTTCAATACCTTCAGGGGCTGCCACTAAAACGAGCACTTTGATGTGCTTACACCCTTTTTCTTTTAATAGATCAAGTGTGGCAATCATAGAACCACCAGTCGCTAACATCGGATCAACAACAAGAGAAATACGCTCCCCCATGTTGGATGCTAGTTTATTGAAGTAAGGTACTGGCTCTAGTGTTTCTTCATCTCGATAAATACCAACAACACTAATACGAGCACTTGGCATATGCTCTAATACGCCATCCATCATGCCCAGACCAGCACGTAAAATAGGCACTACTGTGACTTTTTTACCTTTAATCTGATCAATTTCAACTGGGCCATTCCAACCTTGGATCGTCACCTTTTCTGTTTCAAAGTCAGATGTTGCTTCATAGGTTAATAGGCTACCCACTTCTGTTGCCAGTTCACGGAAGCGTTTAGTACTGATGTCGCCTTCACGCATTAACCCTAGCTTATGCTTTACAAGAGGGTGCTTAACTTCAACCACTTTCATTGGTACTCTCCAAATATTTTCAATGCCTTTTCATTATACCTAAATTGATTCAAGTTTAGCTATTTTGTCACAATATTTTTTGCGCAAACGTTTGCTTTTTAGGGTTCGGCATTGATACACTATGCAAAAGATAGCCCTACTCATATCCAAGGATGCCATTGTGAACGAAAAATCATCTCTAAGTTATAAGGACGCTGGTGTTGATATCGATGCTGGTAATGCACTCGTTGATCGCATAAAAGGTTCTGTAAAACGTACTCGCCGCCCTGAAGTTCTCGGAGGCATTGGTGGTTTCGGTGCATTGTGTGAACTACCAACAAAATACAAGCATCCCGTATTGGTGTCAGGCACTGATGGTGTAGGAACAAAATTACGCCTTGCTCTTGATATGAAAAAACACGACACAATCGGTATTGATCTTGTTGCAATGTGCGTCAATGATTTAATTGTTCAAGGTGCTGAGCCTTTATTCTTCTTAGATTATTATGCTACTGGTAAATTGGACATTGATACCGCCGCTGATGTTGTTCATGGTATTGCCGAAGGTTGCTTACAAGCGAATTGCTCGTTAATTGGTGGTGAAACCGCTGAAATGCCAGGTATGTACGACGGTGATGATTATGACGTTGCTGGTTTTTGTGTTGGCGTTGTTGAAAAAGAAGATGTCATCGATGGTACTAAAGTACAAGCTGGCGATGCTTTGATTGCTGTTGGCTCTAGTGGCCCACACTCTAATGGATACTCTCTCATTCGTAAGATTTTAGAAGTCTCTAATACCGATACATCCACATTACTTGGTGACAAAACAATCGGTGAACACCTTCTAGAACCGACTAAGATTTATATTAAATCAGCATTAAAGTTGATCGCGGAACATGATATCCATGCGATCTCCCATATTACGGGGGGTGGCTTTTGGGAAAATATCCCTCGAGTGCTTCCTGAAGGAACGAAAGCTATCATTGATGGCAAGAGCTGGGAGTGGCCTGAAATTTTCAATTGGTTACAGCAAGCAGGTAATGTCGATACGTACGAAATGTACCGTACTTTTAACTGCGGTGTTGGCTTAATTATTGCTCTACCTAAGGCATCAGCAGACGCAGCTGTTGCGTTATTACAGTCCGAAGGAGAAGAAGCTTGGGTTATCGGTCAAATCGCTGATGCTTCCTCTCAAGAAGAACAAGTGGAGATCTTAAATTAATGAAGAATATTGTCGTCATCATTTCAGGCAGTGGCAGTAATTTACAAGCTATTTTAGATGAATGTGAAGTCACGATCCCTGATACTCAAGTGAATGCAGTTTTCTCTAATAAAGCCGATGCTTATGGTCTTATTAGAGCGCAAGAAGCCGGTGCTGAAGCCATCTTCCACGATCCTTCTCTTTTTGATAATCGAGATGAATATGATGCGGCTTTAAAGGAGAAGGTCGATGCCTTTGCTCCTGATTTAGTGGTTTTAGCTGGGTATATGCGAATTCTAAGTGATGATTTTGTCAGGCACTTTAAAGGGCGATTAATCAATATTCACCCTTCTCTTTTACCGAAGTACCCTGGATTGAATACTTATCAGAAAGCCATTCATGCTGGGGAAGAAGAGCACGGAACGAGCGTACATTTTGTCACAGAGCAATTAGATGGCGGCCCTGTTATCTTACAAGCCAAAGTGCCTATCTTTGAAAATGAAACCGTAGAATCGTTAACGGCTAAAGTTCAAACTCAAGAACACAAGATCTACCCTTTGGTTGTAAAGTGGTTTATTGAAGGTCGACTCAGTATGGAAGGAAGTAAAGCGATACTCGATGATCAGACATTGGGGATTTTTGGCTACGCGACTGATGATTAACGATTAAGCACCACTGTTTTTAATTTATACTATTGATGCGTTCACGTTCAGATAAAAAAGTAGAGTCTAAGCCGCTCTACTTTTTTCTTTTTTCATTTTCTTCTGCTCTATCTTATTTGATTTTTTCAGCCACTCTTTTTCTTTCTTTCGTTGTTTCTTCTGTAACTTCTCTTCTTTTTTACGCGTCTTTTCTCGTTTTTTGACCGCTTTTTTTCTATCTTCTTTTTCTTTATGGTCCAATTTAATTTCTATTGGATAAACACGTTCATCATTAATATTTGAGATAATCGGAGTCGAGACTTGATTAATCACAGGCAATTCTGTTGGTGAACACAATAACTCCGCTTGAGAGCAAGCACGTAGGCATTTTCCACAAATAAATTTAGGTGCACAAAATAGCTCTGTGGATTCAATTAGCTGCTCTTTAATATCCGCCTCACGGATGCGGCATAATGATTGGCTCACGATGGATTACTCTTATTAACTCAATTAACCAAATGATAATCATTTTTATTTATATACTCAAGTGGTTTATTATTAACCGCTAACATGTCTTTCTATTTTAAACAAAAAAAGCGATACATAACGTATCGCTTTTTCAATCTATAACCTCGTTTCTATCCGAAATTGTCGTTGTCTCGCTCAAGATCACGATTCAACACACAATCGATGATATCAATCAATAGACTATATTAATGCTTCGGTTGGTGATTGATCCGCCGGTTTGGGAGCCGCAAAAGGAACATCTGTTAATGTTTCATGATTTCCATCTTCGAGTTCACCAAATCTAAATAACGCAAACTCCCCAGGTTTCATTCTTTGCCAGATTTCATTATCTGTCAGCGGTTGGGTTGCTATCACGGTAACGACATCATTTGGCGTTGTTTCCTTTTGAAAATCAACCGTCATTTCTTCATCGATTAAGCTAGCTTTACCAAAGGGAGCACGTCTTGTTATCCAGTAGAGGTGATTTGTACAATACGTCATGACGTATTCACCATCCGTTAATAACATATTAAATACGCCCATCTCTTTCAATCTATCGCCACATTGAGCTATAAATTGAAAAACCTTTTGCATTTCTTCTTTTTGAGGCGGCTCTGGGTATCGCTCTGACAATTGTTTTAACAACCAACAAAATGCCCATTCGCTGTCTGTTTGTCCAACAGAACGGTAGGGTAACGTTGAGGTTTCTGCATACTCCGATAGTTGACCATTATGAGCAAAGGTCCAATAGCGCCCCCAAAGCTCCCTAGAGAAAGGATGGGTATTTTCAAGATTAACGCCACCGCGATTCGCTTGTCTGATATGACTGATCACCGCTTTACTTTTAATCGGGTAGTTTTGAACTAAATCGGCGACTTTGGACTTACAGCTCGGATTTGGATCTTTAAAGTTACGGTATCCCTTACCTTCATAAAAAGTAATTCCCCATCCATCCCTATGCGGGCCTGTATTACCACCTCGTTGAATTAAGCCCGTAAAACTAAAACAGATATCTGTTGGTACATTTGCACTCATACCGAGCAATTCACACATTGTCTACTTATACTCCGAAACTACGTTAATATTTTATTTGGTTCGATTCAAACAAAGGCCATGTTGTGGTTTAAGCGTCCATTTCTTTTTCTATCAGCTGAATAATGATATGGATAATCTTAATGTGTATTTCTTGAATACGATCCGCATAGCCAAAATGAGGAACTCGAATTTCCACATCAGCTAATCCAGCCATTTTGCCGCCATCTTTCCCTGTTAAAGCAATCGTAGTAATTCCCTTTGCTTTAGCAGCATCTATCGCATTAAGAATGTTTTTTGAGTTACCTGACGTTGATAGCCCAAAAAGAACATCTCCAGACATCCCGACCGCTTCTAAATAGCGTGAAAAAACAAAATCATAACCAAAGTCATTACTAACACAAGATAGATGGCTAGGATCTGAAATTGCAATTCCTGGGTAGCCAGGTCTATTTTCACGATAACGACCCGTTAGCTCTTCGGCAAAATGCATAGCATCACAATGCGAACCACCATTACCACAGGATAAAACTTTTCCGCCATTTTTAAAGGAATTGGCTATTGTTTTTGCTGCCAATTCAATTTGAGCAATATTGTGGTCATCACTCAAAAACGCGTCAAGAACCGTTGCAGCTTCTGTTAATTCATTTCGGATTAGGTCTTGGTACATTCTCTTTTCTCATTATTTGTCATCACCTTCTTTGATAAGAATAGAAGGTACTTTTAAAATTAGGGGTGATCTAGGGCTAATCATTTGCCCTTACTGTTGGTATCTCTAATTCCGTCCCTGTTGATACCTTTGGCTCATCCTCTTCTACATTGGCAGGAGGTTTACTATTTTTCATTCGCCACCACATAAAGATACCACCAGCAATCAAGAGTATAAATAGGTTTCCAACAATAATGATCAGTAAACTTGTCGTTCGTTGTTCTTCACGTGCTTGTTGAATCTCTAATTCTTTGGCTTTTTCTTCTTGGTAAACTTGCTCGGCTAGCTGTTGTCTCGCCAGTTTTTCTTGGGGGCTTAACCCATTGACAACATTAAACCCTCTTTTAGTAATCGGAAGAATGACTGAAGTATCGCGATCATCATCGTCTGCATAAACAACCCCTTCCCATAGATATTTCCCTGTATCTTGCCTTGCGGGTAGTTTCAACCAAACTTCTCTCTCGTTACTCTGCGCCACCTGCTCAAAATAAACCATAGTGCCATCTGGATTTTGCAACTCAACATGCGCTGCCATACTTCCTGCTTTTATCGCTAGCTCTTCACTAAAAGCATGGATACGATGCGGTATACTTCCATCCCTTGACTGTTCAAATACAACATTGAGTGGATTAGGGTAAATCAAAACCTCTTGCTCTTGAGCTCGCAAAAAGACTTCATTACTGGATTTAATTTGTACACTGTATTTACCTGGTTCGGAAGTAATAGGCAGCTTCACGGTGAATATGCCATCACCCGCTTTTTCATCCAGCTCTTGACCGTCATCTTTAAATTCTCCAACGATCTCTGAAATAGAAGGCTCTGCTTCTTTATTCGGGTTTTCTAAGATCCGAGTGAATGTCACCGTTAATTTGACACTATCAAGAAAGTCTCGAAGCACGACTAATCGAGAGTCAGATAAAATTCTAGCGGTAAATTTCACTTCTTCACCGCGAAATAAACGCCTTGGGAGGGGATCAGAGGTAAGCAATACATCCGATAATAAGATAATTTTGTTTTTAGGTGTTATCGAACCAATGGCTTGCCATGGGCCCGCCATTGGTTTTTCAATCATAATGATATCCATATCCGCTTCTTGATACCATTTGATCGTATCGGGTTTCCGATCAATATAAAACTTTTTCCCATCAGGACGAACGAGTATAACGGATGAAGAGTCCTTATCTCGGTAGATAACAAACGTCACATGGCTAATCGAAGAGTCCACTCGAAAACGGTTATCCAACAAGCTCATTGATGTCTCAACGGCGGCTCCCCCGAAACTGCTGAATACCAATGTTAAAAACAGTAGTGACACCCTTAACATAACCGCCTCTTCTTTATCTAGATGAACAGCCCATTAACGCCAAAGGCATTCTCCTCCCTTAGCGACAATATCCAAACGGGCTTGATGCTGTTCTAGTTCATCGGCCGATGCACGAATAATCTTTAGTGCTTTTCGTGATGAAGTGACTCTTTTTATGGTATCTCCTTCGGAACTGCCATCGGCATTTTTCGCGTTAAATTGCAAAGCCGTTTGCCCACCCGTCATCAATAGGTAGACGTCTGCAAGAATTTCCGCATCGAGTAAAGCGCCATGGAGCGTACGATGGGAGTTATCAATACCGTAACGTTCACAAAGAATATCGAGGTTATTCCGTTTGCCTGGGAAGATCTTCTTCGCCATTGCGAGCGTATCGGTCACCTTACATACATCAGCCGTACGTATTGGAGAACGAGCGTTTAACTTTTCAAACTCATAATCCATAAAACCCACATCAAAGGGAGCATTGTGGGCAACGAGTTCAGCATCCTTAATAAAGGCCAAAAACTCATCATGAACGTCAGCGTAATTGGGCTTGTCATATAAGAATTCATCGGTGATACCGTGAACCGCAATGGCATCAGGTTGAATGGCTCGATCGGGCTTTAGGTAGACATGGAAATGTCGCCCTGTGAGTTTTCGATTAATAATTTCAACCGCACCAATCTCGATAATACGATGCCCAAGGTAAGGTGGCCCACCCTCTTGGTTCATACCCGTTGTTTCGGTATCGAGAACGATTATTCTTTCATTTTTGTCATGTTGAGCAGGAGTCATAAGATCACTAAGGCACTGAGTTTTTCTAGTATAAGGGCGTCATTTTATGTAAGACTGTATTTTCTTACTTACCTTTATAGTATCACTCATGATGAAGACTGTGGAAATTTTTACGGATGGTTCCTGTTTAGGGAATCCAGGGCCTGGTGGTTATGGCATTGTATTGCGTTATAAACAAACAGAAAAGACCTTAGCAAAAGGCTTTCACCTAACCACGAACAATAGAATGGAAATGATGGCGACGATCGTTGCTTTGCAAGCGCTAAAGGAGCCTTGCAATATCATCTTAACCACCGATAGCCAATACGTGAGACAAGGGATCATGCAGTGGATACACAATTGGAAAAAAAGAAACTGGAAAACATCCAATAATCAACCGGTGAAAAACGCCGATTTATGGAAACAACTTGATAGTGAATCTCAGCGCCATACTGTCGATTGGCGCTGGGTTAAAGGGCATGCTGGGCATAGAGAAAATGAAATGTGTGATGATCTTGCTCGTGGTGGTGCCGAAGCCCCAACTGAAGACGACACCGGATACCAACCCACTTAATTTAATTTAATTGATGAAGTAAACCACAGTGGAGTCAGCTAATGATTGGGTGAACATTTGATTGAATGAACATTTCATCGAGTGAGCTTTCTAACGCAACGGTTATCAATACGTTTGACGGGTTGATAACTTTTAACCAATTGAGAACCTTTAACCGATTGATAACGAACACTCGCGGGTGATAACTTCCTTTTCAATGGGAATGCTTTTTTCACCGGCTTAAGCGGATAAGTTCGTTTACGCGCAACAATAAAATATTGAGACCCTATATACTGATTGGCTCCTCCAATTATTCCTTCTAAATACACTGCTAACCCTCGATACTTTTCCCATGGAAATGCAGCGTAAACTTCACAATGTATGACTTGGTAATTTAGAACACTGAGCCAATCCTTTACCCGACTTGGCGTAAACATTCGCTTTTTCAATGAATGTTGTTTTTTTTTCCATGGTAAAAGCTTTCTCCACGAAAAAAGACGAGAAAGCCCCATCAAACTCATTGGGCTACTACCTGAAAGTATTAAATACCCATCTTCTCTCATGACACGATCCACTTCCCTCAATTGATGATGTGGATCATTAGAGTAATCAAGTAAATGCGTCATGATCACGGCATCAAAACTTTTTTCGATAAATGGCAGATCTTGTGTTGAGGCTAGAACATTATGACAAGGATTGTGCGAGTCTAGATTGACTTGATGCTTTATGGTCGATTGGTAAGAGGTCAATTCACAACTTAGTCCACCCAATTTTAAAAGATGATGACCAAATAATTTTGGCGTCCATTCATCTAAACGAGCTTGTACCGACTCCTTAACCCAAGAAGCATCTTGAAGCTGATCCCACGTATAAGGTGGATCCATTTTTTTTATTCTCCGTGCTGGCCTCATATCACATCGCTCTCTTTAACATCATTTTAATAGTCAGTTCTTGTGAATAACAGTACACTAAAAACAGTCAACATATTTGCTTTTGAACCCAGTTACGATGGACATCTTCATGTTAGAAATACTACCCATTCCCGCTTTTAACGATAATTATATTTGGTTACTCAAAAAAGGACAGCATTGCAGTGTTGTCGATCCTGGAGATGCAACGCCGGTATTGAATTACTTAGAGCAACATCAATTAACATTAGACTCTATTTTAATCACGCATCATCACCATGACCACACTGGCGGAGTCGCTACACTTTTAGAGCATTTCCCTCATCTTCTGGTTTTCGCACCTAAACACGATCCGATTCAAGGTCACCATATTGCGCTAGAAAAAGGAGATCACCTATCAATATTAGATGAAGACTTCGAAGTACTCGACGTAAAGGGACATACTCTAGGGCATATTGCTTATTTCCATTCCAATAACACGAATGATCATTCGATTGTTTTCTGTGGTGATACCTTATTTTCAGCTGGCTGTGGCCGTGTCTTTGAAGGAACAATGGCTGAGATGAAATCAGCCTTAGATACTCTGGCTTCACTGCCTGATTCAACCCTAGTCTACTGTACTCACGAATACACGCTAAGTAATATCGCCTTTGCACTGGCAGCCGACCCCACTAACGTTACGCTTCAAAACTACCATCAACATGCGTTAAGTTTACGAAAAAACAATACACCAACCCTGCCTACTACCATTGCAAAAGAGAAGCAGATTAACCCATTCCTAAGATGCAGCAATCCAGCGCTAATATCCAATTTATTGTCACTTCAATTCATAGAAAATGACAATACTTCAGATGAACTACTCGTATTCACTGTACTAAGAGAATGGAAAAATCGCTTTTAATGTAAACTTTGATACACTTTTTTTTGTCACATGGCTCTGTAAAGCGGTACAATCTCATAAAGTAAAACATGAAGTACCGCACAGTGAACCTGTTTGTGCACGCCACAGTATGATTATCGTCATGTAATCATAAGAATATAATTAGAACAATAAGACCAAAGGGATAGGTCAAACTGATTACACTATTGATACAAATGACAATTCCAATATTTATTTTGTATTACATAATCAGGATATTAATACACTCAAAGGATTTTTCATGCGCTTAAAATACACCTTACCTTTTGCCCTGCTACTTAGCGGCTGTCAAACCGCATCATTCGAACAAAAGAACGCACCAGAATCTAAAACTCAAACATTAGCCACCGAAGAAAAAACTCCGGTTTATGTGTCTTCTTCTGATATTACAAGTCAATCTCCAGATCCTGAAGGATTCGATGTCACCACGAATCAATTGGTCGATACAGAGAGCCCTTTAGATGACGTTCTAGTTAATGACACTCGCTCATCTTCAGATACCTCTGCGGCGCATAAAATCGAAGATACACCACAAAATCAGGAAGACGTTTGGCAACGTATTGCTATGCAAATGTCATTAAAGACTCCGAATCATTCTTCAGTTGAGTATTATAGAAAGTGGTTTTTACGTAATCCAAGTCATATGAGAACCGTCGCTAAACGTGCTGAACCTTTTCTCTACCTGATTACGACTAAAGTTGAAGAACGAGGTATGCCCCTTGAATTGGCTTTACTGCCTGTAGTAGAAAGCTCCTTTGATGCCTTTGCCTATTCACATGGGCGTGCAGCAGGTCTTTGGCAGTTTGTTCCTGGTACAGGCAAGCGCTTTGGTTTAGATCAAGACTTTTGGTATGACGGACGCAGAGACGTTTCAGCCTCAACCGATGCAGCTTTAGATTACCTCACCTACCTAAATAAACGTTTTGATGGCAGTTGGGAATTGGCTATTGCTGCGTACAACAGCGGAGGGGGGCGAGTATCGGGTGCAGTTAAAAAGAATAAACGACTCGGTAAACCGATTGATTTCTTTTCATTATCTTTGCCGAAAGAAACCAGTGGATACGTACCAAAATTATTAGCTTTAGCGGATCTCGTTGCCAACCAAGAAAAGTATGGTATTAATATTCCGAGTATTGCGAATAAACCCGTAGTTCAAGTGGTAGAACCGAAGGAACAGTTAGATCTTGCGATTGCCGCAAATTATGCAGGTATCTCACTCAAGCAATTACAAAGTTTAAACCCTGCGTATAACCAATGGTCAACGGCTCCTAAAAAAAATCAAAACCTGCTTCTACCTATTCATGCTGTAGATACCTTTACTCATAACCTTGAAAAAAATAAAGGTAAAGGTGTAAAAACCATTCGATATAAGGTCAAGTCGGGTGATGTCATCAGTGTTATTGCTCAAAAATACCAAACCACGAGTCAAATAATCAGAGATGCTAATCAACTGCGTAATAATAATATTCGTGTCGGTCAGCATTTACTCATCCCCACAGCAACTAAGGGGAATGAGGCTTATACGTTAAGTGCTAATAATCGCCTAAAGAAAACACAGTCGAAAGCGCGTGGACAGTATAAAGTCACGCACACAGTCGCTTCTGGTGATAGTTTTTGGACGATTGCTCGAAAACATAAAGTGTCACATCAATCACTGGCAAAATGGAATGGTATGGCACCACGCGATACATTACGTATTGGACAAAAGCTCGTCGTTTGGAAAAAAGGGGAGCAAGGCTCGATTATCCGTACAGTGTATTACTCTGTCCGCTCCGGTGATAGCATCAGTCGTATAGCCAGCAAGTTTAAAGTTCGCTCTTCTGATGTGGTAAAGTGGAATCACTTAAATAAGAGTAAGTATCTGCAACCTGGACAAAAATTAAAACTGTATGTCGATGTTACCAAAGTAACACTTTAATAAATAAGGGGTTAACTCATGATTATAGAGTTAACCCCTTATTTTATCACCGTAAATAAATGATGATTCGCTTTCACCTGTAACCTAAAGTCACTTCAAATTTTGCATTTTTTTGTTCCATAAAAATGACACTTTTTCTGCTTGATAAGCGTGTTCTAGCAAGTTATGTTCAATTCTAAACTGAACCTGCGAAGGTTCATCCGCAAGGTATTGGGGCTCTGCTCGCTCAGCTTGCGTCACCATTAACCCACGATAAAAAACATGCTTCAGGACCAAACCGGTTTCAAGCGCATTATCAGACACCCCTGAGTAAGAAACCTCTCTTAAGCCGGCTTTATACAGGCGTTGCTTAACAAAAGACTCTCGCTCTTCATTCCAACTGCTAAAGTCACCCGCCACAATCATCGGGCCTTTATGATGAGTCAATGCCTGAAGGACATCATTAAATTGCCGCTTGTAATCGGTTAAATCAAAGGAATAATTAACCGCATGCAGGTTAACGACAGCCAACCGCTGACCATTTGAAAGAGAATAATGGGTCAATAGTGTCGATTTGGGTAATTGTATCCAAGGCTCTTTTTGTGTGTACACACAGGCTTGTAGCGGAGAAACCTTAGATAATGTCATGACACCATAAGAGCGCTCCAATAAACTGAATGCATCAGCATAATAAGCACTGTGTCCTTCAGCTTTTAGCCACTGTGTGAAATCTGATGTTAAGCTGGTGTCTTGTAACAATGTTAACGATTTTTGCTGAGAAATCACTTTGAGCTTCGGCAACCACTCTTGACCTAATTGCTCTACATTCCACACCAATAAACTCACCACACCATTGTTATCTAATGGTTGAAGGTGACTCTCTCTTACACAGGTTTCACCAATGGGTGTCGATGTATTATTTAAAGACACAATTTGAGGGGTTGCTGGAATGTCATAGATCCATTGAATACCGCTAATTGAAGCTATGATGCCGGCAACAATCATACTCTTTTGAAGCATTTGTCGCTCCTAAATCATTCGGTTGTATCACTGTTACAAGTATATGCAGATAAGTGTGATTCTCACCACTATTTATCAATAACTCCATCGTCATCATAATGATATTCAACGTTAAGGACGTGGTGAATTACCCTCACTTTAACTAGTCACAAAAAAAGAGCCGTATTATCCGCATCTCTTTCTAGTTGAAAGTAGATAACATAATAAGGCTCTTTTTTTCTTAGATAAACGACAATTCGTCACATTAGCAAATTAGATCGCTTCTTCATCTTCTTCGCCGGTACGTATACGTACAACACGTTCAACATCAAACACAAAAATCTTACCATCACCAATTTTTCCTGTTTGAGCCGTTTCTATAATGGCATCAACACATTGATCAACGGATTCTGATGGCACAACAATCTCAAGTTTTACTTTTGGTAAAAAGTCGACCATGTATTCAGCGCCACGGTAAAGTTCAGTATGACCTTTTTGACGCCCAAAGCCCTTGACTTCCGAAGCTGTCATCCCTGTAATGCCAACATCAGCAAGCGCTTCTCGTACATCATCTAATTTAAATGGCTTGATGATCGCTTCAATTTTCTTCATGTTTATTCCTTTACTACATTTACTTCAAGCTAGCATAATAAGCTGCTAAATTTGCAATATCAACATCATTCAACGTCGATGCCTGTGCTTGCATAACCACCGCTAACCCACCATTACGTTGCTTAGCTTTATACGCATTAAGAGAAGAAATAATATATTGTTCATTCTGGCCTTTAAGATTTGGGTATCCAGGAATCACTGCAAGGCCATCGGCTCCATGACATGCTGAACATACCGCTTTTGCTTTTTCTTCACCAGCGGCAATATCTGCTGCGCTTACCTGTGCAGACCATAAAAAGAATGAACTCGATAAGAAGATCAATTTACTGAGAGTATTTGAACGAACGAAAGTAAAACTAGAATTGAATAGGGACATAAGTCCTCCTTACTTTATCGGTGCCACTGAAATGCTGCACTATCACCAGAGTAGGCTTTATCAACGAATAAACCAGCTATCGCGACTACTTTATCACGACACATAAGAATGGGTATTTGACGACGCTCCCATGTTGGCACTTTGTATTCTTGAAAAAGCTTTTTTACTTTCCGGCCTTTATCTCTCTCAGCTGGATGAGCATATAGTCCTTCAGAATTAAAATGTACCCAAAGATCATGTCCCTTTTTCAACTTATCGATATCCATCCCCATTCTGGTGGAAGTCGAAGTATGATTAATCATCACTTGACCTAACGTTTCAGGTAAAGTACATACCTGTCCAACGGTTATAGTGGATTTAAAGTTAGATAGATCAACTATCGGCTGAACAAGATATAACTCACCATTAAAACGCCGAGCATCAATGGAACCAATCCTTAAAGAAGGAGTTGCATCTTGCCTCGCTAAAGCAACTTCATCCCATAAGATCTGTAATTGTTGCCGGCTAGGCATGCTCAGTAAGTTTCGTTCAAACCATTTCCTTAATAAGCTTCTTCGTAATAATGGGGAAAGCACTTCCAGTTTTTCAATAGAAAGGGTATCAAAAGCACTGTGTTTATTATCCAATGTCCCTATGCTTTTATACTGACTTGATATCAATTCATCTAATAACGCTTCTTGCTCTGCGCAAAGCTCAGCACTTCGTGCAATAGAGTGTGATATATGAGGCCAACGCTGAGATAAGATAGGCAAAACATCATGTCTTAAAAAATTTCGATCAAAACGAGTATCTTGATTACTTTCATCTTCAACCCAGTTCAATTGCTGATGTTGTGCGTAAGTTTCAATATCCAAGCGTTTAATTGCCAACAATGGTCGAATCAATGTACCTTGATAAAAAGGCATTGTAGATGCCATCGAAGATAACCCTTTAGGACCACTGCCCCGCTTCAATGCCAACATAAATGTTTCACTTTGATCATCGAGGTGTTGGCCAGTTAATAAAACATCGTTCGGTTGTATATAGTTTGCTAACGCCGCATAACGAGCTTCTCTTGCCTGCGCTTCTATACTTTGAGCTCGCCCTATATCCAGATTGACCCTCTCTTCAAAATACTCAATTCGATATTCTTGGCACCATTGACGACATAAATTCGCCCATGTGTCAGCATTTGGGCTTAAACCATGATGTATATGTACCGCGATACAAGTAACATTATTTTCATGTTGGTAACGTGCAAGTAAATGCAATAACACTGAAGAGTCGATGCCTCCACTCAATGCTAATACGATTTTATTCTTGCTCTTAATATGTGACTTTAATATTGATTCAAACTGGCTATATAACATGATGAGTTATTCAGACCTAACAAGATGAGGAAAGGAATAGGTTAATTATAAATAAAAAAGGGTTGAACATATGTTCAACCCTTTCAATAAATTACATCTCGCTTTATACGTAACCGTAGCTCATTAGACGAGAGTAACGACGATCTTTAAGTTCATCGTTGTCTAATGTATCAAGCTCTTTTAATTGACTTAATAGCGTATCTTTCATGTTTGATGCCATAGCAGCATGATCACGATGCGCGCCACCTAATGGCTCTTCGATAATACTATCAATAAGCTCAAGCTCTTTTAGGCGAGGGGCGATAAGGCCCATTGCCTCAGCGGCTTGTGGTGCTTTATCTGAATCACGCCATAAGATAGATGCACAACCTTCCGGAGAAATAACAGAATAAGTTGAGTATTGAAGCATGTTCACGTAGTCGCCAACACCAATAGCTAGTGCACCACCTGAACCACCTTCGCCGATAACATTACAAATAACGGGAACATTAAGGCCAGCCATTGCTTTCAAGTTTGTTGCTATCGCTTCCGATTGACCACGCTCTTCTGCACCTACACCTGGGTAAGCACCAGCCGTATCGATAAAAGTGATGATTGGCATTTTAAAACGCTCTGCCATTTTCATTAAACGTAATGCTTTACGGTAACCTTCAGGTTTAGGCATACCAAAGTTACGTTTTACTTTTTCTTTCGTTTCACGGCCTTTTTGATGACCAATGATCATCACAGGACGACCTTCTAAACGAGCAATACCGCCTACAATGGCTTTATCATCAGCAAATGCTCGATCGCCTGCCAGTTCTTCGAATTCTGTAAATGCATGCTCGATGTAATCCAATGTATATGGACGCAGAGGATGACGAGCAAGTTGAGCTGTTTCCCATGCGCCAAGATTTGCAAAGGTTTTGACTCTTAGCTCATGACTTTTTTGCTCTAGTTGTTCGATTTCTTTCTGTAAATCAACACCACTTTCGCTACCATGGCGAGACTCTACACGAAGAGCTTCAATTTTAGCTTCAAGTACTGCAATTGGTTTTTCAAATTCCAAAAAGTTTAGGCTCATTTATAGATCCTTAAATTATTCAGCCGTTTATTCTTCATATTAAAGCCTGACTAAAGTAGTAAGGCTTTTTCTTATAATGAGATATTGACTGAATATCTAGTTAAATTCAAGTTCCACTTGGTCTTGGCCAAGTAATTGTTTTAGGTCATCTATTAAAGTATCCGTTGGCGTTACACGCCATTCTGTACCTAATGTCAACCGTGCTCTAGCATCAGATGTTTGGTAGTATACATGAACTGGTATCGTACCTGAACGATAAGGAGCTATTTTCTCATAAAATGAGTCAAAAAATTGCTGATTTATCTGCTTTTCATTAATTGAAATTGCAAGGCCCCGTGCAAACTTTTCACGCGCGCCACCTAAATCAAGCACTTCTCTGGCTGACATTTTTAAACCGCCACTAAAGTCATCAAAGCTCACTTGGCCTGAAACCACTAGTATTTTGTCCGGCTCTAGATAGTCAGCGTATTTCTCTAATGCTTCAGAAAAGAGCATCACTTCTAAACGACCACTTCGATCATCTAACGTTAATGCTCCCATTCTGGTTCCTCGTTTGGTTGTGATCACCTTAGAGGCTATAACTAAACCCGACACCGTCATGCTTTGATCTCGTCTTGTCGGCGTTAAATCCACAAGACGGCAACTGGTGTATTTTCTAATTTCACGTAGATATTGATTAATTGGATGCCCAGTTAGATACAGTCCCAAGGTACTTTTTTCACCCTCAAGCCATACCTTTTCAGGCCATGGTGGTACCTGCGTGTATTTATTTTCGACTTCATCTGGCGCTTCAGTTAATACTCCAAACATATCACTTTGACCAAAGGCTTCTGCCTGATGGTATTGACTCGCGGCTTTCACTGCATCACCTAAAGATGCCATTAGTGCTGCACGATGTGGGCCTAAACGATCCAAAGCACCTGCATAAATAAGCTTTTCAATGACGCGCTTATTAACTCGCTTGAGATCAATTCTAGCGCAAAAATCGAATAAATCCTTAAAGTGGCCGCCCTGCTCTCTGGCTTCAAGTATCGCTTCAATCGGGCCTTCACCAACACCTTTAATTGCGCCAATACCGTAAACAATACTCCCTTCTTCGTCCACATTGAAACGATATAACCCTGAATTAATATCCGGTGGTAGCACCTTCAACTTCATTCTTAAGCATTCATCGATTAAGCCTACAACCTTTTCAGTGTTATCCATGTCCGCCGTCATAACGGCAGCCATGAATTCAGCAGGATAATGTGTTTTCAACCAAAGTGTTTGATAAGAAACTAAAGCATAGGCTGCTGAGTGTGATTTGTTAAAACCATAGCCTGCAAACTTCTCTACGAGATCGAAGATCTTCATAGCTAGTTCGCCATCTACTCCATTATTTTCTGACCCTTCTTTAAAAATGGCTCGTTGCTTTGCCATTTCTTCTGGTTTCTTCTTACCCATGGCTCGACGTAACATATCTGCGCCGCCAAGAGTATACCCTGCCAATATCTGAGCAATTTGCATAACCTGCTCTTGATACAAAATGATGCCATAGGTTGGATCAAGTGTTTCTTTTAAAGAGTCATGTTGCCAAGTTACATCTGGATATGAAATATCTTCTCGGCCGTGCTTACGGTCGATAAAGTTATCAACCATGCCCGACTGTAATGGACCAGGACGAAATAGAGCAACTAGAGCGATAATATCTTCAAAGGAATCCGGTTGAAGGCGCTTAATGAGATCTTTCATTCCTCTTGATTCTAGCTGGAATACAGCGGTTGTTTCAGAGTTCTGTAACAATCGAAATGATGCCTGATCCTGTAGAGGGATCGATTCAATCCGTATTGCTTTTTTGCCTTCCTTTTCTAATCGGGGATTAATCAGCCCTAAAGCCCAATCAATGATGGTGAGGGTTCGTAGACCCAAAAAGTCAAACTTAACTAAGCCTGCGGTTTCAACATCATTTTTATCGAATTGCGTTACTGGGAACTTACCTTCAGCATCCGCATAAATAGGTGCAAAGTCAGTGATCGTCGTTGGTGATATGACAACACCACCAGCGTGTTTACCTGCATTTCGAGTACATCCTTCTAGAATACGGCACTTATCGATAAGCTCTTTTACATCTTCATCGCCATCGTATAAATCCTGTAAAGCGGGCTCTTCTTTAAATGCTTTTTCAAGCGTCATTCCTGGATCGGGTGGAATCAGCTTAGAAATTCGATCGACAAAGCCAAATGGGTGACCTTGAACTCGACCAACATCTCGAATAACTGCTTTCGCAGCCATAGTACCAAAGGTAATGATCTGGGATACCGCATCACGTCCGTACATTTCAGCGACGTGATCAATCACTTTATCTCGCTTATCCATACAGAAGTCGATATCGAAATCAGGCATCGAAACACGTTCAGGGTTAAGAAATCGTTCGAAAAGAAGATCATACTCTAAGGGATCAAGGTCAGTAATCGACAACGCATAAGCGACTAATGAACCGGCACCAGACCCTCGACCAGGCCCAACAGGGATATCGTTATCCTTTGACCATTGTATGAATTCCATTACGATCAAAAAGTAGCCAGGAAAGCCCATATTATTAATGACTTCCAACTCTATTTTTAGACGTTCATCATATTCGGGACGTTTCGTCTGTCTAACTTCAGGATCAGGAAATAAGAATGCTAATCGGTCTTCAAGACCTTCTTCTGATTTCTTGATCAAAAAGTCTTCAATTTTCATCCCTTCGGTAGGGAAATTAGGTAAAAAATATTCGCCTAAACGTACGGTCACATTGCATCGTTTAGCTATTTCAACTGAGTTTTCTAACGCTTCAGGGATATCAGAAAATATTTCACACATTTCCTCTTCTGAGCGTAGATACTGTTGTGAGCTATATTTTTTAGGGCGTCTAGGATCAACTAAGGTATAGCCATCATGAATAGCAACTCGGATTTCATGAGCATCGAATTGGTCTTCATTTAAGATCACGACTTCATTCGTTGCTACAACGGGCAACCCTTCTTGCTCCGCAATCTCCAATGCAAAATGTAGGTAAGTCTCTTCATCCGTTCGTCCTGTTCGGATTAACTCTAAATAATAACGATCGGGAAAGTACTGTTGATAAAAGGCAATGCATGCTTTAGCTGTTGCTTGATTTCCCTTTAATAAGGCTTTACCGACTTCTCCTTGACGTCCTCCAGAAAGAACAATTAAGCCCGTATTAAGCTCAATCAGCCACTCTTTATCAATCACAGGCTTATGCTGTACATGCCCTCTCAAGTAAGCTTTAGAGATTAATAATGTTAGGTTTTTATACCCTTCATTATTCATGGCAAGAACGGTGATCCCTGTTAATTCATCACCAAATTCTGATGATTGCATTGTAAAGTCAGCACCAATAATAGGTTTAATGCCACAACTGTGTGCTGTGCCATAAAACTTAACTAACCCACACAGGTTCGTGAAATCAGTTAATGCCATCGCTGGCATATTTTGCTTAGCTACCGCTTTAACAAGAGGAGGAACTTTGGACAAGCCATCAATCATCGAGTAATCACTATGGACTCTCAAATGAATAAATTTTGGATCAGACATAGGACTCAATATATAGTTATTCTTTATCTAAAATACGCTTAACAGGTTTGAAGCTTCTTCGATGTTCAGCTATCACGCCAAACTCTTCAATAGCAGCAAAGTGTGCCTTTGTTGGGTAACCTTTATGTTTGGCAAAACCAAATTGAGGATAATGTTTATCCAACTCTTCCATTTCTTGGTCACGAGTTACTTTTGCAAGAATAGATGCCGCACTGATTTCTTGCACTCGAAGGTCACCTTTTACGACAGCAATGGAATCCATGGGAATATCCGGAGTTCGATTACCATCAATTAATGCTAGATCAGGAACAATCGCTAATCCATTAATCGCACGGCGCATTGCTTCCATCGTCGCATGTAAGATATTCAATTCGTCTATTTCCCTTGGTGAGCAACGCCCAATTGACCATGCTAAGGCTTTCTCTTTAATTTCAGGGAATAAAGCTAAACGTTTTTTATCTGTTAATTTTTTAGAGTCATCTAGCCCGGCGATGGGATTATTAGGATCAAGAATGACTGCGGCTGTAACCACATCTCCCACTAAAGGACCTCGCCCTACCTCATCAACACCGGCAATATATTGATACCCTTGTGGGCAGTCAAAAGGAGGTAATTCTTCTTTATTTTTTGACATTATTCCGCCTTACCAATTAACGTTAATACCGCATTGGCTGCACTGTGATCGGCGTCTTTTTTCAACCAATGATGCATTTCTGAAAACCGATCTATTAATTCATCATTTTTATGCTCAAAAAGATCAGATACCGCTTCTGTTAGATTTTGAGGTGTGCAATCTTCTTGTAAAAGCTCTTTAACCAGTTCTTCATCTGCAAGGATATTGGGCAAGGATACGTATTTGGTTTTCAATAATCGTTTCGCTAACATAGCGGTTACTTTATTAACTCGATATCCGACAACCATTGGTCTTTTTAATAGCATACATTCAAGAGCAACCGTTCCAGATGCTAATAAAGCAGCATCGGAAGCCGTCAGTACATTGCGAGCCGTATCGTTAATCAGCACAAAATCGAGTTCAGGAGCCACCTCTTGCCACGCCTGTTCAAATTGTTCACGGCGCTTATCATTAACCAATGCAACAATGAATCCCATATCAGGATATTTCTTGTGGAGCTGTTTGCACGTTTCAATGAATGGTGCAGCTAACATGTTTAATTCACTACCTCGGCTACCCGGTAGTATTGCTAACCACTTTTTATCAGGATTAAGCCCAAATAGTGCTTGTGCTGCTTTTTTATCGGGTTCTAAAGGGATTTGATCTGCCAATGTATGGCCAATAAATTCACAGGGTACATTGAATCGGTCATAAAACGCCTTTTCAAAAGGTAAGAAAGCCAGAACTAAGTTTGTTGCTGCTTCTATTTTAAAAATGCGCTTCTGTCTCCATGCCCAAACCGATGGGCTGACGTAATGAACCGTGGGGATGCCCGCTTGCTTAAGATCCAACTCTAGACGAAGATTAAAATCAGGGGCATCAATACCAATAAAGACATCAGGAGGATTATCAAGGAAATAACGCTTTAACTCAGCTTTGACTTTGAGTAGTCTCGGTAATCTTCCAAGAACCTCAACTAAACCCATAACGGCAAGCTCTTCCATATCAAACAGTGACTTGCAGCCTAATGAGTTCATTCTAGGACCGCCAATACCAACAAATTCAGCATTAGGGTAGCGCTTTCGAATGGCAGTCATTAACCCTTCTCCAAGCGTATCACCCGATAACTCGCCAACAACAACACCGATACGTAATGGTTTTTGTACATTAGTATGTGATTCGGAGTGATGAACAACTGACATAAATAAATGACCCTATATTAGACAAAAAGACCGCTTATAAGCGATCTTTTTTTAGACGTGATACAGCAAAGATGCAGTAACGCTTAGCGAATGATACCGCGTTCAGTAATTTCAAACATATCAAGGAAGAGCTGTACTGATTCACATTCTGCTTTCATCTCGTTCAAGATAGGCTTTACTTCTTCGAGTGTTTTACCAGAACGATAAAGTTCTTTATAAGCTCTACGTAAAACACGCAAGTCTGA
This sequence comes from Vibrio sp., assembly GCA_028131545.1. Taxonomy (GTDB): domain Bacteria; phylum Pseudomonadota; class Gammaproteobacteria; order Enterobacterales; family Vibrionaceae; genus Vibrio. Next base: position 17,610 of record JAOICL010000020.1, on the reverse strand, counting down.
TTTTTCAAAGCCATTACGCTGTAAACCAACCAGGTTTAATCCAAAGGGTTTCGCGTGATTTCCTTGCGCCAAAACAAATGGAGGCACATCTTGTACAACAGCAGAACAACCACCGATATAGGCATAAGCACCAATATTACAAAATGGGTGGATTGCCGATAAAGCCATGACACCAGCATGATCATAAACGGTAACATGCCCACCTAAAATAGCATTATTACCTATATGCGTATGATTACCAACGATAACGTCATGAGCTATGTGTGCGTTGACACATAATAAATTATCATTACCAACAACGGTCTCATATTTATCTTGTGCTGTTCCACGATGTATCTGTACGCTTTCGCGAATCACATTACGATCACCAACGATAACTCGAGTGTCTTCTCCACCGTATTTCTTATCTTGGTTTTCTTCACCAATAATAGCATAAGGGAAGATTCGGTTATCTTTACCGATGACCGTATTACCTTTAATGACAACATGGGACATAATTTCAGTATTTTCACCAATACTGATATTTCCCGAAAGGTAGCTAAACGGACCGACTTTAACGTTTGCCGCAATAGTGACATCGCCTTCGATAACCGCAGATGGGTGGATTTGAGCACTAGCATCAATCATAATTAAAATTCTCTACGAGCACACTTTAATTCAGCAGAACAAACAACATCGCCATCAACCGTTGCTGTACCTGTAAAGGCTGCAATACCGCGACGTTCACGAATCAACTTCACTTCAATAATCATTTGATCACCAGGCATGACTGGTTTTCTAAATTTAGCACCGTCAACACTCGCAAAGTAATACAATTCATTTTCAGCAGGTTCACCAAATGAACGAAATGCAAGTAAGCCCGTCGCCTGAGCCATCGCTTCCAAGATAAGAACACCTGGGAATACAGGAAGTTGTGGGAAGTGACCTGTAAATTGAGGTTCATTAACCGAAACATTCTTAATCGCGCGTAAATACTCCATTTCATTGTAATCAATAACACGATCGAGCATTAGAAATGGGTAGCGATGTGGAAGTAAGCGTTGGATCTCTGTGATATCCATTGTTTTAGTTTCAGTAGTCAAAGTTATATTCCTATTATAATTTTATTTATTGATCTTTATGCGATAAAGATCAAATACCACAATATTGAGGCAGTATACAACTAACTGGCTCAAGATGCAGTACTAAGACGCATCACTTTTATTATCAATCCACTTTTCAAGTGTTTTCAATCGTTTATGCATCTCATCAATTCTTTGCACTCGTGGTGCCATTTTACGCCACTCTCGATTTGTCTGTAGTGGAATACCTGATGAATAGACGCCTTTTTCTTCTATACTGCGCATCACCATTCCCATTCCAGTAATCGTTACACCATCGGCAATGTCAATATGCCCATTAATGACCGATGCACCACCAATAATGCAATATTTTCCTATGGTCGTACTCCCCGCAATAACAGTACCACCCGCTAATGCACTACCATAACCAATATGCACATTATGAGCGATTTGTAATTGATTATCGAGAATCACATTATCTTCAATCACGGTATCATCCAGCGCACCACGATCGATAGTGGTACAAGCACCGATCTCAACACGATTACCAATGCGAACGGTACCCAGTTGAGGAATTTTAATCCACTCACCCTTGTCATTCGCATAGCCAAAGCCATCAGCACCAATAACGGTATTCGCTTGAATTAAACAAGACTCACCAATCACAACACGATGATAAATAGAGATATTTGACCAAAGTTGAGTATTTGCAGCAATCGAAACATCTTTACCAATAAAACACCCAGCACCAATAACCACATTATCACCAAGCGTTACACCTGATTCAATGACTGCATTGGCACCAATAGAAATGTTCTCTCCTAAAGTTGCTTCATTAGAGATCACGGCTGAAGCAGCGATATCACTCGCCGCTGCCGGTGTCGTATCTAATGCTTGAGTGACTTTAGCAAATGCTACGTAAGGGTCATCGACTACGAGTGCATTTTTGGGGCATAGATCCGCTTGTGCTGGTTTGACCATTACCGCTGTCGCTTGGCAGTCAGCAAGGTGCTTTGCATATTTAGGGTTAGACAAGAAAGTAATATCTCCCTCTTGTCCTTTATCCATAGGTGCAAGACGCTCAATCACCGCGCTGCTATCCCCTATAACTTCCCCACCTGTAATTTGTGCCACTTCGGCAAGCGTTAATGATTTCATGTAATTACTTTAGTTCTTCAATGACTTTTTGTGATATATCGAATTCTGGTTTTGCAAAGGTAATTGCCTGAGCATTCAAAACAAGATCAAAGTTTTCTTTTTCAGCGACTCTGTCTACAGCTTCTTGGATAACTTTCAGTAGCTTTTGTGTTTCTTCTTGTTCACGCTTTTTCGATGCATTTTGTAGTGTTTTACCTTTAATCTGGTATTCACTTTCTAGCTGACTAACTTCAATTCTAAGCGCTTCACGCTCATCATTCGACATCAACTCACCATCACGCTTCAATTTCTCTATTTTTGTTTGCGCTTTAGCTTCTATTTTTTTCAGTTCATCTTGCTTATCTTGGAACTCTTGACGGAGTTTTTTCATTACATCTTCACGTTGCGGTAAAGCGGCAAAAATTTGCTGAGCATTAATATACCCAATCTTTTGTACGGCTTCTGCTGCATGAGCGAGTAAAGATGAACCTAGTAGTACTACACTAATACTGGCTGCTTTAATTAGTTTTTTCAAAATTAATACCTCAATTAGAATGTTTTACCGATAGTGAAAGAGAAAAACTCCTCGTTATCGCCTTTATATTTTTTAATTGGTCGAGCAAAAGAAAAGACAAGTGGTCCCAATGGTGATACCCACTGCAATGCTAAACCATAGGAAGAACGGTAGTTTGTTGGATCAGAATAATCGTAGTAATACTCAGAACCATAATCTGTCGTCGCTTCTCGATAGTCAAACTCTGTATCCCATACGCTCGCAGCATCAAAAAACACACTGGTTCTCAATTGATTTCGCGTTTCATCATCAATAAATGGCGTAGGAACTATCAATTCAACACTGGCCAATGCGATCGCATTACCACCAGCGGAATCATCCGTTGCAGAAGAGGTTCCATTGTTGCCGTTACCATAACTACGGTATACCGCTCTTGGGCCGACGCTATTGCCACCAAAGCCTCGTAATGTGGTAAAGCCACCTGCATAAAAGTTTTCGTAGAATGGTAATAGGTTATCATTACCATCCGTTTCACCGTAACCATTAGCGTACCCCAAACGGCCACGAGTAAGTAAACTAAAATCATGGCTCTTTGTTAAAGGGATATAATTTCTAACATCATACTGCGTTTTAAAATATGAGGTATCCGAACCCGGTACGGTCATTTTATAAGTAGCGCGCTGATAAAGTCCTGATGTTGGGAAATAACTGCGGTTCAGAGCATTTCGAGTCCATGAGATGTTTACATCAAAATCATCTGTCGTGAGATCAGTCGCATCGCATTCCCCTAAACTGCATAGGAAGTCTTCGATTTGTACATAAGGTGTCAGATTTCCTATTTGGTTATGAGTATAACCAACACCTAACTCAACACGGTTGAGCTCATCGAACGGAAAGCCCCATGTTAAGTCAAGGCCATAACTTTCATTCGTATAGTCTACAATACCCGCATTCGATGCTTCAAATTGGTTATAGAAAACTTTACCACCCAAGCTCACACCATCGAGATTCCAATAAGGGTCACGATAATTTAGGCTAATGTTATCTTGGTAATCGTTCGTCATTACATTCAAACCGATTCGATTACCCGTGCCAAGGAAGTTATCTTGCTGGATGCCTGCTTGAAAGCTGACTCCGGATTCAGTACCGTAACCGACACCAAAGTTAATGCTACCTGAGCTTGCTTCTTTCACCGTATAAACGACATCGACTTGATCTTCACTGCCTGGTACACGGACAGTATCCACTTCTACCGTTTCAAAAAAACCAAGACGGTTCAATCTTGTTTTCCCGGTTTCCATGGATTTAGAGTTCAGCCATGTTCCTTCCATTTGGCGCATTTCACGACGCAAAACTTCATCTTTAGTCGCATCATTACCGACAAAACGAATATCTCGTACATAAATACGACTGCCCGGTTCAACGTGCATGGTCAAAGAAACTTCTTTATTCTCGTCATCGAATTCAGGAACGGTACGAACGGTAGGATAGGCATAGCCAGACTCACCCAATAAACGTTTCACATTCTCTTCAAGAGAGGTGACTGCAGAGCCGCTGTATAATTCTCCTTCTTCAAAAGGATTCAGAGCTTCAATCTCGTCACGTTTATCAATTAAGTCACCGGTGAATTTCACCGTTTTAACATGGTATGGTTCGCCCTCTTCCATTCCTAAAGTAATATAAACCCCTTTTTTATCTGGGGAGATAGCAACTTGGGTCGATATCATTTTGAACTTCATGTAGCCGCGATCTAAATAATATGAGCGTAGTGCTTCAATATCGGCTGCAAGTACTTGCTTTTGATAACGTTCATCAGCAAGAATATTCCACCAAGGCACATCAACATTCAAGTTAAAACGATCGCGTAATTCTTCATCAGTAAAAACGGTGTTACCAATAAAGTTTATTTGTTGAATAGTAGCAGAAACACCCTCAGTAAAGATAAACTTAAGATCCACACGATTCCGAGGTAAGGGGGTCACCACCGCTTTTACCGTTGCATTGTATTTACCAACGCCATAGTAAAAATCTTCAAGACCTTTTTCTATATTCGACAAATCCGTACGATCAAGTGCTTCACCCACTCGAATATCTGAGGCTTCTAAATTTTGCTGTAGCTGTTCATCTTCAATATCATCGTTTCCAGAAAACGAAACACTGGCGATTGTTGGTCTCTCAGTCACTCGAATGACAAGTACATTACCATCGCGCAGTACTTGAACATCTTCAAAATTACCTGACTCATGCAATGATTTAATGATATCAGCCACATCTTTATCGCTGACATCATCTCCCACACGCACTGGCATTTTTAATAATGCCGCACCAAGCGCAACTCTCTGTAGCCCTTCAATTTTTATATCTTGAACAACAAAATTTCCTGCTGCGTTAACTGCAACGCTCGAAGTAAGTAGCGTAGCAAACAGAATATTTTTCATAGCCATAATTATTTTAGTTATTCCTTGCTATAGGCCATTAAGGCTTCTTATTCCATGACAAGCCATTATCTACGAAAAAACAATGACCTGTTTCTATTGCTTATTTTTGATTTTCTATCTTTTGATTAAAACACATATCATAATCGAGTAAAATCATTAAAGATCGCAATTGCCATTAAAGAGAAAATGATCATTCCTCCTAGGCGAAAGCCGACTTCTTGTATTTTTTCTGGTACTGGTCGACGAATAATCGCTTCAACCAAAAAGAATAATAAATGTCCACCATCTAACATCGGTAAGGGTACTAAGTTAATAATACCCAAATTAATACTAATTAATGCTAGAAATCCCAAAAAGTAAACTAAACCATAATCTGCTGTCGCACCGGCACCTTTTGCGATTGATATCGGACCACTGAGATTTTCAACACCGATGATACCCACAATTAACTTTTTCAGCATAGTAATCGTAAGGCTAATCACTTGTCCTGTTTTATCGATAGCTTGACCTATCGAACCCACTGGTCCGTATTGTACATTAAATCGATAATGTTCAGGCCATGCTTCCACAACTGGTGAAAAACCAGCAAATCCAATTTCATCGCCTTCTTTTGCATGCGCATTAGGTATCAATTCAACGGTATATGATTGCGCCTCTCGTTCATATTGCACTGCGATAGGTGTGTTCGCATTCGCTCTAACAATATCAACAATCTGAGACCATTCGTAAATAGGGGTATTATTAATAGAGATAATCTTGTCATTAGCCATTAATCCCGCTGCTTCTGCAGCGCCACCAGGACTAACGAGTGCCAGCTGAGTAGTAATATTAGGAGAATAAGGTACAAAACCTAGCGATCCCATTGGAGAGTCTGTATCTGGATTAAAATGCCATTGACTGATATCTAATACTAATGTTTGTTCAGCACTTAATTCCGTTTGATGGGCGACGGTAACTTCCATTTGTTCATCACCAAGTTGCGCGACAATCTCCATGTTAATCGCTTCCCAGGTTTTGGTTTGGACTCCGTTGATAGATGTTAGTTCCATACCGGGTTCTAGCCCTGCTTCAGCCGCAATCGTGCTAGGAGTAACCTCTCCGATAATAGGTTTGACCGATGGGGTTCCGATCATAAAGACAAGCCAATAAGCAAACAGAGCAAAGATAAAATTAAAAGCGGGGCCTGCTGCAACAATGGCTGTTCGTTTCCATAAGCTTTTCTTGTCAAAGGCTAGGTGATGTTGACTTTCTGGGACCTCTTCAACTCGAGTATCGACCATTTTCACATAGCCGCCTAAAGGGATAAGGCATAACGTATACTCTGTGCCATCTTGGCCCAGTTTTCTCCAAAGAATCTTACCAAAACCCACGGAGAAGCGTTCCACTTTGACACCGCAACGCCTTGCTACCCAAAAATGCCCAAATTCATGTACTGCAACTAAAACACCTAATGCAATTACAAATGCTGCTAAGTTCCATAATATACCAGTCACGCGCTGTGCTCCTTCAGAGTATCCTTCGCTATTTGTCGAGACAGTGTATCTAGGTTAAGTAAGCTTTCCAAGTCGTTAAGTACCGTGTGGCTATAGTTAGAACAAACTTTTTGAATAACCTTCTCATTTATTATCGCAATATCTGTAAAACGAATTTTCTTATCTAAGAATGCTGCGACTGAAACTTCATTTGCTGCATTAAGGGATGTTGTTGCATGTTGCCCCTCATAACACGCATCGATTGCCAACTTTAAACATGGATAACGAGAATAATCCGGCTCTAAAAAGGTCAACTCTCCCACTTTGGTGAAATCCAAAGGAGGCACACCCGCTTTGATTCTATCAGGATAAGCTAAGCTATGAGCAATAGGAGTAGCCATATCAGGCTCCCCTAATTCAGCAAGTACCGAACCATCTTTATATTGCACCATAGAGTGAATCACCGACTGTGGATGAATAATCACTTTAAGCTGTTCACGAGAAGTGTTAAATAACCATTTTGCCTCAATGTACTCCAGCCCTTTATTCATCATTGTCGCTGAATCGACTGAGATTTTAGGCCCCATAGACCAATTTGGATGAGCAATTGCTTGCTCAGGAGAGACAGAAGGTAGTTCATTAATATCAGTATAACGAAAAGGACCTCCTGAGCCGGTCAATAAAATGTGACTGATGCCATTAGCATCAAGGTCACAATGACCAATCGTTTTCTGAACATGTTCAGGAAGACATTGATAAATCGCATTATGTTCACTGTCTACTGGAAGCAACGTTGCACCAGAAGCAGTGACTTCATCAATGAAAATTTGACCCGACATGACTAATGCTTCTTTATTCGCTAAAAGAATTCGCTTTCCAGCTCTAACCGCGGCTAAAGTAGGTAATAAACCAGCAGCCCCGACTATCGCCGCCATAACAACATCAACTTCAGGTTCCGATGACACAATTGACATGGCTTCAACACCATAAAGCACCTCAACTTTCTTACCTTTCATATGCGAACAAGAACGTAAAGCCAACATCAGTGATTTAGCGGCCGCTTCTGTTGCCATAACAGCATATCTAGGTGACCATTGAATACACAATTGATGCATTTTGTTTACGTTACTTCCAGCAACTAATGCAAAAACAGAATAATACTGTTGGTTTTGTTCTATTACTTTTAAAGTACTACTGCCAATAGAACCTGTTGCACCTAAAATTGTTATATTTTGCATAGTAAACCTTGAATATATCGAACTTCAAATGAAGAAGTGAATGTCTATTTATTATTAATAATAGTGCCTATCATAAGGCTAAAGTATTGAAGACAGCGTAAGTCGTTAAAGGTACATATTATTTAAGGAAGCGTATAATATAAAACGCCAAACTTTAGACAAAAAGCCTAGGTAAGTTTGGCGCTCCATTTTGATAGATAGAAAGAGTTAGAAAATCAGATATAAAAAAGCAAACACAGGGAAAGCCGCAGCAAGGCTGTCGATTCGGTCAAGTAATCCTCCATGACCTGGAAAGACATTACCACTGTCTTTTATAGCAGATGAGCGCTTTAACATGCTTTCGACTAAATCTCCGAGTACAGAAATCACAACCGTAATCAGAATAATTGCTAGTGTCATTGGTACACTACTAAATTCAATATGGAACCAATTAGCAACACCAAAGCCGACCAACATTGCTGTAATGACCCCGCCAATTAAGCCTTCAATCGTTTTATTTGGGCTCACATCCGGTGACATTTTATGTTTGCCAAAGGATTTCCCTGTAAAGTACGCGCCACTGTCTGCTGCCCATACAATTAGACAAACAAAGAGGACCAGCTTCGCTCCATAATAAGGTGTGATATCAAAAAATTGAGCGCGAAGAAGGATAATACTCCAAAAGAATGGTACAAGAGTGAGCAAGCCAAAACCATAACGTATAACCGATGAGCACTCCCAAAGCTTTTTAGAACGACGATAGGTGAGCACTAAAGCACTTGCAATTAACCACCAAATGACACCAATACCCAACATCACCAAATGTGTATCGGTAACACTATTTAAAGCATCTGGATCTAAGGGTAATAATAGTGAAACCCCTATGCCAATAACACTAAGCGGGAGCATTGCTAACCAACGCTGCTTTTTATCACTAACAGCCGTTTCTGGTTGAGAGGCAACAAATTGTGTCCACTCCCAACAACCCAGAAAACTCACTGCAATCATCGCAGTAATGAACCAGGTTAGCGGTAACATAAAGATACCCAAAATAACTAATGGAGCTAAAATGAGCGCGGTAATAATTCGTTGTTTCAAGCTAACACCTTAGTTATTTATTCATGAGTGCTTTAATTTGTTCTCCGGTACAGCCAAAACGGCGTTCCCGGTCTACAAACCATGTCAAGGCTTCAACTAAGGCTTCTTCGCCAAAGTCGGGCCAATATACTGGAGTAAAATACATTTCAGCGTAGGCTAACTGCCATAACATAAAGTTACTGATACGACATTCCCCACTGGTGCGAATCAACAAATCTACATCAGGTAAATCTGACATAGTTAAATAATTCGAGAATAAAGTCTCTGTAATATCTTCTGATTGTATTTTACCTGCTGTAACGTCTCGTGTTAACGCTTTAGCTGCTTCAGTAATATCCCATTGACCACCATAGTTAGCTGCGATGTTCACGGTCATGCCTGTATTGTTACCAGTCAAGAGCTCCGCTTCTTCTATTTTTCGCTGTAATATTTGGCTAAATTGTGTTTTGTCACCCACCACTCGCAAGCGAAGGTTGTTCTTATGTAACTTTTTAACCTCTCGTGAAAGAGCGATCATGAAAAGTTCCATCAACAAACCCACTTCTTCTTCTGGGCGACGCCAATTTTCACGACTAAATGCAAATAAGGTAATAGCCTCTATGCCTAATTTAGCCGCTGTAGATATTGTTTTTCGAACGGCAGAAACGCCATTCTTATGACCAAAAACTCGAGGTTTCCCCTGAGCTTTTGCCCAGCGACCGTTTCCGTCCATAATGACGGCTATGTGTTTTGGTAATGCTTCTGGGGATATATGTGGGTTTTGCATAATGTCTAGATAAAGTCTTAACCTATTAGTAAGGTTAACACAAAAAGCGCTGCACATCGCGTGCAACGCTTTTTGTGTGACATAAGTTAGCGGAATTAAACTTCCATTAACTCTTTTTCTTTCGATGAAAGGACTTCATCTACTTTTTTCACTGCAATGTCAGTGAGCTTTTGAATATCATCTTGAGCGCGACGATCTTCATCTTCAGAGATTTCTTTCTCTTTTAATAATGCTTTCAGATCACTATTCGCATCGCGACGAACATTTCGAATTGCCACACGACCATTTTCAGCTTCACCACGAACAATCTTTACAAGATCCTTACGACGCTCTTCTGTTAACGGTGGAAGTGGGACACGAATAATCGTACCGGCTGACATTGGGTTTAAACCAAGGTCAGATTGCATGATCGCTTTTTCTACTTTAGGCGTAAGCTCTCGATCAAAAACAGTAATAGCAAGTGTTCTTGCATCTTCAGCAATAACGTTCGCAATTTGATTCAGAGGCGTTGGTGCGCCGTAATATTCAACGGAAATACCCGATAATAAACTTGGGTGAGCACGACCGGTACGTACTTTCATTAGGTTATTTTTTAGAGCTTCAACGCTTTTATCCATGCGCTCTTGAGCACTTTGTTTAATATCATCAATCACAATATCACCTTCGGTTGCCCCTAATTAAGAGGTTGTCCATTATATCTAAATTAGAATAAAGCATTGCTATCACATAAGTGTGCAATGCTTTGATTTTTAATACGCTAGTTTACAAACTTTCCTACTAATAGGGAAACCATTCATTTAAAGAAAGTTATAAAAAGCATTCATGATCTGAAGTTTTCGTTAATTTCACCCAATTTACTGCATAAAAAAGGTCATCTAAACGAATAATCGTGTTAACTAGCTGATTAATGTACCTTCACTTTCACCCATAATCACTCGATGAAGAGCACCTGGCTTATTCATGTTAAATACACGAATTGGCATTTTATGATCTCGAGCTAATGTGAATGCAGCTAGGTCCATGACTTTTAATTCTTTATCTAATACTTCGGCATAAGATAACTCATTATACAGTTCAGCTTCTGGGTTCTTAGCAGGATCGTCTGAGTATACACCATCAACTTTTGTTGCTTTAAGGACTACATCAGCTTCAATTTCAATACCACGTAGACATGCTGCTGAATCAGTTGTGAAGAATGGGTTACCTGTCCCTGCAGAAAAAATGACAACTCGACCACTTTTAAGTTCACGAATCGCATCAGCCCAATTATAGTCACTACATACACCTTGCAATGGGATAGCTGACATAACACGCGCATTCACATCAGAACGGTGTAAAGCATCACGCATCGCTAGACCATTCATTACCGTAGCTAACATACCCATATGATCGCCAACAACACGATTCATACCTGCTGCTGCAAGCCCAGCTCCGCGGAATATATTACCACCACCAATAACAACACCAACTTGGATACCCAGTTCAAGAAGCTCTTTCACTTCTTTAGCCATGCGATCCAAAATAGTAGGGTCGATACCAAAGCCTTCTTCGCCCTGTAGAGCTTCACCGCTTAACTTTAATAATACACGTTGATATGTTGGTTTCGTATTGGTTGTCATAGAGTCTACCTTAGTAAAGAGAATCAATTTTATTAACAGTCATAGATAAGCATTCATTGGGCTTAAACCGATAACTTAAATAGTACCGTGTTTTTCCCAACGTGCCACATTGATTAGAAGATTAATCATTACCACACTGTCCATACATGCTTATTATACCGACGGATAAAGTAAATGCATAATACAGAAACTAAAATGGTGTTCATTTCATAATCAAAAGAAAATACTCTCGTTAACATGTATCGTGGTGAATAGACTTTTACGAATAAAAAGATACATTATAAGAAAGTTGACATAAGCCTATTTTATTTTGATCGTGACATATAAAAAAACCGCAGACATCGTCTGCGGTTTTTAAGAAAGGTTTGATTAACCTTTTTGAACTAGAGCAACTTCTTCAGCGAAGCTCATCTCTTCTTTCTTCTCAATACCTTCACCTACTTCTAGGCGAACGAAAGCAGAAACAGAAGCACCACGCTCTTTTAGGATATCACCAACAGATTTCTTTGGCTCCATTACGAACGGTTGACCAGTTAGAGAGATTTCGCCCGTGAATTTCTTCATACGACCGATAACCATTTTCTCTGCGATTTCAGCTGGCTTGCCTTCGTTCATAGCGATTTCAACTTGAACTGCTTTTTCTTTTTCAACAACTTCAGCAGGAACATCACCAGGAGTTAGGAACTCTGGACGTGAAGCAGCTACGTGCATAGCAACGTGCTTAAGCGTTTCAGTCTCGCCTTCACCAGCAACAACTACACCAATTTTCTCACCGTGACGGTAAGAAGCGATTGCTGCACCTTGAACGTATTGTACGCGACGGATGCTGATGTTTTCGCCAATTTTAGTTACTAGAGCGATACGAGCATCTTCGAATTGAGCTTTTAGCTCTTCTACCGATGCTTTAGAAGCAAGTGCTGCTGCAGCAACTTCATTAGCAAATGCTGTGAAGCTTGCATCTTTAGCAACGAAGTCTGTTTGGCAGTTAACTTCAAGAAGAACAGCAACACCGCCCTCTTCTTTAATGATAATTGCGCCTTCAGCAGCTACGTTACCAGATTTTTTAGCCGCTTTTGCAGCACCGCTTTTACGCATATTTTCGATTGCTTGTTCGACGTCGCCGTTTGTTTCAACTAGCGCCTTCTTACATTCCATCATACCTGCGCCAGTACGTTCGCGCAGTTCTTTAACTAGAGCAGCAGTAACAGCCATTCTCTATTCCTCAGTAGTTTCTAAGATAGGTAAAATCAGAGGCTCATAAGAGCCTCTGACGCTAAAATATCGCTATAGCATAACGCCTGATTCAAGCGCTATGCTATGCGTTTCGTTTAGAGCTAATTACTTAGCTTCAACGAAACCGTCTTGCTCTGCAACTTCAACAACATTCTTGTTACGGCCTTCGCTTACTGCTGCAGCCGCTGCATCTAGGTACAGTTTAATTGCACGGATTGCATCATCGTTACCTGGAACAACGAAATCAACACCATCTGGATTAGAGTTAGTATCAACAATTGCGAATACTGGGATACCTAGGTTGTTTGCTTCTTTGATTGCAATGTGTTCGTTATCTGCATCGATTACGAATAGTGCATCAGGTAGACCGCCCATGTTTTTGATACCACCAAGAGATTTCTCTAGCTTCTCTAATTCACGAGTACGCATTAGAGCTTCTTTCTTAGTTAGCTTTTCAAAAGTGCCGTCTTGAGATTGAGTTTCTAGGTCTTTTAAACGCTTGATTGATTGACGAACTGTTTTGTAGTTCGTTAGCATACCGCCTAACCAACGGTTGTTCACGTAGAACTGGTTAGAAGCGATTGCTGTTTCTTTAATTGACTCAGATGCTGCACGCTTAGTACCTACAAAAAGAACTTTACCTTTTTTCTCGCCGATTTTAGCTAGTTCAGCTAGTACGTCGTTGAACATTGGTACAGTTTTTTCTAGGTTGATGATATGAACTTTGTTACGAGCGCCAAAGATGAATGGCTTCATTTTTGGGTTCCAGTAACGAGTTTGGTGACCAAAGTGAACACCAGCTTTAAGCATATCGCGCATTGATACAGTTGCCATAATAATAATCCTCTCGGGGTTAGGCCTCCACACTTCCCATATATCCGACCCCAAATTTTCTTCTGTATCATCTAAGAACAGAGAAAAAAGAGCACCCCGGAATATGTGACGAAATGTGTGTGAGTTAAAAAATAATTTTGTGTTTGATCCATTATTAACGCCTGATGTCACTCTTACATTTAAACCTAAACGGTAAAATAAGACTATCCATACAGAAGTTCAATAACAATCTGGGGCGCTTTATATCATAAAACAGACTCATTTTTCCAGTTAAAAATGAAATTTTGACAAAGTAAACACAGCTTCAGACTTTTTATGATGTTGGAATAACACATCATCGGGGGCTTGGGGTTCATAGGGAACTCATATATACTCTCTACAATCCATCACTGAGGTTAATTAACCTCAGTCGACATCAGAACTATTGATTTATAGAGAGATATCCATGTCGATAAACATTAAGACACCTACTGACATCGAACGTATGCGTATTGCTGGTAAACTGGCTTCCGATACACTAGATATGATAGAGCCTTATATTAAAGAAGGTGTTACAACGGATGAGCTCAACACAATTTGTCATGATTACGCTCTTAAACATGGCGCGTATTCTGCTCCTCTAAATTACCATGGCTTCCCTAAATCGATTTGTACTTCGATAAATCACATTGTGTGCCACGGTGTACCAGCCGAGCAAGATGAGACTGGCAGTAATGGGCAATTAAAGCCAGCAGTATTGAAAAACGGTGACATTATCAACGTCGACATTACCGTTATCATTCCAAACAATGAAAATGCAGACTTATCAGAACGCCCAGATGGCTTTCATGGCGATACCTCTAAAATGTTTTTCGTTGGAGAGCCCTCCATTGCTGATAAACGCCTATGTATGGTAACTCAAGAAGCGTTATATGTTGGTCTACGCACCATTAAACCTGGTTCTAAAGTCGGTGACATTGGCACCGCGATTGAGAAGCACATTAAAGAAAATAATAAGAAAAACCCACGTAATAAGTTCTCAATAGTAAAAGATTTTTGCGGTCACGGTATTGGCGAAGTTTTCCATGAAGAACCACAAATTGTTCATTATAAAAACAATGACAAACGTGTTCTAAAAGAAGGTATGTGTTTCACTGTTGAACCGATGATTAATGCAGGGAAATTTGGTGTCTCCGTTGATGCTGAAGACAGCTGGACTGTTTATACCGGTGATGGGAAAAAATCCGCGCAATATGAACATACCATTGTTGTGACAAAAACTGGGTGTGAAATATTTACACACAGATCGGATGATACTATCCCTCGTATGCTCAATAATATCTAATATAAAACGAAGAAAGTTAGACTAATAAAAGGCGCTCAAGATGACAGCGCCTTTTTTATACACGTAATTCCGAGGTTAATACCACTCGAATGACGCATAGATCGTATTAAATTCACACAGATGATAATAACCTATATGGTATACTCAAGATAAAGGATTAGTATTTTATCGTCGAGGATGACCTATGCCCCCACCAATACCGGATTGTAGTACGAATAGCCCCTTGGAAAATAGACAACTTCCAATATCCCCAAAGGCCTTTTCTGATGATCAGATTACGGCTCCTTATATCAAAGAACAGTTATCACTCTTTGCTGATGATCAAAAACAGCGCTTTTTCCAACGTCGCTCAGCTGTCAAATTAATTCGTCAAAGAACCGATTATATCGATACATTGTTAAAGCGCTTATGGGATTATTTTCATTTCGATACGATTGAACACATCAGTTTAATTGCTGTAGGTGGCTATGGTCGAGGTGAGCTACACCCTCTTTCTGATATTGATATCTTACTCCTAACTAAATTCCCTCTATCAGCAAAGCAAGAAAGTTATGTCAGTGAATTCATTACCCTCTTATGGGACTTAAAGCTAACGGTAGGGCATGCAGTTAGGACATTAGAAGAAAGCCTTCAAATAGGTAAAGATGATCTTTCTGTGGGGACTAATTTACAAGAGTCTCGATACCTATGCGGTGATAAAGATCTATATAATGAATTAACTGAAAAGATGAAGTCTGATGAATTTTGGCCAAGTGATCTTTTTTATAAAGCAAAAATTCAAGAGCAAGCCTCACGTCATGCTCGTTTTAATAACACCAGTTATAATCTAGAACCCGATATAAAATCTAGCCCTGGCGGATTAAGGGATATTCATACCTTGAGTTGGATTGCACGTCGACATTTTGGAGCGACGTCATTATATGAAATGAGCGCTTTTGGCTTTTTGACGAACACGGAATACAGAGAATTAGTTGAATGTCAGAGCTTCCTTTGGCGTATACGATTTGCCTTACACCTTGAATTACGACGCTATGATAATAGGTTAACTTTTGCTTTACAACCCCAAGTTGCTGAACATATGGGTTACTCTGGTCAAGGAAATAGAGGAGTAGAGCAAATGATGAAGGCGTTCTATCGAACTCTTCATCGCGTCTCTGAACTTAATAAAATGCTACTCAAAATATTTGATCAAGCTATTTTAAATAATGGTATTGCTATTGAGCCAAACCTCATTTCTAGAGATTTTCAGAAAAGAAAACATTTGATTGAAGCAAGGAAACCCGCTTTATTTCAAGCTCGTCCAGAGACCATTATCGATATGTTTATCCATATATCAGATGATGCATCAATAACAGGAATTGCTCCCAATACATTGAGGCAATTAAGAACCGCTAAGCGTCGATTAAACAAGTATTTGCACACCATCCCCGAAGCAAGAGAAAAGTTTATCACTTTATGTCGTCATCCAAACTCATTATCTAAAGCGTTTCAATTAATGCATCGACTTGGTGTACTCTCAGCCTATTTACCACAGTGGAGTCAAATTGTTGGGCAAATGCAATTTGATCTATTTCATGTTTATACCGTTGATGAACATAGCTATCGAGTCCTCAAGCACATTAATACATTTAATGACCCAAGTAACGGTGATAAGCACCCTATTTGCTGTGAAATTTATCCAAGAATACAGAAAAAAGAACTGTTAACCATCGCTGCAATCTTCCACGATATAGGTAAAGGTCGTGGAGGGGATCATTCTGAGATTGGTGCTGTTGAAGCTTATGATTTTTGTATTGAGCATGATTTTTCTAAACCCGAAGCAAAACTTGTTTCTTGGTTAGTCCAACATCACTTACTGATGTCGACAACGGCTCAAAGAAAAGATATTTATGATCCTGATGTGATTGCTGAGTTTGCTCGAACGATTCGAGATGAGGATTATTTAGAGTATCTAACCTGCTTAACAGTTGCTGATATTTGTGCTACCAATCCTGATTTATGGAATGGCTGGAAAAGAACTCTAATGTCAGAGCTTTATCATTCGACACAAAGAGCGCTTAGACGAGGGCTAGAAAATCCAGTCGATTTACGGGAACGTGTTCGCCATAACCAACAAATGGCCTTAGCTGATCTACGTAAAGAGAATATTAATACTTATGAAGTAGAACGATTATGGCAACGATTTAAAGCTGATTATTTTCTGCGACATACTCACGCTCAAATCGCTTGGCATAGTCAACATATTTTGGCGCATCCAGAGCATACGAAACCCATGGTTATTGCGAGTGAAAATACCAGTCGAGGTGGTACGGAGATTTTTATTTATTCACCCGATCAGCATGCCCTATTTACACGAATATCCGCAGAGCTTGATAGAAAAAATTGCAACATTCAAGATGCTCGAGTAATGACAAGCAAAGATGGGTATGTCATCGATACTTTTATTGTTCTTGATAACAACAATAAAACCATCGACCCGAGTCGTCACAAGGCGTTAGTTTCTCATTTAGAAAAAGTGTTACTCGATGGAAAGTCCCTAAAAAGAGAAAGTAAAATTAATATCAAAGCGCGTAGAGCACCAAGCCAATTAAAATACTTTAAAGTGCGGACCGGTATTATTTTTGTTCCAGCAAAAAACAACACACAAACGTTGCTGGAATTAGTCGCACTGGATAGCCCTGGTTTATTGGCTACGATTGGGAGTGCTTTTTCTGATTTAGAATTACATTTACATGCAGCGAAAATCATTACCATTGGAGAAAGAGCGGAAGATTTATTTATTCTGACCAATAAGGATAATCAGAAGCTCAACCTCGAAGAACAAGAAGCACTAAGAACCTTGCTCATCGATAAAATTAATACTCTCGCGGGTATTTAACCCAAAAGCGGAATACTAG
>JAOICL010000002.1 GCA_028131545.1 Vibrio sp. | reverse complement strand
GATGTTTTTAAAGATTAAATATGGTACATATTATAGAATACTGCAAATGTTCATAATGATTTCACAGTATGTTTATTTTATTTACTCCAAGTTGCCTCTATTTTGTAGCGATTAACGATAATTTACTATCTCTAAAAATTTGTATTATACTCATTGAGCATTGTCATCAGGCAGTGATAACTACATGAGAGGTAATATGCAGTTATTTGAAGTCAACGATATACCTGATAACATTTCCATTGCGACTTTTTCTGGTCGTGTTGTCTCCGCAAGTTCAACGACCATTTCAGCCATTGGCTGTAAGTTAGATTTGAATCAACAATGTTTTATATCAACAACAGAGGGTGATCTCGAAGCCCAAGTGATTGGTGTTGATAATAATAAAGCGATTTTATTACCCTTTGAGCCATATCATTCCATCTCAATTGGTGACAGGGTCACGCCTTCTAAATCAAAACCAACGATTAAAGTCTCCGATCAATGGCTTGGACGTGTTGTGAACGCAAAAGGTGAAGCGATTGATAATAAAGGAGAGCTTCTTGGCGTTGATGTACTTGATATTTATAATCAACAATCCTCTCCAAGCATGAACAGAAAACCCATAACCGAGGTATTGGACGTGGGCGTTCGATCGATTAATAGTCTCTTAACCTTAGGGCAAGGACAAAGAGTGGGTTTAATCGCCGGTCCTGGTATCGGTAAGTCTATTTTACTTGGGATGATGACAAAATTTACTGAAGCCGATGTCATTATAGTGGGGCTTATCGGAGAACGAGGCCGAGAGGTTCGAGAGTTCATTAATGATACTCTGGGTGAGGAAGGGATGACGAAAGCCATCGTAGTGGCATCTCCAGCCAATGAATCCCCATTAATGCGTATTCAAGCGACTCATTTATGTCATTCGTTGGCGTCTTACTTCCGAGATAAAGGTAAAAATGTACTCTTATTAGTGGATTCTTTAACTCGTTTTGCTATGGCTCAAAGGGAAGTGGCGATCGCATTAGGGGACTTACCTGTGATCAAAGGATACCCCGCATCCGTCATGAACCATATTCCACAATTATTAGAGCGTAGCGGTAATGGTGATGAAAATTCGGGAAGCATGAGCGCTATTTATACTTTGCTATCAGAAGGTGATGAGGGTGATTATGATCCTGTGGTTGATAGTGCAAAGGCGATATTAGATGGACATATTCGACTATCTAAAGAGTTAGCACAAGAAGGGCATTACCCGGCGATTGACATTGAAGCGTCGATTTCACGTTGTATGACCAATATTGTATCTCCGCCTCATAGTGAGTGTGCGAGAGAGGTGAAACGCCTTTATAGTGTGTATCAAAAGAGTAAAGATTTATTGTCACTTGGTGCGTATAAAGGGGGAAATGATCCCGACATTGATCAAGCTATTTTAAAACATAAAGACATTAATACGTTACTTAAGCAAGCGATGAGTGAAGCGATTTCGCTTGAACAATCAGTGAATGATCTCGCGGCTATATTTCAACAACGTTCGTGAATTTTATTATACTGATATTCGATAAGAGGCAGTATAGAGAATGAGTTATAATCAATCGGTATCGAGTTCGGTCTCCTCCATCCAATCGACGCAGTCACAACAAGTTCAACAGGTGAATGCGGGCACTATGCCGGCTATCACAACGAAATCTTCCTTTGCACAGCCCTTAGTTTTTCGTCGCAAACACTTACCTGCTATTCATGAGAAATTAAGAAAAGAAACACAAAACTTACTGCGTTTGAATATGGCAGAACAAGCATTAAAAGGCATTACTCGCTCTCTGATGGGAATGAAGCAAGAGATGCAACAACAGTTAGATCGAAAGACAGAAGAGCCAAATGAAGAGTACAAACTTAAAATGGCTCGTGCAAAAGATAAGGTGGAAAAACACCTAAATACTCAGCTATATGGTGAGTATGTTTTATCATCGACATTAAATTACAATCTAAATCGCCACAGTCATGTTGGGTTCAATATCGATGGATTGGATTTTGAGCGCCATCGCTATGTAGAAGAAAAAGTAACAATACGTATGGATCAAAAGTTATCCATTCTGCATTTTAAGCCAACCTTGAACCAATTTGAGCAAGTGTCATCGTTTAACTATTCGCTTGCCTTTAATAATTTGTTTGCTAAGAAAAGTAATAAAGAGCTTACTTTTTACATTGCTGATTCAGAATGGCGTGATTTGCCTAAGCAAGTAGGTGTGTTAGGGGAAGGGCACCGCTTTCCATCTGGGCAGTTGATTCCGGTGACGTTAATGTCGGTTGAAAGAGATTTTGTTGAGTTCTTACACCATGGGGTCAATACGTTATCGAGTGATACCGTTAATGACTTTGAAAGCTTTATTCATCAAGCTAAAAATACCTATCAGCGTATTACGCAATTAAAGGATGCGACTCAGCACTCTATTCATGTAAACAGTAAGAAGTGGCGTGTATCTACACCGGCTGATCATACCTTTAAACAGATGTTCACCCATGATAATGCGAGAAGTTTATATCGATTGAATACCGCCCATGCTTATTTGAACCGTACAACGGCTTTATCGTTATTAAAATGACCAACGTTGCTTTTAAATAATCGAAGGTCAAAGATAAAGTAGTGATGGCATTTTGTAAAATGGACATCATCGTCCGTTGTAGGTGTACAAGGTAGCAGTATTACAAGGTAGCAGTATTACTCACGTTTAATCTTTAACTGACGGACATGTTCTGTGGGGAGGTCATATGAAAGTCGGTCCTTCGAATTCGACTCAGCCAATCGTATTAAACAATAATACGATTCATAAAGACAGTGAACAAGCGGCAAAGGGAGTGCAAGTCAGTAAACCTACAGCGGGAAAGGTGTCGGGTGAAGATGCTCGTATGATAGAAATACTCGCAGTCGAAATTAATCCAAAAATTGATCAAGCTATGATAGAAGAACTGCGTGAAAAAATACGTAACATTGATATTGATGTCGAAGAAATTGCTAAGAATATAGTGAAAGAGTATCAATCATGAATATGGATAAAAGAAAGTCACTGTGCCAGAAATTGTTTCTGAGTATTAAAGAAGATATATGCCTATGTCGGGAAACGATTGAGCTATTAGGACAAAGTAAACACGCGATGATTTCATTCAATGCGGCTGAACTGACTAAAAGTGAAGAACAGTTACGTATAACACTAGGCAAGCTAGAACAACATCATGCTTTTAGAATGAAGCTTGCTGACTTTTGTTATCAAGATAAGTCTGCTTCACACACTCATACGGATTTTAAGAATCTAAGTCAAAATAGGAAATCATTTAAGTTGCAAGAGTTGGCGCTGTTTCTCTTTGGTTCGCAATTTAAAAAGCTGCAACCTTT
Organism: Vibrio sp.; assembly: GCA_028131545.1. GTDB lineage: Bacteria > Pseudomonadota > Gammaproteobacteria > Enterobacterales > Vibrionaceae > Vibrio. Next base: position 141,845 of record JAOICL010000002.1, on the reverse strand, counting down.
ATTGGTTCGTTTTGAAAAACAATTACAGATCATTAAGGATATGAATGAAACCAATGGATACTTGCTTTCTCAGCAACATACGATGCTAAAAGACATTGTTCAGCAGCAACATATTCAAGTGCGAGGCTAAAAAGGAGCATTTCATAGAATTTGATGTTTGACATCACATGTCTAATGGATGGCAATTGTTGATTTCTATTCACTCGGTAGAATAGCCTCCTTGTTCTGTTAGGTATGTATTATGTTGCTTCGCTATTGTCTTCTTGCTCTCATCACTGTTTCTTCTTTTATGCCTTTACTTGGTATTCCGATTGAGACGATGGCACTTATTGGTCCCACCATTCTTCTTTTAGCAACAGGATTACACTTTTTCGAGAAAGTCATTTGGCTACGCTTTATAGTCGCGGTGGTATTGTTACTGAGAATGCTTGCAGGTTACCCATTAAATTTATATGTAAAGGCTACCGATGGGATATTTTATTATGCTTATGAGCTCATCCTATTGGCACTGGTTATCTCAATCTTTAAAGCCATTTCAGGTATGTACTGGAAAAAGAAAAGAGCAGAATAAGACGAACTTAAGATAAAAGCAGCTATAGCTGCTTTTTTTGTATCTATTTTATGTGAGATTGATCTTAAATTTCTCTGTTTTTTTATCGTATGCAATGCGGTGAGCGACCTATACTCTATTCGTATATAACTCATAAAGGCAAACTTCAAGTAATTGGAGGACGCAAAGTGACAGTGCCACCAAGGCTGTTTCTTGTGAAAAAAGGATTCCTCCTATAACAAAAGGAACTCCCTTTATACAAGAAATTCCTTACACAAGAAATTGTGGGTAGGCTGCACCGCTGAGTGGATATCCGTTGGCATTTTGAGGAGAAACTATGCGTCCAACTTTATTCACCCTAGCACTATTCGCATCATCATCTACTTTGGCTGAAATACCTAACTTTTTAGAGATTCCAGACCCAGTAGACACCCCTAAATTCAGTGCTTCTTTTGATGACTATGGTGTCAATAATAATTGGGGCTTGTTTAACAACTCCGATTTAGATACTCCAATGTTATCTCCGCAAACACGAGGGGCCATTCAAATTGGTTCGATCAATTTTGATGTTAATTGGACGCTAAAAACGCTGAAAGCACGCTATCCTAATGCCTTTTCTTATTATAAATCGAAAAAAGAAATTAAAGAATTCAGAGCACTAGCTGAAGCCGCTTGTCCTGCGGTATTGGAACTCGGTCAAGCCAGCATTTATGGAATATCAAACGCTCCAGACGCCATTGTTGCTGAATTGGACAGTCATTTACGTTGCGGGGTATCTCAATCTTCTATCCCTTATGGTGACCAAAACATCGAGCGTGCAAGCAGTCATGCGGCAAATGTAAGACTTCATGCGTTGTTAGACACTGTACCTGGGGCCATTTATGCGGTTAATGTCGCTTATCAGCAGCGTCAAAATGGCCCTAGTCAGCACGACAATTTATTCTTACGAGTTGGTAAAGAGACAAGAGAACTGGAATATCATGGTAATGTTTCCTCAGAGGGGCCTTTTCTCGAGGATGGTCTAGTGTTTATGGCTGATAAGTTTAAGACAAAAATTGCATTACGCGATCTCTCCGAAGGGGATACTTATGGTGCGCTTATTAACTCAATTGAACTTGTCGAGTACTTTCCAAATCCAAATGAATCAACTTGTAAGACGATTTGGGGGGCGAATTCGACCTCTAAAAGTATGAAGAATTGTTTAATTGCAGAATCAGAACCGGAATTGCTTGGTTGTGATTTATCTCAAGCTAAAGTTAGCTGGAGAAAAGGGGACAATACAAGTCATGCTAGCTTCCGAAATGTTGCGATGGATGATGACCTTCGTCCGTATTTACATGACGATCAGGCGCTTCAGTTTCAATCCCTTGGTAGAAAAGGAAAATTTCATTTACAGCTAAAAGAAAATGGAGTGAATGCGGCTTGTCATATTGAAGGTAAAACGCTCAACCTGACGGAAGTGACTTGGGGAAATCATAACTATGAAAGCTATGCTGAACGTGGACTTGTAAAAATAAAAGTCAGAGGGTGCCGTTCAGAAGAGACGAACGGCTGGCATGTTGTACATAATAATGGGGATACTATGTTTAAAACAAACAGTGATTGGAGTATCGACTTAACCGAAGTGGTGGGAGATGCACAGTGTCATCTTACGCGTATTTCAATTATTGACCAGACCCATAAAATTAAGCCAAGCCAGGCGGGATATGTGAGTAATAGCGATGGTATTGATGTCAGTAATATTTCGATTGAGTAACGGTCGACTGGATTAACTATTTATTTTATTAACTAATTGTTTATTAACTAATTGTTGATGAAAAATAATAAAGGCTACCCTATACAGTGATGCGTCGACTTTTTAGTGGATAGCATGACAATGTGGGGGAGCCTTTTTAATTAGGTTATCAATAGATAGTATGAATTACAGTACGACAACAGCAATCCAAGCAAAAATAACCATACCAACATTGGCATGTAAAAATGTCGGGATGACAGAATCATTAACGTGATCATGCTGCCCATCGGCATTTAACCCTGAAGTGACTCCGAGTGAAATCGTTGATGCTGGTGAACCGGCATCACCCAAAGCGGCCGATGCCCCTAATAATGCAATGGCTGCTTCTGGAGAAAAACCTAATGACCAAGCTAAAGGAACATAAATAGGCGCTAAAATAGGGACACTAGCAAAGGAATCACCAAAGCCAATTGTAATAAATAAACCCACTAGTAGCATTAGAAGAGCGGCAATGTTTCTATTATCGCCAACCAGCTCTTGAGTTGCTTCGATTAATGCAGGAATTTCTCCAGTCGCATTCAACGCGCCAGCGAAGCCAGCCGCAATCGTAATGATAACCGCAACCTGCACCATCATTCTCATGCCTTCGGTAAACACATCATCTTGTTGATTCCAAGTAAATACACCAGAAAAAGAAAGAATGATGAATCCAAGCATAGCGCCTAAGAAAAGGGAGTCTAACCATAGCTGGCAAACAACCGTTGCGATAATGGCGAGTAAAGTAAAAACTAACCCTTTAAAATCTAAATTGGTTTTCTCAGATTTAAAGTTATAGCGCTTTGTGATGTTGTTATCGTATTCCCTTGGTTTACGGTAACTAATAAAAACCGCAACCAGCATACCAGCGAGAATTCCCATAACAGGAATAAACATGGCTTTGGGTACTTGGCTTGCTTCTATTGTGACATCGTAACTTTCACTGGCGCTGTTAAAGCTAGGCAATAAGATTTCAAATAAGTAAATCGCACCAAATCCAGTGGGTAGCAGTAGGTAACTGATGCTAATTGAACAAGCAATGACGCAGGCAATGGCTCTACGATCGAGCTTCAAACGATTAAATGTTGACAGTAAAGGAGGAATCATCACTGGAATGAATGCAATATGAACAGGGATGAGGTTCTGCGACATTAAAGAGGCGATGATGAAGATGGAGAACAGCCCCCACTTTAATTTTGTATGAGAAATACCATTATCGGTAGCCATCGAGACTTTATTGGCAAATAAGTCAAGGATACCGCTTCTTGAAAGTGCGACAGCAAAAGCACCAATCATGATGTAGGTCATACCGACTTGTGCCCCACTGGCAATGTTGTTGTTAATCGCAGTCATGGAATCTTGAACCGATAACCCGCTATTTAACGAACCAATGAGCGCTCCAGTGATCAAAGCAATAGGGACAGGGACACGAATTAAACACAATACGGTCATTAAGGAAATAGCAAGAATAACGGAGTTTATAGGCAGGACTTCTGGAGCAAAGATAGCCAGTGCGCTAATCAATATCGTCACACTGATGCCTATCTTTTGTTTCGGAGATGCCCATGACCATTGGGTAAAACTCGATGAAATATCATTATTGTTGCTAGGTTGTGTCATATTGCTTTCCAAAAAGGGAGATCAGTATAAATATTGAACTTAAAAAGGGATAGAAAGCGCAGAATAATAAGTGGTTAAGGAATAATAATCAAATGCTATTTATAAAATTATCAGATTGATTTTAATACTCAAATTCCAAACAACTAAGTAATTCATTTTCAAGGCTTTCCTGTGTGCTGGTACTGATGACTTCGATTCGACTTTCTAAGATGTCATCGAGTTCCCTTTCTTCTAAACCATCTTTGGTCATGTTATAGCTAAAGATACCATCGTAAGTAATAAAAACCGCTTTCAAGCGTTCAACATTCAGGTTTAAAAATAGCGTTAACAATTGTTGCTTATTAAAGACTTTATTAGGTGAAAAACGCCAACCGACACTATAAAAGCCTTCTCCTTTATTACTGGCTTTTAACAGACCAGAGTCAGGAATAGAGATTTCAGATGCTAATGGTTTCGTTGAATGATGGTGAGCTGAATGGTGGGAGTGTGAATGAGGCGGTTTAACAATATAATGCGTTGCCCCTTCTAGTTCATGTTGGTTGATGGTACTAACATCTGAAAAAATGATTCTCTTTGCGGTGGCATTCATCGATGGTGTGCTGGCTTCTTGTGACGCGTGGTCTTCAATGTAGGTTGTTAATATGGCTTTATCGGCAGAATCATATAAATCTAATTTTGTGCCAACAATGGTATCGGCAATAGCGATCTGTTGATTAAAAGTATCATGTTCGGTATATCGCTTATCGTGTAAGTTCCGTGCATCCACGAGCGTTAATGTTTTTTCAATCGAAAGCACTTGTCGGTAATGATCAGAGGTGAGTACTTGTAATACTTCTTTTGGATGGCCAAGACCTGTCGGTTCAATGAGTAGGCGATCAGGCCTTGCCTCTTTTAAAAGTTGCGTCAAAGCGATTTGCATAGGAAGACCAGCAGCACAACACATGCATCCTCCAGGAACTTCTCGAATAAAAACGGATTTAGAATGTTCAGAGGAGTGCCCACTTAGGATAGCTCCATCAATCCCAATCTCGCCAAATTCGTTGACTAAGATGGCCCACTTTTCATCAGAGGGTTTTGATTTCATAAGATTAAGAATGAGGGATGTTTTACCCGCCCCTAAAAAGCCAGTAATGATATTGGTCGGAATTGATTGTAGTGTTGGCGTCGTTGATGGCATATTGAGTCGTTAATTTAGCTTTACATTAAAATGATATGATATATCATTTTGAGTGTGTTTGATAGTTAAGAATAATGGATGATGAAATGAAAAAATGGCTATGGCTTTCTTCTATTGTATTGAGTAACCCAGTGTTAGCGCTGAATGTGGTGTCTTCTTTGAAGCCAATAGAAATGATTGTTCATGAAATTACCGGTAACAAAGCAACAAACGATGTGATTGTTTCAAATCAAGCATCACCTCACGATTTTGCATTAAAACCGTCTGATATTACGAAAATTAAGCAAGCCGATGCTGTTATTTGGTACGGGGAAGAGCTGGAACCTTTTTTAGAAAAACCATTAAGTCAGCGCGATAATGTATTGACAATAAGCCACCTTAAAACGGTGGATTTTATTAAGTTTCAAGAGGGTGAACATCATGATGATGGTCATAATCATGGTAATACTGACCCACATTTTTGGTTGGGAAATCAACCGACTCAGCAAGTCGCTTCAGAGGTAGCTCAATTCCTATCAAACATGGATCCTAATAATGCACAAGAATACCAAGCAAACTTAGCTAATTTTATTCAACGATTATCAGAGCAAAAAATTAAAAACACGAAGCAGTTAGATGCTGTTAAGGATCATGGATATTATGTCTTTCATGATGCTTATCAATATTTTGAACGTGACTACACACTCAATAAGCTCGGACATTTTACGGTAAGCCCTGAACGCAAACCAGGTGCGAAAACATTGATTTACATTAAAAATAAGTTAGTTTCTGGCGATGTAAAGTGTGTTTTCACTGAGCCTCAATTTAAACCCGCGATAGTAAAGTCTGTAGTCAGTGGTACGAATGTGACTATCGGGCAGTTGGATCCTTTAGCTTCAGAATTTAAAGCAGAGAAGGGAAGTTATTTTTCTTATATAGATTCGATAGCAGATTCACTTTCTACGTGTTTACGTTAATGAAAGGACAAAACCAATAGTTATGTAAGGAGCAATGTTTCATCGTGATTAGCTGATAAACTGGATATATTACTTATGGAACATTGGCTTGTATTAACTCAGACTAATTCTTATCTATCTTAAGTTTATGATATTAAATAATAATTATTTTATTTTAATTTTTTTTCATTCATTTTTTGTATAACTCTTCCATCCACCCTTTGTTATTGTGAAAGCCCATTAGTCAAACCACATAAGGAGAACTAATTATGGCTCTTACAGTGCACACAAACTACGCGAACCTAGTTGCTCAAAATACGTTAAATCGTACGAATGATGCATTTTCTACCTCTTTAGAACGTTTGGCTACGGGGTATCGTATCAATAGTGCTGCTGATGATGCAGCGGGTCTTCAAATATCAAATCGGTTAGAAATGCAGAGTCGTGGTATCAGCGTGGCGCAACGAAACATTTCAGACGGTATTTCGATGCTACAAACAGCTGAAGGTGCCTTAGAAGAGGTCACTAACATTGCTTATCGTATGAATGACCTAGCACTTCAATCACAAAATGGTACTAACTCAGTAGCAGATAGAAAGGCATTGGATGCAGAGTACCAACAATTGGCTGATGAAGCGTTCTCTATCTTAGAAAATACAAACTATGGTGGTAATAATTTATTTGGTACTGGTGGTGCATTTAATGGTGCTACGGTTGATTTCCAAATAGGTACAACATCCGCAGAGGGTTTATCTGTCGATGTAACTAACGCGGGTGCTTCAACAGCGCTGGCTGATTTGAAAGCGTTCTTTGATGGCGTTGGTGGTGCTGGAGCCATTGATACCGTCGCTAATGCAGATACAGCTGCCGTTGCTCTGTCACAAAATGCGTTAGCTAATACGATGATTGATAATGTGGGTGAAATTAGAGCCTTGTTTGGTGCGAGTATTAACCGTCTTGAACATACCAGTACGAACTTATCAAATATGAAAGAGAACTTAGATGCGTCGAAAGGTCGTATTACCGATACCGATATGGCATCTGAGTCAGCAATGCTAAGTAAAAACCAAATGTTGATGCAAGCGGGTACTCAGGTATTGGGTCAAACCAAAATGGTGCCTCAATTAGCATTAAGTCTTCTAGGTTAATTTAATGAAACACCGAGGGAATGAATGAACAAGGACACACAGATAGTCACCTCTTAGCTGCTTTATAGTCATTATTGATAATGAACGAAATAAAGAGAAAGCAAGCTGAGAGGTGACATTTACTGAATAGCATAAGATAAAAGCATTAAAAAAGTATGATTAATTTTTGTACTTTTTCAGAGTGAAGCACTACGCTTAGTTTTGTGAGGGGGATGTTATGCAGATAGATGCAGAAGGTTTGGCAAGAAATCTGGCGTTATATGAGATCCAGCCCTTTGAACTGATAGCGAATCGAAAAATTAATGAGCTTAATGCGAAGAAATCAGCAATTAATGAGCTGAAATCTCAAATCTCTTCTTTAACCTCCACGATCGCTGAATTAAGTTCATCGGATACATCATTGAGTCAACAAAGTGTGACGCAAAGTAGCGATGAGTATTTTTCTGTCTCCACATCGAACTCTTCTACTGATACTCAATTTAGTGTGTTTGTTGAGCAATTGGCCACGAGTCATCAATTATCTTCTGAGATTACGATCGGAGATGCGAGTACCCTTGTGGATGCAACAGGGATTATTAGTATCAGTAATGGCAATACTAGCTTCGATATTGATCTCAGTTCTCTTGATTCTGATAACGACAATTTTGTCACGATTACCGAGATATTGAGTGAAATTAATTCTCATACAGATAATGATGGCGTTATCTCAGCCAGTGTTGTACAAGCCGGTGGCGGCCAACATTTATGGTTTTCAGCCGATTCATCTGGCGCGGAAGGTCAACTTTCTATAACAACAACTTCTACTTCAGCGGATGTGTCGACTTTATTTGATTCATCGGGTGCGGTAACTCGGACTGCGGCTCAGGATGCCATTGCTTGGTTAGGTGGTGAAGTCAATGTTGGTCTACAAGTGACGTCCAGTAGTAACACACTGAGCGGTGTGTTTGATGGCGTTGATATCACCGTTAATAAAGCGAACACGACGGGTGATACACTCACACAGGTATCAATTGCAGCTGATAGTGATGCAACGAAGGAGCAGGTGAGCACGTTTGTTGATGCTTATAATTCATTGCTCAATACTCTTGATGGCTATACGCGTTCGGGGGGGGAAGATGAATCTCGTGGTGTGCTGGCTTCAAGCGCTTATCGAAGTATAGAATCCAGCTTACGGTCTATTATGCAGGGTGAATTTTCAGGGGAGTCGCTTTATAACGTGGGTATTCAATACACGAGAGAAGGGGTGTTAGAAATCGATTCAAATAAACTGAGTGACTTTATAGATAGTTCAAATGTGACCCTTGATGACGTTTTTAGTGGAGATGATGGTGTTTTTTCACAAATAGAAAACTACTTAGAATTGTATACCGATTTTAGTGATGGTTTATTTACAACACAATTAAGTTCTATAGAGGCATTAACCGATCGACAAAATGATCGTATCGATACGCTAGAGCAACGTTATGAAGCAGTTTATGAACGCTATTTACGTCAATTCAGTCAGTTGAATAACCTATCTTCTCAAATGGACAGTGTCTCATCTTTGTTTAACTCTTTCTAAAGATGAGTTGTATTTGTTATTAGCCGACCTGTTAGATCTCATTGTATTGTCTGAAAATTAATGCTTGAGGGGGAGTCAAATGTTACTTGGGAATAATCAAAGAAGTGCGTATAAAAATACACAAACCAAAGCAAAGGTTTCCGTATCTTCAAACTTTGAATTGATCCACATGTTACATACTCGCCTTATAGAAGACGTGAGTCGAGTTGGTCATGGTATTGCGAACAATGATGAGACATTAAAATCAGAAAACTTACTTCATGCTATGGACATTATCGAGGCATTAACGGCTTCTCTCCCGCTGGAAAGTGCACCTGAAGGGGATCTTGTTCATAACCTTTATGATATTTACCAGTACGCCTATAAGTCACTGATTGAATCAGTCAACAAGGGCGACAGTTCTGAAGTAGATAGACTTAATTCTATTTTTTCAGACCTTCGAGAAGGGTGGGCTGAGTATGACAAAGCCAATCACTGAACATACTATTCTTTCAGAACTGAATGATGTTGAACATGAATTAATTACCCATGTGAAATCGAAGCAGTTCTCTCATATTGGTATTTATGAGCAGAAATTGTATTCATTATTGAATATTGTTTTAACGTGGCGTGCGCAAGGAAAAGACATCGCACCAGAGATTGTGTCTCAAATTACCCGTCTAAAAACCATACACATGAAAATTGTAACGCTAGTTGAGCGTGAGTTATTAAGAACACAACGAAAGTTAGAAGTGGCGACAAAACAAAAAAATAAAATTCATGCCTACGATAAAAAGAAGCACCTTCATAGAAGGAAAGAATTGAGGGCTTAATGATGCAAGCATTACCCCAAATGGTCTCCAAAGTGAATCACTCCAGTGAAGTGATGGATAATCACGCTAAAGTCATTAATAAGAATTCAATTAATGATCGCTCTGACTATAAAGAAGTACAGCGTGATGATGTGCAATCATCGCATCATCACGACGTGAAACAAGAAGAGAACTCTGCTTTAACATCAAGTAGAGCAAGCTCTTACGAGTCGAAAAATGCATCAACTTTGAATCAATCGGATCTTAATCCGTTAAGCTCGGTAAACTTGGTCACTCAAGCATTAAATACTCATGTTGATCATCGCAGCCAAAATGATCACTCCTTCGGTAGTCATGATGTTTCTCAGTCGGAAAGTCGAATAGAGCAGTTACTTGATGCTCGAAATGTACAAATACAACAAGCGCAAGCGCTAAACCTATCAGAAGTGAAGGCTTTAGATACTAGTACTTTAAATGCTGGTGCTCTGGATGCTAGCGCATTAGAAAGTAATGTCACAGACAACAATAATTCAGAAAACAACATCTTAAAAAACAAAGTAATCGAAGGTAATACTTTAAACGCCCATATGTCAGCATTATCACTGCTGGAGTTAAGAACAGCAGAACTTAAACATGCACAACAGTTAAATGGGTTACGATTGCAAGGAATAGCGTCGATGATGACAACAAACTCAAAAGAAGGAGCGGGATCGAGTGAATTAATGAGTAGTACTGCTCACAATATGCTTGGTCAAAATCAATCAACGACTCAAACAACCTTCCAGGACTCGTTACTTGTTAAGCGGCATGATGCTAATCACACAGCAGACATGCGACACTTCCTTACTGAAAAAGTGCAATATCAAGCGAATCAACATATCAAAGAGTTATCAATAAGATTAGATCCACCAGAATTGGGTTCGATAAAGTTAACCGTTTCACTTGATGCAGAAGGTCGGTTAAATGTACAAATGCAATCACATGTATTGCAAACGCGAGAGTTGTTGTTGAGTTTATCGGAAAGAATGCGTTTAGATGTGTTAAGTAATAATCAGTTTATCGATGTTCAAGTTAATGTCGGGGATCAAGAACAAGAGTCATCTTTGTTATCCGACGAAAAAGCGAACGCTAATCATACCGTATCTGATGAACAGGGTGGGGATACCGATGAAGCCAGTACGTTTAACTCAACCCTATTAAAAGCGTAATTTTACTGCGAATGCTCGCTTGGTTAGGGAGCATCGCTATACAACGAAAGAACATATTAATGAGAAGACCGCTTTACTAAGGAAAATAGTTTCACTAAGGAAGACCGCTTTATTACTGAGTAAGAAATAGGTGCCATTATGAATAAGTCTATTGTCAGTACAGTCGTTATTTTGGTTGTTGCTTTAGTATCTGGTTATGGTGGTTACCAGTATGGTTACTCAGAGTCGATAAAAGCGATAGAATCAAAGCGAATCAGTTTAGAGCCTCAGCTTAAAAACCATTACATTGAATATGTGAACATACCTAATATCGTTTTTTCAGCGGATACCACTTACCGCGCTAGAACGGTACTGCTTGAAATTTCTTTACCTAGTCATTCAGAAGATTACACCCAACGAATAATTGAAGTCATTCCTGTTATACGAAGTGAAACTCTACGCATATTCTTAGAGAATCCCCCTACTGAACAGCTTGATTCAGCGACCGCTCGTCATCATTTGGTGACCCTGCTAAACACGCACCTTATCCAATCTATTGATGAAATAATGGGCAAAAAAATGACGGACCCCATTCTCATTACCAAAATGATCATTGAATAGCTCGGTCAATCATTGAGTCACCGTAGAGGTTACATGATGTTAAATTCTGCATTGAATCATTATAAGCGAACAGCAGCAACAAAAGAGAAAAGTATAGAAGATGAATCGACGATGATTCGACAATTTATTCCTTTGATTGAATCGGTTATTAAGCGCTTTCAACACGTATCCGATGTCTTTGATAGCGAGGATTTTTCTCAGTTATGCCTTATTGAGCTTGTTAATATTATTCGAAAAAATGAACAAGATATTCAGAGCAATGAGTTTAAATCTTACTTTAAGCAACGTTGTAAATACGTGATTTTAGAAAATATACGTTCGTCGAATATCATTACCCATTACGGTCAAAAAGTAAAAGCGAAACATGATAAGGCGATGAAACAAGCCATTAATAAATTCGGTCGTCCAGTGACGGATCATAAGTTAGTGGAACTTGGATGGATCACAGAAAAAGAAATACGTTTGCTTTATTGGAATGCTGAATTTGATATCAAAGAATCCTTTGATGAAGTCATGCATGAGATATTAGCAAACAATCAAGATACCGAAGTCGTGATTGCGCTTAACGAGGCAATACATACGTTATCCAAAGAAGAACAAATACTCTTAAAGTTGTTGTATGTCGATGACCTCAGTCAAACGGAAGTTGCGCAAGTGATGAAAGCGAAAACGCAACAGGTTATCTCTTATAAGTTGAAAGGGATTTATCAAAAGCTCGGCGAATGTTTGAGCAATGAGCCTCGATCTGGGTGAAACAATCACCGTCACTGTATTCATGACGTATCACAAGGAATGGTCTCAAATAATGCATGTTAGATTTTGAATGTTCTTATCTTGATAAGAGCGAAATTGGTTTTTATTTAATGATTTAGAGAGGGTAGGCTTATGTTAAAACTCATCTCCTCCGTAGCCATTCTTGGTTGCATCTTTGGTGGTTTCCAAATCATTGGAGGTAACCTTATGATGCTCCTTAAGCCTACCGAAGTACTCATCATTTTTGGTACAGGTATCAGTGCCATGCTGTTCAGTATGAATACAAAAAGCATTAAGCTCATGTTTGTTCAAATAAAAAGTATTAGTAACAAATACGATACAAAAATTAAATATAAACAGCTGCTTATGTTGATGCGTGATATTGTGAATTTTAAACGTAAACGCTCACCAAAGGAGTTGGATAGAGAGTTAGATAATGTCGAATCTTCCGCTTTGTTTACTCAATATGATCTGATTATTCAAGATAAAGTGTTATTGCAATTTATCTCCGATAACATGCGTTATTACACCAATGCAAAACCCGATGCTCATCAAATTGAATCTTTGATGCAAGATGAAATCGACGCTATTTATGATGAGCAAATGAAACCCTCTCAATCATTGAGCTCGTTGGCTGATGCTTGCCCAGGTCTTGGGGTGTTGGCGGCGGTAATGGGGATCATTTTAACCATGGCAAATATTGATGCAGATGTTGCTCAGATAGGGTTAGGTATCGCTACTGCTTTGGTTGGGACATTCTTAGGTATGCTAGGGTGTTACGCTATTTTTAAACCTTTATCTCAAGCACTTGGAAATAATGTCGAAGATAATTTGATCGCCCTTAGTGTGTCTAAAAAAATAATTTCCGAAATTACAGCGAATAAACCCATCTTAATGGCGGTTGATGCAGGTCGTCGTATGATCAATACGGATTACAAACCAAAATTTGCAGAATTAGAAAAATGGTTTGATAACAACGACAGTTCGTTTGCTCAGGAGGGTAAATCATGAGGCGTAGACAAAAACACGGTCATGAATCTGGCGCATGGAAGGTCGCTTTTGGTGATTTGATGGTTTGTTTAATGTGTACTTTTTTGTTGCTATGGGTTATTCAGGCAACCACAAATGCTGAAAGGAAAGAAATAGCGGATGCCATTAAATCGGATGGTGACGTGGCGGCATTAGATTATTACATTAGAAGAGATACGATCAAACCGTTACAAATAAGAGAGAAAGCAAAGGATAATCAAACGGAAAATATTGATATTCGAAATACATCCATTCTTAGAGGTCAGTTTAATACGTTACCTGACTTGCAGATGCTGGCAATGCAACTGGCTCAAAAGATCCGCCACTTTGGAGCCAGTGACCATGTGAATATTCAAGTGATTCCTGATGGTGTTAAAATTTCCTTTCATGACGCTGATAACCGCATGTTTCCACGCGGTAGCTCGAAACTATCCTTTTATTTTGAAGACTTGATGATGCATTTCAGCGATAGCATTCGACAAATTGATAATGCAATTATGTTTGCAGGTCATACGGATAATTTAGTGTTTAGTCGCGGTGCAAGTATCAGTAATTGGGAGTTATCAGCCAATAGAGCGAATACGGTCCGAGATCTTATGGTGACGAGTGGGGTTAATGAAAGAGGAATTGTTCAAGTAGTTGGTTTAGCCTCTACACAACCATTAGATAAAATTAATCTAGGTGCGCCTATCAATAGAAGGGTTGAATTGATTTTGTTGACTAAGAGTGCGGAGCTACGCTTAAGAGGCTTGTACCGTAGTGATATGAGTCAAAGTGTTAATAGTGGCTATGCCCCAGAAGGAAGCGCAACAGAAGAAGGCACGCCACTAGATACAAACAATGCGATTCGTCAGGCAAAAGCGGCAGCAAAAGCGAATCAACCGGTCTCTCGATTAGATTCGCTTTAGATTATCCAAAGATGCGCTTTAACCTATCAATGGCATCAAGCACGTTCTTTCTTGGCGTGGCCAGATTAAAGCGCATAAAATACTCGCCACCCTGACCAAATTGACTTCCTGGGCTAACGGCAATTCTCGCTTCTTCAAATACCTTCTTTTTAATATCTTTTGGGAACATGTCTGTACCACTAAAATCCACCCAAGCCAGATAGGTTCCCTGCAGTGGCATCGCGTGAAGAGAAGGGATCTCAGCAATACCATTTAAAAATACCCGCTGATTTTCTTCCAAATACACTAACACTTCGTCTAACCATGGTTTGCCATGTTGATAGCCTGCGGTCACCATGAGTGTTCCGATGCGATTTTGATGGACAGCAAAGCGATCAAGGGTTGATTTAAATTGTCGAGCTAATTTGTTATTTGAAATGATAACAGCGCCAATCATCGCTGAGGCTAGATTGAACGTTTTACTGGCCGCCGTTAGAACAATGGTGTTGTCGGCATATTCAGGTGAAGCGATTGGCATGACAGTATGCGTGTAGTCGGAATACACAAGGTCGTGGTGTACTTCATCTGATATAAGTAATAATTCGTGTAACGAGCAGAATTCAGCAAGAGAACGGAGTTCTTCTTTTGTCCAAACACGTCCACCGGGGTTATGAGGAGAGCACAGAATAACCATTTTTTCATTGCCAGTTAACGATGCTTCGAGAGAATCAAGATCCATTGTGTATTGATTATCTTGTATGACCAGTGGGCTTTCAATTAGCGTTCTATGGCTTGTGCGGATTAGGTGCGCAAATTTATGATAAACGGGTGTAAAAAGAATAATGCCATCATGTTGTTGTGTGAACGTTTCAATACAAAGTGCGGTCGCTTGAACAAGACCAGATGTGGTATAAATCCAATCGGGCTCTATAGCCCAGTTATGCTGCTTTGCCATCCAATCAATGATGGCTTGTTTGTATTCTTGGTCATCACCAAAATAACCATTAACGCCATGTTGAGCCGCGCTGATAAGCGCTTGATTGACTTCATTTGGTGATTGGAAATCCATGTCAGCGACCCACATGGCTAATCCATCCTCAGGAGAGAGTTCAAATAAAGTTTCTAATTCATCCCATTTGGCAGAGTGTGAACCAACACGATTAATTTTGTCATCGAAATTGTACGGCATGACACCCCCAATAATATAAAACATGTGGATTAAATGTAGTGTCTTAAATTTGATTATGCAAGTTAGAGAATAGGGTTTTAATATTTGGTGTCAGGGAGCTGTTTTCAGAAGTACCTTATTGAGATAATGCTAATAAATTCAATAAGGTACTTAATCTTTTACTTAAGACAGAATTGGTCTTATTATGATGGCTGCGCTATGCGGTGAAATTGGCTTTAGCTTCCACTAACTTTTCAACTAATGCATCGATATCAGCTTGTTGATAAGGTTTTAAGCCGCTAGCGATCATACGTTTGACCCCTTTACCGATGACTTGGTGATTATCAATGAAATCAAAGTTCATGGTAACGACTCCGCGCTTGCCTTCTACATCAAACGTTGCGCCTGTGTAATCAACAGTAGGAGAAGTCAGATCCAATGTCGTGAATTCGACTTCCATGCTTTCATATATCACAAGAGGGCGTTGGCAATTGATCATCAGCTCTTTCTCTTGCATAAGAGGAACCATGATATAAGGGAAATTCATGCCAGAAAATTTCACGTATTCAGAGATGATAGTCTCAATGACGGAAGGGGTCGTATTTACCTCACCTTCACGGTGCATGTGCAGATACTCTTTTCCTTTTTCATCAACCACAGCTGATTCATTATCGCAATTATGGTGGATAGAAAGAGCGATACCGTCGCTGACCATCCCTGAAAAATCAAAACGCATTTTCTTACTGATACCTTCACGGCTTAATAACACCGAAAAGAGAAGATCACCTGGAACACAGAAGCGTTTATTGTCTTCATCATGGATTGGATTAAAGTCACCCGCTACTTTTTTAGCAAAGTGGCTTGCTTGCTGGCGTGTAAATTCGAATTGCTCGTCCTTTTTAATGAAATAAGGTGCTAAAAACATGTTTTTCTTCTTGTTGGTTTAATGATGTAGTGGGGATTATAACTAAGTTTTCCTCGCATGGAACAACTTACCAGCAAAAGGCTCCCTTTTATGTAAGGTAGCTCTCCTTTTTATCTTTGAGTCCTTGATACCAATGATGAGACAATCGAAAATATGTAATGATAAAAAAATGTTGCACAAAAGTTAGCGTGTATAACGGTATTGTAGGTCACTCCCATCGTCATCTTTGTCCTTTTAAACATACCCTATTAAAGAAAAGTGAGTCATGAATACCCAATGAATCCATTAAAATCGTTATTACCGTCGTTTACGTCATTATCTACTTTGACCTTATTGTTTCCATTCGCTGCGTTAGCCAATGAATCAATATTACCAGATCAACCAATATTACCAGATCAACGAATTCTTGATGTTAGCTCAGTAGCTGAGATAGAAGAGCTAACTCATTGGGAACCACTGACGTTTGAAAAGATACCTAATCAGACGCAATATAGCATCCAGTCACTAAGCCAAAATAAAGTTATTCAGGCGGTTTCATCGGATTCTGCATCAGCTCTTGTTTGGAATGGCAGTATTGACATCAATCAAACACCTTATATGCATTGGTGCTGGCTTGTGACTCAAGGCGTTGAACAAGGTAATGCAAAGAAAAAAGAAGGCGATGATTATGCTGCCCGTATCAGTGTGTTGTTTGAATATGATGCCGATATAGCAAGTTGGGGAGATAGAGTAACGTTTAATGCTTATGAAGCGTTATACGGTGAATATCCACCTATGACAACGTTAAGCTATTTTTGGGCTAATACTTTAAAACAAGAAGAGCATGTCTTCAGCGCATATACTGACACACTTTCACTCACAGCGATTCGCGATAAAAGTGATTTGCATCGAGTTGAATCAAGCGTAAAACCCACGACACCATCTTCACCACTATTCTGTGAAAAGAGAAATCTATTAAAAGATCACCAAAATTATTTTGGACGATTACCAACAAAGCTACAAGGTGTAGCGATCATGACCGATACCGATAACACGAAAGGACAAGCTCACGCTTACTATGGTGATATTTGGTTTACGAAGCATTAACTATTTATTCAATGAATCAGTATCGATATTCAATACCTATAGAAGGTAGTCGGGAAGATAAAAAATCAATAAAGGACACAAGATATGCAAGATATGTTCGGGGATAGAACGAAGCCAAAAAGCATTTTAGGGCCAATTTATCCATTCGTAATGTGGGGACTGTTACTGTTTGGCATTATGACCGTTTCCCGTATTGCCTTTGGTCTTGCTTTCAATGACCGATTGGAAGGGATTGATGGCTGGATTAAACTGCTTTACGGTGGATTTCGAATTGATATTTCATCTTTATCCTATTTACTGATTCTTCCTTGTTTTTTATATAGCTTACTTGGCCATTTACCTTACCTGAAATCCGTGATGGATGCCTTTGTCAAAGCATGGCTAACACTGGGTTTATGTTTAGTCGTGTTTATGGAGGTGTTAACCCCATTCTTCATTGATGAATTTGGTATCCGCCCAAATCGTATTTTTATTGAATACCTAATCTACCCTAAAGAAGTTTTTAGTATGCTTGTTACTGGGTATAAATTTGAAATTGTACTCTCAACACTCGCTTCTTTTGTTAGCATTAAATACGGTTGGAAACTGGCTGGATGTGTCGTTAAAAGAGCGTCATTCCCTCGAATTTATTGGCGTCCGTTTATTGCATTAGCGATTGTGGCTGTTATGGTTTTAGGTGCGCGATCCAGCTTACAGCATCGCCCATTAAACCCTTCAATGGTGGCGTTCTCTACTGATCCACTCATTAATTCCCTAACCATGAACTCGGCTTACTCTGCTTTTTATGCGTTCGACCAAATGGCCAATGAAGCGAATGCTTTTGATTATTACCCAAAAATGAAAGAAAAAGAGATCATTGAACGGGTACGCGCTTCTATGAATCACAATAATTCGTCATTTGATTCTTCACAGCAACCCACATTAACCAATCATCCAGCTTCGTATAATGGTGAAAAGAAAAACATTGTTATTGTGTTGCTCGAAAGTCATGGTGCTCGATATATTAAAAGTTTAGGCGGCATCGATGTGTCACCTAACCTTGATCAGCTTAATGCAGAAGGTTGGAACTTCACTCGAACGTATGCGACAGGTGTACGCTCTGTTCGTGGTATTGAAGCGGTAACGACAGGTTTTCCTCCAACGCCAGCACGTTCAACCGTTAAGCTACCGGGGACTCAGCATGGTTTCTTTTCTATTGCGAGAGTACTTTCAGATCAAGGTTATACCACTCAGTTTGTGTATGGTGGAGAAAGCCATTTTGATAATATGAAAGGGTTCTTCTTAGGAAATGGGTTCAACAATATCCATGATTTCCCAAAATTCTCTGATCCTAAATTTGTAGGAAGCTGGGGAGCGTCGGATGAAGATCTTTATCAAGAAGCACATCAACAATTCGAACAGTTTCATCAAGAAGATCAACCTTTCTTTAGCTTGGTCTTTACATCGTCAAACCACAGCCCATTTGAATACCCAGAAGGGACGATTGAGCATTATAATCAGCCAGTAAATTCTCGAGAGAATGGCGTTAAATACGCTGATTACGCACTGGGGAAATTTATGGAAAATGCAAAGCAATCGTCATATTGGGAAGACACGATCTTCTTGGTTATCGCAGACCATGATTCTAGAGCGAAGGGATCGTTGCCGGTACCGATTGGACACTTCCATATACCTGCTGTCATTGTGGGTGGTGGCGTTGAAGCGAAAAAAGATGAGCGATTAGTTAGTCAGTTAGATTTACCACCAACGTTACTTTCTCTAGCTGGTGTCAGTACCGAACACCCAATGATGGGACATGATTTAACCCAAGATGTACCTAAGGAAAAGCAAAGAGCCATGATGCAACGTGATAAAAACTTTGCTTGGATGGAAGAAAATAATGATGTTGTGGTGTTTGAGCCCAGTAAAAAACCATCAACCTATTTATATGATTCTTCGGAAGATAAGCTAACGCCTAAACAATTAAATGATGAAACCATTAAAAAAGCGAATGCGCATGCATTATGGGGGAGTTTAATGTTAGAAAAAGGCTATTATCAAGAGAGTATTAAGTAAATGTCTAAGCAAGAATTTGATGGAACAGTGAAAAAACAAGGAATGGAAAGGGTATTCAGTGCCTTTTTCAATTCTTTAAAAGGGTTTAAGAGTGCATGGCGATCCGAAGCCGCGGTAAGGCAAGAAGTGATTGGGATATCGTTATTGACTGTTGTCGCGTGCTTCATGCCTTTTGATACGGTTGAGCGGTACTTGGTCATTTTAAGTATGTTCATCGTATTACTTGTTGAACTATTAAACTCAGCGATTGAAGCGGTGGTTGACCGGGTAGGAACAGAGTGGCATGAACTGAGTGGACAAGCGAAAGATATTGCATCGGCTGCAGTGTTACTTTCTATTCTTGTTTCTGCATTTACTTGGGGTTATTTTTTAATTAATTAGGGCAGAATATGCGTTTTATTGTAGGCGGTATCACCGCCTTCCTTTTATTGGTGATTTCTATCGCTTTGACTATTTCTTATATTCCTTTAGGGACCAGCGGGAATAGTTTGCCGTTAGTTGAATGTCAAAAGTTGTGGTCTCCACGTGGCGTTTATTCAACAAAAGAAGAGCAAAATTCGATTGAAAGCATTCGAAAAGCTATCGAACTAGGGGCAGGTGGTATAGAAATTGATTTTTATTATGAGCCAGTAAATGATTATTTTTATCTTTCTCATGGTGAAAAAACAATAGAAGAATTGGATAAAATGGATAAGCTAGTGACGCTGTCACAGGTTGTTAGGTTGTTTCCGAATGCACAATTCTGGTTTGATTATAAAAACTTAGGACGTTTAACCGACGAAGAAACGAATAAAGCGATTGCTTACCTTGCTAAGCTGGATCAAGTCAGTAATATCAAGAATAGAGTGTACATTGAAGCGTCGAATCCAATGATATTGGAGCGCTATACTCAAGCTGGATTTTATACGTTATTAGCGGTCGATTTATTACCAGAAGAGAGTCTGTTCTCAAGAGTAGTTGCTGGATTCTATAAAGGTGTATACTTTTCTTTTGATGTATCGGCGATTGCGGTTAGACATGGTGGTCTCGATAAGAAGAAGCAGGTGCGATATGGTTACGATACCGCCAATATCCTTTACTCGATTCCTACTTTTGTTTTCCACGTACCAGATGAGGAACCTCTTTTAAAAGAATTGGTTAAGCTAGAGCAAGTTAAAGCACTGCTAAATGGTCGAGATTTCAGTTCCAATCGATTCTATTTGAACACTTGCCCTAAATAATACGATGTCAATATTCTTTAAACAAAAAAGCCAGCGTTCGCTGGCTTTTTTGTTTAGAGAATATTGTTTAGAGAATATTGTTTTGTTGAATATAAAATAATTAGTAGCGGTAAGTGACGCCTAGTGAGGCACTAAAATCAATTCCAAATTCATCAACGACGACGAAATAAGGGTTAATTTGTGCATACGCTTCCCAGCGAGGAGCAAAGTTAAGTTCAACACCAATAGGCGCTCTGACACCCAAATTATCTTCATCGTGATCCCAGTCTAACCAAGCTCCTGCTGCAGCATAAAGCCTGAAGTCTTGATTTGCTTTAATTGAGCGTCGAAACCATTTGTAATCGGCAGCAGCGCCTTCAGTACCAAGAAAGAAACGGTATTTATCTTTCATTTCCACTACACCACCAAAGCCAAGGTCAAAGGCTGCACCAGCACGAGTATCGCGTAACTGAGAGCCAGTTTCTGCTTGCGCTGCCAATGAAAACAGAGAAGTAGCGGCAAGAATTAAAGGGAAAGAATGCAGTTTTTTCATTATATAACCTTAGGTTTGATAGGTTATCTTTGTATGATAACACGTCGTATTTTTGATAACTTACACATTATATGGATTATGATGTGTATATTTGTCTACGGATAAAGTCTTTATTATAGAGTATAGCGCTTGAGTGGTATGATGCTTCATCTAAACCACTATTTATAAACTTAGCATATTAAATTTGTTTAAGTTACCCAAGCGAATTAATTCAATCATCCGAGCTGAATCTCATTTGGAGAGAAAATGAAGAATTGTAATATTATTATCCCTGGTAATAAGAAGTTAACACCAGCTGAGATGTTCACAAAAATGGCAGCATGGTCAGAAGCTAATAATGTTGATTTTGATGTTTATGGTAATGGAAAAACCTTAGCGGCATTCGAAAAAAAAATAGCGGATTTATTAGGTTTTGATGCGGCAATGTTTTGCATTACAGGAACGATGACGCAACCGATGGCATTAGAGATGGCCTGTGAAGGAAAAATAACAAACAATGTTGTTATGCATCCATCAAGTCACATTCTCTTGCATGAGCATCAAAACTATCAGGTGCAGAATCGATTTAATGTATTGCCTGTGGGGGCGCCTTATACCACATGGGATTTGAGTGATTTGCAACACATTCAGGATCCTATTTCAGCGGTACTTTATGAGTTACCAATGCGTGAAATTGGTGGCCAGTTACCTGAATGGGATCAACTAGAAAAAATAAAACGCCATTGTAAAGACAATGACATTCATTTACATATGGATGGTGCACGTCTTTGGGAGTCAGCGGCTTATTATAAACAACCATATTCAGAGATAGCACAGGGTTTTGACTCGGTTTATGTCTCTCTCTACAAAGGAATTAATGGAATTGGTGGAGCGCTGCTACTTGGGGATAAGCCGTTTATTAATAAAGCGAAAGTATGGTCTCGTCGACAAGGGGGAGATGTCTATCATCGTACACCTTATATTGTTGCAGCTATGATGCAATTTGATGATCGTATAAATCTAATGCCTGCATTATTCAATCGTACCCAGTGGATCGTTGAGGAGTTATCAAAGCTACCTAATATACAAGTTAACCCTACAAAACCAATGGCGAACATGATTCATATCTATTTGCCGGTTTCTGAAAAGAGGGCGTTAGAGATTCGAGATGAGTTAGCTGACAAGCACCAAGTTTGGTTCGGTAATCCTCGACAAGCAGCACTACCGAATCAAAGCTATATCGAATGGTATATTGGCGATCATGCGTTAAATACTCCAGACATTGAATTGAAAGAAGCCTTACAGCTTCTATCGGATAGTGTCATATAATCAAGCTAAGCTTGCCAAGTCATCTTTGTCGTTACTTATTAATGTATAACTATAACTATAACTATAATTATAACCGTTATTTTACTAATAATTCTAAGAAAGATGACTTGGTGATATTCAGCTATTATCCAATGAATCGCTATGCCGTTAACTCAATTGAGGTTGTACCGGTTTTATTGAAGTAGGCGTGTAACCAGTCTTCCAAATGCAGCGATTTCATTCCAGCAATTAATGCGACATGGTTTAATTGCTCTTTAGTTGACTCACTTAAAGATAATGAAGCAAGATTGTATTTTTGACAGAGTTCTAACTCGATAAGATCAATGAACCCCTTAGCGGTAAAGCGTTCTTGCCCAATTAACATATCTTGGTGAGAATGTAGAAGAGCCTGTGCGACTTGTTGTGTTGGTTCTTGATTCAGTGATGTTTGCATCCTAGTTGCCCCTTGAATGTTATCTGATATTTGTAGAGTTAATTAACATTTGTTTCTTATAATAAACTTATTCTACAAATATACTCACATTAGGTTTGTATTAAACCAATTAGATTAATTTTTGTGCGCTTGATCTGCATTTATTGTTCATTTATGCGTCAGTTTTTATATTGAATTGTAGATTTGATTACTATGAATTTGAGGTTATTGGTTTGATGAAAGTAATGAATAATCGTAATTAGAAGGGAGCTAACATACCTCAATCAAGCTAAGCTGATTGAGGTATGTTTTATTGGTAGATATTGATATTGATATTGGTAGATATTGGTAGGTATAGATATTGGCGAGTGTCGCCACTTCGCCGTTGAATTCGGGGTTAGGTGTTAGTTAACTAAGAATAAACGTCTCTACTTGTTCATTTATCGCTTTTAATTCAGCGATTATTTTTTCAATATCCACTTTATCTGAGGGAGCGTTTTCTGCCGCTCTTATCTCCACTTCTTTTATTAGTGGAGATATGTCTTCTTCGTTGAGATTCACTAGAGCGCCATAAATTCGGTGACAGACAGAATAGAGTTTTTTATCGTCACTTTCTGTAAAGGCCGATTGAATCTCTTCATACACCATTCTATTTTCTTCTAGATACATTTGAAAAATCGGTTTAATGATCTCTTTATCATTATCGAACATGTCTAATAAATTTTGAGTATTAATCATTAGAATAACTCTATTTCGCCTTCATCCATATTGCTTTGTGTTGTCGCTGAATGATTGATAGTTTGAGATGTTTCTTTCAGTTTCATTAGCTCAGAAATAAAGATATCTTCATCAATCAACCCTGAAGTGAATTGTTGTATCAATTGATTCGCTTGCGCCAGTAACGTGATACTTTCTGAAGTGTATTGATTTTGCTGTGTGATTATATCGGTAAATTGTAAAGCCTGAATCCCAACCCCAACGAGATTTGCGACGTTATGGGCATTGGATTTAATTTCTTCGACCTGTGTATCCACATTAGAATACATGGATTCGACACCTTGAAGCATTTCATCCACTTTCTTTTTCTGTTCTTCAGCGGCACTGATATCAAGTGAGGCCATTTTAGCAATGATGGTATTCACGTCGACAATAGTCGATTGCGCGACTGAGACTTGGTCTTGTATTTGGCTATTTAACTTTCCGGCTTGAACTGACAGGTTACGAACCTCTTGAGCGACAACATCAAAACCGCGACCCGCTTCTCCCGCACGAGCGGCTTCTATTGCGGCATTGAGTGCAAGTAGGTTGGTCTGTTCTGATAAATCACGAACCTGTTCGATTAATTTGAATACACCGTTGAGTTGCTCCGACATAGCTTCCATCGAAGAGTAAGCTTGTTTACTTTCAACTCGAATTTCATCCAAACTTTCAACGTATTGAGCAATAACTTGTTCAGTTTCAGGGACGACTTTGGATAAGCTATAGGTTTGGTCTGAGCCATCATCAAGTAATTTCAATGCAATGTCAGTGGCAACTTCGGTTTGTTTTTCACAGGCTGATTGCATATTCATGAAACTTTGATTTAACTTGTCTGATGAATCACTGATCACGTGCAGTTGGTTCGTTAATGAGTCCTTCGCCATTGTGACGTCATTGATGGTCGCTTCATACAGCGCCTCCAAAGGAGCTTCAGCTTTTGGTGTTTCGACTTTTGGTTCTTCCTTCTTAGTATTCTGTTCTTTATTAAAGGTAATTAAAGACAGGATACTAAGAACAATACCAATAAAGACAACGATGAGAGCAGGAACAACGAAGTCTAGAAGGCTTAATATCGCTACAATGATAAAAGCGGTTATGTGTAGAATATGACAATTAGCGCCTTTTAGAAGGTTAGCCATAACATTTCTCCATGATAAATTTAGGGAAGCGATTTAAAGGTAAGATTTCATTGTGTGCATTCAACTCAAAGGCCACTTTGGGCATTCCCCAAACCGTTGAGCTTGCTTGATCTTGAACTAAAGTAAAGCCGTTGGAATTTTTCAGGTTTAATAGACCTTGAGCACCATCGGCTCCCATACCCGTGAGCAACATAGCTAAAACAGGAAGATGTCGATATTGCGCAATTGAATTAAACATGACATCAACGGAGGGCTTGTGACGATTCACTTTATCCCCATCATTGAGTTTGCTGTATAAACGTCCGGCTTTATATTCAATTTCAAGGTGCTGTGTACCTGGTGCGACATAAATATGACCAGGCTTTAATTGGATGCCAGATTCCGTTATTTCCATAGAATTAAAACTGGTAACAGTACTCAATCTATCAGCAAAGGCTTTACTAAAAGCAGCATTAATGTGCTGTGTTATGATAATAGGGGGGAGATTATTAGGCAGCTGTGATAGCACATGACGTATTGCCTCTGTACCGCCAGTGGAAGCTCCGATAGCAATGAGTTTGTAGTTTGAATTCTCAGTACGCTTTTCTAGTTGTGAAGTCGGAGAGTCATGGATATTGGCTTCAAAGTTAGCTTGAGCGGCAGAAAGAACCTTTTCAATGACAAGCTGTCTGTATGTCATTAACTCAGACAGCAATTCATTGGTTGGTTTGGGGAAGTAATCCACCGCACCCATTTCTAATGCCTGTAGCGTAACTTGTTGCCCATGTTGAGTTAATGAAGAAATCATAACAACGGGAAGAGGGTGAAGGCGCATTAAATTCTTAAGAAATTGGAGGCCATTCATTTTAGGCATCTCAATATCGAGTGTAATGACATCGGGTTTATGTTTTTTGATGAGATCTCTTGCTTCGTAGGGATCTTCTGCACAAGCAACGACATCTAAGCGTTTATTTGAATCTATGATTTCACTTAATAATGAACGGAACAGTGCGGAATCATCCACAATAATGACTTTATAGGTTTTCATTAAAATAGCTCCACATTACTTTGTTGTACTTGTTTCTCTAATTCCTTAGCAAGCAAGTGATGGTATTCTTTTTCTTGCTCAGCCGCTTTCACGTTCATTGTGATACGTTTTAACCAAGCTTTGCCTGTCGTCGGTTCAAAAATGACTTTTCTGGCGCAATTGCCCCCTAAGTCATGGTTGTCTATGACTAACTTTTCTTGTTTGACAAAATGTCGCATAAATTCAATGTTACGCTCTCCTACGCATTCATTTTGCTGAAACATAGAAGCGCCACCAAATAGTTTGAAGTGTAAATTATATTTATCAGCACCTAATTGAATCAGGCCGTTAATTAACAACTCCATCGCATGTTGGCCATAACGAGATTCGTTTGATTCAGCTTCACTACGATTCCAATGGTGACGGTGATCTTGGTTAGGAAGAAGAAAGTGGTTAATACCGCCAATCCCTTTATAAGGATCCCAAGCACAGACACAGATACAAGAACCTAACCCTGTTGCGATTAACTCCTTTCGATCACTACAATAAATTTCACCTGGTTTTATCTTGATGATTTTTTGTTGAAACTGAGGACTGTAAAAGGATGAAAACCCTTTGCTAGTCGCTGTTTGTCCTATGTGGTTAGCATGGTAACCAAGGCATTGATTCATTGTGAGTACTCATTAGTTGTCGTAGTTAACGGCAAGTTACGACCCTATTTTTTTGTAGATAGTCATACCTAAGGGCTCATATAAATGTTCTAACGATCCAACTCCCTCTGAATGGCCAATAATTAGGTAGCCATTAGGGGCTAGCTGTTGATGAAATCGAGTTAATAATTTCTCTTGTGTTGGTTTATCAAAGTAAATCATTACATTTCGACAAAAAATCAAATCAAACTTATTTTTCATCGGCCATTGTTCGAGTAAGTTTAATTGATTGAATGTCACCATTGATGCTATCTCTGGTCTCATCCTGATCTTTCCA
This sequence comes from Vibrio sp., assembly GCA_028131545.1. Taxonomy (GTDB): domain Bacteria; phylum Pseudomonadota; class Gammaproteobacteria; order Enterobacterales; family Vibrionaceae; genus Vibrio. The sequence continues at coordinate 115,218 of JAOICL010000002.1, read as the reverse complement.
GCATTTGCTCCTTTACCCTTAACAAAACAATGCTTTAAATATAATGAAGGAATGTTATTAGCACTTGACTCGTCATACACAGCTTGTTTGGCTTTTTTTAAGACGTTAGTATCTAAATCAGTCGCAAGAAGTTTATATTTAGTTAAATTATGCGGTATTCCTTTGGTTTTCGCATAGATATCATAAAGATGTAGTAAACAAGCCAGAGAGTAGGGCTCTTCTCCAGTTGAGCTCGCTGAAGACCAAATTCGTATGGTTTCTTTGCCTTTCCAATTGGGTAAAAGCTCCTTTTTTACAAAATCAAAATGATGCGACTCTCTAAAAAAGTGGGTTTTATTGGTGGTCAGTGCATTGATTAACATTTCCCTTTCATCGGGCGATGTTTGCATAAATTGTAAATAATTAGAAATAGAGTTTAATTTTAATGAGCGAACACGTTTGACGACTCGCCCATACACCATCCTTTGTTTAGAGTCAGCGAGCTGAATGCCCGCTGTTTGATAAATAAACTCACGTATAAAATTAAAGTCTTTTTCTGTAAACTCGAACTCCGAATCTCCCAAGGCATTAACAGCCTTGGACAATTCTTTCCAATCACTTGGATTTAAGTTAGATGGCTGTAATTCCATGTGTGAATCTTTTGTTATCATTTAGAACTCTTCCCAATCATCGCTACTATTGGAGTTGTTACTTTTAGGCGCAGTTTCGATACGAGCATTAGGGTTAGATGAAAATTTAACGCTTTCTGCTGTCATTGGTATCGAATTTAGATTGTTATCGGTTGCGAAGAAGTTCATTAACTTAAGTAGCTCAGAACCTTCATCTTTTAGCGATTGACCGGCAGCCGATGCTTCTTCCACTAATGCCGCATTTTGCTGTGTCATTTCATCCATGGATACAATCGCTTTACTGATTTCATCAATACCGCTTGATTGCTCACGACTAGCATCATTTATTTTGCCAATCAACTCTGACACTTCATTAACCGAATCAACAATCTCTTTTAGAGTTTCACCTGACTCATCGACTAATCGAGTACCTTCAGAGACTTTATCGACACTGTCTTTGATTAGAGCTTTAATTTCTTTTGCCGCGCCCGCTGAACGTTGTGCTAAATTACGTACTTCACCAGCGACGACCGCAAATCCTTTACCTTGTTCGCCAGCTCTAGCGGCTTCAACCGCTGCATTTAGAGCCAATAGGTTCGTTTGGAAGGCAATTTCATCAATGACACCAATGATGTCCGATATTTTCTTACTTGCGTCATTGATTTCAGACATCGCACCAACAGCTTGGCCAACGACTTCGCCTCCGCGCTGTGCTTTTTGTGATGCTTGATTTGCTAACGTATCGGCACTTTCAGCACTTTCGGCGTTTTGTTTCACCGTTGCCGTCATTTCTTCCATACTTGCTGCGGTTTCTTCAAGACTAGAAGCTTGAGCTTCAGTTCGTTGACTTAAATCGTTGTTACCATCTGAGATTTCTGTCGATGCGGTAGCCACACGAGCAGAAGAAGAGGTGATTTTCTCAACCATATCTCGTAGGTTTACAATGGAAGTATTGACTGCGTTAGCTAACGAACCAAATTCCCCTTCAAGATCATTCGACATGGTTTGTTTTAAATCACCTTCGGCGACTTTAGACATGACGTCACTGCATTGATTGATTGGTGTAACGACGGAATCGAGTAAACCATTGATGCCTTCAGCGAGCTGAGCCATGAAGCCAGAAAACTGAGAAGTATCGATACGAGAGCTTAATTCGCCTTTCGCTGCATTAGCGATCAAGTTTTCAACTTGAAGCTGACCGTCAACTTGTTCGGTAATGTCTTCCCATTGCAAAGCAGGGCCAATGAATTTCCCGCTGCTGTCGCTCATCGCAATACAAGTTAATCTAAACTTCAAGTCCCCAACGGTTGCAGTTGCCGTATACGGAAGTTTGTCTGGATTAAATATGATAGAGCGTTGGTGTTCAGGGTGTTTATGGAAAATGTCGATGTTTTTACCAATTAAGTTATCAACACTGAATCCAGGGAAAATCTGAGCGAGTGCATGTTCTCGGCTGCGTAATAACTTCTCTAATGATGGATTGATATAGGTAATAAGACCTTCAAGATCACTCATCATTAAGTTCGTTGTCATTCCATTAACCGCAGAAGCAAGGCGACCGACTTCGATTTCTCGTTGACGCTCTTGTGTCACATTTTTCCATTCTAACGTTGAACCAATATATTCGCCTTCATTATTATGGATGGCAGAGACATTCAATTGAATTCGAATTGAAGCCACTTTGATATCGGTTGTGTACGGTAAATTATCAGGGTTAGCGAGTAGGCGACGTTGATGCTCGGGGTTTTTGTGGAAATTATCAATACAACGACCCAGTAGCCACTCAGAAGATGCGGTAAAATCATGCCATACAGTTCTAAATTCGGCTTCACATTCTTTGAAAAGCTCAACTGTTTTATCATTAGCGTAGGTAATAATCAGGTCTCTATCGACCATAACCATGGCGGTTTGGGCTTGTTTAACCGAGGCTTGTAATGTCGCAATTTCGTTTTCACGCTTACGGACATCAGTTACGTTTTGCCACTCTAATGTGGAACCGACATAATGGCCATCTTTATCCATAATCGCGGAGACATTAAGTTCAATCTTAATTGACCCGATAGTAATATCAGTCGAGTAGGGTAGATTAGTTGGATCATCGAGTAAACGGCGTTGATGTGAAGGGTCTTTATGGAATTGGTCAATACATTGACCTAATAGCCAATCTGCACTGGCTGTAAAGTTTGGCCAGACCTTTCTGAATTCGGGTTCACACACTTTAAATAACTTGATGGTTTCATTATTCGCATAGGTGATTTCTAAATCACGGTTGACCATAACTAATGCAGTTTGAGCTTGGTCAACGGATGCTTGAAGGCGAACAACGGCTTCTTCTTGAGCTCGGCTCTCAGTAACATTACTCCACTCTAGAGTTGAACCCACGTAATTACCTTTTTTATCCATGATGGCAGAGACGTTAAGCTCTATTTTTACTGCGCCAATTTTAATATCAGTGGAGTAAGGTAAATTGCTTGGGTCATCTAATAATCGGCGCTGATGAGAAGGGTCTTTATGGAATTGATCGATGCATCGACCGATTAACCATTCTTCACTTGATGTAAATTCAGGCCAGACTTTTCTAAACTCAGATTCACATTCTGAAAACAGTTTGATGGTTTCGTTATTCGCATAGGTGATGTTTAAATCACGGTTAACCATGACAATCGCGGTTTGAGCTTGATCGATGGAAGCTTGTAGGCGAACAACAGCTTCTTCTTGAGCTCGGCTCTCAGTAACATTACTCCACTCTAGAGTTGAACCAACGTAATTCCCTTCTTTATCCATGATGGCTGAGACGTTAAGTTCTATTTTTACGGCGCCAATTGTAATATCAGTGGAGTAAGGTAAATTGCTTGGATCATCTAATAATCGGCGTTGATGAGAAGGGTCTTTATGGAATTGATCGATGCATCGACCCATTAACCATTCTTCACTTGATGTAAATTCAGGCCAGACTTTTCTAAACTCAGATTCACATTCTGAAAACAGCTTGATGGTTTCGTTATTCGCATAGGTGATGTTTAAATCACGGTTAACCATGACAATCGCGGTTTGAGCTTGATCGATGGAAGCTTGTAGGCGAACAACGGCTTCTTCTTGAGCTCTGATGTCGGTAACATTACTCCACTCTAACGTTGAACCTAAATGTTGATTTTTATCATCCATTACCGCATTTACATTAAGTTCAATCGTTAGTGTTCCGACCGAGATATCAGTGGTATACGGTAAGTTATTTGGATTCGCAAGCAGCGCTCGTTGGTGTGCTGGGTTCTTATGGAAAGAATCAATACAGCGTCCCATCAAAAATTCTTCAGTGGCCTGAAAGTCATGCCAAACGGTACGGAACTCGCTTTCACAATCTTTCAATAGGTCAATGGAAGTCCCGTTGACGTAGGTGATGTTTAAATCAGTATCGACCATCATCATTGCTGTTTTTGCTGATTGTAAAGCAGAGGTTAACTTCGACAGTTGTTGACCTTGTTCTTCAAGCTGAGTTTCAGTTTGTTCTAATTGGGTTTGAGCTTGCTCTAATTGACGTTTTAATTCATCAAGCTCGGTATTGTTAGCGTCATTGTTCCAAAAAGCCATGTTTATTTCCTCTACATCTTAGAGTGAGTTGTCGCTTGATCTAAAGCTTGAAGATCAAAAAGTTTTTCAATTTCAATTAGGATGATGTGCTTGTCATTTATTTGGCACATCCCACGAATATAGTCGTAATTGTTAATGTCACCTGTCATTGGAGGAGGTTGAATGTGTTGATCATCGATGGGATAAACATCGGCGACAGCATCGACGATGATTCCGACCGTTTTATCGTTAAAGTTCAGCAAAATAACGACAGTTAATGATGATATTTCTGTTTTTTCGAAACCAAAACTCTGCCTGAGGTCAATAATTGGAATGTATTCTCCTCTTAATTCAAGCATGCCCATAATATGTGGAGGAGAATTCGGTAATGGACGAACATCAGCCCAGCCACGCACTTCACGGACATCTAATATATCCAATGCGTATTCTTCATTTTCAATAATAAAAGAGAGGTATTCTTTAGCCTCATTTGACATGGTGAATCTCCTCACTTTCTATAATAAAGCCCGAGAGTGATGAGCTACTTAATATCGTCACTAATCCGTTTTCAATTTGTGCAATACCGTTAATAAATTCAGATAAGTTACTCTCTCTTTGTAGAGGGATGACAGAGTCATTAGCTAACGCTAATACATCAGCAACCGCATCAACCACTAATCCAATGACTTTGTCTTTGTCTTCGCTCACTTTGACTTTTAAAACAATAATAACGGTCGTTTCTAAGTAGTTTATTTCACTTGTACCGAAACGAATTCTCATGTCAAAAATAGGTATGATCATTCCACGAATATTAATCACACCTTTAACAAAGTCAGGAACATTCGGAATAAGAGTGGGTTTTTGCCATACTCGTATTTCTTCTATCTCAGTAATCTTAATACCGTAGGTTTCATTACCCACGATGAAACTGAGAAACTCGGTTTTTTCGATTTCAATTTCATCATCAATATCTGCAATTTGCTCTAAATCTGTCATTAACGAGCTCCTGCTAGAGAGGGGGATTGTTTGTTATTGATAAATTGAGAAACAAGATTTTGAATATCAATAATCATGGAGACAGAGCCATTACCTAATATCGTGGCACCTGAAAAACCAGGAACCTTTCTAAAATTAGATTCTAAAGATTTGATAACAACTTGTTGTTGGCCGAGTAATTCATCTAGATGTAAACCCACTTTTTGCCCACCTGTTTCAACAAAACATAAAATACCGTTATTAAAATCCTTAACAGGATCCATGCCAAACATTTCATTTAGGCAGATAATAGGTAAGTTTTCGTCTCTTAATTGATACAATTTCTGTCCACCGGCGGCTTCATTGACTTTTGTTGGCTCTATTTGTATGGATTCGATGATCGAAATAAGAGGAATAACATAAACATGCTCACAAACGGAGACGAGCTGACCATCTAAAATTGATAAAGTAAGAGGGAGGGTGATGGTAAATTTAGAGCCTTTACCTTGCTCTGATTGCACAGAAATAGAGCCACTTAGAGCTTCAATATTCTTTTTCACCACGTCCATGCCAACGCCTCGACCAGAGAGATCTGAAACTTGTTCTGCTGTTGATAAGCCAGGGGCAAAGAGAAGCATGAATATTTGCTCGTCGCTCATATCGCTTTGGCGAGTATGCTCTGAGATTAATCCTTTTTCTTTGGCTTTATTGAAGACTCTTTCTGCATTAATACCAGCGCCATCATCTTCGATTTCTATAACAACATTGCCCCCTTGATGAAATGCGGATAAATACACATTACCTTGAGCTTCTTTGCCATTTTGTTGACGAGATTCTGGTAACTCAACACCATGGTCAATCGCATTTCGAATTAAGTGAACAAGAGGGTCAGTTATTTTCTCTAAAACCGTTTTATCAATTTCAGTGTGCTCACCTGAGATATGAAGCTCAATTTCTTTTCCAAGCTTTGGTGCAATATCACGTACTAATCTAGGGAATCGATTAAAGGCAAAACTGACAGGGAGCATTCGGATATTAAGAACACTGTCTTGAATTTCACGGGTGTTTTGTAAAAGTTGTTCAATACCGGTTTGTAATGATTCAAGCTTGCTCATATCAAAATTATGAGATAATTCATTAATCATTGATTGAGTAATAACAAGCTCGCCCACTAAATTAATGAGGAGATCAATCTTTTCTATATCGACACGTATTGAGTAGTTACTTTTACTTTTCGTTGTTGTGGTGCTTTGAGCTGAATTACTTTCGACGGCTTCAACAGCAGAAGAGGGAGAAGGGACTGACTCCGTTGTCTCTTTCACTTCTTGTTGACTAACTTCTTGATGATTATTAGTATCTGAAGTGATCGACGGTTTATTTTCTTCCGTAAGCGTATTAGGGCTTAAAGTGTTTGTTACTGAATGTTGAGAAAGTGAACTTTGAGTAAATAGGGGTTCAATCAATAAGTCACATTCATCATCAACCCAATCAAAGACTTCGACAATATCTGATTTTTCAATGGCACCACGAAGTACACATTCCCACCAAAGAAGGCATTGCTCTGGTTCTAAGTCATCAAATGTAGGAAGTTTATCAGTATGACAGGTAACTTGGTGTTCATTTGTTAACGTTAAAAGTTCTTTAATGATTCTGGCAGGGTCGTTTCCTGAGAATAAAATATCTTCAAAGGGCTTGAAGGTCACTTTCCACCCTAGAATATCACCCTCATCGATATTGGTTTCATTTGAGTCTGATGGTAACGCTTCTGTATTATTACTCTGAGCTTCGACATTAGTTGAAGTTTGAGTACTGCCTGAACGTAAGATTTTATCCAATTCAGCCATCAAAGATGCTTTTGTAGTTTGATCGATCGCCTCTTTATTTTCATAAGACGTGAGCATAGCTTCAATAAAATCATTCGATTTTAAAAGAACATCAATATCACTTGTTTTTAATTGACGTTGGTCATTACGGGCTTCATCGAGAAGGGTTTCTATCAGATGTGTGAATTCACTTATTTCGTTGAATTCAAATGTACCTGCTCCTCCTTTAATTGAGTGAGCAGCTCGAAAGATAGTATTAATAACTTCACTATCAGGATCATCAACGTTAAATGAAACTAACTCTTGCTCAATGAGCTGGAGGTTATCACGACATTCCTCTTGAAATATCGCTTTAAGTTGATCCATGTCTAGTGCCATAGATATCCCCTATGTAAGAGATGCGTAAATGCTAAAAAATAAAGAGGGTACAATGATTAAGAGACTCGTTGGATAGTCTTGATAAGCGTATCTGGATTAAAAGGTTTTACGATCCAACCTGTTGCACCCGCTTGTTTACCCTCTGCTTTTTTCTCAGCGCTTGTTTCAGTGGTTAGCATCAATATTGGGGTGAACTTATAAGCTGCGACGGTGCGAACTTGTCGAACAAACTCCAATCCATTCATGATTGGCATGTTCACATCTGAAATAATAATGTCGAACTTGTCAGCTTTCGCTTTGTTTAATCCATCTTCACCATCATTAGCGGTAACGACTTGATAACCAGCATCCTGTAATGTGTGACTAACCATTTGGCGAATAGATAGAGAATCATCAACTGCTAAGATTTTCATTTATGTGTACCCATCTTGATTGTTTATAAGTAAGTTATAGGAAAAGTTTTGACTTAACTCCAAGATTTTTTGCAATTTCTTGGATGTATTCAGATGGTTTTGTGAGATTAACTGCTACAGAACCATCAATCATCGATAGTGAGAGAAGAAGCTGAATACCTATAGCATCCACTTTTTGAATTTGAGAGCAGTCAATATCAAGTGTACTGGTATCGATAAGCTGCTGTTGTATTAGGGTCTTTGTTTCTTTGATATTCGCGATAGTGAGCTGTTCTTCTAATGTAAAAGTCATTATGTCGCCTTATCTAATTTTGAAGCTAATTAAGCATAGACTGCATTTAATTCAATTGCTTAGAGTTTTTTACTGAGCAATGTACGGTTTGGTTTAAAAAGCGTTTTTAAGAGGACTTTTTTTCGTGAAAGATCCGCTTCTCGTATTTCATCATCATCAAGATCTTCTGATAAATTTAAATGCAGTTTATTCATTGCGACTAGAACTCGTTTTGCAATATCACTAGGGAGATCGATGTCATAAAGAGATTTAGCATGATGTAGGTGATCGGTTGGCAGATCATCTGATTTTGATAGGGCTTCTTCAATAGATAACAAGCTGATCTCACTGGAAAAAGGGAATTTATTGTGAAGTGCAATTAAGTCATTTCTTTCTAATGTATTGAATGAAATTAGGGTTTCTTTATCTGGATACAATTGATTAATCGATCGTTCATTTTCTTCATACAGAGTACAAAGCGATTCCACATAAATATCATGGTAATGTCGAAGAACAGCAGGGTTAAATAGGATATTACTTTCTTGAGTGAGTCCTTTAATGAAAGGGTGATAACGTTTCACTTGCCATACTTCACCAAGTGCAGATAGGGTTAAATACAGTTCAATGAGCAGTACTGGGCTTAAGGAGTCTAACTTGATTGGGATTTTACGCAGTTGGTTAATGAAATCTCTTTTAGCGACATCACCGGTCTTTAAATAAAGGGAAACTTTGAATTGAGAGCATAGATTAAGTATTGCGAATTCTTGATAATATAAATTCTCATAGTTATTCTCTAAACGTTCAATAATCTCGGTATTCTCAGCATAGAATTCATGTCGAATTTGAGCGTCTTGTATATGAATATAAAAGGACTCTAATAGGCGTAAATAATGTGCAAAGCTGACTTGCCAGTGATATTTATTTTCTATAATGCAGTCAATCAGCTTTTTAGCGAAGTTGATGAAATAAGAGTTCTCTCGTTCCGATAAGCACAGTTCCATTCCACTCAGTATGATTTCAGCCTGATGTGGCAATAGCTTAATCACATTTTCAATGGCCATGATTGCTTGATGTGGCTGTTCATTTCTTTTGTGCAGTTCAATGGTATAAAGATGGATATCAATGAGTAAGGGGTTTGCTTCTGTTAATGCTTTTAACTGTATGAGCGCTTCTTGATAAGGAAGTTGATTGAGCTCATATTGACTCACAATATGATAAAGCTTAAATGTCGGGATTTCGTAGCGCTGTTGGCAAAGTGTTTGAAGCTCTTCATAGCGTTTGTATTTGACGCTGAGTGATACAAGGTAGTCCGTAATTCGATGGGGTTCTCTATGACCACTACATTCTTCTAATGCCAGAGTCGCTTTATCAAACTGCTCTTCAAAAGACGTTTGTTCAAGGGCGTAGAGTTCGTTAAATATCTCTTGATTGTAAAAAAGTGTGTTCAGCTTATCTTTGATAATGTTGGGATTAATTGGCTTAATCATAAAGCTTGCACGTTTATTATGCAGAGCTTCTAATATAGTCGAAGAGCGATGGTCACCTGAGATGAATAAAAACCCGGCTTCCCGTTTGATTAAGTTATGATCGATAAGGTAATCAGCTAATTCAACACCATTCATGGTTGAATTTAAGTGGTAATCAATAACTAAAACATCAAATGCATTGTGTTGGCATAATCGGATAGCTGCCGTCGGATCAGAACACGTTTGATTGTCTTGATAGCCTAGCTTATAAAGGATAGACACAAACATAGATGATGAGGTGGCACTGTCATCTACGATTAATATTTTTTTCTGCATATTCAATACCTTTAAATACCTATCTAACTCTGATGTTAACGGCCGTATTAGAAAAGACTTTGCTATTAATGCAGATGACGTTTCTTTGCTGTTTTGAAATCAGAATGATGTCTTTTAAAGGATATGGCTAAGTTGCTATTCTTACCAATCTGTTTTGCATCGTTTTGGTTTGAATATCATGATGTTGCTTGTCATTAGGAAGTAATGATGGCGTTTATAGGTACGGTAGAGAGCAAATCGAATAGATAGGATGAACATATAGGGGAGCAAATTTACCCCCTATATGTATATGAGTAATGATCAAATATACGTAAAGGGGATAGTGAGTCTTATTGAACGTGTACAGGAACCTTAGTGATCCATTTGTGAATAAGACAATTGCTCTTCTTCAGACAGAGTCTGAATCTGGTATAAGCGAATAGCAAGGAGCAAGGCGGCGGAACTCAACCCCACAATGAACCCAATCCAATAACCATGTGCGCCCATTGATGGAACAAGCAAGTCGGTTGAACCTAAAATGTACCCTGTCGGTAAGCCTAGTACCCAATAGGAAATAAACGTACGGTTAAAAATGGCTTTCATGTCTTTATAGCCACGAAGCGCGCCGCCAGCAACCACTTGAATCGCATCAGTACATTGATAAATCGCAGCAAACAACAATAGCTGTATCGCGATACTGGTTACCGCGATATCATCAGTATACAAAGAAGTAATGCCTTTACTGTACGCAACGGTTAGGATGGCGGTAATGACCGATAGCCCTAATCCAGTGGCAATGCCGACTTTCGTGGCAACCTTAGCGCCATCGACGCTACCTGAACCTAACTCATGACCCACTCGAATACTGACGGCAACTCCGATACTCATTGGTAACATGAAGACTAAAGATGAGAAGTTAACCGCCACTTGGTGGGCAGCAACGATCACCGACCCTAAAGGAGAGACTAAGATGGCAACCGCAGCAAACAAGGTCACCTCAAAGAATAAAGAAGCCGCGACAGGGAAGCCAAGTCTAAATAGCCGAACCTGTTCCGATAACTTAATTGGATGGTAGGTTTTAAATAGGGCGATATGCGCTAAACGTTTCGATTTAATCACATAGCCTAATAGCATCGCAAACATAACCCAGTAGACAATCGTCGTTGCGATACCACATCCAACACCACCCAGTGCGGGCGCACCAAATTTACCGTACACAAAAATCCAGTTCAAAGGAATGTTTAATAGTAATCCGATAAAGCCAATGATCATGGCTGGCTTGGTTAAAGACAGCCCATCTGTAAAGCTCCGGAACGTTTGAAACAGAAGGAAGGCGGGTACAGCAGCAAGCACGGCATAAATATAGCCATTTGTCTTTTCTGCAAGAATAGGTTCAACGTCCATTAAAGAGAGAATGGAAGGTGTTTGTAAAAGGACGATGATAATGGGTATAGAGACAAGTAAGGCTAAGTAGATCCCTTGTTGAATCTCAAAGGGTATCTTGACTTGTCGACTGGCTCCATTCAATTGTGCTACGACAGGAACAAGCGCCATTAATAAACCCACACCGAATAGAATGGCAGGTAACCATATACTAGCGGCTACAGACACAGCGGCCATATCGGTTGCACTTACGCCTCCGGCCATAATTGTATCGACAAAGCCCATACCGGTTTGAGCAATAGATGCAATCAGCACAGGGGTGGCAAGACGAGATAACCGGTTTAATTCTTGTTTATATTTCTGCACAAACACCTCTGCATGATGAAATAGCCAATGATAGTCAATACGGTCAATTATTCTGTCATCTATTCGGTAATCATTATTCAGTAATCAGTATGTTGAATAAATAAGTATGTTGAATAATAGGACGATAAATGAATGATTCGATTCAGTTCGTTACAAAAGAACGAACAAAAAGGGAGCGCATTTTAACATCAATTATGCTCTTTTAGTATTAATACTATTCATTATTCTTTCCACTTTTTTCTTTTTTTCTAAAGGGTTGGGTGAGCATTTTATCTAACCACTGTTCTCTAGCGTGTTGAAACAACGGAATACCAATGACCATATTCTGATGACCCTCTTTAGGAGTCGCAATATAGGTATGAAATAACCGATCCCAGATGGATAGGAAAAACCCAAAGTTACTGTGTGTTTCATTAGCATGGATAGAATGGTGAATGCGGTGCATATCTGGCGTAACGACCCATCTCCTTAGTCGTTTATCAACATTCGATGAAAGAGATAGGTTGCTATGATTAAACATGGCACTGCCATTTAAGATAATCTCAAAGATAAGAATCGCAATAGGCGGAATACCAAAGAAAGCGATGACAAAGAGTTTGATGAACATAGAGAAGATGATTTCAACGGGATGGAAGCGGCTTCCGGTAGTGACATCAATATCTTGATCGCTATGATGCATTCGATGAAATCGCCAAAGAATAGGCAATCTATGCGTAATAACGTGCTGTATGTAGATAATCGCATCAAGAAGAACAATGCATGAGAGAATGACTATCCCTTGATACCAAGGAGAAGTGATAGGAGTCAATAGATTGTGAATCAGACCAAATTGCTTGTGCTGAATCAATAAGCTGAATTCAAAGGCTAGCATTGGCATAATGAGCGCCAATACCATAGAATTCAGACCCACTATGCCGAGGTTATTTAACCAACGAACCTTTCTTGATTGCGTCCTTTGTTTTTTAGGGAAGAGATATTCCAACAAAAGGCAAATCATAAGGATGCTGATAAAGAAGGTCAGTCTAATGCTGTCAGGGTTAGTAGGTATTATATTCACGATTCACCGCTTATAGTCGAGGACACTCATGAGGAAGCATCAATTTCATTCCGTATACCTTAATAGAAAAGCGATCGCAACGAAACCTTTCAAAGCAAGGGGCGCTAAAGTGATTCGGTGTGAATATTGCCGAGTTAGAGAAAGTGACTGCCTTTGTGATGATCAACCTAATATTGATACGGCCATTCATGCTGTATTGATTTTATCGGATAATGAAATACTAAAGCCGAGTAACACCGGGCGCTTAATTGCTGATGTCGTTCCTAATACGTTTGTTTATCGTTGGAATAGAACGGAGCCAGAGGTTGGATTGCTCGAGTTATTATCTTCCGAAGACTATGAGCCGATATTAGTCTTCCCCGAAGAGTACATTGATAATAAAACTAGGGTCATAGATACTCAATATTTCACCGTGAAGAGTGTAAGAAAGCCACTGCTTATTTTTGTGGATGCGACTTGGCGTGAGGCTCGACGAATTATACGAAAATCTCCTTATCTGGATCATTGTAAGGTCATGTCGTTTAAGCCAGAGACCATTTCTCAATATCAGATGCGCAGTTCTATTAATGAAAATCATTTAGCTACAGCTGAAGTGGCTGCGTTGGCGTTATTTCAAGGTGGTGAACCTCAGGCGTCAGAGGCATTGGAACGTTGGTTTAAAGTCTTTAAAGAGTCTTATATGAAAAGTAAAACACGAATAAAAAGTGATGACTCTCGTCCTGAATTGCATTCATGGAGAGAATGGATAAAAGAGAATGGTTCAAAAGAATAATTTAAGGCGCATTAAGTTTGTATAAAAAAAACACTTGCTTGCGCCACCTCACATTTTTGCTAATTTTGTGAGGTCTATTTTAAGAGTTTATAGTGCGGTCATGTATTCTATCGGCAAGCGTTTATGGAGAGATATAACATGTATTATGGCTTTGATATTGGCGGTACTAAAATTGAATTTGGTGCTTTCAACGAGAAACTAGAAAGAGTAGCAACGGAACGAGTTGCAACGCCGACTGACAATTATGACGTTTTACTGGATTCAGTCGCTGGATTAGTGAATAAATACGATGCTGAATTTAATTGTACAGGAACTGTGGGTATTGGTATTCCAGGTATGGAAGATGCTAAAACAACGGCTGTACTAACGGTTAATATTCCTGGAGCTAATGGCAAGCTACTTCGTAAAGATCTGGAAGAAAAATTAAATCGACCTGTTGTGATTGAAAATGATGCAAACTGTTTTGCACTTTCAGAAGCATGGGATGAAGAACTTCAAGATCAACCGTCGGTTTTCGGGTTAATTCTTGGTACCGGTTTTGGTGGCGGCTTTGTTTATAATGGTAAAGTGTTCTCTGGTGCAAATCATGTCGGTGGTGAAGTTGGCCACATGCGACTGCCTCTCGATGCATGGCTACATTTAGGTGATAATGCGCCTTTATTTGGTTGTGGTTGTGGAAACAAAGGATGTTTAGATCGTTACCTATCGGGTACCGGTTTTGAAATGTTGTATGAGCATTACTTTGGCGAGAAAAAGAAAGCGATTGATATCATTACTGCTCATAAAGCGGGTGATACTAAAGCAGAAGAGCACGTTGAACGTTTTCTTGAGATGGTTGCAATTAGCTTCGCTGGTATTTTTACGGCAAATGACCCACATACTGTTGTTCTTGGTGGTGGTCTGTCAAACTTTGAACTTCTGTATGAAGAGCTTCCAAAGCGTATACCAAAGTACCTACTTTCAGTTGCATCGTGCCCTAAAATTATAAAAGCGAAACACGGTGATGCAGGTGGTGTTCGTGGTGCTGCGTTCTTGAATATAAAATAACGCTTTACCCTCTAAAAAATAAAAGCGCAGTCTAATCTAGCTGCGCTTTTTTGTGCTTTCAATACTATTTAGTTTTAGGTTTTTTACCTACACCAAAGTTTTCTTTAGGTTTTAAAGTAATTTTACCAAAGCCTAATTTTCTAAAGTGGTTATCTCGATAGTTTCTCACGGCTTTAGTATCTGAAATGGCTTCTATTTGTTGCTCCATTTTTAGATAACTCGTTAGATCTATACCTTCAGCTTCAGCAACGGCTTCATGTATGGAGTGGTGTTTTTGATAAGAAAAAGTCAGCGTTTTTTCTTCTTCTTTATACGTGTAAATAATCGTGCGGGACATTAAATAACCATGGTGTTATTGGAATAATATGACAAGGTTATAAAGAGAGCTGTTGATAGTCAATTAAATCCTGCAGAGTATTGATATTTTTAAAGTCATTCTTGTCTTGAGAAAAGTCGATCAAGTGAGGAGAGTGACTGTTTTGAAATTGTTGTAATCGACGATGCCCAGCTTTTAAGAAGGCGTTAAGCTCAGGGAGTAAGCTGGTGTGGTACACCGCGTAAGTTGGTTGTGTATGTTCACCATCAAAGGCGATATGTATTTTCGATGCACTGACGTTATTGAGCATCTTCGTGGTAAATTCTTTCGGTAAGTTTGGCCCGTCACAGGGTAACACTCCTAACCATTCGGTATCGCACGTAGACATTCCAGATTGAATACCTGCTAATGGACCTAGGTAATCATTCGATAGATCGGGGGTTACGGTCGCATATTGAGCATAGATTGAGTGATTTCGATTGGCATTGATTAAAAGCTGGTGCTTGGGAACATTCAATTGATGGATAATATGTTCAACTATTGTTTTATTATGCACTATAACTAAACCTTTATCTTGGTTATTTAAACGAGATCCTTTACCTCCGGCAAGAATCATCCATTTAATATCGATCATAATATAACTCTCTAACATCTTAATTGAATGTCTATTAATGTATCAGTAAAAACAGGAAATACGACTCAAAGATTCAATCTAGGTAACATAAAAAGAGGATGAGTGTTGATGAAGAGTCTTGTTCTTGTAGAATGTCTGCAGTTAGGAAAAGGAAAGTGGTCAGGATGACTAAAACATATCAAAATATTGTAATTCTTACCGGCGCTGGTATTTCAGCAGAATCAGGTATTAGTACGTTTAGAGCGAGTGATGGCTTATGGGAGTCTCATCGTATTGAAGATGTCGCAACACCTGAAGGTTATGAAAGAAACCCTAAATTAGTTCAGCAGTTTTATAATGAAAGGCGACAAGCTTTATTGGCTTCTCACATTGCGCCAAATGCTGCTCATCTTGCTTTGAGTAAATTGGAAAGATTTCTTGATGGCCAAGTAACCATAGTGACTCAAAATATTGATAATTTACATGAACGGGCAGGCAGTCGCCGTGTTATACACATGCATGGTGAGTTATTGAAAGCTCGATGCCCACAATCTAACCAAGTCTTTTCTCAACATGAAGATATACTCATTGATGATTTGTGTCATTGCTGCCAAATTCCTGCACAACTTAGACCACACGTAGTTTGGTTTGGTGAAATGCCGATCAAAGTAGGCGAGATCAATTCCTTGCTAGAAGAATGTGATTTATTTTTATCGATAGGGACTTCTGGAGTCGTTTATCCTGCAGCGGGTTTTATCCATAATGCTAAAGCCAGTGGAGCGCATACGATGGAGATAAATTTAGAGCCTAGTGCGATAGAAAGTGAATTTGATGAAAAGCGGTATGGTCCAGCCAGTGTTGAAGTTTCTACATTAGTTGAAGAATTATTGTATTTACAAAGGACGGCATCAGCTATTTAGTTCAGATAGTCATGTCATTTGAGTGGTCGTAAAAGTGAAAGGGAGTGACAGTGTCACTCCCTTTATAGATTCGATACGCTTTAATTTACTTTCAATTTTTGGAAGTACTCTTCATATAAGACTGATGCCTCACCGACTTCATCCTGCCAAGTACCTGAGTCCATCACTTTTTGAGGCGGGAAGATCATTTCATCTTCAGCAAACTCTTTTGGTAATAGAGGGTAAGCTCCCTTAACAGGGGTTGGGTAGCCAATTTCGACAGCAATTTTGGCTGCATTTTCAGGGCGAAGTAGATAATCAATCATTTTATGTGCGGCATCTACGTTTTTTGCACCAGATGGAATAGAGATGCTATCCATCCAGAATACAGTACCTTTATCTGGCCAAGCCACATTGATTTGAGCACCTTCTTGGCGAGCAGCGTATGCTGAACCATTCCAGATCATACCCACTGGCGTTTCACCGGCGAGATAAGGTGTTGCTGGGTTATCAGAATTAAAGACTAAAACATTGGGCATGAGTTTTTTAAGTTCATTATACGCGGCTTTAATTTCATCAGGGTTGGTGGTATTAGGAGAGTAACCTAACTTTGTTAATGCGATATGGAATAGCTCTCTAGGGTCATCCATAACCATTAATTGGCCTTCCCAATCTGCTGACCATAAATCAGCCCATTGTGTAAATTGTTTACCATCCACCATTTCTGCATTGTAACCAATGCCCGTAGCACCCCAAATGTAAGGTATAGAGTAAGTATTACCTGGGTCAAATGGCTTATCTAAGTAATTTGAATCTAAATGTTTAAAGTTCGACAACTGTTTTTTATCAATAGGTTGCAGCATGTTTTCTTTACGCATTTTAGACACAAAGTAAGTCGATGGTACGACTAGATCGTAGCCTTTACCTTGTGTTTTCAATTTTGCGTACATACTTTCATTTGACTCATACGTAGAGTAAATGACTTTAATGCCAGTCTCTTTAGTGAAATCTTTTAATATTTCATTCGGAATATATTCAGACCAATTATAAAAGTACAGTTCTTCATCTGCAGCCATCGCTCCAGAAGAGAGTAAAGATGCTGTAATTAATGCACTAAGAGTTGTTAACTTTTTCATAAAATATTTTCAACCTATATAAGAGTAGGGTGTCCACCGTCCTGACGGGATTTAAAAACGAGATGGCAATACAGTCAAGCCATCCTATGTATTGATAATCACTACTTTTCTTTGGCTATGAGCTGAGACGTTACGACTAACATTAGAGATATAATCAACATGATTGTTGCTAAAGCATTCACCTCTGGCGAGACGCCAACTTTTACCATTGAATAAATCTTTAAAGGTAAAATTTCATAAGTTGGCCCTGTCACAAATGAACTGATAATGACGTCATCTAAGGATAGTGTAAAACTGAGTAACCAGCCGCTGGCAACAGCGGGCTTTGCCAAAGGTAAAATGATTTGTTTAAGAATAACCCATTCACTAGCACCTAGATCCTTTGCCGCTTCTAACATTTTTACATCAAAACCGTTTAATCGGCTATACACAGTCACGACGACGAAGGGTAGACAAAAAGTAATGTGTGCTATTAACAATGTGATAAAACCAAGTTGAATACCGATCACGAGAAATAGGGCTAAGAATGAAATCGCCATCACAATATCTGGTGACATCATGACAATAAAAAGCAGTCCATTCACCGCCTTTTTACCTTTGAATTGATAACGAAATAACGCTACTGCCGTTAAGCTACCAATAATGGTCGCCGCTGTGGCGGAAAACAAAGCAATATTAATCGAGTGCCAAGCAGCTTGTATTAAACTGTCGTTATTCATTAGGGATTCATACCACTTTGTAGTAAATCCTCCCCATTTAAACCCAAATTTATTGTTATTGAATGAGTTTACAATAAGAACAAAAATGGGTAAGTATAGGAATAAATACACTAAGCTCATGAAGCTCGTATTCACAAATTTCTTCATGATTCTAGATCCACTTTCTTATTCATTAACTTACCAGCTTTGTAATAAGCATAAAGTAGGATTGCCATTGCAAAGGTCAGAGCAATACTGGTTGCGGAACCAAATGGCCAATCTCGCGCGTTTAATACTTGGCTTTTGATTACATTACCAATCAATAGGTTTTTAGCACCGCCTAATAAATCGGAGATATAAAACATGCCTAATGCAGGTAATAGTACTAACAAGCAACCACCAATTATGCCGGGCATAGTTAAGGGTAAAATTACCTTTGTGAAGGTTTGGAGTTTACTTGCCCCTAAGTCTTTTGCGGCTTCTATATACGTATGATCCAATTTTTCAATCGCTGAATACAAAGGTAAAATCATAAAAGGGAGAAGGATATAGACCAATCCAATCATCACCGCAGATTCGGTATACATAATTCGAATTGGGCGATCAATGATGTCGAGATAGATTAATGTTTTATTAAAAACACCTTGAGTACCGAGAACAATCTTAAGACCGTATGTACGAATTAGTGAGTTAGTCCAGAAAGGAATGATGACCAAAAAAAGCATAATTGGACGCATCTTTTCTGGCATTTTTGTCACGATGTAAGCGAATGGGTACCCAATAACAAGACAAATTAGAGTCGCAATCGTTGCCATATAAAATGAATGGCCAAGTACCTTGGCATACAGTGGGTCAAACAATCGCGTGTAATTATCTAACGTAAAGGTAAGCTCAATTAAGTTGGCTTCATCTCTTGTCAAAAAGCTGGTCGCTATAATCATAGCATTGGGTATTAGGACAAATAATCCAAGCCAAATGACGATTAAAGCAATGATGGCGTTTTTTAAATTAAACCGACTGGACGTCATCAAGTACCACCTCCCAACTCTCAATCCAGGTTACCGCAACTTTTTGACCTAAAGAATGATCAACATCTGGGTCGTCTTCATTAAAGAACTCACTGACCATCACTTTTAGTCCTGAATCCAATTCAACGATGGAATCTAAAGTCATCCCTTTATAAGTTCTATCAATGACGTGACCCGTAATGCCTTTTTGCTCATTCTCATTGATTTCTTCAAGTTTGATATCTTCAGGGCGAAGTAATACTTGTATTTGATCACCTTGTTTACAATTTACGTTGCTGTAATGAATGGTCGCTTTAATGCCTTCTATTTCTGCAATGACGGTTTCTTTAGATGTTTGTTCAACAATGGTTGCATCAAATACGTTAATTTCCCCAATGAACTTAGCAACAAATAAATTCTTAGGTTCTTCATATATTTCTTTAGGGGAACCATCTTGTTCAATTTTACCGTCTTTAAGAACGATAATTCTATCGGACATCGATAGGGCTTCTTCTTGATCGTGAGTGACAAAAATAAAAGTAATCCCCAGTTGTCTTTGCAACTGTTTCAATTCGGTTTGCATTTGTTTACGCAACTTGTAATCAAGTGCTGATAGAGATTCATCCAGTAATAACACTTTAGGTTTATTCACAACAGCCCGTGCGATCGCTATTCTTTGCTGTTGACCACCTGATAATTGATGAGGCTTACGATGTGCCATATGTTGAAGCTGAACCATTTCTAGAGCTTCATTGACTCTTGGTTCTATTTCGCTTTGAGGGATGTGTTGCATTTTGAGGCCAAAAGCAACATTTTCATACACCGTCATGTGTGGGAAAAGAGCGTAGCTTTGAAAGACGGTATTGACATGACGTTCTTCCGGTGGAAGATCCGTGACATCTTGTTCAGCTAATGTAATTGAGCCTTTATCGACGGATTCAAACCCAGCGATCATTCTTAATACGGTTGTTTTACCACAGCCAGATGGCCCTAGAATGGTAAGAAATTCACCATGTTGAATATCCAAATCAAAGTCTTCTATTATGACTTTTTGATCAAAACTTTTGCTAATCCCTTTAAGTTGAATAACGGGTTTATTCTCATCAATGTTTGTGTTCAAGACTGTTATCTCCCCCAGGCCAATTTAATGGCACATACTATAAAAAATCATCGCGAGATAGTAATAGTAAATGAATAAAAAAAGAAGGCTTATATGATTATAAATAGTCATATTTTATTGAAACTTAACTAATTATGGTCAATCTTTCAGCATCGTCAAGTAACAGCTTAGCTTTGCTCAGTGATTCAGAAGAGGGTTATGACTGATTTTTTATAGCTATATGTCCCTACTTGTCATTTCGTTATATAATCGTTAGAAATCTAAGAGAGTCTTTAGGGAAAAAAATGACACAACCAACAGAAAGAGAAGTGAGTATTGGTGGCAACATCGATACTGCGTTGAATGGACAATATACTTTAAGTCCCGTGAAAGTGCTGCAAGAAGCTTGGGGATTAACCTTTAAGCATTTCCTTTCATTTTTACCAGCCAATATTTTACTCGTTGTTCTCCAAGTTGCGATTGTTATTATTGCTATGCAACTGCAAGGAATTGATGCAGCATACATTGATAACTTTTTATTAAGTATGCAACAAGAAGAGGCAAACCAAGGTGATGCTGAGCAAGCCATTTATTTTGTTAATGCATTAATGATTGCTAACTTTAGTTTAGAGGTGATCACTGCACCATTTTTTGCCGGTGTTAGTTTGATGGCGCTATCACATAGTGTTGGACTCAAAACAAAGTTATTGGATATCACTAAAGGGCTCCAATTTACCGTTGCCATCATTGGCGCGACATTACTTGCTTTGGTTATACAAGGTATATTTGGTCAATTGTCTTCTCTGATTTCCTTTTATTTTACGATTACGTTACATCAATACTATTTGTTGATTGCCGATAAAAAGTTACCCCTGACGAAGGCGTTGTGGGTATCATTTAGAGCCGTAAATAAAAAATTCTTTGCTATCTTTATTCTATACATGGTTATTGCCTTCTCATTTGCTCTTGGCTTCTTTACCTATGGGGCTGGCTTTATGTTCGCTTTGCCGTTCAGTCTTCATATTAAAGCCATAATATACAGAGAAATGTTTGGCGTTCGAGTGAAAGTATTAACTTATTCTGATGGTGATTCAGGTCCATCTAAGAAAAATGAATCAGAGGTATTTGATGCGTAAAAGAGTCCTATTTGCACTGGCAACGATGGTTGTTGGTTGTAGTGACTCAAGGATCGAGCAAACACAAAAAGAACAGAAGGAAGAGAGTACGAATTCAGGCGTATTAACGCGTGTAGATGAAGAGAAAAAACACACGGTGGATTTTTCTCTTCCCTATTTATCCAATAGCATAAGAGTAACTACCGCTGGGAATAAGGTGAGTAGCTTTAAACGCTTTGATAATATCTCCGATGTTAATACAAAAAAAAGGGCATTCTTTGAATACCTTAAAGACGGGGTCGCTTTAGAGAATTCTAGAGTAATAAAAGAAAGAACATTTATTATTGGTCTTTGGGGAAATTTGGATGCTAACAAAACGTTAGCGCGTCATGAATTAGAGCTCTTAAAACTCATATCCACTCAATATAAAGTAAAATTTGATGACAACAACCTTTCAAATGATTGGTTTAAATTATTACTTTCTCATGTAGATGTGATACCTGAAGCATTAGTCCTATCTCAAGCCGCTAATGAATCGGCTTGGGGTACATCCAGATTTGTTCGAGAAGGTAATAATTACTTTGGTCAATGGTGTTATACCAAGGGCTGTGGATTAATTCCAAAACAAAGAACAGAAGGTATGGTTCATGAAGTTGCCGCTTTTGATACACCTCAAGAGTCTATTTATGGTTACTTTATGAATATTAATCGCAATAAAGCATATCGCTCATTACGAAATATTCGCAGTCAACGTGCAAGTAAAGGATTACCTTTACACTCACCGGATGCGGCTAAGGAGCTTGCAGAGGGACTTTTACATTACTCTGAAAGAGGAGTAGAGTACGTGCAAGAATTACAATCAATGATCAGATACAATAATAAATACTGGACGATATACAGTAATGAAAAATAAATTAGCTTCGCTCATTCTAAGCAGTGCATTACTTTTGCCTTTTACTTCAAGCGCTCAAGAATATATGTTTACTTATTCAAAACTTCATACACATATGAAGCAGAATGGAAACGAAGGGCATGATGATGTAAAAGTGGGATTCTTTTTTGTTAATGCGGCGAATAAAGAGTTGTGTCGTATAGAAAAAACATGGATGGAAAAAGAAGAACATTATGAAGAATTAAAAGTAAGTAAGTATAACGAACTTCTTGTACCTTTAGATGCTAATTTGAAACAAGCTAATCCCCTAGTATTTGTGAGAACACCAGAAGCGTTACGTTGTGACTTTTCTATGGTTGTTATGAGCAAAGAACCATTACAAGGTACTGTAAAGCGCGAAACGATTGAAAATTTACTTCCACAAATGCATTCAATTCTTGTTGAACTCGGTGGAATGTTTGCAAGCTGGTTTACACCGGATGTAGAAGGGTTAACACTAGAGTTTCCTGTGAAACAGCCAGGAGACATTGTGTTCTCTAATGGAAAACTTGTGACCGTACAAAATGGTAAATTTCAATTTACTGCTGAGGAACTTGGAGAACTGGGCACCATTACTTTACCAATGGAAACGTCTCGAGTACTGCCTTACCTTCCTGCTGCAAAATAAAACTTACTTAAATAAAAAAAGCCAGACTTTATGGAATCTGGCTTTTTTATTATTTATTGTTAGAGGTTTTTAATATCTAACGATAAATTTGGGTCGAAAGAGTGAACATTGTCTTCTTGTGGTGAAGCGACTATCGGTAGTTCTTCTTTATCGAAACCAATATCACCGCCGTTAATGACTCCAGAATCACTATTAATTGATTTGAAATCAAATAAATCAAAATCTGCTAAGTGACTTGGTACCACATTTTGCATCGCAGTAAACATTGTTTCAATTCTGCCTGGGAATTGTTTATCCCAAGTGTTCAACATATGCTTAATATTTTGACGTTGAAGGTTAGGTTGGGAACCACATAAGTTACATGGGATGATTGGATATTGTCTCATCTCAGAAAACTTAATAATATCTTTCTCTCGGCAGTAAGCGAGTGGACGAATCACAACGTGCTCACCATTATCTGATACGAGTTTAGGTGGCATCCCTTTCATTTTACCACCATGAAACATATTCAAAAATAACGTTTCTATAATGTCATCTCGGTGATGCCCAAGCGCAATTTTAGTTGCACCGAGCTGTTTCGCTGTTTTATATAAGATACCACGACGTAAACGTGAACACAGAGAGCAAGTTGTTTTACCTTCAGGAACTTTATCTTTAACGATAGAGTAGGTATCTTCCTCAACAATTTTATATTGAATACCTATTTGATCTAAATATTCAGGTAAGATATGTTCAGGGAAACCAGGCTGCTTCTGATCTAAATTGACTGCGATCAGCTCAAAGTTTACAGGTGCACTTTTTTGTAAGCTCATGAGAATATCAAGCATTGTAAAGCTGTCTTTACCACCAGATAAACAAACCATGATGCGATCGCCATCTTCGATCATGTTAAAGTCAGCAATAGCCTGACCTGTATTACGTCGAATGCGCTTTTGCAGCTTGTTGAAATTATATTGCTGTGCTTTCGTCAGTTCTTTATTTGTTTCTGTCATGGTAAACAACCGATATCTTTAAAAAATTAGGGGCGTATGATACAGGATTTAATTATAGAACATCAAGATATAAAAAAGGCCACATGTCAGTGGCCTGTATATTATTCTGAGTTTTAATGCTTGGGAGCCAGAGGGCAGACATAACCTGGTGGTTTAATCGCTAATACGTCGCAGTTAATACTATCAATCATCTGCTCTGCAGTATTTCCTATGAACACCGCAGACAGGCCTGTTCTACCTGTAGTCCCCAAAACAACCAAGGCAGCATCTAATTTACTGACACTTTCAGGTATAACTTCTTCGGGTAAACCTTGCTCAACAACGGTTTGTTCTTCAGACAAGTGATGCTTTTGTCGTAAGGCTTTCATTGATGTTAAATGATGCGCTCTCACTGCGTTTGTATAGGTTGCCGGATCAAATTCAGGCAATTCTATTGTTACGCTTGCTGGCGTTGCCGGATAAGCGTTCACTAAATATGGGGAGGAATCAAATCGGTCTGCGATATTAAGCATCTGCTCAATAATTACATCATTAAGAGCATGATGAGTTTCCGATTCAGAACCTACATGGACAGAAGCAATAATGTTAGAGCTCTCTAACCAATCTGCATTTTTAGCCAGTAGTACAGGGCATGGGCATTTACGCAATAAATGCCAATCTGTCGGTGTAAAGATAATGTTTTCAAGCAAATCATGCTGTCGAGTTGCTTTAATGACGATATCATGTTTACCTTCATAGACTTCGGATATGATTGATTCGTAATCTCTATGGTGCCAAACAACTTTGATATCAATATCATAGTCATCAGAAAGATAAGGTTCAGCCAGTTCTTTAAGCCATTCTTCTCTTTGCGCAATAACGCCTTGACGCATAGCATCCCTTTCAGTGGAAGAAAGCATCGATGTCATATCATAAGAGAAGTCATAGATCGGTAAAAAGAAAGAAATATGACTTCTTGAACGACTTTTTTTTGCAAGCTGAATAGCACGGGCAAAGGCAACTTGCTCTTCATGCTCTATATCAGCGACAACGAGAATCTTATTATAAATACTCATTCTGTTACCCTACAGCGTTTCAGTAATCCTATTATTACTTTAGCCGATCTTAGACCATTTAGTTAGATTCTTGCGCTAAAACTTTAAGTTGCTCTAAGTCTTTGATCTCGATTTCTTTGCCGTTTACATTAATGATATGAAGTTTATGGAATTTACTGATTAAGCGACTGACTGTTTCGACAGTTAAGCCTAAATAATTACCCATATCTGTTCTGGTCATTGGGAGGCGAAAATGTGTATTACTTAATCCACGCTGCTGAAATCGAACGGAAAGGGAGTGTATGAACGTAGCCATACGTTCTTCAGCTGTTTTTGAAGAGAGTAATAAAAAGAGTTCTTGGTCACTCTTTATTTCATTACTCATTAGACGAAACAATTGGTGTCGTAACTTTGGTATTTGCCCTGATAGCAACTCAAGGGTGTCATAAGGGATTTCACATATCATCGATGTTTCTAACGCAATGGCGAAGCTAGGATGCTCTTCATCATTGATTGCATCAAAACCAATGAGATCGCCAGCCAAATGGAACCCCGTAATTTTTTCAGAGCCATCCTCAGTAACAATGTAACTTTTAAACGATCCAGATCTAACGGCATAAAGAGAGGAGAGCTTTTGTCCTGCATTAAAGATGAATTGCCCTTTTTGAAAAGGGCGCTTACGATTAATAATAGAATCAAGTTTGTCCATTTCGGTATTGGACAAAGAGAAAGGAACACAAAGTTGACTAATACTGCAATCATTACAGTGAATCGGTGTATTGATAGGTTTATTCATATGTGTTCTGGTTTCCTACTAATGATGATGGTGCATTCCGCCTCCCATATTTATTAACATCATTAATGTCGTGATAATAATAAATACAGCGTAAGCTAAAATCAAAACACCTGCTATGTTCTTAAATATAGATGATGAACGTAGCGATTGAACTTTTTTTGCGGCCACACCGACAAAGATCATTGCAGGGAGTGTCCCTAATCCAAATGCAAACATAATCGATGCACCGCTCAACCAATTGCCGGAAGTCGCGGCCCAACTTAAACTTGAATAGACAAGCCCACAGGGTAGCCATCCCCATAGCATTCCAAAAGGTAAGGCACCCATAGGAGATTTGATAGGAAGCATGGAACTTGCATAGGGTTGTAACCGTCGCCAGATTTTATGCCCTAACTTTTCGATGGACGCTAATCCATTCCACCATTGTGCGATATAGAAGGCTAATAGAATCAGAAATACACCAGAAATTAAACGAACTGTTGCCGCAAGATATTTCAAATCGCTTAACGTTGCGATAACAGCAAGCGCTCCGCCCACAAGAGCCCCCATAACACTATAACTGATGATACGACCCAAATTGTAAAATAGAGGGGTTGATATTGGATGGTTTTTCGTTTGACTGGATAGCATCGAGGCCACCCCACCGCACATACTAAAACAATGCGCAGAACCTACTAGTCCAATCGTGAATGCAGTCAGTAAATCAGGAATATTCATCGATTCTCCTTATCTTTTTTTTCTAAATCTTCATCAAATAAAATGCTATGACCTTGTCTCTCTAAATCTTCAAACTGGTCACTTTTTACAGCCCATAAAAATATAGCTATAGCGATAGCCACGAGAATAATGGCTATGGGGATCAATAAATATAAGCTTTCCATAAGATTCCTATTAAAAAGATTTGGACAGTAAGCGTAATGAATTAGAAACAACAATAATAGAACTCGCTGACATACCTATTACGGCAATATAAGGAGCGACAAGTCCCAAAACAGCAAGAGGTAGTATGAGTAAATTATACCCAAGAGCCCATAGTAAGTTTTGTCGTATGATTTTCCTAGTAAATTCCGCTAATTCACGAGCTTTTAAAACATGATCTAACTTATCACTTAAAAGTACTAAATCAGATGATGATTTGGCAACGTCGGTACCGCCTCCCATAGCAATCGAAAGGTGAGCTCCCGATAGTATAGGGGCATCATTGATACCATCACCTATCATCAAAGTGATATCATGTTCTTTGTATTGATTTAAAAAAGTTAATTTATCATTAGGTTTGGCATTCGTCGTAACATGGTCAAAAGAAACTTGTTCTCGAATAAATTGAGTATTCTGCTCTGTATCACCGGTTAATAAAGAGATTTTAATGCCTTTCGTTTTGAGTGATTTAATGAAATCAAGGCTTTCGAGGCGAATGGTATCTTCTAATATAAATGTCGCGATATGTTGTTGATTTAATGATAAATAGATGGCGTTTTGTTGCTGTCGTTCAATAGGGATATCAGAAAATTCGGCATTACCGATCTTGATGTGTTCTCCTTGAAATAAGCCATGTAAACCAGAACCTATTTCATTTTGGACATCAATAACTTGTACAGAAGCATCTTGATGCACTATAAATGATTTTGATATAGGGTGATTAGCATGACTTTCTAAGGAAGCAGCAAGTTTCAATGCAAAGGATTTAGAATAGTTCTCAAAAGTAGTTATGTCTGAAATCCGAATATCACCATGGGTTAAAGTCCCTGTTTTATCCAAAATAACATGATTAACTTTACACAAAGTTTCAAACACATGTCCTTTCTTCAACAAAATTCCTAATTGACTTAATCGACTGGTTCCACAGGTCAGTGCTGTCGGTGTCGCTAGTGAAAGTGCACAAGGGCAGGTTGCAACAAGAACGGATAACATGATCCAAAAGGCATCTGATGAGCCTTCAATATAATGCCAGTACAACCATGTGGCAGCCGAAATAAAGAGAATACAAGCGACAAAATAACGCGAGATAACATCAGCAATCGCGGCAATTTTGGGTTTACTTAATTGAGCTTCTTCTTGTAATCGAACAATGGTCGAAAGCATACTTTCAGCCTTTGTTTTATTAATTTTTAATATGAAATTACCATCGGTATTAATCGTACCTGCATAAGCTAAACTACCGGTGTGCTTACTAACCGGCAATGATTCACCTGTTAGCATCGACTCTTCTACATTAGCTTGCCCTGATAGAATGATACCGTCGGCTGGAATGGATTCACCAGGGTTTACTCTAACTTTCATTCCTGGAGTTAGTGTATTGACTGGGACTTGAGAGCCATCTTCAAGAGTCGCTATTTTTGGCAATAGTTTTAGTAAATTACCACTGGCTGCCGCTGCTTTACGCCTTGCTCTTATTTCTAAAAATCGACCAAGTAATAAAAAGAACGTAAACATAGAAATGGATTCGTAGAACACTTCTCCCGTTTCTTGAATCGTAGCAATGACACTCGCCACATAAGCAAAAATGAGAGCAATAGAAACGGGGACATCCATCCCTAATGAACGAGCTTTTAGGCTACGCCAGGCATTAATATAGAAGGGTAATGCTGAATAGAGTAAAACTGGAGTAGCAAAAATTAAACTAACCCATCGAAAATAATTTTTGAATTCTTCTTCAAGATCAGAAAATACTTCAAAGTACAATGCAACAGCTAGCATCATAACTTGCATTGTACCTAAGCCAGCAATACCAAGTCGATATTGATATTGCTTCATTTTCTTATGATAAAGAGCCTCTTGTTTATCAGTTTCAAATGGAGCGGCTTTATAACCTAAATTATGTATCGCCGTAATCAAGTCACTTAATAAAATAACATCATTATTCCATGATAAGTGAGCTCGATTGGTTGTGGTATTAACGCGTATTTGGTGAACACCTGATAGACGACTCAGGTGTTTTTCAATTAACCAAGCACAGGCTGCACAAGAAACACCATCAAGTGACAGTGTAACATGGGATAGATCGTTCGATTTACTGATAAACTCTGCTTGAGTTTCAGGCGTATCATATTGCTTATAGAGTAATAGTTGTTCTGGAACCAAGTCCACTTTATCAGCTTGTTCTGTCCGATATTGATAATAGGATGATAAACCACTTTCAATAATAGTCTCTGCAACGGCTTGGCAGCCAGAGCAACACATCTCTCTTTTTTCTTCTAAAATGATGACAGACAGATTGGTATTATGGGGAATCAGATCCCCACAGTGGTAACAGGTTTTATCAGACATACTTGTTAATATTGAAGTAAAGTAGTAGGGGATGAAGAAGGGAAATTAACGCGACCTTGAACAATCCACTTTTTATCGTGAGCCATTACTTTAATGAACCATGGGCCTAAAATGTCATTTTTATATTCTAATCGATACACACCATTAGCATCCGATGTCAGAAGGTGAGAGAAGTCTCTATCTGCTAATGTCCTATGAGTAAATTCTACATTTAGAGCTGGGTAGTTTTTCAATGTACCCTTAGATAATTCAATATAAATATATTTATCGTCATTTGAAACATCAGCATTTAATTGCATTTCTTTTGCAACATTGATTTTAGTTAAATCAATGTTAATGCCTTTCCCTTTTTTATAGTAATCCTCAGTAACTAATGATACTTGGTTATCAGAAAAGATGATAACCGTTATTACAGTCCAGAAAACAACCGTCATAGGAAGTAAAATTAGAAACCACGGCCAAAATTGCTTATACCAAGGCTTTACCATAAAAAAGCTCTCAAATTATTGTGAAAAAGAATAAAGCCCCTAAAAGGGGCTTTAAGTTAGAAACAAAATGTTATTTGTCTTCTTTGTTGCTTAAGCTCCAGACATAAGCACCAACTAGCTGCACTTTGTCTTCACCTAGGATATCCTTCCAAGCCGGCATAACACCAGAACGACCATTCATGACTGTTTCTGTAACAGCAGCGCGAGAGCCACCGAATAACCAATCTTGGTCTGTTAAATCTGGTGCACCAACAGCAGGGTTACCCTTACCATCTGTACCATGACAAGCTGCACATACTACAAAGCGATTTTTACCCGCTTGAGCATCACGATCATTCACTTTACGACCTGATAGGCTAAGAGCGTAGGTAACTACTTCTTGAACACCATCAGCACCTAAAGCATCTTTCCATGCTGGCATTTCACCAACACGACCATGCATAATCGTTGTAACGATAGCTTCAGGTTCACCGCCATATAGCCATGCTTTGTCAGTTAGGTTAGGGAAACCTTTTTGACCACGAGCATCTGAACCATGACATTGAGCACAGTTTTGTAGGAAAAGTCGCTGACCTACTTTAAGAGCATCGTCATTCTCAGCAATTTCTGGGATAGCAATAAGTTTACCGTCATTACGAGCAAGCTTAGTTAATGCTTCACCAAATGTTTTATCTGACATTTCAAGCTCTAAAGCATATTGGTCGATGCTTTGAGAAGGATCGTAGCTTTCTAAATGTTGCTTAGAGTCATCTGCTGTCTGAACCAATTGATTAGAACTTGTCCAATTCAAGAAGCCTTTAAAGCTACCTAAACCTGGGTACAGAGCAAAATAAACCGCA
This sequence comes from Vibrio sp., assembly GCA_028131545.1. Classification (GTDB taxonomy): domain Bacteria; phylum Pseudomonadota; class Gammaproteobacteria; order Enterobacterales; family Vibrionaceae; genus Vibrio. The sequence continues at coordinate 84,919 of JAOICL010000002.1, read as the reverse complement.
GCAAACACAAATGTGCTAACGAATAAGTATGACCACCACTTAGGTGGTGGGTTATTGATCTCACGAATACCATCGTACTCGTGGCCCATATCATCACCTTCTTTAATGCCTGTATTATTTCCTAGACACCATCTTAAGATGATTGCACAGCCAACAAGCGTACCGACAGTAATGATGATGATCCAAAGACTCCAAAATGTAGTCATTACTTTGACACTCCTGAGTTTTTCGAAGTTTCTTGTTCTTCATCCGCAAAAACAAGGTTAGCGGCTTCATCAAAACGTGCTTTACGGCGTTTGCTACCATAAGCCCACCAAACCACACCCATGAAGCAGATAAATAGCACTAGTGTCCATAAAGCATGAAAAGTACCAATATCCATAAATGCCACCTTATTATTTCATTGCATGACCAAGAGATTGAAGATATGCAATTAATGCATCCATCTCTGTTTTACCTTTTACGTCAGAAGAAGCACTTGCGATCTGCTCATCAGTATAAGGTACGCCGAAGCTATCTCGGAAAATTTCCAGTTTCTTCTGGGTAAGTTTTCCATCAAGCTTATTTTCTTCAAGCCATGGGAAGCCAGGCATATTTGATTCAGGCACAACATCACGAGGGTTAATCAAGTGAACACGATGCCATTCATCAGAATAACGACCACCAACACGAGCTAGATCAGGACCTGTACGTTTTGAACCCCATAGGAATGGGTGTTCCCACACACTTTCGCCAGCAACAGAGTAATGACCGTATCGTTCCGTTTCAGCACGGAAAGGGCGGATCATTTGGCTGTGACATACAGTACAACCTTCACGGATGTATATGTCACGACCTTCCATTTCTAACGCAGTATAAGGGCGCAGATTCTTAACTGGTTTTGTTGTTTGATCTTGATACATTAGAGGAACAATTTCCACTAATGCACCTAAACTGATTGCAAAAATAATCAGTACAGCCAATAAGCCAACATTACGTTCAATCAGCTCATGACGATTATTCGAGTTATTATCACCCATTAATCAAATCTCCTTAAGCCGGTTGCTTAACTGCTTTCAGACTCTCTTTAGGAGCTGTAACAGTTTTGTAAGTATTGTAAGCCATTAAGAACATACCAGATAGGAATGTCAGACCACCAATAAAGCGTACAAAGTAAAGTGGGTAAGATGCTTGTAGTGATTCTACAAAGCTGTACGTTAACGTACCATCTGGGTTAACTGCACGCCACATTAGGCCTTGAGTAACACCAGAAATCCACATTGCAACGATATAAAGAACAGTACCGATAGTTGCTAGCCAGAAGTGCGTATTAACCATTTTCATGGAGTACATACGGCCTTGACCAAACAATCTTGGAATCAAGTGGTATAGAGAACCAATTGAAACCATCGCAACCCATCCTAATGCACCCGAGTGTACGTGGCCTATGGTCCAATCAGTATAATGCGATAGGGCATTCACTGATTTAATCGCCATCATAGGGCCTTCGAACGTCGACATACCATAGAATGATAGTGAAACGATTAGGAAACGAAGAATAGGGTCATAACGAAGCTTATGCCAAGCACCTGAAAGAGTCATGATACCGTTGATCATGCCACCCCAAGATGGTGCAAATAACACTAAAGACATTACCATACCAACAGACTGAGTCCAATCTGGTAGTGCTGTATAATGTAGATGGTGTGGGCCAGCCCAAATGTATAAAGAAATCAATGCCCAGAAGTGCACGATAGATAAGCGGTAAGAATATACTGGACGCTCAGCTTGCTTTGGTACGAAGTAATACATCATACCAAGGAAGCCAGCAGTAAGTAAGAAACCTACAGCATTATGGCCGTACCACCACTGTATCATCGCATCAACAGCACCGGAGTAAATAGAGTAAGATTTACCCATAGATACTGGTATTGCCATGCTGTTTACGATATGCAATACAGCAACCGTTAGGATGAACGCACCGAAGAACCAGTTTGCAACGTAAATATGAGAAGTTTTACGTTTCACCATGGTTCCAAAGAATACTATCGCATAAGCTATCCATACAATGGCAATTGCAATATCAATAGGCCATTCTAATTCAGCATACTCTTTGCTCGTAGTATAACCTTGAGGCAAAGTAATGATTGCTGAAAGGATGATAGCTTGCCATCCCCAGAAAGTGAATGCGGCAAGAGGGCCGCCGAATAGACGTGTTTGACAGGTACGTTGAACAACATAATAAGATGTTGCAAAAAGCGCACTTGTACCAAACGCAAAAATAACCGCATTAGTATGCAATGGACGTAGACGACTGTACGTCAACCACGGCGTATCAAAGTTCAGCTGTGGCCAAACTAATTGAGCGGCAATCAAAACTCCTACACCCATGCCGACAATACCCCAAAGAATAGTAGTTAGGGTGAATTGACGAACGACGGTAAAGTTGTAGTTTTGTTCTAGCTGCTGTACTTGGCTCATTTACATGGTTCCAATTTAATTAACTACACTTATTTATCATGCGACATAAATGTCGCAATGCCGCCCAAACCAGCACCAGAAACTAAAATAAAACGAGGCATTAAACATTGTGTAATTTTAGATATTTGATGTATTGTATCGGCTTTAAAAAAGCGGCATTTTCAACCTGACACTATACTCGAATTACATTCGCAATAACAGTGTATTAACCACATAACAGGTTAGGTTTTAACCTATTATATGACAATTTTGATTTTAATCATAATACGGAGTAATAAAGAATGGCGGCACAACCATTAACTAAAGGTCGGTTAGCTCAAATTATCATCATGATGATAGTGCTGATCGTCGCTTTTATCTGGCGTACATTTGAACACACAGAAGAAAGGCATATTGAGCAACAGTATACATGTGCATTAAAACCAAATTGTGTCCTTAAGATTGATAATAGCACACTGAGTATTAAACAAATGAGCGAAGAAGAATTCTCTATTTCAGTAAAAAGCAATGAAAATTGGATTTTCATACAATCTGATACAGAGCAAGTAAAACTAGAATCGAATAAAGCATGGCAAGTAACGAGCAAGGATGTAAAGCACATCAATTTGGAAAATACTGATCAAAACCAATCATTTAAAATCATCATTAAGTAATCGCATTTTAAATAAAGCACCGATTCTATAATTGGCATGTATATCATCATGAGATGATATCATTGTTAATTATATACTTTATGGTAAATAGTTATGTTAAAGCTTAATCTGTTAACTCAGCTATAAAGGGGGATACAATCAAATAGGAAGAATAAACTTTTAACTATTAATTTAACATAATATACATAATGCGCACTTAGGTTTGCGGTAATTATAGGACTATATAAACAACAAAATTACTTCATTTTAATATGCAATCTTAAATACTTATCTCTAAATGGATATTTATGGCTGGTTCCCACCTTAATCGCTTTTTTACTGACTTGGCATAATTCACGGTTGCCTTGAGTTTTTATCGATTTGACTATTCCACGTTGATGTTGATAAGCCATCTCGATATACACATTACAAAACGCATTTCTGTTCTGTAGCTCTTTAGAGTTCACATATACCTGTATCTTCTTTTTAAAAAGTCGTGCGAGCTTATTTCGATCTGAATCATCGCCGCTTGCTTTAGCTTCAAACAAACTTAACATCAAAATCATCATTAGTATTCTGATCAAACCACACATTACCTAGCCTCAAATCAATAGACATTAATCAAATATCGGGTTCGTAATGTAAATAAACACATGGCATTGAACAATCACACGATATTGCTTTTCTCTATCTAAACGAGTTTTCATGTAATCGATAAGTTAGTTATTAGCCAAGTAAATCAGATAAATCATCTTTTAGGGATGTCATGGTGAATTTTGCCTCTTCAGTTTTAGATGCTTCAGATAAGAGGTATTCTATTGTTTCCGATAACGTACAACCTAATTCATCTGACTTTTGTGCTAGTCGTTCCCAAACTCTATAATCGAGATCAATCGATTTTTTTCTGGTATGAATTTGCTCTGCGTTAAAATGACGCTTCCTTTTGGCTCGTATAGCTTGATTGAGTTTGATGATAAGATCATCCGACATATGAGCATCTATCCATTCGATGACTTGAGTCGGCTCAGATTCTAATTCGACTAATCGTTTTATTGCTTGTTCTGCTTCACTTGTATCAATATGACATGTAATCGCAACACCAGACTTCCATTTTTTAACAAGATATTCCCACTTCCAGCCGCATTCTAGATTATCTAGTTGTTGATACTTCATCTAATTACCCTTTTAAAACATGTTAAATCACTATAGTGACAGTGTAACCTAAAAAGTGCTTGTATAAAATAGAGATATAGCCCCCCTTTTTGTTTAAAGGCTTTTTATTGTATACTTGATACTGCATTACAATCCGATAATATGCACGATCGTCTTAATTTCTATATTTAAGTACTTAATTTCCGTAAATTCAGATCGGATTTACGACTCGATAAAACAAATATGTGAACCTTTATGAATCACGAAGCATGGCATTCCGCTATTCCGAACTATGATCACATTAGTGATGAAATAAACAGTTACCAAACACTTGTTCCAACAGATTTTTTCTCTTTACAAACTCGTTTAGAAAATACATTAAGACATTTTTCATATACAAAAGAATTCCCTAAGTTTCTGCTAATTAACTCACCGGACAATGCTTTATATCGGACTTTGGTCAAAGATAAATTGCTTGGTTTAGTCGATGATAACCAGCCTGTAATTCATTCAGAGCGAATCGATTCTTTTTCACTTTTTGGCTCTCAACACAAAGATACCCTTTCCTTATGTGAACAGGCTCATAATGGTTTTTTGATTGTTTCAGCTAATGCATTATTAAGCCAACCAAAAAATTGGTTAGATTTAAAAAGCTTATTGCTTGGTTATAGTGTTCCTAAATTAATCATGAGCCACGGTAAAGTCGTCGACTCCTGTGAAGTGATAGAGAGTTCGTTGCAGCTTATTATTATTGGCGATCGTAATCAGTTAGCAGAGTTAGATTACTTTGATGATGATATTTTGTCTGGACTCAGTTTGTTTAGCGAAATCGAACTAGACATCGAATTAACAACGAATAATGTTAAGCCTTATTTTGGCTATATTCATTGGTTAACTGAACATTACAATTTACCAAAACTGTCTAATGAAGCCATACCAAGGCTACTAAATGCGGGTGCTCGTTATACTGAAGACCAAGCTTATATGCCTTTAGATATTGTTTGGTTTATCGGTTTATTGTCTAGTGCAAAAGTATATTTAGATAACAGCGACAACTTAAGTTATAGTGCTCTAGATTCTGCGTTAGATAACATCCATTACCAACAATCTTTCTTACCTGAAAGAGCATTACAAGATATCACATCTGGGCAGGTTTTAATTGAAACCAAAGGTAAACAAATTGGTCAAGTTAATGGATTAACGGTTATTGATATGCCTGGGCACCCAATTAGTTATGGTGAACCAGCAAGAATCTCTTGTGTTGTTCATTTTGGTGATGGTGATGTTCATGATGTTGAACGTAAAGCAGAATTAGGTGGCAATCTACATGCTAAGGGCATGATGATTATGCAGGCTTTCATCAGCAGCGCACTCGACTTAGATGAACCAATGCCCTTTTCTGCTTCTATTGTATTTGAACAATCCTATAGCGAAGTTGATGGCGATAGCGCTTCACTAGCCGAATTATGTTCATTAGTCAGTGCGCTCTCTGATGTGCCGATTAACCAAGAAGTTGCCGTAACTGGAGCAGTTGATCAATTTGGACGAGTACAAGCTGTTGGAGGCGTCAACGAGAAAATTGAAGGATTTTATCGTGTATGTCACCATAATGGTTTAACGGGTAATCAAGGCATTATTCTACCGCGAGCAAATTTAAAAAACCTATCCTTACATAAAGATGTAGTGTCGAGCATACAAGCAAAACAATTCCATATCTGGACAGTTGAAAATGTAGATGACGCTGTCCAGTTAATTATGAATGAACCATTTCAACATGAAACTGAAGAAAGCATCCTCGGTAAAATAGCTGACAGAATCGATAATTTTCTTGATGGCGATGCCCAAGATCAAAATTGGGTACGAAAAATAAGAAATTGGTTCTTTTAATGCTATTTCTACTTGATTGATGGTACAGGGTTCTCTAACATTCCCCTGTTAAAAACCGGAGTAAAATATAATGCAAAATAAACGCGAATCTTACAATCGTGAAGACCTATTGGCTTCAAGCCAAGGTGAACTTTTTGGCCCAGGTTACCCACAACTTCCAGCTCCTAACATGCTGATGATGGATCGCATCTCAAAAATGTCAGAAACTGAAGGTGCACACGGTAAAGGACTTATCATTGCTGAGTTGGATATCACTCCTGACTTATGGTTCTTCGATTGCCACTTCCCTGGCGACCCTGTAATGCCTGGTTGTCTTGGTCTTGATGCAATGTGGCAGCTAGTTGGCTTTTTCTTAGGCTGGGTTGGCGGTAAAGGTAAAGGTCGAGCACTTGGTGTTGGTGAAGTTAAATTCACAGGCCAAATCCTTCCTACTGCGAAAAAAGTAACGTACGAAATTACAATGAAGCGTGTAGTTAACCGTAAACTCGTTATGGGTCTAGCTGATGGCCGTGTTCTTGTTGATGGTAAAGAAATCTACGTTGCTAAAGATTTAAAAGTAGGCTTATTCCAAGATACTTCTAAGTTTTAAGTCCCATAAAAAAGCTGACGGAATATAGTTTCCTCAGCTTTTTTATTACGCCAACATAGTTAGTTATAGTGCGTTAAATTGACAAATAAAAAGAGCCTCAATAAAAGGCTCTCATTTTCATATGTATGAATGATTACAAAAAGAAACCTGATTCTTTTGCATTCTGTGCATCTCGCCAACCACCTAACCAATAGGATCGAGCATCCGTTTGTTGGTATGGACAGTCACCAGATGTACGACCATTAATACCAGCTTTAAATCCTTGAGATTGTGCTCGATCTAAGCGATCACGCTTCTGTCTCTTCATATTATCGTCCTCATACACGAATATAAACTTCGGTGAATAAAAGTAAGTGCTTTCATTCACCGCTCAATATAAGGATTGTTCAAAAATCAGAGTTTCTCAAGTTTTTATACACACTTTATTGCCTTAGTGTGACAACCTACAGAAATCTATCGTTATTTAATGAAACGACGCATGAATCCTAAACCGCCAAGAAGCGATAATAAGCCCCAAGACAAACTACCGGCTTCTCGTTCGATACTATTGCTACTGTATTCGCGCTGATCGATATTAGCATTCACACTACCATTTACAGGAAGAAGTTTAATTGCCACAATACTTTCATCTTGGCTACCTGCACCACATAGAGAATCGTATGTTGTATCATCATAACCACCTTCACATTTAAAAGCAGATGCCGATATAACACCATCATTATTAATGTCTGTTGCATCAAAAATACGGTATTGATTTGCACCTGATGCTCCATTAACTAAATCATCAAGTAAATAGGCTTTAGAACCTAATACGGAATGTTCTACATCAATAGGATAAATAAAGGCACGTTCTCTACGTTCACGACCACCTACTTCCCTTAGTCTTTCAACATCAATTTGCCCCACCATCAAGCCATCATCATTAAGGGCACCAGCTTTACCACCTACACTATCAAAGAATAAGCTATCACCAGTATCTTCTAAATAAACCGCGCTAGGGTTCGTAATATCACGAATGAAAAATGGCTTATTGGCAGCAGTACCACTCTGAGGATTATCACCAGCAAGTTTAGACTCACCGATCGCCATAGAAGTTGAGTTTAGACTGGTAACCACCGAGTTTGAATACGTAAAATCATCACCACTCTCTGCATTAGCAACGGCCGTAGAAGAACAGTTTGATGACTCAACACTGCCTCCAGTGACAGACGTACAAGTGAAAATAGTTGCATCCATACGTTGGTCTTCATAGTTATTATAACCACCAGCATACAAAACACTGTTTGTTTGATCATAATAGACAGTGCGCATACTACCTTGGGCCAAACGTTCATTATCTTCTGCGTCGTTTATCCCCCAAGCCAATTCAAGTGAACCACCAGACCAAAAAATAGCGGGTTTCGATGTAAAGTGATCCGCAGGATCATTTTCGGTATCATCATTCGCTGCATAACGAGAGGCGCTACCGACAGTGTAAGTTTCAGAGGAATCAATATCAAAGGCTCTTGTTTCTACTACCGCTGCACCACTACCTGTCGGTGTCATTGAATACAGACCAAAAGCTAAATTACGATAGTTAGCACCGTCACGTTCATTACCAATTAAAGTTCGATTAGATGAAATGGTATTAATAACGCCATTTTCATTAGAGGCATAAGAATTATCATCGACTGTCACAATAGCATTCGTGTAATTACCATTTAACTCTAAGTTATAACCAGTCCACTGCGCTTCAGCCCAAGAGTCGCATGTTGCGTAACCCAGTTGATCATAACAATAATCTTCAAAGTCATCTTGAGAATGGATATAGCGGAAACGATTATCCATAGCAAAAGGAGCTTCTTCGCGTAGACTTAGTCCTACAGGACTATGACGTGTATCGACAGCCATCAAATAATCTGATTCATTACACGCATTGTCGAAACAAGAGCCACTATTAGATGCTTGAATCGCAGATCCATACGCATTGGTGTAATCAGAATAAGTAAGTTGAGCTTCATGTACAGTATAAACGTACGACTGAGCGCTAAAAGAAGCAGAGACAAGCCCTGCTATCATTGATATTTTAAACATACTTTGTTTGTTCATACGACCGAACATGTCCTTATAGTTATTATCAGCTTAACCTTGCTGCATCGCTTCTAATTCTTCCCAGCGTTCAAAGGCAATTTCAAGCTCTGACTCTACTTTAGCAAGCTCATCTAAAACAGGCTGAGTTTCTTCTACCGGTTTAGAAAAGAAGTCAGAGGCATTAACGATTTCTTGAAACTCTTCTATTTGAGTTTCAAAGTTCTCTAGTATTAGTGGTAATTCTTCCAGTTCTTTTTGTAATTTGTAAGAAAGCTTCTTAGGTTTAATCTGCTCTGCTTTTTGTTGTGAATCAACTGGCTTACTTTCTACTGTGAGCGTTTTCTCTTTTTCTTTCTCTTTTGTCAAAAAAGTAGACGATTGAAGTCGTTGCTTCTGAGCATCATGGTAACCACCTACGTAATCACCAATCACGCCTTCACCTTCAAAAATCCAACTAGACATAACTGTATTATCAACAAATTCACGATCGTGACTGACTAATAATAACGTGCCTTGATAATTGGCAAGCAAATCTTCTAAAAGTTCCAACGTTTCAATATCTAAATCATTCGTTGGTTCATCAAGTACTAGCAAGTTATTAGAACGTAGGAATATACGAGCTAATAATAAACGATTCTTTTCACCACCTGATAACGCCTTTACAGGGGTACGTGCTCTTTTAGGCGCAAATAAGAAGTCTTGAAGGTAACTTAATGCATGACGCTGACGACCACCTACCATAACTTCTTGCTTTCCGTCTGCAAGATTATCAATAACAGACTTCTCAGGATCTAGAATTTCACGATATTGATCGAAATACGCAACTTCTAACTTAGTACCACAATGTAAACGCCCTGATGTTGGCTCTAGTTTCCCAAGTAACAGCTTCAATAAGGTACTCTTACCACAGCCATTTGGCCCAATCAGTGCGATACGATCGCCACGCATAATATTAAAGCTGAAATCGGAAACAATCGTTTGGCCATCAATTTCATAATTAAGGTTCTCGGCTTCAAAGACAATTTTGCCAGAGCGAGCGGCGCTATCAATTTGAATATTCGCTTTACCTTGAACTTCACGACGATCATGACGTTCTTCTCTTAGTTTCTTTAGCGCTCTTACACGCCCCTCATTACGAGTACGTCTCGCTTTAATGCCTTGGCGAATCCAAACCTCTTCTTGAGCAAGCTTTTTATCGAATTCCGCATTCTGCATATCTTCTACACGAAGTTGTTCTTCTTTATCGATAAGGTATTGATCGTAATTACCAGGGAAAGAATTCAACTTACCTCGATCTAAATCCACAATACGTGTCGCCATTGATTTAATAAATGCACGGTCATGAGAAATAAATACGATTGAGCCTTTAAAATCTTTCAAGAACCCTTCTAGCCATTCAATAGCTGAAACATCCAAGTGGTTAGTTGGCTCATCAAGTAAAAGGATATCCGGGTCGCATACTAACGCTCTTGCTAATGCCGCTTTTCGTTGCCAACCACCAGAGAGATCCGTTAATAGCGTATCCCCCTGTAAGTTTAAAGAAGCTAATACATTTTGAATTCGTTCTTCAAAACGCCATGCATTCAGATGATCGAGTTCATCTTGAACCTTTGACAGCTTTTTAAAGTTACTTTCTGAAGGGTCGGTACAAACAATATCTAATAGCTCTTGGTATCGAGCCAATTTGCTTCCTACTTCAGTTAAACCACCTGACACATATTCGAACACCGTGCCAGCTTCATCTCTAGGGGGATCTTGCTCTAAACGAGAAATAACAACATCAGAGGTAATTTTGAGTGTTCCGTCATCCATCAACACATTACCATCTAAAATTTTCATGAGTGTTGATTTGCCAGCGCCATTTCGCCCAACGAGGCACACTCGTTCATTTTCTTGTAATGCAAAATCCGCGTGATCTAATAAAGGATGGTCACCAAATGCGAGTAATCCATTATGGATGGTAAGTAATGCCATGTTGTCCTAACCAAGTTTGTAAAGTAGTTATGTCAAAGGGCCAATTCAATTCCGAGTCGTTGATTACCAACACTGGAATAGTGACACCGTAACGTGAAAAGAGTTCATCATCGAAAGCAATATCAATTACCTCAACGAAACTCTCTAATTTAAGTTCGATAAGAAGTTGGTATGCCATCTCACAAAGATGGCAACCTTCAGTACTGTATAAAATCACAGGTTAGCCTTTATGGGTCACTAACCAACAATTATGAATATGTTTGTTGCGTGAAAAATCTAAAGGTAAGGTCTGTGAAGAGATGTTCTTCGCATTTAACGCTAATTCAGACATTCCATCACTATCCATTTTGAAGTGGCGTTTGTTATTTGAAAATACAATGGTACCGTTTGGCTTCAATAATTTCTTTAAGTATGTCATTAACTGCAAATGATCACGTTGTACGTCAAACGTTTGCTCCATACGCTTAGAATTTGAAAACGTTGGTGGATCAATAAATATCAAATCATACTGATTCGTTTCATTTTCTAACCATTGTAAACAATCCGCTTGAATATATTGATGTTGACGGCCTACTTGTCCATTCAATACCATGTTCTCTTTCGCCCATTCTAAATACGTATTAGACATATCAACGGTCGTCGTTGAAGATGCACCAGCACACGCGGCATGGACACTGGCCGATCCCGTATATGAAAATAGGTTTAAAAAGCTTTTGCCCTTAGCCATTTCGCCAAGGCGTCGTCGAGTCAATTTATGATCTAAAAATAATCCAGTATCTAAATAGCTATAGAGATCAACTAATAGGTTCACGCCGTACTCATGCACCTTCATCTTGGTTGCATTATCTGTTTTATTTCTTTGATATTGAGAACGACCCTTTTGTTTTTCTCGAACTTTCAATACCACTTTATTAGCATCCACACCCAGCACTTGGATAATAGCACGAATAATATCCGTTAAACGACGCTTTGCCTTCTCTTCAGGAATATCCTTAGGTGCTGCGTATTCCTGAACCACAACGTGATCAAGATATAAATCAATAGCGACATTGTATTCCGGAAGATCGGCATCATATACACGGTAACAATCTAATTGCTCTTTTTTAGCCCACTTACCGATTTTTGATAGATTCTTTTTCAAGCGGTTAGCAAAATCTGGAGCTACCAGTGAGACTTCCGCACCATCATGCTGCTTAGGAGTCACTGACGTTCTTGATACATCAGAAATTGAATAGTTTTTCTGTTGACAAGGTAACGCACCATTGTCCAATTTGAATGTTTTATCCGCTCGTAGTCGTAGGCAACTTAATAAATCATCGGAGCTAGAAAAAACTGAAGCTGTGAAACCTGGGAACTCAGACTTTAATTGAGCACCAAAAGCCGTATAAAGCGCAATTAAACCAGGCTCTGTACCTAATCGTTCACCATAAGGTGGGTTAGAGATAATACTGCCTGAAGATATCCCTTCAGGACGTTTCAATGTTGCGGCATCACCAATATGGAACTCGATCAGATGTTCAACACCAGCACGTCGAGCATTATCTCTTGCTGTTTTTATTACCTGAGAATCATTGTCATAACCAATAAAACGCGTCTCCAGCTTATTTAAACCGCGTTTTGCTTTTACCGACGCTTCAGATCTTACTTGAGCCCACAGTTCTGGTTTAAAATCTTCTAGTGCTTCAAAAGACCAATACTTACGGAGAACACCCGGTGCCATATTGGCTGCCATCATCGCCGATTCAATCAAAATAGTTCCTGAACCGCACATAGGATCGATAAGAGGCTCTTTCATGTCCCAAGCACTGCGTTTAATAATTGCGCTGGCTAATGTTTCTCGTAAAGGAGCTCGACCTGCTTGTGTACGATAGCCTCGTTGGTGTAACCCGCTACCGACCATATCAATACCAATGATCGCTTTCTCTCGATGCAGGCGAACATGTAAACGTAAATCCGGGCTTTCTTTACTGATAGATGGCCTTGGTAGGTTTTTCTTTTCAAAGCTATCAACAACACCATCTTTAACTTTCATTGCACCGTATTGGCTATTTCTAATTTCACGGTTAGTACCATTAAAATCAACAACGAACTTCTTAGAGCTATGGAAATGCTTAACCCAAGAAATCGAAGAAACAGCAAGATATAAATCCATATCATCTTGACAAGTAAACTCGCTAAGTACACGAACAAAACGTGAGGCTAGACGGCTCCAAATACAGACTCGATAGATTTGCTCTAAATCCGCTTTAAATCGCACACCAGCTTGAACAGGCTTAGGATCACTAATACCAAGCTGAGTCAGTTCTTCTACCAATAGATTTTCAAGACCATTTGAGGTAACGGCAAGATATTGATGCATATGATTTCTTCTTAAAGTTGGGTGAGCATTAATTATAACTCTGGTTTACAGGCTTTCGAGATTCAAACATCTGAAAACAAGGAATAAACGCCTATTCTACACGATTCTTCCTTCTCTGTTGACCGTTAGCCATAATTTTTCTAGTCACACAGAGCGACACTGGCCTATCTAACACGATTTAAACCCCTATTTCTTCAGCTCTCATTAACTACGGCTCGCAAGGAATTTTAAATTCCAATTTACACTCAATTAAATTGGTATAGTCCAAGAGTGTTTTTATGTAGTAAATAATCTTAGAGTTGTCATAACAATGAGGAAGACTGGTTCTATTGGCTTGGATTTTTGATAGATTTTGGAATGCTTAATGAACAATAATTAGATCTAGATCTAATTACTAGTTAACAGTACTCACTGTATTTTATTTACAAACTAATCAATTAATGATTTCAATTCAATTATGAATAGAAAACAATCAATATAATGAGGAAGGTAAGAGTGTAAGGAGGTTAATTTGATCTTTTATGTTTGAGTAAACAATAAAAAACCCAAGCTAAATGCTCGGGTTTAATTAATAGTATCGATTGAGTGGATTAACTTGCGATCTTATGAGAATGGACGTCTCTTTGTTCTTCGATGGTGACGATGGATTGTACTCTATCATTCATGACCTTTATGATTTCCCCCGTATTCATCGATTTTGATGAGGTTAATAAGAAGGGTAATGGGTCTATCATAACAACCAAACTTGCTTGTTCTGATGAATCCACAACCATAAATTGAGCAGTATTCAGTTCATTCTTCAACTTGATGACTTGACCTACAGGTAACTCACCGTCGCTTTCTCCTTGAGAGTAATCAAAAAACCAACTTTTCGGTAACACAGGTTTAAAGAATCTTACTGCCGCGGTGCAATTAAGAGCAATCATATCCATGCTCTCTTCTTCTAGCTTTATCGGTAATAAGTATTCTTGGAAGGAATGCAACACCGCAGCATCTTCAATCGTGAATTCAGAATCGGAAAACGCCTCAACGGTTAAGTTACGTTTCAGTAAACTTGTCTTAATGTCAGTAGTCTCTGTTTCCAGTACTAGGCATTTTAACGATTCTTTGAAATTCCACTTCCAATCTTCACTGGGCTTTAGCATCTGCTTATCCAACTTAAATTTACCTACCATTCTGAATATCATTGATCTCAAGAACGATCTCTAAATAAAGTCTATTAAGTCAGCAATAAATAAAAAGAGGAAATGATCTTTAATCATTTCCTCTTGAGTACCAAATTAGGGTCGATATTTCTATATAGTGATTTAGTTACACTGTTACTTGGGCTTAGTTTTAACGTTACCTAACTTTAGTTACACTGTGACCAAACTGGGAGTTACAGTGTAACCTTAGTATCACTGGTATTACACCATTTAAGTGACAATGTAACTTACTATAACTTAAAACTAGTGACAACGTCACTATACAATACTCTTTATCGTGTCCATTTATCTTATAGGTTTCTTACGATTCGACCTACAAGACTTGGGCCTTGATAAATTAAGCCTGAGTATACTTGGACAAGTGAAGAACCCGCTAAAAATTTCTCTTTAGCAGCAACATAAGAATCTATACCACCTACCCCAATAATTGGAATCTGCCCTTTTAATTCTTCTGCTAATGTTTTCACTACTTCAGTACTTTTAGCTTGAACTGGTCGGCCACTTAAGCCTCCCATCTCATTACCATTTTTAAATCCCTCAACCATATTACGTTCAAGAGTCGTATTGGTTGCAATAACACCATCAATATTATTTTTCAATAATGATTCACAGATCTGCTGTATTTCTTCTTTAGTTAAGTCAGGTGCAATTTTTAAAGTAAGAGGAACATATTTATTATGAATATGCTCTAATTCTGCCTGCTTTTCTTTTAATTCAGACAGTAAGTCATCCAATGCTTCGCCATATTGCAATGAACGTAAACCCGGAGTGTTTGGAGAAGATATATTAACGGTAATGTAGTCAGCGTATTGATATACTTTTTCCATACAAATTACATAATCTTCCGCACCTTTTTCTATCGGAGTATCCTTATTCTTTCCGATATTAATCCCTAATATGCAATCATAATCGGCATTTTTTACATTCTCGATAAGATAATCAACACCATGATTATTGAACCCCATGCGGTTGATGATACCTTCAGCTTCTGGTACCCGGAATAAACGTGGTTTATCATTACCAGCTTGTGCCTTTGGAGTTACCGTTCCGATCTCAACAAAGCCAAATCCCATGGCACTGAATGCTTCAATACATTCACCATTTTTATCTAAACCAGCAGCTAAGCCTACTGGGTTCTTAAACGTCAATCCCATGCACTCAACAGGTCTTGATGGTAATTGTTGACGGTAAAATAAATCTAATGGTGTGCCAGTAAAGCGTTTCAAATTATTAATTGTTAATTCATGCGCAGTTTCTGCGTCTAATTTGAATATGCCAGGTTTTGCTAAGCGGTACAGCATCATGCCTCCAAAGGTATAAAAAAAGCCCCAATATTTGGGGCTTTATTATTTACTTATTTGAGTCACAATTCAAATTTAATAACATCAATTCTCGTAATGCGACGGAGAATTTCGCAAATTCATGAGTCGAACCCACTCTGAACTCTTGTAAGATATTATCCCAACGAGTTATCGCTAGCTCATTACTTTCCATCCAATTTGATATTGCGGCATCAATATCGATATCATCACTACAATTACACGATAAAACCTGTTTCGTTAATTGTCGTTGTTGCCAATCGATATCTTCACGGAACGCTGCTCGAGCTAATGCCTGCCAGTAGTTATCAACAGTCTGATTAGTCACTTGTTGCGCAAACCAATGTAAGGATAACTTCTCACCTAGAGCAAAGTATAGTTTAGCGGTTAATGTGACACGGTCACGATCTAATTCTTTCGTTACGCATGTAATATCCAACGTTGGATACAAAGCAGATAAGTACGCCACTGAGTAAGCCAACTCTGAGTTTACCCCATCGCGAGTCCATGTTTTCACTTTAGCCGCATACTTATGATTCAATGAATCTGTAATAAGGCCGCTTAATTGACCATGAACCTCATCAACTGCTGGTTTATACAAATCAATTAATGATTGTACTGACGCTTTTGGATGGTTGCGAAGAATCCAACGAGAGACACGACGTACAATACGACGAATTTCCCATATCATGTCATATTGAGCAGAACTGCTCGCTATATTATCCAAAGAACGTATTTCTTTATAAATATTTTCTAAATCAAAAATACCACGCGTTGCAGAATAGGCATTCGCAATATCAATGACAGATGAACCCGTTTCTTCACGAAGACGTGTAAAGAAATTCGCTCCCATCTCATTAACCATTTGGTTAGCAAGCATGGTCGAGATAATTTCCGGACGTAATGCATGTCCTTCAATTTCTTTTGAGTATTTTGTTCTTAATGCTTCAGGGAAGTAATTAATCAGTTGCTGCAAATGATAAGGATCATTCGCAATCGTTTCATCACATAATTCTTCTTTCAATACCATCTTGCCATAAGCAATCAGTACTGAGACTTCTGGTTGAGTTAAAGCAGCGCCTTTTTTCAATCGCTCTAATAACGTTTCATCATCCGGAATGTATTCTAAAGCACGGTCAAGGTGACCTTCTTTTTCCAGTTCATGGATATAACGAATTTGCTCTTTCAGTATCGAAGGGCCACGTGAGATAGCAACAGATATCGATTCTGCTTGGCAATACGCATCATCAAGTACGATTTCACTGACGTCATCCTGCATTGATTCTAAAATCTTGTTACGCTGCTTTACGGTCAAGTCACCATTTGTAACCAAGCTATTCAAGAAGATCTTAATGTTTACTTCGTTATCAGAACAATCAACACCGCCAACATTATCAACAAAGTCAGTGTTAACTCGTCCACCATTCAATGCAAACTCAATACGGCCTAATTGAGTTAAACCTAAGTTCCCCCCTTCACCGACGACTTTAGCTTTTAGTTCGTTACCGTTAACACGAAGAGAGTCATTAGCACGATCACCAACACTAGAATGAGATTCTGATGATGACTTAACGTAAGTACCAATACCACCGTTCCACAACAGATCAACTTCCATCTGCAAGATCAATTGGATCAGATCATTAGGGGCAACAGACTTTTTCTGAGTACCAAGCATTGCTTGAATTTCAGGTGTTAGTTCTATTGATTTTGCCTTACGAGAGAAGATACCCCCGCCTTTAGATATTAACTTCGCATTATAATCTTCCCAGCTCGAGCGAGGCAGATTAAACAGTCTATTACGCTCTTCCCAGCTTGTCGCTGATGTTGGATTTGGATCAATAAAGATATGTAAGTGGTTAAATGCCGCTTGTAAACGAATATGTTTAGATAAAAGCATACCATTACCAAATACATCCCCCCCCATGTCACCGACACCAATAGCGGTAAAATCAGTTGTCTGACAATCAATACCCATTTCACGGAAATGACGCTTTACGGATTCCCAGCCACCTTTTGCTGTGATACCCATTGCTTTATGGTCATAACCATTCGAACCACCGGATGCAAACGCATCACCAAGCCAAAAATTATATTCTTCTGATACTGAGTTCGCTAAATCAGAGAATGTTGCCGTACCTTTATCAGCAGCAACGACCATATATGGATCATCTTCATCATGACGAACCACATTTTTTGGTGGTATAACCTCACCTTCAATAATATTGTCTGATACATCTAAAAGCGCTCGAATAAAACGCTTATAACAACGCTGTCCTTCCGCAAAGATCTCATCACGACCTTTCATCAAGTGCTGTTGCTTACAAACAAAACCACCTTTAGCACCGACGGGTACTATCACGGTATTTTTCACTTGTTGCGCTTTAACTAAACCAAGTACTTCTGTTCGGAAATCCTCTTGGCGATCTGACCAACGTAAGCCACCACGAGCTACTTTTCCACCTCGTAAATGAACACCTTCAATATCAGGCGCATAAACAAAAATTTCAAAAGCTGGAACAGGTTTTGGAATATCAGAGATCTCTGTTGGTCTCATCTTTAATGATAGCCAAGGTTTTGTATCACCGGTTTCCGTAGTCTGATAAAAGTTCGTTCGTAGCGTCGCCATTATCATTTCAATATAACGACGAATAATACGATCATCATCTAGGCTTTCTACAAACTCTAACTGTTCATTCAATTTATCAGCAATCACTTGTTGGTGTACTAATGAATTATCCAGTTCTGGATCAAAACGCTGATTAAACAGTTCTACAATGCCTTTAGCTAAACCAGTATAGTGTGTCAGTGTATCTTCAATATAACTTTGGCTAAACGGAAAGCCAACCTGACGCATATAGCGAGCATAAGCACGTAGGATAGAGATCTCTCGGCCAGATAAAGAAGCGCCTAGAACAAGTCGGTTAAAACCATCATTGTCTAAATTGCCTTCCCATATATTCAAGAATGCATTTTGGAAACGCTCTCTGATCTCAGATAGATGAAGCGCTTTATCTGCATTATGCAGCATAGAGAAATCAAGAATCCAATAAGTCTTACCTGATGCTGTTCTTACGGAGTAAGGTGCTTCACCGATAACTCGTAGACCTAAATTCTCAAGCATTGGCATAACATCGGATAAATGAATTGGCTCATCTTGATGATAAAGCTTTAATCGTACCGCTTTTGAATCTAATGATTCTTCTTGAGCTTGATAAAAAAGCATCCCTAGCTTGTTCGAATCATCCAGTTTTTCTAGACGTTGAATATCGGCTAGTGCACTGCCTGGCATGACATCTTCTTTATAAGAACGAGGGAATGCATTTGCATACTCTTTTGAAAGCTGAACCCCTTTGCTCTGCCCAAAATTAGCCGTAATAGCGTCAACTAAACGATCATCCCAGTTAGATGCCGCTTCAATTAAATTCTGTTCGATTTTACGAACATCTATATTCATATCATTATCTTCAACACGCACAATATAGTGTGTTCTAGCTAGTTGACTCTCAGAGAAATAAGTCGTGAATTCTACTTTTTGTTCACTACCAAAGTAGTTTTGTAAAATACGTTGTGTTTCTCTACGTAATTCTGTGGTGTATCTTTCTTTATTGATGTACACCATACAGCTAAAGAAACGACCAAATGGGTCTTTACGTACAAACAAACGAAGTAAATCACGGTCTTGCATTTGAACAACGCCCGTACCCACTTCCGTTAATTCTTCTTCATTCGCTTGTAAAAGCTCATCTCTAGGGTAAGTTTCTAATATATTATTTAACGCTTTAAACGCATAAGATCCTTGACGATAAGAACTTGCACCTAGAACACGATTAACTTTTTCACCAACAAGAGGGATTCCCGATACCGCTTGGTTATAGACTGCAGCAGTATATAACCCCATAAAGCGATGCTCACCAACCACTTTACCATTCTTATCAAACTTCTTAATACCAATATAATCAGTATAAGCTGGACGGTGAATTCGAGATTGCTTACTGCCCTTAGTAACGATTAATAATTCAGGACGTACTGCTTCTAATTTAGCGGAATTAGTCAATGAAGATAAGCGTACAGTTTGGACTCTTTCTTCTTGAGCATAAATACCTAAACCGGCTTCTTTAGTCGGTTTAATTTCATAATCATCTTCAACAGGGATAAGGTCGTATTCTTTATATCCCATGAATGTAAAATTATGATTGGTTATCCAGCGTAAGAATGCGACCGTCTCTGTCACTTTGTCCTTGGTAAAACCGTTCTTTGTGGCATTTTTCTCTACATCTTTTGTTATATCTTCTAATTTAGAAGACATTGCTTTCCAATCTTGGATCACAACAGACGTATCAGCAAACATGGTTAACAGTTCATTTTGAACGTTAGCCATCTCTGTTTTATTGCTTAATCGATCAACTTCAATATGGAAAATAGAGTGCAAAGTCCCTTCTTGTTGATTAATAGCCTTCACTTCATCCTTTGAGGTATAGCTGATTTTAGCTGGACCACTCAACATTAGATGCGTTGTCAGATCAAGACGGCTCAGCGCCATTTTGGTTGAATCAACTAAGAAAGGACTATCAGGAATGATAATTTCGATGATAGTGTGAGTGGATTGCCACCCTTCTTTGCTCACTGTTGGATTGAATACACGTACAGAGGTATCTGTTGGCTTCTTATCTTGAATGTTTCGCCATAGGCTAACAACCGCACCGTATAAGTCAGATTCACTTCTGTCGACTAGATCATTTAGGGAGATATTACTGAAAAGATGCTTGGCAAGATCAATAACTAAAGGAGCTTGATGCTCATCCAATTTAGAATTGATGATCTTATACACCTTCTCTAGCAGAACAGGTGCCAAGGTTTCACGTGAGGTCATGTGCGACTCCAAAGTTTTTATTATATTAAACAACGCTAAAAAGCAACGTGTTAAGTAACTCATTAATCATAGGATTAAATTTACAATTTTTGCAAATTAAGCCTTTTATTAATTAATAAGTTATTAACCGTTGCTTATAAAGTGAACATCCCTGTTTGTACTCAATATTAGTTATTTATAATGGCTAATATGAGCATCAGTTAATACGATCGATACGTACGAACTTGTTTTGAGCAGTGACTATCATTTGAAACCGCCCATGTATTCCCGTTTGACTAAGAAATGGTGACAATCGCGATGCTGGAATTTGTAAACGAACCCCTTCATTACTCGTCACTACTACGGAGCTAGCCACTCCTTTGTAATAAGATAAAAATTGTTGATAACTTATCGACACTGAAAATTCAAAAAGTTTCATCATTTTTAAACATCACTGTTATGCACTTAATGCTTTGGACACTTTTTCAAACAAATCTTTCGCGAGTTTCGGGTTTGCTTGAAGTTTTTTTAACTCGGCACGAATAAGCTCTTGGCGAACGATATCGTACTTTTTAAATTTGAGTAAAGGATCAATGAGTCTTGAAGCCACTTGTGGGTTTGATTCATTGAGTAGATGTAAAATCTCTCCTGCAAACTCATAACCTGCACCCGATTTATCATGGAATCTTATCGGATTATTATTTAGAAATGAACCGATAAGGCTTCTAATTCTATTCGGGTTTTGTAAGGTAAACGCTTCATGCTTCATCGCTTCTTTTAATTGGTCTAATGCTGTTTCAGCTGGGTTACTACCCTGAAGCATAAACCACTTATCCATTACTAATCCATCGTGTTTCCATTCATCGCTGTACTGCAGCATTAATTCATCTCTAATAGACAATTGAGAGCGATTTGCCGCTCCCATGGCAGCAATTTTATCGGTCATATTGTTTGCACTATTAAACTGCATTGAAATGAGTTTTGAAGCCACCTCGGTATAAGCTAAATACGATAAGCACACATTTTTTAATGAACGTTTACCTATCTCATCATGAGAAAGTGAATACTCTTTAGTCATTAATGAATAGTAAGTTGCTGAAAGCTCATCCATTAAATCTTCGGCCAATTGACGAGTTAATGCCTCTAATACAAGAGCAATTCTATCAACATCGATCGTCGCATACCAGCCTGAAACTTCATTATGAGTCGGTAAGGTCAATACTTCAGCAATAAATTCCGGTTCTAAGGAATCGCTTAATAGCGTTCCTCTAAAGGCATCAATAACCTCATTCGGTAGTGCAATAGTACTGTTTTCTTGCTCTACAAATTGTTTGATGTATTTAGCCAACAACATTTGTCCAGCATCCCAACGAGCAAACTTATCCTGTGCATGGCTCATTAAGAAAATCAATTCAGAGTCAGAATATTCATAAGCTAAACTCACTGGCGCAGAGAAATTTCGAAGTAAAGAAGGAACGGGAGTTTCCTCGATATTATCAAAAATAAAAGCCTGTTTGTTTTGAGTGAAATTTAAAACATTAGCACAAGGTAGACCATCAATTTGTAATGGGATAACCGTACCATCAGCCCTATACAGCTCAACATCAAATGGAATATGCAATGCTTGCTTTTCTGTCTGTTCTTTCGTAGGAGGTGTTGTTTGAGTTAATGTTATCGTGTATGTCTTAGCATTAGAATCATAGTCAGTTTCTACCGAAACTTGGGGAGTCCCCGATTGACTATACCAAAGTCTAAATTGTGTTAAGTCAACACCACTCGCTTCTTCCATTGATACGACAAAGTCTTCACACGTTGCTGCTGTCCCATCAAAGTTATCGAAATAACGTTTCATGCCATTTTGGAATTGCTCTTCACCTAATAAAGTATGAATCATACGAATGACTTCACTGCCTTTTTCATACACTGTCAATGTATAAAAATTATTCATCTCAATCACTTTATCAGGGCGGATTGGATGTGACATTGGACTCGCATCTTCAGCAAATTGTGGTCCGCGAATAATACGCACATTTTTAATTCGATTAACCGCTCTAGAGCCTAAATCTGATGAGAACTCTTGATCTCTGAAAACGGTCAAACCTTCTTTTAAACTTAATTGAAACCAATCTCGACAAGTCACACGATTACCTGTCCAGTTATGGAAATACTCATGCCCAATAACTGCTTCAATTCCTAAATAATCCGTATCCGTAGCCGTTTTATTATTCGCTAATACAAACTTAGAGTTGAATACATTTAGCCCCTTATTCTCCATTGCTCCCATGTTAAAGAAATCAACAGCAACAATCATATAAATATCGAGGTCATATTCTAAATCAAAACGTTCCTCATCCCACTTCATTGAGTTAACTAAGGAAAGCATCGCATGCTCTGCTCTATCTAAGTTGCCTTTATCTACAAAAATCTCAAGTGCAACTTCTCGACCAGAACGCGTTACATACTGATCAGTTAGAACATCAAAGTCACCTGCAACAAGAGCAAAGAGATAAGAAGGTTTAGGGTGTGGGTCATGCCATTTAACCCAATGTTTACCTTCTTCTAATAACCCCGAATCCACCTTATTACCATTACTTAATAAAAATGGATACTGTGCTTTATCAGCAATAACCGTCGTTGTATAAACAGCCAATATGTCTGGGCGATCTAAATAATAGGTAATTCGACGAAACCCTTCGGCTTCACACTGAGTACAAAAAGCACCTTCCGATTTATATAAACCTTCAAGTGCCGTGTTCCCTACAGGATCAACAATCGTGATGATATGTAAAGAAAAAGAAGTGGGTAGATTTTGTAACGTTAAATGCCCATCAGATACTTTATAATCATGCCATTGCTCGCCATTAACATCGATTCTTTCAAGCTCTAAATGCTCTCCTGATAAAATTAACGTATTGTCATCTGATGTTTGCGTGACAGTCGATAATGCTTCGACTCTCGTTGCGGTATCATGAAGCTCAAAGGTAAGATCAATATGTGAAATATGGTGTGATGGAGCACGATAATCTTTACGGTATTTAGCTAAAGGCATGTCTGACATGATCTGATATTCCTATCGTTTTGTATATGATTAAGAATACCTGTATTGATAAAAAAAAACGAGATATCACTAAGATATCTCGTTTTTTGTTTAAAAAGAAGACTGTTTTTACTGAATTCGATTCATTACAGCATACATATCGCTATCTTGACCTTCGAGAGTCAATTGATTGCTTTTCAGCGTATACGTCGTTTCTTGCTCACCATTTTCATACAATAAAACTAAGTTGTCATTTTCCGTATAATACACACCGCGATGAACCACCTCTTCACCAGTATTATTCATCACACGAAAAGAAAAGACAAAATCAGGCTGAAGGACTAAATCCATACTCGAGATATTACTTGCTGATAAATCATCACCGGTAAGGCTTTCACTTGACCACACACCGGCAAGCGTATTTGATAATGCTTTAGTAAAAGTGACACCATTTAAGTTAAGGAGATTATGATTACCTTCATAACGATAAGCTTGCGGATCATTACTTTCAATTCCAAGAATAATGGTTTCATTATCTGCAGTAAACAAGCCTTCCCAATGGTCAACTGAATAATCTAACTTTTGAATATCAATACTAAAATTATAATCCGACGTTAATGTCAGCTTAATTGCTCTAAATTGTTCCGATGAATTTTCAGGGCTTGGATTAATTAAATACCAGTCACCAATTAAAAAAGGCAAATCAAACTGCGATAACCCTACATGTTTTTCTACCTTACCTGAACTCCAAGCTGAAAAGCTCATACAAGCTAAGAAGATTAAGAACCATTTCGTTTTCATATCGCAGCCTCTGCTTACCAATTTACTAAAGCATAGAAGCAGTCAACAAATAAAGCGAAAAATTCTGACGAATATCACATTAATTCATTCCAAAAAAAAAGCAGGCTCATGCCTGCTTCTTCATAAAACGGTTAATTATTGAATCATATCAACCATTATTTCAACTGATTCATCAAGATAGGCATCAGGGACTTCATAATCTTTAGGTATGTCATCTAAAGATTTAAATGTTGATTTACCTGCTAAAGTTTGGCGCTTATTAATTCGCTCTAAACGCAGTTTTTCAACATCGTCACTTTCCGCTTTACGCTTTGATGCATTCAATGATAGTAGGTTATTCCCTTTATCCTTTTTATATTCTGCAATATCTTCCAAAATAAAGGTAAATTCCATATCACTCTTAATGCGTTTATCATGTTTCTCTGTTAAAGATTGAATTAAGCCTTCATTAGAGTTTAAAACATCATATTTCGCTTTAGCAATACTATCCCAAGGTAAAGCATTATCTTCAACACTTTCACCCACTTCATCGGGTTCTACTGTCGTCGGATAAGAAATATCAGGAACAACCCCTTTATGCTGTGTGCTCCCACCATTTATGCGATAGAATTTTTGAATAGTGTATTGAACATACCCTAACTCTTTATCAAACAAATCATAAATATGATTCAGTGCACGATGCTGTTGTACTGTTCCTTTACCGAAGGTATTTTCACCTAGGATTACCGCACGACCATAATCTTGCAAAGCAGCGGCAAAAATTTCCGATGCTGAAGCAGAATAACGATTAATTAAGACCGTTAATGGGCCATCATAACTAATTTTACCATCAGTATCGCTGTTCACATTGACTCGACCGTAACTGTCACGTACTTGAACAACTGGGCCTTGCTTAATAAATAATCCAGAAAGTGCTGTCGCTTCCGTTAACGCGCCACCACCATTATTACGAAGGTCAACAATAATACCGTCAACTTCTTGGTCTTTTAATTCTGTAATTAATTTATCGGTATCTTTAGATAAACCAACATAAAAACCAGGAACTTCTAGAACACCGATTTTCTTACCCGCCTTCTCAATAACTTGAGACTTAACGGCACGATCTTCTAAACGAATCTTATCACGTACAATCACGACATCTTTACTTTGGGCATCAGTACCCTCAGACAAGATTTGCAACGTGACTTTCGTCCCTTTTGGTCCTTTGATCAGCTGTACAACGTCATCAAGACGCCACCCAATAACATCAACTACTTTTTCGCCATCTTGACCGACACCAATAATACGATCACCCTCGGCCAGCTTTTTACTACTGGATGCAGGTCCACCAGCGACAAGTGAACGAATGACTGTGTATTCATCCTTTACTTGTAAGACAGCACCAATACCTTCAAGTGACAGATTCATTTCTGACTGAAATTGCTCAGCATTACGCGGTGATAAGTAACTTGTATGAGGGTCAACTTCGCGAGCAAATGCATTCATATAGATTTGAAATACATCTTCATTATGAGTTTGGGATAAACGACGCATCGCATTCTTATAGCGCTTGGTAAGAACCTCTTTGATCTCAGACCAATCTTTACCTGCTAATTTAAGATTAAGCGCATCATATTTGACCCTTTTCCGCCAAAGCTCATCGACTTCTGCTTTATCTTTAGGCCATTCAGCTTCAGAACGATCGAGTTCGATATATTCATCGTTATCAAAACTCATTTCTTCATCAAGTAAAGAAATCGCGTAGTTTAACCGTTCATAACGATTACGTATTGAAATATTATAAATTTCAAATGCAATTTCATTATTACCTGACTTGAGATCATCGTCTAATTGATTTTCCCATTGGCTAAAATGTTTGATATCAGATTGAGTAAATAAGTTTTTACTGTAATCCAACATTTCAACATAACGGTGAAATACAGCGCTAGAGAAAGTATCATCTAGATTGAAATGCTTATAATGAGATCGCGTAAAACGAGAAGTAATACGCTTACTCGCTGTCTCATGTTGAGATTCAGGAGCTAGAGTAGGAAGATTTCCTTCTTTATTTTCACTGTCAACAGCAGAAAATGAAGGCGCTGCCAGCAAAGTGCTGACAGCGAAAGAAGTCAATGTTAAACGAAAAGTCATGCGTAGGAGTATCTCCTTAAACGCGCAAGTGCTCCAATTTAACTACCATTTGCAGGCCATTGGCTAGTTCAACTCGCACGTCATCCTTCTGAATTTCAACAATGGTGGCTGCCATGTTGCCCTTACCCATATTAACATTTACTTTTTTAGCTAATGTAAGTTCTTCATTAGTTAAAGCGCGTGTCTCAACAGGTTTGTTCTCTTTTTTAACTTTAGACGAATTTGCTTGAGGTCGACGAGTTTTTGCTTTTGGTTCTGTTGAACTTTTCGCTTTTTTGCCTTGCTCTTTTTGTTTTTTAGCTTGCTCTACACGACGAGCTTTCACGCGTGCTTTGCTCTCATCTAGAGTTTGTTTTGCATGTTCTACATGCTCTTCTTCGAGCTCTCCAGCAGGGTTTCCATCTAAATCGACGCGAATTGCACCCGCTTTAACACCATGTAAATAGCGCCAAGAAGAAGTGTACTGCCTTAATGCGGCACGTAGTTGAGTTTTACTTACTTTCGAGTCTTCACTTAAACGTTCAGCAAGATCTTGAAATATCCCAACTTTAAGTGGTTTTGCTTCACCTTCTACAGTAAAGCACTTTGGGAAACATTCGGCAATATAAGCAATCACTTCTTTGCTATTTTTCAACTTTTCAGTGTTTTCCATGGGGGGTCCTGAGTAATGCGGTTAACTATGAGCATATTGATTAATGTTGCTATTATAGTGAGAGTCATCTGAAAAACCATACTTTCACTGTAAAAATACGAAAGTTTAATTTAAAACAGCTTCTAAACCTTGAATAAAGTGACGTAAACCTTCTTCATCTTCCTCTGAGAAACGTGAAACTGAAGGACTGTCTATATCAAGAACGCCCACTTGTTCCCCGTTTACACTAAAAGGTAATACTATTTCGGAATTACTTGCAGCGTCGCAAGCAATATGCCCTTCAAAGTCATGTACATTCTCGACGCGCATCACTGTATTGGTAGAGAATGCTGTACCGCAAACCCCTTTACCAACGGGGATTCGCACGCAAGCTGGCTGTCCCTGAAATGGACCAAGAACAAGTTCTTCTTTTTTGATAAGATAGAAACCTACCCAATTAACATCTTCTAAATACATGTTCAATAACGCACTTAAATTAGATAGATTAGCAATTAAATCCGGTTCAGATTCAACCAGTGCAACTGCTTGTTTAGTTAGACTTTTATAATCTTCAATTTTCATTACTCTGACACTTATAAATTTTTATTAACTTATATTGTTTAATATCTTTTTTAGATGGACATCACAAGATTTTTTTCTATACACTACGTTAATTGGTTACTTTTGATGCACATTTGGCATTTAATGCCGCTCCATTAATTTGTGTATTAGATTTGGTTTTTATAAAAACGTGAGCGATAGTTACTATACCCTGAATGACTTATGGCAAATATGAGCGAACAAGCAAAAACAACATTAATCACAAAGAGCACCTCTCTGGTTTGCCATGTATGTTCAAGTCAATTACTTCTTGATCATAATAACGATAAAAGAGCGGACAAAGCCAGCTGCCCAACCTGCGGTACCAATCTATTTGATACTAAGCTCCCCTCATTATCCGGTAATCTAGCATTAGCTATCGCCTGTTTAATGTTATTAATCCCGGTTTTCACCACCAATTTCATATCCATTAAATTATTTGGTGTAAATCTTCACGCTTCGTTAATTGGTAGTATCGTACAACTGGCTAACGAAGGGTTTTTGATTCTCGCCATCCTCGTTGCATTTTGTACCGTTGTCACTCCAGTTGCTGTTTGCTCACTGGTGATCAGCTCTCATATCGCATTGAAATATCGTTTATTTTCTCTTTTTAAATTTTCAATGGATTGGTTACATCATTTAAAACCTTGGATGATGATTGATGTCATGATCATCAGCATTGCCGTCAGTTGTTTTAAACTCAAAGATTACGCCGATATCACCTTTAATCTTGGATTATTTTCGATGATATTTGTTGAAGTCATGGCAACTTTATTATTATCACGTATCAGTACACGTCGTTATTGGAATGAATGGCAAACCTTTCTTCCTCCAGCAAATACCTCCAATATTATTGTTTGTAATCATTGCTCCCTATCGCAAGAAGAAGATAGTAATGATGCTGTTTGTCGTCGATGTACTCATACCATTACTAAAAAGGTATCCCTTGAAAAGACTTGGGTTTTCCTTATTACAGCGACCATTTGCCTAATACCTGCGAATACCGTTCCCATTTCAGTATTGGTTTCGATGGGAAACATAACCGAAGATACGATTTTGTCAGGTGTAATGACCTTGATGAAATCTGGAATGGTTGAAATTGCAGCCATCATTTTTATAGCCAGTATTGTGGTACCAGTAGCAAAAATCATCGGGCTATTCTACTTACTACTTAATCTTAAGAACCTACAGAAGACATCAGACCGTACTAAAATGAAGCTGTACTATATCATTCACTGGGTTGGTAAATGGTCTGTTTTAGATATACTCGTTATTGCCATCATGATGCTATTGATGGATAGAGGTCAAATCATCGACTTTTTACCCGGGTATGGTGCTATAGCTTTTGGAGCTGTCGTTATATTCACAATGTTTGCAGCCGAAGGGTTTGATCCCAGAGTGCTTTGGGAACAACCTTCACAGAGAGATAAAAAATGAGTCAATTTGAAGAGCAAAATACATCTGCTTCTCAGTCATTAAAAATAAAGAAGAAGCGATTGTCTCCATTATGGATCTTGCCCATTATTTCCTTCATTCTTGTTGGATGGCTTTTATTTAAATCCATTGCCGATAAAGGGGAAGTATTCAAAATTTATTTTGATGATGCTGCCGGTTTAACTGCGGGTAGAACGACCATCAAATATGAAGGATTAGAAGTCGGTATTCTTAATGATGTACGCTTATCTGATGATCTTAATGGAGTATATGCTGAAGCTGAAATCTACCCCAATTATGCCGAGCTTTTTAATAAAGACACTCAATTCTGGTTGGTTCAGCCTAGCGCGAGCTTATCTGGAGTTTCAGGGTTAGATGCATTAGTTTCTGGTAACTATGTTGCTCTTCAACCGGGTCAATCTCAAGAAGAACCACCCGCTATATTTACCGCTCTTGAAAAGCCTCCTATTGAGCTTTTGGCCGAAAATGGTTTATACCTCACATTGAAAGCGAAAGAGCTAAATGGTCTCTCTGCCGGTTCAAAAATTGTTTATAAAACAATCCCTATCGGTGAAGTTTATGATTATGAATTAAACATCGACACCCAAGAAGTGATCATTCAAGCCTTCATTGATGAAGAATTTAAAGGGTTAATTACTGATAAAAGCCGTTTTTGGAATATTAGTGGTATTAGTGCCGATATCTCAGCTGCTGGTGTACAAATTGAAATGCAAGATTTCAATGCTATTTTACAAGGCGCTATTGCCGTTGATTCCCCTGATTCTGGCTACCCTATTACCGATGATACACAGTTTAAACTGTATGAAAATATCAAAACGGCTGGTCGAGGCATCCTTGTCGATATACAACTACCAGAAGACAGTGGTATCAATGAGCGTGGTGCGCCTATCATGCACCGTGGTATTCAAGTCGGTCAACTGACTAATGTGACCTTTGGAGAAGACCGTAAGCACATTGTCGCACAAGCGGCTATTGAACCTATTTATCATGACCTACTAACATCTGGTAGCGCCTTTGTCATCGAAGAAGCTCAAGTTTCTGCGGCGGGCATAGAAAACATTAGTAACCTCATCAAAGGTAATCACCTTTCGCTTTATGCTGGTGATGGGGAAGCCAAACGTGAATTTACTGCAATTAGAGAACGTGAGTTCAAAATTAAAAATGCGAATGCGTTAGGCGTAACTTTCTATGCAAAACGCTCTTATGGTTTAGAATCAGGTACCCCGATTACTCACCGTGATATTCAAATTGGCGCGATTACCGCGGTAAAACTGACTGATGACGGTGTTCTCTTTGATGGCTTGATTCAAAATAACTTCCGCCATTTAATGCGCTCTAAAAATCGTTTTTATATTAATAGCTCTGTTTCTGCTGAAGTGACCGGTCTTGGTCTTGATGTTAATGTTCCCCCTCTAAAATCATTAATCACAAGTTCTGTTTCTTTTATTAGTGAAGGCGAAGCAACCGATAAAACGCAATTTGAGTTGTATAAAAGCCAATCACTAGCTGAACTGGCTAAATACAATCAATCTGGCAGCATCAGTATTACATTATTTGCTGATGAGCTTCCTTCTATTACTAAACACAGCCCTATTCTCTATAGAAACTTAAAAGTCGGCAGTGTTACCGAGTATTACCTTAAAAATAATGGTGTGGAAATCACAGCACAGATAGATAAGCAATATAAACATTTATTAACCGATGACTCTGTTTTCTGGAATGCCTCTGGTATCGAAATTGATGCAAGCTTAACTGGCGTGTCAATTAAAGCAGCATCAGCAAAAACTCTGTTACAGGGTGGCCTGGCTTTTGATGACATGGACGGTATTTCTAATAAAATTGGTGACAGTTGGAAGTTATACCCAAGTAAATCGAATGCAGAAAAGTTTGGTTACGTCATTACTCTACAAGCTGGTATTGAAAGTGGAGAGGTCAAAGTCGGCACCGCCATCAAATACAATAACATACAGGTTGGTGAAGTATTCAATGCGACACCAAACTTTGAAAACGGAAGTGTGTTGGTTAAAGCCTATATCTATCCAGAGTATGTTCAGCCAATCGCAAGAAAAGGCAGCTACTTTTGGTTACCAAGTACCGAACTTAATATTTCAAACTTAAAAAACGTGTCTAACCTCTTAAGCAGCTCTATTAATGTTACCCCTGGTGATGGACAATATACAGGTCACTTTGACCTAAACGTTAAACCGGCACAAGCCGCTGGTTTGAACCTTGTTCTTCAGGCCAATGAGCGTACTTCGATAAAAATCGGTACCCCTATTTTGTATAAAGGGATCGATATTGGTAAAGTAACCGAGGTTAAGTTAGGTGAATACTCTGATAGAGTGCTCTTTTCTATTTTTGTTGAGAAAAAGTACGCTCATCTTATTCGTCAAAATACGGTATTTTGGAATGGCTCTGGTATTGATATCTCCCTTGGATTCTCTGGTGCAGAGGTGAAATCCGGTACCGTTGATAGCATTGTTCGTGGCGGTATCTTAATTGCGACACCACCAACTAATGAACTCCAACCAAGAGCCGATAATGAGCAACTCTTTAAGCTCTATTCAGAGTCTAAAGAAACTTGGGAAGAATGGAACACGCCAATTCCTAGACCAGAATAAAACCGCATAACAACGATTTGTTAAGTATTATTAAGACATCGCCACTGTATTTATTTAAAATACAGTGGCGTATTCATATCCATTGAGGTTATTCCTTTGCACAAACATATTTACCTTCCTGATGAGTTTCTTTCCCATGTAGAACAAGCGATGCCAAAGCATCTAGACTTTGCTGAGTTTATCGATTCATGCAAACGTCCACTACGCAAAAGTATCCGTATAAACACATTAAAAATTAGCGTCGACGCTTTCCTAGTCCAAGCGGATGCCCTTAATTGGTCGTTAGAAGCAATACCATGGTGTGATGAAGGTTTTTGGATTGATGCAGATGAAACCAAAACCCCTCTAGGTAATACTGCAGAACACATGGCTGGACTGTTTTACATACAAGAAGCCAGCTCTATGCTGCCAGTGAGTGCCCTATTCTTAAGCGAAAATAATGGTGCTCTGCCTTCGTTTGACGCGATATTAGATACTGCGGCTGCTCCCGGTTCTAAAACAACACAAATAGCCGCCAAGATGAACAATCAAGGAATTCTTGTCGCGAATGAATATTCGGCCAGCCGTGTTAAAATCCTGCATTCGAATATAGAACGCTGTGGCGTCATTAACTCTGCTTTAAGCAATTACGATGGCCGAGTATTTGGTTCTTGGTTACCAGAACACTTTGATGCGGTATTGCTCGATGCTCCTTGTTCTGGTGAAGGTACTATTCGTAAAGATCCCGATGCACTTAAAAACTGGAGCATGGAATCACTCCATAGCATTTCTCATACGCAAAAAGAGTTAATTGAAAGTGCCTTCCAAGCATTAAAGCCCGGCGGTGTGCTTGTCTATTCAACCTGCACCTTGAGTAAAGAAGAGAATCAACAAGTTTGTCAGCATCTATTAGACACATACACCGACAGTGTTGAAGTGCTACCACTTCATCACCTTTTCCCTAATGCCGAGGCAACCGCAACAGAAGAAGGCTTCTTGCATGTATTTCCACAGGTGTACGATAGTGAAGGCTTTTTTATTGCGAAATTTAAAAAACTTCTCAGTGTGCCTTCCCCTGAAGTGGATAAAAAGCCACGTAAATTTCCTTTTTCACGCCTAAGTAAAAAAGGAACGCAGCTCTTAGAGGCAGCATTGGCTAATGAACTCGCCTTAACATTACCAGATGGTTTTCAACTGTGGAAAAGGGAACCTGAGATTTGGATGCTACCTCAGTCTATCGATCCCATGCTTAACGAATTTCGCTTTTCAAGAATGGGTATCAAGATTGCCGAAACGCATAAAAAAGGCTACAAATGGCAGCATCAATTGGTCGTTTCACTTGCCAAAGGCAATGAACCATCTTGCATTGAATTAGATATAGATCAAGCACGTGAATGGTATCAAGGTAAAGATATTCGCCCAGCTCAAACACCAGCTCAAAAGAAAGGGTTTGCGATTACGACTTATAATGGTGTTGTGATTGGCTTAGGTAAGTGGGTTTCAAATCGTATCAAAAATGGTCTCCCAAGGGATCGAGTTCGTGATAATAATTTATTTTAAAATCAGAATATTAGGGGGAATTGCAAAAAAGATACGCATTTAATCGCCTATTAGCTAGACAATCCATCAACTTGTTCTATTCTTTAGGTAATCCAAATGAAATTCTGTCGAATTCATGTGTAACACCTTTTAGCGCAGGCTCTTCGAGAGCCATTCCCCTAAGCCCAAAACAGGACAGTTTTGGGCATTTTTTTGTCTGCTATTGAACAATCTCGCTTTTTTAGATGACATTGCCTATTTGGACGCACTGTTGATTCGTTCGTTTTTCACTCATTAATCGAAATGACTATTTTCTTCATCAGTAATAAGCATGCTATTCCTTTACTCTTAACACCCTGCTAAGTCATCACGCAAACTTTATGCTAAACAGACATCAAAACCATAGGAAATATCAACGGTAAACAAATAGCTAAACTTGCCATATTGGTGCTTGATACGTTTTTTAACTTTGTAGCGATTACAACCCCCACCCAAATGATGGCAGAAACATAGCCTAAATAATCACCTAGATCACCGTAATACTGGAATTTATCAAGTGAAGATAGAAGATTAGAACCTTGCATTTCGACTGCACTTTTAAGCGCATCATTCGCAATAGAATCATAATATGTCGACAAACTTAGCAGGATAAGTTGAAGTAGTGTTGCTAGCAAGAGTTAGCTTATTATGAAATCAAATATGAATCAAAACATTAATGTCGGTGTCGATACTGGAAAATTTCAACTCGATATTTATATTCGTCCACTAGGGATATTTTTTTCAGTCCCAAACAACGAAAAAGGCATTAAAGAAGCCATCCAAAAATCAAACAACATCGACCTGAGCGTATCATTATTGAAGTCACTGGGCGTCTTGAAATGCCGTTTATTATTGCTTGTGCCAATGCTAAATTGCCATTTATTATCGCCAATCCAATACATATTAAACGCTTCGCTGGGGCTATTGGACAAAAAACGAAAACGGATAAATTAGACGCACAGCTCATCGCTCATCGCTCATTATGGTGAAGCGATTAAACCCAAATTATCGACCTTAAAGCCAGATATTATGCAGGCTATGAGCGATTTAGTCGCGAGACGAAACCAAATCTTATCTATGCAAACTATGGAGAAGAATCGGATTCAAATATTACCCAAAGAGCTTGCGATGACAATCAAACCTATTCTTACTGCATTCAAGAATCAGATTCAAAAAATAGAGAATAAAATCGTTAAACTCATTGAGTCCAATCCCGATTATCAAGCCAAGAATGTTATCCTTCAAAGTATGAAAGGCATCGGTAAAATTGCCGCTGCATCTATCATCAGTAACCTGCCTGAGCTCGGCTATGTGAATAATAAAGAAGCCAGTTCATTAGTCGGTGTCGCGCCAATGAACAAAGAAAGTGGGCGCTTTAAAGGACAGCGAAAGATACAAGGAGGAAGGCATCAAGTGAGGACAGTTTTATACATGGCAATGATGTCAGCGATACAATCAAACCCCGTGTTTAAGACTCTATATCAACGCTTAGTTACAGCAGGAAAGCCCAAAAAAGTGGCTATTATTGCTTGCGTCAGGAAGATGGTAGTCACTCTAAATTCTATGCTAAGAGACGGTGTCATGTGGGAAGCGCCAAAAACTTAAAATTAGTTATTGACGCCATAGTCTCTTGTTAGCTTATTGGAACTCCCCAGCCACAAAAGAGAAATCATCGATGGGACCTGACGTTAATATTCTCTTTTTTAAACTAGATGCAAAAATGTTGATATCATCCATAGTCGACCTACTAAATTTTGGATTATTTTCCCAAAACCTATAAGCTCCATCAGTCATTAAAATTAAAGATGAGGAGCTAGACTTAAGATTAAAACTTCCTTTATTAATATTTACGTCCATTTTAGGTGATAATGCTGACATTAGCACATTTGATCGACCAAGCGTCTTTGACTGTTTTTCTGTAATTATCCCTTGGGATATCAAATACGCATGTTCAGTTTGATCTTGAGTCTTTTGACTTAATTTTCCATTTTTCAGTATATATAATCGACTATCACCTGTATGAGCATATTGAACGTAGTGTTCAGTTACATAGCAAGCTGTCAATGTAGTCGCCATATTATAATAGTTAGAGTTATTCGAAGAGATCGATATAAACTCTTTTCTGATTTTATGGAAGTAACTTTCTAGGTTTAATTTGTCATTAATAACAGAAGCTTTATCTAAAACTTCGATTGCTTTCTGTGATGCTTTCTGGGCACCCAAACTTTTGCCAACACCGTCTGCAACTGCAAACAAATAACCATTACCTACCTTTTTCGGCATTAAAACGGCGTCTGAATTTTTGAGATCATCAGACTTTGAACTAGAAAAAGATGCTGAGGAAATTAACTTATTCATTATTTACCCCTATAACTGAAAGCCTGAACGAGCATAACACTCTTCAAAGTCTTTTCGTAATTCTCCAACATTCGCATAACGAGCCTTAGGGTTTTCTTTTGTACATCTGGATATCACTTTAGAAAAAATAGACGTGGATGTTCGTTCGGCAAATGGAACTCCATAGCTACCATCTAAGATGAACTTAAGAATGACCCCCATTGAGTATATATCAGACTGCTCTGTAGCACGTTTTGCATCTTGGTAACATTCAAATGGCATATAATTGATCGTTCCCATAGCAGTATTTGTCATAGTTAATGCTGTTGTATTATTTCCGCTAACTCCAGCCACCAAGCCAAAATCAGACACTGCATATACGGGATGCCCGTACCTAGTGGTAAACCGTAAAATATTATCTGGCTTCAAATCCCTATGGATTTGGCCTGATTGATGGATATATTCCACACCATTCATAATCATTCTGAACGCAAACACCTTCATGCTATCTGTCATGTGAATTCCCTTAGATGCTTCATTACCTAATGAGCAGATAGCTAGAGGCATAGTAAACCAAGGTGTCTCGCATGTAAGATCACAATCAATTATTGAAACAACATTACGATGATTTAACTGGGCTTGGTATTCGACTTCTCTTCGAAATCGCCTTTTTAGTTCGATGTTTTCTGCATAATCCTGCGTAAGCAATAATTCTTTTCTCGCCACAGTGCCACTTACGGTGTTAATTTCTTTAACAATTCCATAAGAACCACTGCCGATCACCCTAACTGTATTCATTGCGCCCTATCCAATTGTTTTTATTATTTCACCAAACGAGCTAAAAGAAAATCTAACACCTTGCTAAGGTGCAGCTAAACCGCTGAACTCAAGCAAAGCCACCGCAATCACTGTGCTCAACCATACCAAAAACGCCAAAGGTTAGCCGTCACTCTTAAGCAATTTGTTAGCTAAACTAGAGTGCGAATATTGGTACCTGCGACATTTTTGACCGTATAACATTGGCGTCAACATTATATTTTTTGGTTATAGATTTAACTAATTTAAAGAACCATTCAGGAGCATCGTGAGCAACTCTAATCTCTTGAATTAGTGTTGCTAAGTTGATGTCTACGACGGTACCTCGATCATTATCAGGTCGCTCGCTTAACAAGTCAGCATTAGGGTTATATGTAAGAAGGCGAACTTCATTCTCAAAGGAGTAAAATTCTGACTTATGCATTAGCGGAGCTAAACCATGATATTCTCGAAAACTGTCTTCGTCATGTGAAATATAATGTACTGGGGACAAAACCAACTCATACTCCGGCTTTTTGACTACAGATCTAGATAACCGTTCGACATTAGTAATAATACAAACAGAATTAGTGGAGCCACCATATATTTTCCACATCGCCATACTTTCTGTTTTATTGGCATGCCAACAACTTACGTCTACCCAATGACGGTGCTGTTTAAATACAGTATCATGCTCTACTTCACTATGAGGAAAACGACCAAACACAGTGTTATATGTACGATTTTCATAGTCATTTTTTAAATTGTGTTTGTGGGTTTCGCTTTGAGCACGTTCTTCCTCTGTTAGCTTCGTCGCTGATGGTAAGCTACATATTGCTTGCTCCAATAAGTTCGCCATTCCGCTACTTACCATTATATATGTAGGCGTCAAACCACCTTCCAGCTGATCTTCAAAGCAAGAAACACGAGATAGAAACAATTTGCTCGTATCCAACATATCCACGAACTTGGCGAAGTCTATATATCGCTGTAATTCTGTACTCTCATCAATATTACCAACAATTTCCACTGAACCTCCTTTGTTTAGCTAACACCATAATCAACGGCAAGCGACCTGAGACAACCACGAACCGTATAAATTTATTGCTAAGCGGTTCGATTAAACGGTGGTAACTCACCAAAATTATCTAAATATTCTTGGAGCTTAGTACCCTCGATGCAGCCAGCCTCACTTCTCGTTTCAGCAGAAATAAGCTCGAGATAAAAATCGTCATAAGGGTAATTTTCCTGCAATAGTTTATTTGACCGATAATGCTTACCAACATTGTGGGAATCAGATGGGGAATCTAATGATAACGACTTTTTTAAATCCGAAACACGACCACCACTTAATTTTTTAGACATCCCTATATATAGGATTCCATCATTATCAACACTACACATTCTAGGAATAGGTTTGGGATTTCCGACTTCCCCTGATCGAAGGATATAAACACCTGGCTTGATACCAAAAAGCCGCTTTCTTTCAGCTACATCATTTTCATTTACTTTAGAGTAATATTCCATGTTAATTCCCGAATGCCAACGGCCCAATGAAGGGAAAAATGCTTGGCTATAATTAAAAATTAGATAAAAGCACAGTACACTTTAATCAATAAGGCCTAAATCTTTAACCACTGAAATTAGGTCAAATGGTTCTGGATAAAGCTTTTGAAGTTCATTAACTCTGACCATATTAAGATTGTTAGTATCGGGAAATTCAACATCGACAAGTAAGTGAGAGACTCTATTCCGTTCTTCTTCTGTCAAATTACCGAGTAACGCCTGCGCACGTTCTCTTTCCGATTGAGAGCAGTTAGAGCTATTTGAATGACTCAA
The DNA here is from genome assembly GCA_028131545.1 of Vibrio sp. Taxonomy (GTDB): domain Bacteria; phylum Pseudomonadota; class Gammaproteobacteria; order Enterobacterales; family Vibrionaceae; genus Vibrio. The sequence continues at coordinate 46,620 of JAOICL010000002.1, read as the reverse complement.
ATATAAAATAACCGTCTTTTGATCACTATCATTCAGTGATGAAAACCATGATGTTGTTGGGAAGGGTGATTTATTCTCTTTTAGAAGAGTGGTACAAACTTCAACTCGATTTTCAAATTCAATTAAAGCTTGAGTAAATTCCTTATCCTCAACCAAGTTGGAAAATACATGTTCTTTTCCGGTATTCGCTGCCACTATGGTCGGGCAAATTAAAGCAATAAGTAGAACTGTTTTTTTTATTATCATAGCGTTGCCTGTACTACACATTCCCAGAAAGCGCGTTCTTTATATGGCCCAAAGAGTAACTGATTGTGAGATATTTTCCGAATTTGCTCTCGTATCGTATTTGATAATCCAGATACCACCTCACCAAAGGTTTTCCAATCATAGCCAGCAATATTCCAAAGTTTATCCATTGGCTTACCTTGTTTAACCAGCACATCAATAACTGCTGTTGCACCTGTCAAATAAACCATATTTTTATGCGCCGATATTTTATCATGTATCTGCCGTAACGCTTCACGTCCACCAGTTGAAAACTGTATATTGTTGGTACTACAATGACCGAGTTTTATCTCTCCCATTACCATCCCTGCCGCTAAGTGTGTATTAATTTAACGTAAACAACATACCCTTCCCTCATTACCCCCTCAATTCCAAAACTTAAAATACACGACTCAACTCGCACAGACTCCCTATTCTCACCCCAAAAACCAGATATGCATCACTTGTCTTATCAATCCCCAATCTCCCTACGACCCCAAACACCGATCAGCCGCCATTCCTAGAATTTTAAGATTCGTACGCAAGTGTGATGTTAGTCACGCGGTTTTAATCATGTGCCTTTGTTATATTAAAAATTCACACTTAACTATGGGATTGGGAAATGATGAGATTTAATAAACAAATTACATGCTCAAACATCATCACTGTGATGACTTTCGTGACAGCTATAGTGTATAGCGCAGGGTAGTTTGTATCTTAAGAAATGGAAGGGTGTTAGGCAGCCAATACACATAAAAACACTTATCGTATCGAATAGTGAGAGAATTAAGTTGTACGTAGGTACTCTTGCTTATTGCAGTCTTTAATGTGTTGCAATAAAGATGAAGAACTTCAAAAAACCAAAAAAGCCAGTGCCCCCTGCTGCTCTTTCTAGTTAACACTATATAAGAGCTGAGTGAGTCACTGGCTTTTCTTCAAGTCATCTCGTTATTTGGTGACGAGACTAATGCCTTCTTTTGATAAGGTAATCTTACCTTGCTTAAATAAGCCACCAATAGTTTTCTTGAATGTCCCTTTACTGGTTCTAAAGACAGCAAAGATCTCATCTGGTGATGATTTATCACTTAATGGCAATGAACCGCCCTTTTTCTCTAATGTCTCTAGGATTTTAAGACTAAGATCATCCATTTTACCAACGCCGATCTTTTGCAAAGAAAGATCAATTTTATCGTCTTCGCGGATATTTTTAATATAGCCTTTCAGCTTTTTACCAATGTGTAGCTTACCAAACACATCTGATGGGAAGATCATTCCCCAATGCTGCTCATTAACAATCGCTTTAAAGCCCAGGTCGCTGCGTTCAGCAATAATAAGATCGACCATTTCATTTGTTTGGTAATCAGGCTTTGTTTTATCGAGTAATTTATTAAATTTCGTTGTACCAACGATACGACCAGATGCTTTATCACGATAGACATAAACCAGTACATTCTGACCTTCTCGGAAACGCGTTCGTTGCTCACTGAAAGGAATTAATAAATCTTTTGCTTTAATTCCCCAACCAGCAAAAGCACCAATACTGCTCACGCCATCAATCGTCATCATTGCCCACTCGCCAACTTGTGCAAGCGGTGTTTCCGTTGTAGCAACGATTTCATTTTCAGAATCAAAATATAAAAACGCGTCAATTTCATCTTCAACTTTCGCGTCTTCTGGCACAAAGCGAACAGGTAATAAAACATTACCAAATTCTCCAGCATCTAAAAAAACACCAAAATCTGCTTTTTTAACAATCGTTAAGCGATTTACTTTGCCAATTTCAATCATGTTTATTTTTTCTCTTAGTCAATTTGGTCATAGTATACACCTTCGTGAAGTGCTTCGCACCTAAGAGCCTAAAAACACAAAAAAAGCCATACATTGTTATAACGTATGGCTTTCAATTTAATCAACTCAAAGATGATTCATGGCGGTATTGAATGACTTTAACTTGTGTAGTGTAGTTTAGTTAAAAAACCGCTTTATCGAGTTAATAGCGAGCAACTTAATAGCTAGCAACTTGATGGATATGTTTGTCTAAAATAAAGTGTTGTAGCTTAGGGTAAGTTGCTAAATCTGAGATTTTCAGCGTTAGCGGCTTATTTGCCTTTTGTACGGCCTTAACCACTTTTGTTGCTAAATCTAAAATCACTTCACTTTCAGGATCAAAATGTGAACGAAGCGCTTCTATATTGATGTCGATAGCAAAAATAGACTGTGTTAGAGAATCAAGATTTAACACAACACCATCAAAATAATGCAAAAGACGATCAACCATAAGTGCTGATGACGGTTGTTCAATAGAAAACAGAACTTTCAAACCATCAAGCCCGCGTGGCAACCCTTGCTCTGCCAGTAAATCGATCACTTTAGCTGCATCAGACAACGTACGAACATAAGGAACAACAATTTCAATTTTGAAACCCTGTGTACGAAGTATCTTAATCACACTGCATTCTAAAGAAAAAGCAGAAGTATACTCATCGGTTGCGTATAGCGATACACCACGTAAACCCAGTTGTGGGTTTGTTTCCTTATGGAATAGATCACCACCAATTAATGAACTGTACGCCGATGAATCCAAATGACCAAGAACAATACGCAGTGTTTTGTCTTTTAGCGATGGAGCCTGTGTAATTTGATTAACGATGGACTCAATAAAATAAGTATCAGGTTGCTGATCACCAATAATCGCCGACAAACCAGCTGCTGCAGATGAGTCTAACTGTTTTACCTTTTCAGCCGCCAATGCTGGATGATAGAAAAGTGACCCTGTCACAAAATCAGATAGTTGAATATACGCGTAAGATGAATGTTGACCTTCTTGCGTTGTTCCTTCATTTGGGAAAATGTAACTAAGAGGAAGACTCGCGTTCAGAGCCTGAGAATTGGTTGAAGACATTACCACTCCGATAGTATTTTATAGCTGTTTTGAAGATACTGAGTTAACCTTAACAATACAAGTATTTATTCAACTTTAAGTTGATTTACGTTATCTTGCCCCCAAGTTACTTTCTATACTCACTTGTTTGAAACGGCGCATTAAGCAGACTGTTTCATTAAATTTATTTTATAAGGACTCATCATGCCATCGTTTGACATTGTTTCTGAAATTAATACCGTCGAGCTGAATAACGCGGTAGACAACGCCACTCGTGAACTGACTAATCGTTATGACTTCCGTGGTGTCACTGCCTCTTTTGAAATGCAAAAAGATGAATCAGTTAAGTTAGCTGCTGAAGGTGATTTCCAGTTACAGCAAATGCGAGACATTTTACGCTCTAACCTAACGAAGCGTAATGTCGATGTAAATGCTATGGAAGCAAAAGACCCGGATGTAACGGGTAAAAACTGGACTCAATTAGTTGTCTTTAAGCAAGGTATTGAAACCCCTATTGCAAAAAAAGTGGTTAAACTACTTAAAGATAAAAAAATTAAGGTACAAGCCTCGATACAAGGTGAAAAAGTACGAGTTACGGGTAAGAAAAGAGATGACTTACAAGCCGCTATTGCTGAAGTACGTGCAGCAGAAGAACTGGGGCAACCTTTTCAATTCGAAAACTTCCGTGATTAATCTAAATTCGATCTAACCTGAAAGTAAGGTCGATCGAACCTAAAAGTAAAATCACATATTAATGAAATAATAGGTGCTAACAAACAAGGTCTATTATTTCATTGTGTATCATTTCATTGATTACCTTTTTCAATGGACATGTATTTCAAATAAGACTAGTCATGAGCTCTAAATACACTGATATGATGACTGTTCTCGCACTCCTCCAGCGATAATGACTTTATACTCTCTTCCTTAATCAACATTACGTACATATAAGTCTCAGATAATGTGGGTACTGATTGTATTAAATCATTCAAGCTAGCCTGTTTAGCCAAGTTATCTAATTGAAACGTACTGCGGCTGGCATCTCGTCGACAGTAATCAAGTAAAGCTTCAGGGGCATCAACATGAATGGCAATATGCTCCGCTTGCTGCATTGTTCTTAATGCTTTAATCGACAACAATTCAATATCATCGCCATAAACAATGAATGAGTAGTGTAATTTTCGTTCTACCTTTTGCGTCAACAATTGTTCAAAGGAAGCCATTAATTCACTTTCTGTCTCTGCACCTTTGACCTCTGAAAGCGCAAAAAATTGCTCCCAAAAAATCCTACGTTCATCGATAGACGGTTTATACTGCTTTATTCTCGTTCTTTTTTTTTCTGCAAATCGACTTAACAAAGCGGTATTTTGTGGGAGTAACGATTCGATTTGACGGCGAATATTACGAATTAAGACCGGTGATGCTCCACCGCTTGAAATAGCAATTTGTACTTGGCCTCGGTTGACCATCGCTGGAGTAATAAAGTCACAATAAGGTAAATCATCAACAACATTAACCATAATATGACGCGCTTTTGCGTCGTCATAGATTTGATGGTTTAACGTTGAATTGTTTGTTGTTGCCCAAACTTGAACGTAATGATTTGTAATGCTCCCTTTCGTATATTCCTGCTGCATCCATACGCATTCTTTCTGTTTCACTCTTTGTTGCAATTCTTCTGATAGCGTCGGTGAAATGATGGTTACCATGGCATTTGCTTTACATAACGCCTCCACTTTACGGCTGGCGACATCACCGCCGCCAACAACTAAGACGGGCTTATTCGTCAATTGATAAAACAGTGGAAAATATCGCATATCGAATTCCTATTACGTCATTAAGGTTCATCATCACAAAATACAGCTTAACTTAACCAAATCAATTGAGGGAAAGGATATTGAGTTCTAACCTATAATAAACCCGTTCATTTGAGACCTTGATCATGTTAATCAATACAATTGATACTTTTATCAGCAAAAAGACGTTTTATGGTTTATTGATTTTTGCATCCTCTTCATTATCACAACACGCTTATGCCGGAGAAACGCTCGACAAAGTAAAAGAAAGGGGGTTTATCAATTGTGGGGTTAGCACCGGTATTACTGGCTTTTCTAAAGCGAACAGCAAAGGTCAATGGGAAGGGCTCGATGTTGAATATTGCCAAGCCCTCTCCTCTGCTATTTTTGGAGACAAAACCTACGTAAATTATATTCCTCTAACCCCAACAGAACGTTTTGCTGCGATTCAGTCAGGTGAGGTCGATGTATTAGCAAGAAACACCACTTGGAGTTTGTCGCATGATACCGCCTATAACATACACTTTGTTGGTATTAACTACTACGATGGCCAAGGTATCTTAGTAAAGCAGAATTTAAATATTCAATCCCCCGAACAATTGCATAAAAAACGTATCTGTGTGACAGCCAATACAACCAGTCAGCTTAACCTTAGGGACTACTTTAATAAACACAGTTTAACCTATAAAGAAATTGTTTATGATACTTCCATTAAAGCCATTAAAGGGTTAGATGCTAATCGATGTGATGCTTTCACCAGTGATGCCTCTGGCCTTTATGGATTGAGGCTGCAATTACAAGATCCTAATTCAGCAGTCGTACTCAATACTCTCATTTCAAAGGAACCATTAGGACCTGCTGTTAAGATGGGCGATCAGCAATGGTATAACATTGCGAAATGGACACTATTTTTAATGATTAATGCCGAAGAATATGGTGTGAGTTCTAAAAATGTCGATGCCATGCGATCCAGTGTTGAACCGGTTATTCAACGCTTACTTGATTTAGATGGAGATTTTGCTGAAAAACTTGGATTGGATAAAGGATGGAGTCTTCAAGTCCTGCGTAAGGTAGGTAACTATGGTGAAAGTTTTGAGCGCACATTAGGTTTCAATTCTCCACTCAAAATTAACAGAGGATATAATCATTTATGGCTAAATGAAGGATTGCTGTATGCACCTCCAATGCGCTGATCCTATCCGACTTGAACTTTTTGACAAATTACGACTCTAAGGTTGTATCTATAATGCGATGCGACCCACTGTTAAGGCACTCATCATCCCATAGTTATGTGATAGTGCGTTCCGAAACACAGCAGACTCAAATTAATCGTACTTGAATCGATAGTACCTGACTATAATAGTATGGTATGATCGTATACAGTATTTAACTCGTAGATTCATTTTGTATACTGGCGAATCTACTTCAAACATATCTGTTTGACACCAATGACGACTTGATGAGGAACATCATGAACAACCAAATGTTTTCTAACACTTCAACGCAAGAAAGAGCTTTGCAAACAAACAAAGTTTTGCGTAACACCTATGCCCTACTTTCTATGACTTTATTATGGTCAGCGCTTGTTGCGGGTGTTTCTATGTCAATGAATTTACCGCACCCTGGTTTAATCATTACACTGGTTGGTTTCTATGGATTACTTTTCCTAACAGAAAAGAACCGTAACAATGGAATGGGTCTGGTATTTACTTTCCTACTAACTGGCTTTATGGGTTATACATTAGGGCCGATTGTAAACTCGTATCTTGCAGCAGGCATGGGTGATGCTGTAGTGACGGCATTAGGCGGAACGGCGATTACTGTAATGGCGGCGTCTATGTACGCACTAACGACTAAACGTGATCTATCAATGTTAGGTGGCTTAATGCTATCTTTGTTTGTCGTATTAGTTGTCGGTATGATTGCAAGTATCTTCTTACAATCACCGATTCTTTCACTCGCGCTTAGCAGCCTATTCATTGTATTCTCTACAATGGCAATTTTGATGACAACTCAGTCAATTGTTCGTGGTGGTGAAACTAGCTACATTTCGGCAGCAGTCACTTTATATGTCTCTATTTATAATATCTTCCTAAGCTTGCTAAGCATCCTAGGCATTATGAATAACGACGATTAATCTTAGTTCGAGTATAACGTTACGTTAAACACTCACTTTGATTGATAATTTAATCCCTAAGCCTAAAAGCTTAGGGATTTTTTTATCCATATCGCTGAATACCCTCTTCCCTTGATTCAGTTTATATCAATGAAACCCTGCCTATTCCAATGGTTTATGTGTATACTTACGTCACATTATTCAACCTAATTAAAGTAACGTCATGTTTGAATTCAATGGAAAACATATAGAAACTGATGCTCAAGGCTACTTACTGAACTATACCGATTGGCATGTAGATATGGTCTCAATCCTTGCGGAAAGTGAAGGCATTGAACTGACCGAAGCGCATCTTGAAATTGTTCTCTTTGTTAGAGATTTCTATGAAGAGTTTAATACTTCTCCTGCCGTACGAATGCTCGTTAAGGCTATTGAAAAAAAACACGGCCCTGAGAAGGGTAACAGCAAGTATTTATTTAAGCTTTTTAAGCAAGGCCCAGCGAAACAAGCCACGAAATTAGCGGGTTTACCTAAGCCAGCTAAATGCTTGTAACACAATGCTTAGTGCTTATAAATCAATACTTAGTGCTTATAAATCAATGTTTGTAACTAAGTGCTTGTAACTAAATACTTGCAACAAAACCATAATAAAGAAATCCTAGACACACTGTTCTATACGGATTTCAATGACAAGATCCAGTACCATTTTTAAAGTGAACATCGCCCAACACCCGAGCCATGCATTTCACACGACTAAAGAGAGACACTATGACCACTCGTATTTACCTTGTTAAAGGCAGAGAAAAAAGCGTATTACGCCGACACCCTTGGATCTTTTCTCGAGGAATTGAAAGAGTGGAAGGTGAACCAACGTTAGGTGAAACGGTTGATGTGTATTCTAATGCAGGGAAATGGTTAGCAAAAGCAGCTTACTCACCCCATTCGCAAATTAGAGCCCGTATATGGAGTTTTAAAAAAGAAGAGATCGATACTCAATTCTTCATTAATCGATTAGAAGACGCACAACTACTGAGAAATGATATTATTGCTCGTGATGGCTTGACTGGCTATCGTCTTATTGCCGGTGAATCCGATGGTTTGCCTGGTATTACGATTGATAAATACCAGAACTACTTGGTTTGCCAATTACTCAGTGCCGGTGCTGAGCATCAAATGCAGAACCTAACGGATGCATTAATTTCAGTTTTCCCTGATCACCCTATTTATGAACGTTCTGATGTCGCTATTCGTGAAAAAGAAGGTCTTAAGCAACGTATGGGTGTCTTGCATGGTGAAGAGCCACCTAAATCCGTTGTTATTGAAGAAAATGGTATCAAGATTAATGTCGACATCTGCAATGGTCATAAAACGGGCTTTTATTTAGATCAAAGAGACAGCCGCCAACAAGCGATGAAATACTGTACTGATAAAGAAGTATTAAACTGTTTCTCTTACACTGGTGGGTTTGGTTTATATGCATTAAAAGCTGGTGTTAAACGTGTCATTAATGCTGATGTATCACAACCCGCACTCGATAATGCAAAAGCCAATGCTCAACTGAATGAATTTGATATCAGTAAAAAACGTGCTGTCTTCCTTAATGCGGATGTCTTTAAGTTATTGCGTGAATATCGAGATCAAGGAACTAAATTTGATACCGTTATTATGGACCCACCTAAATTTGCTGATACTAAAGCGCAATTGAATGGTGCATGTCGTGGTTACAAAGATATTAATATGCTGGCCATGCAAATTTTAAATCCAGGTGGTACACTACTCACCTATTCCTGTTCAGGTTTAATGGATCAAAATTTATTCCAGAAAATTATAGCTGATGCTGCGTTAGACGCCGGCCGTACCGTTAAATTTATTGAGCGCTTTGAACAGGCTGCTGACCACCCAATTGATACAGCATACCCTGAAGGTTTTTACCTAAAAGGGTTTGCTTGTAAAGTTTTATAATACTAAATAAAAAGGGTTATACCATGAGTAAATTAACTTCGGATATCCAAGCAAATCTTGATCTGTTTGTACAAGAAACACAAGAAACAAAATTAGTTTGGAGTCTTCGTAATGAGGATGGTTGGTTAGCTTGTGATTCAACAGAGTTTGAAAACAGCGAAGTAATGCCATTTTGGTCTTCTAAAGAAGATGCTCAATCGCATAATGTTGAAGAGTGGTCTGATTTCGAAGTACTAGAAATTCCACTGGATATCTTTGTTGAAGATTGGTTAGTAACACTGGATGAAGATGGTGTATTAATCGGTACGAACTGGAATAGCCAGCTTGAAGGTAAAGAAATGGAACCTAAAGATCTAGCAAAACTTTACTTATAATTTGTTATTAACGATTATAACATAAGCTAGGAGCTCATCAGTGAACTTTACCTATCACTTGATCTCATTAGCGAATAAGAGCTCCTATTGGGGCTCTTTTTGCACCTCCTTCTTAGAAAAGACAACAAGTACATAGTAGAAAAGGCATTTATAATACAATGAAACTTCCTGATAATATTGAAACGGATTTTAACTCTCTATTTAAAAAAAATCGTCATGCTTCTGTTGATTATGAATTTGGTAAATTCAAAAGCCTACTGAAGGTTAAGTTTAAAACCTACCCTAAAACGATCGCTGAGTTGTCTTTGTCTGACGCTAGTCACTCGGAAGAAATAGAGCACACGGTGAACGAAGCACTGTCTAAGTTCTCACTAAAATTAGGCCACTTCTTTGATAATCAAAACAATCTCACTTTTGATGCCTTAATTTGTCATAATAATGAATTACAAATCCTCTCGCTAACGATAAACCTTGATAGCTTAGAACATGGCATTGAAGTCTACGAAGCCGGGAATAACTACAGTGATTATAAAGCTGTAATCGAGCGAGAAACACTTTCCATTACTGATGGCATGATCTGGGCAAATGCTGAAGCGATGCAAGAACATCATGAATGTGAGCATGACAATATTCAGTATATTTCTGTTTTAAGTCATTCTGAATAAATAATAAACATCACGTTTTCTCTAGTCATAAAAAAGCCCGAACTTATACAATAAGTTCGGGCTTTTACTTTTAAGGCATTTAACTCATCATCAAATTAACTGTCTGTTTTTTCCGATGAATCATCATTGTCTGTTGATTCATTTCCAGTAGAGGTACCCACAGAGTTGTTCTCTGCTGAGGTACTTTCTACTGAGGGACTGTCTGCTGTTACTTGACCTGAATCTTCAGAAGGTTCCTCTGTGTCATCATGTTCAGTTTCTTCAACTTCATCGATACGTTGCAAACCAACAACATGCTCACCTTTCGTGGTACGAATCATAGTAACACCTTGAGTGTTACGACCCACTTGGCTCACTTCAGATACTCGTGTACGTACTAAAGTACCTGCGTCAGTGATCATCATGATCTCATCATTTTCGACAACATGAACGGCACCAACAACGTTACCATTACGTTCAGACACTTTAATTGAAACCACACCTTGTGTTGCACGATTCTTCGCTGGGTATTCAGATAAGACAGTTCGCTTACCGTAACCATTTTCAGTGACGGTTAAAATATCACCTTCATTCGAAGGAACAATCAGAGAAACAACTTGATCCCCTTCAGCCAGCTTGATACCACGAACACCCGATGCGGTACGTCCCATTGCACGAACTTGCTCTTCACTGAAGCGAACAACTTTACCAGATTGTGAGAATAGCATTATGTCGCTATCGCCATCCGTAATATCCACTCCAATTAAGCTGTCATCATCACGTAGATTAACGGCAATAAGACCATTCGCACGAACATTAGAGAACTGATCCAGTGATGTTTTCTTCACAGTACCATCACCGGTTGCCATGAAGATAAACTTATCATCAGAGAATTCAGTAACAGGTAAGATTGCTGTAATACGTTCATTATCTTCCAATGGAAGAAGGTTGACGATTGGTTTACCACGAGCAGTACGTGTCGCTTGTGGTAATTGATACACTTTCAGACGATACGTTTTACCACGTGTAGAGAAACACAGAATATTATCATGTGTATTAGCGACAAGAAGACGTTCAATATAATCTTCTTCTTTCATCTTCGTCGCACTCTTACCTTTACCGCCACGACGCTGCGCTTCATAATCACTTAGGTATTGGTATTTCACATAGCCTTCATGTGACAGTGTCACTACAACATCTTCTCGAGCGATAAGCTCTTCCATGTCAATGTCATGACTGGCTGCTGTGATTTCTGTACGACGCTCATCACCAAAGGTATCACGTGCTGCAACAAGCTCTTCACAGATAATTTCCATGAGACGCTCTGTACTTGCAAGGATATGCATTAACTCTGCAATAACATCAAGTAATTCTTTGTACTCACCAAGAATTTTCTCGTGTTCTAATCCTGTCAGCTTATGTAGACGAAGATCCAAGATCGCTTGCGCTTGCTGCTCTGTTAAGAAGTAATGACCATCGCGAATACCGTATTCTGCTTCTAACCAATCTGGACGAGCTGCATCAGTACCTGCTCGTTCCAGCATCGCTGCCACGTTTCCAAGCTGCCAGCCGCGAGCCACTAATCCAGCTTTAGCTTCAGCCGGTGTCGTCGCTTGCTTAATCAACTCGATAATTTCATCGATATTAGCTAATGCTAACGCTAGACCTTCTAAGATATGGGCACGGTCACGCGCTTTTCGTAGTTCAAAAATCGTTCTACGGGTAACGACTTCACGGCGGTGATCCACGAAGCACTTCAGCATATCTTTAAGGTTAAATAATTGAGGTTGACCATTATTCAGAGCAACCATGTTGATACCAAACGTGGTTTGTAATTGAGTATTGGTATAAAGGTTATTAAGGACAACCTCAGCAACCGCATCTCGTTTACACTCAATCACAATACGCATACCATCTTTATCAGATTCGTCACGTAGTGCGCTAATACCTTCCACTTTCTTATCTTTGACAAGCTCAGCAATTTTCTCAATTAAACGAGCTTTGTTTACTTGATAAGGGATTTCAGTAACGATGATCGTTTCACGGCCATTTTTCTCTGTTTCTATATCCGCTTTAGAGCGCATATAGACCTTGCCACGGCCCGTTTTATAACCATCAATAATGCCCTTGCGACCATTAATTAACGCCGCTGTAGGGAAATCAGGTCCTGGGATATGATTCATTAGCTCATCGATAGTGATATCTTCATTATCAATATAAGCTAAACAACCATTGATCACTTCAGTAAGATTATGTGGTGGGATGTTCGTTGCCATACCAACAGCAATACCAGAAGCGCCATTCACTAAGAGGTTCGGTATTTTGGTTGGTAATACAGCTGGAATATGTTCTGTACCGTCATAGTTCGGTACATAATCAACCGTTTCTTTTTCTAAATCAGCAAGAAGCTCATGAGCAATTTTAGCCATACGAACTTCGGTATAACGCATTGCTGCTGCAGAATCACCATCAATGGAACCAAAGTTACCTTGGCCATCAACAAGCATATATCTAAGAGAAAAGGGTTGCGCCATACGGACAATAGTATCGTAAACTGCACTATCACCGTGTGGGTGGTATTTACCTATAACATCACCAACAACACGTGCCGACTTTTTATAAGCTTTATTCCAATCATTACCTAATACATTCATCGCAAATAATACGCGACGGTGTACAGGTTTCAGTCCGTCTCGTACATCTGGTAATGCACGACCTACAATAACCGACATAGCATAATCAAGGTATGAACTTTTCAGTTCATCCTCGATATTAATCGGTGTAATCTCTTTAGCAATCTCGCTCATAGAGCTATTTCCCTCTAATTCACTCTGTTATGAGTACATATAGATAAAATATATCACACTATGAACATTGCCTGTATGACTTTCCCTTCTCTTTTCTCAGCTTGTGACCTCCGTTGTGCTCTAAGTGTTCATTATTACAGCATTCATAAAATACGGTTACGATTCATTAGCTTTTATCGGTTAATTAACCACCGAAATGAATCCCACAAGGGGAAGTCACCTTTCTTTATATCAGCTCATTAAACTCAATTGGACTTCAGATAAAGTGAAGCCTATAGGATACAGACAAGGCGCTATAAAGTGCTATCGCAATCATTCTTTCAATGGTTATAATGATAGCAAATGGATTAAGTAGAAAAATTATGACAGAAGACAAAAACGTCGATCTCGATGAGATCAAAAAATTTGAAGATATGGCTTCTCGCTGGTGGGATCTCGACGGTGAATTTAAGCCTCTTCATGAAATCAACCCACTTCGTCTCAATTATATAAAAGAAAAATGCCAAGGTATTTTCGGTTTAGATGTTCTTGATGTTGGGTGCGGCGGCGGTATATTATCTGAAAGCATGGCAAAAGAAGGCGCCAATGTGACTGGCTTAGATATGGGTAAAGAACCCTTAGATATCGCTAGATTGCACGCTTTAGAGTCTGGAGTAAAAGTCAATTACATTCAAAGTACCATCGAAGAACATGCTGTAGCTCATCCTCAGCAGTATGATGTCGTGACTTGCATGGAAATGTTAGAACATGTACCTGATCCACAGTCTATTGTGACTTCTTGTGCAAAACTAGTTAAACCTGGTGGTCATGTCTTCTTTTCAACGTTAAATAGAAACATTAAATCGTATCTATTTGCAATTTTAGGCGCAGAAAAGCTCCTAAAAATTGTCCCAGAAGGGACTCATCATCATGATAAATTTATTCGTCCAAGCGAACTAATGAGAATGATAGATAATACACCGTTACAAGAACTCGGTATCACAGGCTTATTGTATAACCCACTTACTGGCGTTTACCGTCTGGGTAATAATGTTGATGTTAATTACATTATTCATACTCAGTTACCAAGTTCTAATTAAAGATTCAGTCGAGCAACTCTATCTCTTTCTACATTGGTTCATACCACTATATCTAGTGTCTATCCCATAAGGTAGCACTATAGATAAGAACCATCACGTAGAAAGAGATGTCTAAAGAAATGCACAAGGAATCATCACTTCAGAACAACTTTCAGCCAACACCGTTTGCTCAATATTTTTCATTAAAATCAAGTCATATTTTTTTCAATAAATGTAAAAACGTGCTCTTGTTCATGCTTATAAAATACTATGTCCAAAGCAACCTACTCCGATATGTAAGTGAACACTTCAACTTTTTTTTTATCTCCAAGTTATCCACAAGTATTTCAAGCCATCAAATTTGCATTAACGACGATATACCTCTATCTTGTACCCATATTCCAAATAATCACTATATGTTGTGTTTTTATTCATCAGAAGCCCTATAGGTTGTAATGAATAACTCTCTGTTTATTCTAAATTCACCTATTTACCTGATCTTAAATGCAACTCATTTTGTTAGAAGGACAAGTAAGCAGAATGAAACAGCAATTGACCGTAATGAAACGTAATGGCCAAAAAGAGCCAATCGATTTAGAAAAAATTCATCGAGTAATTACTTGGGCTGCAGAAGGTTTACATAACGTTTCTGTTTCTCAAGTCGAGTTACGAGCTCAAATTCAGTTTTATGAAGGTATTACGACATCTGATATCCATGAGACTATTATCAAATCAGCCGCTGACCTTATTTCAGAAGAAACGCCTGATTACCAATACCTTGCTGCTCGCTTAGCTATTTTCCATTTACGTAAAAAAGCTTACGGTCAATACGAACCTCCTACGCTTTATGATCATGTCACTAAGCTTACCGACATGGGTAAATACGATCGCCATATTCTTGATGATTACACCCGTTCAGAGCTTAATGAATTAAATGACTATATTGACCACACTCGCGATCTGAATTTCTCTTACGCAGCTGTTAAGCAGCTTGAAGGCAAATACTTCGTACAGAACCGTGTTAGTGGTAAGATCTACGAGTCAGCTCAATTCTTATACATGTTGGTCTCTGCTTGTCTATTTTCTAAATACCCAAAAGAAACACGTATTGATTATATTAAGCGTTTTTATGATGCGACTTCACTTGCTAAGATCTCACTGCCAACACCAATCATGTCTGGTGTTCGTACGCCTACACGCCAGTTTAGCTCTTGTGTATTAATTGAATGTGGTGATAGCTTAAATTCAATTAACGCAACAGCAAGTTCGATTGTTCGTTACGTATCTCAACGTGCTGGTATTGGTATCAATGCAGGTCGCATTCGCGCTTTAGGATCTGAAATCCGTAATGGTGAAGCATTCCATACAGGTTGTATCCCATTCTACAAATACTTCCAAACAGCGGTAAAATGTTGTTCACAAGGTGGAGTACGTGGCGGTGCTGCAACGATTTTCTACCCTCTATGGCATAGAGAGTCACCATCATTACTTGTTTTAAAAAATAACCGTGGTGTTGAAGAAAACCGTGTTCGTCATATGGACTACGGCGTTCAGCTGAACAAATTAATGTATAAGCGATTAGTAGAAGGCGGAAATATCACCCTTTTCTCTCCTTCAGACGTACCTAATCTTTATGATGCTTTCTTCCAAGACCAAGAAGAGTTTGAGCGTTTATACTTACAGTATGAACAAGATGCGTCAATCAAGAAAGAAACGGTTAAAGCTGTTGAGTTATTCTCTTTATTAATGCAAGAGCGTGCATCAACGGGCCGTATTTACATTCAAAACGTTGACCATTGTAATACACATAGTCCATTTGATGCTTCAGTGGCGCCTGTACGTCAATCAAATCTATGTTTAGAGATTGCATTACCAACTAAGCCTCTTGATAACGTCGATGACGAGAACGGTGAAATTGCTCTATGTACTCTTTCAGCATTTAACCTAGGTGCAATTAAATCCCTTGATGACTTTGAAGAGTTATCTGATTTGGTGGTACGTGCGCTTGATGCATTGTTAGATTATCAAGATTACCCATTGCCCGCTGCGTACCGTTCAACGATGAATCGTCGAACTCTTGGTGTTGGTGTGATTAACTACGCTTACTACCTTGCAAAGAATGGCGTTAAATACAGTGATGGCAGTGCGAATGGCTTAACACACAAAACCTTCGAAGCCATTCAGTTTTACTTATTAAAAGCATCAATGAACCTAGCGAAAGAGCAAGGTGCATGTCCTGCTTTCAATGAAACGAATTATGCGAAAGGTTTATTGCCTATCGATACCTATAAGAAAGACGTTGATTTAATATGTGGTGAGCCCCTTCATTATGATTGGGAAACACTTCGCCAAGAGATCCTTGATCACGGCTTACGTAACTCAACATTAACGGCGTTAATGCCATCTGAAACATCGTCTCAGATTTCTAATGCAACGAATGGCATCGAGCCACCTCGTGGTTATGTGTCGGTAAAGGCGTCGAAAGATGGTATTTTAAAACAAGTTGTACCTGAATTTACTCGTATTAAAGATAACTACGAACTTCTATGGGACATTAATACTAACAATGGTTATTTACACCTTGTCGGTATCATGCAAAAGTTCGTCGACCAAGCAATTTCATCGAATACAAACTATGATCCTTCTCGTTTCGAGAAAGGCAAAGTACCGATGAAAACATTGCTGCAAGATCTATTAACAGCGTATAAGTTTGGTGTTAAAACACTTTACTACCATAACACTCGTGATGGTGCGAGTGATGACCAAAAAGACAATGTCATACCGGTTGATGAAGATTGTGAAGGCGGTGGCTGTAAGATCTAATCTCTTACAATACGAGTATAATGTATCGTAACCATACCAAATTCGTGAATCGTTAATATGAAATAGTATTAGCCCTCTTTAAAGAGGGCTAAAAAGGAATTGAAAGAATGTCTTACTCTACTTTTAACCAACAAAAAAATGACCAGTTAAAAGAAAATATGTTCTTAGGTCAATCTGTCAATGTTGCTCGTTACGATCAACAAAAGTTTGAAATATTTGAAAAATTGATCGAAAAACAATTGTCTTTTTTCTGGCGTCCAGAAGAAGTCGATGTATCCAGTGATCGCATCGATTTTAATAAGCTCCCTGAACATGAGAAGCACATTTTCCTTTCAAACCTAAAATACCAAACGCTTCTTGATTCAATTCAGGGTCGTAGTCCAAGCGTCGCTCTACTTCCTATTGTCTCCATTCCGGAGTTAGAAACTTGGATCGAAACGTGGTCTTTTTCTGAAACGATACACTCTCGTTCTTATACTCATATCATCCGTAACATTGTAAACAATCCATCTGAAATCTTTGATGATATAGTTGAAAATGAAAATATCTTAAAGCGAGCGAAAGATATTTCTTTTTACTACGATGAATTGATTAAATACACAAGTGACTACCATCGACTTGGTGAAGGCTCACATGTAATCAATGATCAAAAATTGGTTATTAGTAAGCAAGAGTTAAAGAAAAAACTGTACCTATGCTTAATGTCCGTGAATGCACTTGAAGCAATTCGCTTCTATGTCAGCTTTGCTTGTTCTTTTGCTTTCGCTGAGCGTGAGTTAATGGAAGGTAATGCTAAAATCATCAAACTGATTGCTCGCGATGAAGCTCTTCATCTTACCGGCACACAGCATATGATCAACATTTTGCGTAATGGTCAAGATGATTTCAGCTTTATGCAAATTGCTGAAGAATGTAAAGATGATTGCTTCAAGATCTTTAAAGATGCTGCTGAGCAAGAAAAAGAGTGGGCTGAGTATCTTTTCAAAGACGGATCTATGATCGGTTTAAACAAAGACATTCTATGTCAATATGTTGAATACATTACGAATATTCGTATGCAAGCAGTAGGCCTACCGGCTGCTTACCCTGAAGCGAATACCAATCCAATTCCATGGATTAATGCTTGGTTATCATCAGATAATGTTCAAGTTGCACCACAAGAAGCAGAAATAAGCTCTTATCTTGTTGGTCAGATTGATAATGAAATCAGCCCGAATGCATTCCAAGATTTTGAACTATAAACGTCTAAGTCTATAAACCAGTAAGCTACTCTGAGTATAATTATGTCGACAATCACAATTAACGATAAAATTACGATTAAATTAGAATCCAACATGACGCTTCTTGAGTCAATGGAACAATCTGGATTAGTACCAGAATATAATTGTCGTGATGGCCATTGTGGTGCTTGTCGATGTAAGCTCAAATCTGGTGAAACCAACTACTCGGGCTTCCCTATGGCCTACACTGGCCCTAGGGAAATTTTGCCGTGTATTTCGAAAGCATCTGATAATATCGAGCTAATCGACGTCATTTATCATGTAAAAGAAAAGCGAGCTTAATGTAAACGAAACCTTATCTATCTCTCTGCTTCATTTTTAATAACCCGCTTCATTCTTAATAATCCAAGAAGAAACACACCAAAAATACTTAATCCTCCACCAGACGATTGAGTTGATAAATCTGACTCTTCATGACTTTCTATCTCAGATGTACCTTCTATTTTTTCACCCTGAATATCCCCTGAAAGCACACTCTTTATCCAACCTTGATAATCTGCAATCTCAGTGTACACAGCGCTTAATTCAGTTTGAGGTGAACCACAGGTATCAGGCCCAAAACTAACAATACCCACTTGAACATTTTGTGTTCCATCAAACCAATATAATGGTCCTCCAGAGTCACCTAAGCAAGTCGAGTTCCTTAAATTAGTTTCTTCATTAATCATTCCACCTGTACACAATTGTTTATCCGTTAATGAAGAGCCTGCACCGCCTAATTCACTCTGACATTGTTCATGACTTATATAACTCAGTGCTGTTTCTAGAAGTTCATCCGAATACGTTTCGCTATTTTCTGTTTGACCATGCCCTACAGAAGTAAAGGAAGAAGAATCTAACCGATAAGACTCATCTTCAGCTAATTGAGCTGTTGATTGCGTATAAATAGCATTATTTAGCTTCAGAATAGCAATATCATTTTGCCACAATGATCCCGACGTGTTTTTAAATTCTGAATGTATATAAATATCGCTGACTTTAACGATGTCTTGCACTGAATAAGGATAGTCACTTACCCTTTCAAGCTGAGAAACAACGTCATAATTTAATGGATTAACAGAGCCATTCAATTTTGCAACGCAATGAGCTGCTGTCAGTATGTGATATTCATCGATGATGGTTGCACCACAAATTAATTGCCCATCGACAAATAAACTTGCGGTATCGGGGAACTCTGAAGCTGATACTTCTGATCCATTTATAATGTATGAATCCAGCTCAATGGCTGAAGAGAGAGTTGAGAATGTCAACAATGATACTAACGCTGTTAATTTAATCACTTCTACACCTAAATGAAATTAAGAATCAAACGATAAAGTTCCTAAAGAGCCCTATCGTTTTGAAAAATAAAATAGGTAGATATTGACATAAAAAAGAGCTTAATGCAGGGCATCAAGCTCAATCTTAATATAACATTAACACAATGAGTAATTTATAAGATAATGTCTGCTGAGAGTTAAATCCCTTCAGACTCAAAGTCATTATTATTAACGATAGCCTGCTTCGGATAATCTTTGACAGTGACCATAATCAGTAAAAATCGTTCGTTGGGTTAAATAACGAATCAACATATCCATCGCAATCGCGGTAATTAATGTGGCATTATCTTGAGCATTTCTGGTTCGTTTAAACTTCAATATTTGTGCCCATTCTTCATCTGGTGTCGATAAAGCGACAGAAAACACATTCTCTTCAATTTCACCCGTCACTAAAACATAGTCAGAATATTGCTTATCTTTGCTCGCTTTTGATAGTGCAAGTACATGAGCAATAGGATCTTGATTCTCATGATTAAGCTTTCCATAAATCAAGCTGTGCTTAATAAACTCATTCCGTTCACATTGTCTTAATTGTGTGGTCAAGTTGCCTAATGTCGATTGCTCTATCAAAACAAGCGATTGAGGTTTATCTGAAAGTAAATAGCCAATGACATCTGAAGGAGGAATATCACTGGAAATAATGTAATCCCCTAATGTATTTTCGAAAAGAGTAATAATTTGTTCGAACAAGGGGTGTTGTTCAGGGCCAAAGACCTTGACCTCGATATAAGGGATATATGAACGGTATCCAATCATAAACCCATCAGGTAGAGGGAGTTTATCTAACTGCTCTGCTAGTGTCGATTCTGATGTACCTAACGTATAAAAACGATGGCATCGCTTCCCTAGCTGTTCAGGAAAGTGAGATCTTAAATCAGGTAAGATCTGTTCGTTTGTCATTTTATGGAATTCAGAAGGAACACCTGGCGTAAAATAAAACAAACAATCATTAATTGTCATTTTAAAACCGCATGCGGTTCCGACTGGATTCGGGATAATAGTACAAGATTGAGGGAGTAACGCTTGTTTAAGATTACTGTCTGACATGGGTACTTTTCTCTTTCGAAAAAACATATCCATCTCACTGACCCATTCATCAAACAATTTCAAATGTTCATCTGCCGCTTCGGCTGCGGCTTCGGCTGTCACGTCATCGGTTGTTGGACCTAAACCGCCATTTACAATCACAATATTATGATTAAAGCTAAGCAACAGAAATTCATCTCTAAGGCTTTCTAACTCATCACCCACCGTCGAGCGTTTGCATAATGGAAAGCCCTGTTGAAAAAACAGGTCCGATAACCATGAGGCATTTGTGTCAACAATATCACCATGTAATACTTCTTCCCCTGTACTAAGCATTGCAATTTTTAACACAAAAACCTCCTTTTAATGATGACAATACGTTTACTTCACTGGCTTTAAAGACACTCTTAATAAGATATAGCCTAATATAGCAGCAATGGTTGAACCTAATAAAATACCCAATCGTGCATAGGTATCATATTGCGGATTATCGTAACCAAATGCCAGTGTCGAGATAAAGATAGACATCGTAAAACCAATACCACACAACACCGATACAGCGAAAATATGCACAAAATTAATATTTTCTGGCAACTTAGCAATACCAAACTTCACTGATAACCAGCTAAACAAAAAGATGCCGATCGGTTTACCCAATAATAGTCCTAAGCCCACACCTAATGGGATGCTGGTTAAAATATCTGAAGCTGAAATGCCATCCAATGATACCCCTGCATTCGCAAACGCAAATATAGGCAGAATGAAGAAAGCAGTATAAGGATGTAAAGCATGTTCTAAATGCTTAAGTGGAGAGTGCTCTGGTTTATCCCCTTTTAAAGGAATAGAGAATCCGATAAGAACACCCGCTAACGTCGCGTGTACCCCTGATTGCAACACCGCAATCCAAAGAATACCACCAATAATAAGATAAGGTGTTAACTTGGTCACTTCTTTCGCATTAAGATAATACAGCAGCCCAGTCATCACAAAGCCAATCGCTAAAGCCATTGTTGACAACTCTGTGGTGTAAAATAAAGCAATAATAACAATGACACCAAGATCATCAATGATGGCTAGGGCAAGTAAGAATACTTTTAGAGAAACCGGCACTCGAGAACCTAATAAAGCCATAATGCCTAATGCAAATGCAATATCCGTTGCAGCGGGGATAGCCCACCCTTTTGTTGCCGTTGGATCGTCATAGTTAAACAAAACATAAACAAGTGCTGGAGCCAACATGCCCCCAAGTGCAGCAATAGCAGGGAATATCGCCGTTTCTTTTGACTTTAACGCCCCTTCCATTAGCTCTCTTTTCACTTCTAAACCAATAAGAAGAAAGAAAATAGCCATTAAGCCATCATTAACCCAATGTGCAAATGATAACCCTAATATTTTAGTATGCAGTACGCCTTGATAAGTCTCATTAAGACCTGAGTTAGCTACTAGCATTGCGCAAATAGCGGCAACGACAAGAATAATGCCGCCTGATGATTCTAATTGAAATAAACGACGCAACAATTGCCCCATGAATAATCCATCCTATTAACTACTGTACAATTCCAATTTGAAGTATAGAAGAGTTCCATAAAACATGAAGTCATTCAAAATAAAGAATTAAGCTTATGAAACTCAACTCATAGCGCTCGTCGAAATGATTCCATAGGTAACTTTCTTACTGCTTTTAATAACGGTATCGCCCCTGCTAATACAACTGCAAACATAGCCCAAAGAATCGCAGATATGTATTCCTCAAGCATAAAGGTCAACTGTAAACGCCATCCAAAGGCCGGAAGGATAATCACTTCAACCAATAACTCAGCTAGCATTAATCCCAAAGGTAACGCAATCATAATTGAAATCAACGCCGATAAAGCCAGTTGTAAACACCCAGTAAACAACAACGATCGCCGTGATACGCCTAAACACCGTAATAATGCGACATGTTTTTGCTTAGTTAGTTCCCCTGCTATTGTTGAGAAGAAGATCCCTAAGACTGCGATAAATAGTGTAATTTTCCCTAATGTGTTAGCAATATCAAAGGTACGATTGAAAACCCTCATCGTTAAACTATTCACATGGTTATGATCAAAGACACGTTCTGAATTGAGGTTAAATTCTTTCTCTAGACTGTGTTTAAACTCTAAATGTTTAGTATCATCATGTAACACCACGCCATAAGCGACGGTCCCTAGACCCGCAAATGCATATAACCAATTTCGATGAGACAAGAGTACTTGGTTATACGGGTTACCATAATCATAATAAATGCCCGCTACTTGCCATTTATTACCTAATGGATTTGGGAAATCAATAAAATCGCCGACTTTTAATGACAGTTTTTCAGACATTGATTCACTGATCATAATGGCTTTGCCATGGTGTAAATGATACCAATAGTTTGGAGCACCAACTTTAATTGAAATGGATTGCATTTCATCTTCAGAATCACCAATACTCACCAACTGAATTGGACCATTATTGGTTAATACTTCTCTTTCCCAACGTAACCATAACTTTTCAACATTGGCATTATTATTAAGCCATAACGTCATGTCTCTTGAAATATCATACGTTGGATAAATATAAAGGTCAGCGGCAAAGTGTTGATTGACCCAACGATTTGTTGTTTCTTTAAAACTTCCGATCATAGTTTCAATACTAATATTGGCGGTCATCGCTAACATGAATCCCATCGTAGCAACGCCTCGAAAGCTCATATTCGCAGCAGCATCAGAAAAAAACCATCTGACTTTCAACCAATGGACACTGGCTGAAAAACTGGTGAAAAAACGCCAGATCAAAAATGGGGTAAACAACGTCACACTGAGTAATGTAAGAACAATAATGCCATAGCCGGTATTCAGATTTTGAGGTAATTGATGTAACCCCACTGCAACCAAGCCTAGGAAGCATGCGATGTAAGCCTGTAAAGCAAACTCAGTACCAGCAAAACGAACAAGAGATAACTTAGGCGTTAAACGATTTGGTTGAGATCGTAATAAACGAAATAATGGCCAGAAACAAGAGACTAAAGCCCCAGATAAAACCAATATAAAGCTTGCTAGAGACGTTAACCAATCCCATTCAACATCTAACGATACGTTAATATTGTATAATTCACCCACGGCTAACGATACATTCGGTATTAAATAGTGTGCGAGTACTAATCCTAAGATATTCCCTAATGCCCAACTGACGATCACCAACAGGAAGATTTCGCCTAAGATAGCTTTAGTTAACTGAATGCTTGATACACCCATTTGACGTAATGTGCCCACTAGATTCTGCCTTTGAAGCATAATCAAAGACATCGCTTGGTAATAAATAAACAGCCCAACAATAAACGCCAATAACCCCATTGAGAATAGGTTATTATTAAATGCATTGGATAACGTGCTTAATTCAGGACGGGAGCTACGAGTTAATAGCAATGATTCCGGTAATAAACGTTTTAACTTACGACTGGCAACATAGCCCATGTCGGTACAGGCAATTTCCGATATACCGGCACTTTTACTGATCTTATGCAGCTGTGTGATATCGGTAATCCCGCGTAATCCATCAAGTAACCCTTTGGTATCAATTTGTACAGGCCCGATATTGATACCGTCTTTTAACGTAACAAAGCCCCCATCTTTAACATGCAGCTGTTCCGCCAAAGCTTGACTTAAAATAACTCTCTCGGGTTGATCGAGTAATGAGATTAACTGTCGATTTTTCTCGTCCAGCATAAAAGCAAGACTTCTCATGCCTTGTATATCAACACCAGATAACGCGATATCTGTTCCGATAAGGGAGGTGACCTTTACACTTTCAAAGGGTAAACACTGCCCAAACTCTTCATTTCTCGTTATTTGAGCAAAAACTTGGTTTGGGATTCTCTGTAAGACCCTTTTAGAGCGGATACGATAAGGGAGTGGGTCAGAAAAGAGTTTTTCACCATGATGGTAGCTTTTTTCAGCATGCCGATTCACTGTTTGAACGCCTACTAACAGCGAAACACCTAAAGTGAGACCTAAAATGACAAGAGCTAACTGAAATGGGTAGCGACGATAGTGCCCTATTAAAGCTTTAGTGACGGGCCACAACATTTAAGTGTCCCCCTTGTAGCTTTATGATACTTTCCATATGACCCGCTACTTTTTCACTGTGTGTCACTAGTAATAAAGTACAATCGAGCTGGCGAGTTAATGAAATAAGTAATCTCATTACTGCTTCGGCATTTTTTTCATCTAAACTTCCTGTCGGCTCATCGGCTAATAGAAGTTTTGGTTCCATATATAATGCACGTGCAATTGCAGCTCGTTGTTGTTGTCCACCAGAGACTTCTTCTGGATAACGGCTCAACAAAGGGATTAAATCGAGTGCCGATATAATCTGCAACCACAAACCTTGGTCTTCTGGTAATCCTTTGATCTGCCGGCAAAAACGTATATTATCAGCGATATTAAGGGTTGGAATAAGATTAAACTGTTGGAAAATCAAACCGATATTATTACGGCGATAAGACGTTCGAATACTTTGTTTTGATGTATGGACATTGAAATCATCAATAGAAATTTCACCACTATCCACCTTATCTAAACCTGCAATCAAGTTTAATAAAGTGCTTTTGCCAGACCCACTTTCTCCCATTAAAGCCACTTGCTCGCCTACTTGTAAATTAAGTTCAGCACCTTGTAATACAGGATGAAATTCGTTTCCATCAAGGTAGCCTTTACATAAATTTATTATTTTCAGCATGGGGTAACTCAGGTCAAATTCGGTATAAGATAAAGAGGCTTGCAGTCTAACATAATCAGTATATCAAGCCTAAACTTTTACAATATTCACTCAATTTCATCTAACTAATCAAGTTTTTAATCCATTTTTTAGTCAACATTCTATAGCTAGCCGTAAAGCACTTAAACAATTCTTCAGAAAGAAAAAGTAAATAAACCCAGTGTGGTTCTAGACCAAACCAAAATGCACCAAGGAATGATAACGGTACCGCGATACCCCACTGTGCAATGATGTCTTGATAGAAGCAATATCGAATGTCACCCCCTGCTCTTAGGATCCCGACAATCGTTGTAATTGGAATCGCTCGAACCATAATACCAATACAGAAAATCAGATAAAACTTTTCAGCAATTGCATAAGTTTCGGGGCTTAACCCTGTAAATGCACCTAATACGAATCCTTTCATTAACCAAAGTGATGCACTACATATCACTCCGATAATAAAGTTAAATAAACACGTTCCTATCGCCTGATAAAATACTTCTTCATATTTCTTTGCACCAATTTGATTGCCAACTAATACAGAAGACGCACTCGCAATGCCGATCAGAAAACTCAATGACATGGATTCAACGGGGTTAATGGCCGATAATGCTGCTAAGCCCTGACTACCAGTTTGCCCCATGATAACGTTATAGGCAAAGAGTCCGCCCGACCAAAAAAGAAAATTAATGGTGACTGGAAGTGATAAAGAAACAAATCGTTTAATCTCGTCAATTTGCAGGCTACTCACAATATCGTAAAATGAGAAAGCGAGTAAATGTTTACGACCATACACATAGATCGTTAATAAGATGGCTTCCAAAAATGCACTCATCACCGTTGCAATAGCTGCACCCTTAATGCCCATTTCCGGAAACCCTAAATTACCAAAAATTAATACCCAGTTCAGGAAGACATTCGCAAAGATACCCACGCCACTAAAAAAAGTACTGACTCCTGGTTTATGTACCGAACGCAGCGCTGCAGCCATACTGGCAGCATAAGCTATCGCAATGAGGCTAAATGAAGAATAAACGAGATAATCGCTACCATATTGAATAATATCTTGCGAATCGGTTGCCAGCGCCATAACGTTTTCAGAGAACATTAGAAAAAAAGCAACAATACCACTCGCTAACATCAAACTCGTCATGACGGTTAATGCGGTACTCCGCCTAATGCCTCCCTTTTCATTCGCTCCCCAATACTGGGCAATAAGCAAAGAGCCACCCGTTGTCATACCAACAATCATAATAATGGCTATAAACGCGGCTTTTGATGCAACCCCTATCGCTGCAATTTCAGCTTCGCCCAATTGAGCAAGCATAACGGCATCGACCAAACCACGGCTAGAGATAAGTATGTTCTGTATGGTAATAGGGATCGCTATTGCAATTAACTTACGTAAGTAATCACCTTTTGTGTGCTGATAAGCAAGCTGTAATGTTGTAAGCATATTTTCAATCTATAAGAATGTAGGAGTACCGCTAAAAAAGAAAAAGCCACAACCTAAACAGCTGTAGCTAAATCTACACATATTCAATAACTAATATTTAATGACTAATCAAAAACAACGCTAACATTACGCTTGGAAATTCATCGGGATTTCTGCGATGCGATCGCCTTCATTTTGAGGGAATATCCAATACTCCCCATGATACTTCACGTTAGATTTATAATCGGTCACTTTATGAACTAAAAATCCATGTTCCGATACAATATCTATGAATTTTTGATGATTTCCACGAACAAAGAAACTCATCTTTTTGGTTAGATTTTCACCTTCAAAGCAATCATCACATTGGTCTGCACATAAAGCAAGCGAGTCTTGGCCATCAGTGAATATCTGTACCTTCCCGCCACGCAGTAATGGCTCTGACGTTGATACTTCCCAATCAGCTTCTTCCATTGCATCTAAAAATCGCTCTATTCTTGCGTCTGTAATAGCATTGTTCTCATCGTTTAGCATCTGAGCATAAAAAGCAGAAATACGCTTAAATTGCGTTTCAACACCGGCACTCGTGCCTTTTGAACGTCCTTGCTTCTGCCATTGAATTAAGTTTTTAGCGACTATTGTGGAATAAGTTTGTTTCTTTATTGCTGTTGTAATCCAACGCACAAGAAAATGATTATTCGACACCGGAGAATTAGGTACTTTACCGTTATCATGTCGATCCTTTAATTCACTTAAAGCATCATTAACGACCGTTTGAATATCTCGGGTATAACTCATCATTGTTCCTCAGGATTATATTTAAGCTTTACGCCCTAGCGTAAAATAAAAAAGAATGGATATAACAGCACATAGACTCATAGTGAGTACCATAGGCCAAATTTCATAAGTAGGCAATAAAGCGACTAAACCACCAATTGCACCACCAATACCAAATCGAAGTGAGCCCGATAACGAAGCGGCCGTACCAGCCATATGGGGATAGCTGCTCAGTAATAACCCCGATGTATTACTTCCGATAGTCGATAATGTGCCGATATACAGCATAACGAAGGGAACAATACCCCATAGCCCCCAATCAAAGCCCCAAGCAGAAAAAAGGCCTAATGCGGAAATCGCTTTTATCGTTAATCCAAAGCGTAGCATCGTGTGGGAGCCCACTTTTTTAACAAATCGACCATTAATGAGCGTCATCACTACCAGCGTTAACACATTCAAGCCAAACAAATAGCCAAAGACTTCTGGAGTGACCCCAAACACACCGATGTAAACAAATGAGCCTGTAGTCAAAAAGACGAACATGCCAGAGAAGGAAAATGCGCCGGTCATAATGATGCCAAAGGCAACTGGATTGCGAATTAAACGAACAAAGTTTCGTATAATCGTTTTAAAGCGTAATGGTTGTTTATTTTCCTCTTTTAAGGTTTCTGGGATTTTAAAGGCAATTAAGATGACAACGATAAATGCATACGCCGCCAGAAACCAAAAGATAGAACGCCAACCAAACCAAACAGCAAAATAACCACCAATCATCGGTGCGATTAAAGGAGCAACCATCATAACCAGTGTGACAAAGGACATCGCCCTAGCAAAATCTTCTTTATCAAACAAATCACGCGTTAATGCTTGAATAATCACAGCAGACGCCGCACCAGCGAACCCTTGAAGCACTCGAATGAGTGTTAATTCTTCGATACCAGTACTCATCGCACTCATTACGGCAGCGACAGTAAATAAACACGAACCAATCAACAAGACCGGTCGTCGCCCGTAGCTGTCCGCTAAAGGACCATTAATCACCTGACCAAAGGCAAAACCTAATGTATATGCCGTGAGCGTAAATTGCACTGCACTGGCTTCCACATTCAAATCTTTTGCGATTGTTGGCATTGATGGCAAATACATATCAATAGCAAAGGGAGTCAATGCACTGATTGCACCGAGTATTAAAAATAAAAACACACCAGCATGTAGTGTATTTTTAGGGTGGTTATCCTTCGTCATTATGGTTTGTACCTCACATTCTGTACTTGATATACAGTACATTACATACTGCTCGGTACACTAAAAGACCTATCTATTTAATAAAATTAGGTACTTAATAAACCAATGCACTTAATACACCAGTGCGCTTGATACACCAATGTATTTAATAAACCAATGTATCTAATAAACCAATGAATTTAATACACCAAGAGGTTTTAATCCTGATGCGAATAATTTGGTTTAAGCAGTTAACATAGTATTTCCCAACAGCTCAAACATTACTTCCAAACAGAAGCGACTTCATCTTCTGTTAAAAAGCGATATTCACCCGGTTCTAGTGCTTCATCGAGTTCAATAGCACCAATCTGCTCGCGATGTAGATGTTCAACTTTATTACCTAATGCCGCAAACATACGCTTCACTTGATGATATTTTCCTTCAGTGATAGTCAGTAAGACTTCTTTTTCTTCCTCATCAACGATCTCCAGCTTTGCTGGTAAGGTTGGCTCATTTTCACTACGGAGTAAAATACCGTTTTCAAACTCTTCGGTATAATGAGCTTCTAATGGATCAGCTAACCACACTCGATATACTTTCTCACATTTATGCTTTGGTGAAGTAATACGATGTGACCACTTTCCATCATCAGTAATTAACACGAGACCGGTTGTATCCACATCAAGTCGTCCAGCGAAATGCAAGCAGTCCATTTTAACTTCATCTAGCAACATAAATGCTGTTTGATTAAAACCATCTTCATGCGAACATACAAAGCCGTCAGGCTTAAATAACATAATATATCGAGGTCCAGGGGCTTTAATTTCGCGATCTTGCCATTCAACGCGAGCGCCGTCTTTGACTTTAAACGATCCCGATTTTTGAATTTGCTCATCAACGGTAACATCACCGCTTTTAATGATCTTGGTCGCTTCTCTTCGGGTTGCTCCAAGAGCATCACATAAATATTTATCTAAACGCATGGATATCTCACTCTAATCAGTTAAGGTATTATAACCCTCATACTTATAAATTTGAATTAATTCACAGTTTTAAAATGTATAAACTACGAGATTATCAGCAAGAAGCCGTTAAAGCCGTGCTCAATTACTTTCGACATCACTCGACTCCTTCCGTATTGGTCCTACCAACAGGAGCAGGAAAAAGTCTTGTCATTGCAGAACTGGCCCGAATCGCAAGAGGGAATGTGCTCGTGCTTGCTCACGTCAAAGAATTGGTTGAACAAAATCATGACAAATATGAAAGTTATGGACTCACAGCCGGTATCTATTCAGCTGGCTTAGGTAGAAAGGATACAACAGATTCCGTTGTTTTTGCGTCTGTACAATCCATTTCTCGCAATCTAGCAGCATTTGACACCCCCTTTTCCTTGTTAATTATTGACGAGTGCCATCGTGTATCTGAGAAAAATAACTCAAGCTATCAGAAAGTAATCCAGCACCTTAAAGAGATCAACCCAGGCATCAAGATACTGGGATTAACAGCAACGCCTTATCGTCTTGGTCTTGGCTGGATTTATCAGTACCACACCAAAGGGGCAGTACGTTCAGAGGATGCTCGATTCTTTAGAGATTGTATTTTCGAGCTTCCAATTCAACATTTATTAGATGAATTTTTTCTTACTCCAGCCAAAATCATCGATGCGCCTATACTCAGCTACGACTTTTCTCAGTTGAAGCCGACGATTGCCGGTAAATATAAGCACTCCGAACTCGATCTAGTCATAGAGCAGTCGAAGCGAGCCACCCCTCAAATTATTGAGCAAATTCGCCATCTCTCATCGGATCGTCAAGGCGTCATGATATTTGCGGCCACCGTTCGACATGCTGAAGAAATTTATCAATTACTCGACTCAAACAATACGGCGATCATCACAGGTGACACGGTTACTAATGAGCGAGATCGTATCATTTCAGAATTCAAAGATAAGAAAATAAAATACCTCGTCAATGTCTCTGTATTAACAACTGGATTTGATGCTCCTCATGTTGATTTAATTGCTATTTTACGCCCTACTGAATCCATCAGTTTATACCAACAAATCGTTGGTCGAGGTCTTCGTTTATCACCAGGAAAAACCGAATGCCTTGTGTTGGATTACGCTGGTAATAGCTACGATCTTTATCAACCCGAAGTTGGACAACCACCACCGGATTCCGACAGTGAAATCATTACCATTCCCTGCCCTGCTTGTGGTTTTAATAACAATTTTTGGGGAAAGTTGGATTCGAATGGGTTTTTGATCGAACATTTTGGTCGAAAATGCCAAGGCTATTTTACCGATGAAGAAACACTAGAACGAGAGCATTGTAATTATCGTTTTCGTGCTAAATATTGTAATGAATGTGGTGCTGATAACGACATAGCAGCACGCATTTGTGTGGAATGTGAAGCCACTCTTGTCGACCCAGATAAAAAGTTAAAAGAGGCATTAAAACTCAAGGACGCCTTGGTGTATGAATGTACCGATATGACGATGCAATCTCACCAAGGAAAGGCCAAATCTCCACAGCTAAAAATCACCTATCATGGTGATAATGATGCCGCGATACATGAATTTTGGTCTTTGAATACACCAAAGCAAAAAGAAGAGTTTAAAAAGCGTTTCGTTCGTATGCACCTTGCTGATAAACACACGCCTTATGATGCTTTCACCGTTAAGCAAGTGACCAATAATCAACATCGTTTTCGTTTACCACAGTTTATTATTGCTCGTAAATCAGGGCGTTTTTGGGCACTACGAGATAAGATTTTTGATGATGAATTGAATTAAACATCATTAACCTAAGCTAACGTTTGATATCGTCAACTATTTTCTCTATCATCCGTTTCTTTTTATATAGAATCACAATAATGACACGCTCTCTTCCTTGGAATGCCTGGTTACTGGCTTGTATTCAACCCTTTGTTTTATCCGTTGGTTCACTCAACGTCTTTCTCGGGGGGATTGTTGGCGCTGAATTACAAGACTCTGCCAGTCTATCGACATTACCGGTTACCGCTTTAATTGTGGGTGTGTTTATTAATGCCTTTCCTGCCTCGAAGATACAAGCCACTATTGGCCGTAAAAACGCCTTTGTTATTGCCGCCATTATTAGCTCAATATCAGCACTAGGTGCAGCATGGGCTATTGAACTTGGTTCATTTTGGGGCTTTACTGCATCGGCTTTTTTACTCGGTACACAATTGGCTTTCGTTGGCCAGTATCGCTTTGCAGCTATTGAAAGCTGTAAAGACTCTAGTCTTCATGCCAATGTAGTCAGTCTTGTGCTTGTTGGGGGCATTGCTGCCGCTTGGATCGGTCCAGAATTATTGAATATTGGCTCACTGGTAGGTTATTTTGATTCCGAATTCGCTAATGCCTACCTAAGCCTTGCCTTATTAGAAATCACTGGTGCACTACTCTTATTTTTATTTATGCGTTCGATTCCTTCAACAGAAACGAATAAAAAAACAGAATCCGATTCCCAGCTTTCTGAAGCTTTGAAAAACCAAACACTTTGGCTAGCGATTTTTTCCGGTGTCACCGCTTATGCCGTGATGGCCTTTATCATGACAGCGACTCCTTTAGCCATGCATGGCCATGGGCACGATATACAGCACGCAAAGTGGATTATTCAAAGCCACGTTGTTGCCATGTATTTACCCTCTTTAATCACCCCCTTAATTATTAAAAGAATCGGTCTTGAAAAGCTCATTTATACTGGAGCGTTTGTCATGCTTGCTTGTATCACCATCGCACTCATTGACCATTCTGTTATTCATTATTGGTGGGCATTAGTACTACTTGGAATCGGCTGGAACTTCCTTTACGTATCAGGAACGACATTACTCGCAAAAACCTATCAACAAGGGCATGCTTACAAAATACAAGCTATCAATGATTCCTCGATTACTGCATTTCAATCCATCGGTTCATTAGGGGCAGGAGCCGTACTCATTACGTTTGGATGGACAAGTATGTTGCTCGCTTCCATTTTCCCTGTCTTACTCTTATTACTTCTTAATATTCATCATCGTCAAAAAATGAGAACATTATCGTCATAAAGTCGTGAACTGAATAAACCTTTTAAGATAAAAGCGTATCAGTCTCTTTGTCATTAAGCGTTTTTTTATGCTTTTGTCATATACTGTTGTATAGATTAGGCATTTTTATCTTTTAAGGTTTATCGACATGAAATACGCACTCACTCTCTCTAGCGCCCTGATTCTCTCCTCATTTTCAAGCTTGAGTTATTCATCTCCTTATAATGATTGTTTATTAAAAAACATGAAAAATTCCAACGATGATATTACTATTGAACAATTAAGGGCACAGTGTGAGCAAGTTGCTAATCTACAAGCCGAACCAAAAAAAACACTGGCGGAACAGCGCCTATTGAATGAAAAAGAAAATGCCTTTAATCCGTTCATTATCACTCCACATCAGATGAACTACATTCTGCCGATCACCTTAACAGATTCGATCAACCGTCAACCCTATAATGACTATACAGAATGGGGTGGCGGCCTGCAGAAAGAAGAAGCCAAATTTCAAATGAGCTTTAAAGTACCCTTAACCTTTGGAGACACCTTCGTAAAAAATGACGGTTTCTACCTAGGAATGACCTTAAAGTCATGGTGGCAAGTCTATTCAAAAGACATATCGAGCCCCTTCCGTGAGACCAACTATAAACCTGAAATCTTTTATCAAGCGCCTTTATTTTCAACTAAAAAAGGAGCCAAAATGTGGGGAGGACTGGGTTTAGAGCACGAATCAAATGGACGTCAACAAGGGTTATCGCGAAGCTGGAACCGTATTTATGCGTTCATTGGTTACGAAAAAGATAATTACTTTATTTACTTCAAACCTTGGCATCGTATAGAGGAAGACAGTAAAGATTATCCTTTAAGCTCTGAAGGTGATGATAATCCAGATATTATCGACTACTTTGGTCACTATGAACTCAAAGGAATATATAAACATGAGAAGTTGCAATACAGCGTTCTTTTGCGTGAGAACTTTGCAACCCATAAAGGTTATATCGAATCCGGTGTCACTTTCCCACTATGGGGACGCTTAAGAGGGTATGTGCAATACACTAGCGGTTATGGTGAAAGCCTCATTGATTACAATCATAGCCAGCAAACTATTGGTGTAGGCCTTGCATTAACCGATAACCTTTAATGCCAATTTATCGCTCTTTTGTTTTTTAATAGAGCTGTTATTTTTGGATCTATGTTTTTAGAACTATGATTTTGGAGCCACTATTTGTGGCTCTATTCCTACGTGATTCTTCACCTAAAACACAGTTACCTAAAGCATCGTCACCTTAAACATAGTCACCTTAAACATAGCCACCTCAAACATTATCACATTCAACATATATACCCTTTACCACTGGGTTTGATTTATAAATATCGAAAATATTATAAATATCTTAGTAATGTGATCGTTGTATTAACAACTAAATCAAATTTGAGGTAAATTCTAGCCCATAAATACAACATAACGATAACAAAAAATATTTATGGAACGTCTCATAACAACAAAGGCCAGTATACTGACCTTCATGCTTATTTATTTGAGTGGCTTTGCTATCTATTGGTTAGTACCCAGCAATGGATTTACTGTCATTGTTAACCTACTGCTCATTAATGCTATATTAATTATTGCACTATTAGAAAAGGACTGGAGAGTATCTTTGCTGTTCAGCGCCCTACTGTTAGTTCGCTCTCACTTTCGTTCGGTTTGGGATTTTGATTTTCAATTAAGTCTTAAGAACTTCTATGACCTAGGGTTTAGTATTTATGCGCTACTATCATTATATCCATTAATTGATAACATCATTGATACCCTTAAAAATAAACCATCAATTGAATTAATGACATTCATACCTAAAAAAACATGTCGACATGACAACAAGGCTAGCGCAAACGAGTAATTCGCTTAAAGCGTTCACTCCATTGACCTTGGTTCATTAGATGGCAACTTTCTTCAGTATCAAACGTAACGTGTTTATTGATGTCTTTTACATTCACTTTTGCTTCGACTAATGCCTTATTAATCCATTTGGTTAGTAGAAGAGTATCCGCTTGAAGTAAATGTTGTTCTGTATCAAATACGCAAACAATCATCAATGATTTAGGGAATGATGAATAATCCACAAGGTGTGTAATCCATTCAAAACCAATGAATTCATCTTGAGCGCGATCACACAGCGTCGTCAATGATATTCGAAGCGCATTATCAATTTTTTTATCGGTTTTTCGCATTCAATGACTCCTCAGTCAACCGTCTTTGTTGTATATCTACTTTATCTCGAATCATACACCGCAATGCATTCATGAAGACTTAAATAAGGTCAACTCGTTCATCTAGACATTCATAAGAGCCCATTTCAAACTCTCGACATATCCATGGACGCAATTCATAGATAGTGCACATTAATGTCTCTCTATCTAAAGCGGCACACCAGCCATCGTCTAAACGCATCATGGTTTCACCACCATATTGGTCACGTTTAATGAACTCGTCTGGAACCCCTGTGTCTGAAATGATCATCACTTCCAGTCGACAACAACAAGCTTTGCAGTTTGAACAAGACACCTCGGAAGAAGGAATGTTTTTGGTAGGAATAATCATGAATGCGACCGTAGGATAAAAAAGGTATCATACAATAAATCGAAGGCAATCCGTTTTTTATTTTATAGGAAATACCGCTTTCTTTATGATGATTTAAGTTGATGGCCTAAATTCACATGATACTGACTAAAAAATTCAATCTTTTCCCTCTATCTATTTTCATTCAATAGAGGTGCCTTCAGGTACAATCATTGGTAGATCTGTACAACCAAAGTCCAAACCAAGTTGACTGATTAAACACGTCAATTGCCCTCGGTGATGAGTCTGATGATTAAAAAGATGTTGGCAGAATTCACCCATTGTTTTTTGAATTGCTTGCCCTTCTGTCGTGGTATATTGAACAATACATTGACCACTTTCCATGGTAAAACCATCCATAACATCAACATAGATTGAATCAATTAAGGTTCGAATCGGAATAAATTCTTCTAAATTTGAAGCAAAGGTATCACCCGTTGATTGAGGTACAGGAAGTTGTTCTAACACACTATTTTCTATCGAAACGAGGTTATTAGCCACAAGACGGTTAAGCATAATCACATCGCCAAACAAAATATGGTTCCAGTGCGCCATTACTGTCGGAAAAAAGGAACCCATATTTTTATGTAATTGCTCATGTGTCAACCGACTGCATACATCCAATAACTGCTGATTCATGCGCTGATTATATCGAGCTAACATTTTAAAATTTGATAATAAACCCATTACCAAGCCTTTTACCAATCATCTAGATAACATCTTCACAGAAACGAAATAAATACCCATCTGGGCTTTGGATAATAAATTGCTTTTGAACAATAATATCTAATTTTCTCTGATAGGATTTCGATTCCATTTCCAAAAATATTGTATCTTGTGCTTTACCTTGAATACTTTTATATAGGCTATCAATATCGGTAACATCCCACTGAAAATTGATACCACGACCTAATGGCTTTTCCAATTTCCCAGTCACCCATTTTCGAGTGTCTCCTGAAATACCTTCAAGCATTAAATCAACACCATTCAGTGTCAGGTAAGCAAATTCTTCTTCTAAACGTTCATATTTTATCGAAAACCCAAGCACATCAATAAAGAATGCTTTACTCACTTCTATATCAAAACAATACAGCTCCGGAACAACACGTAAACCCACTCTAAATTCCTTTTTTATTCAGGTTTATATCACCTAAATTTTCAAACTATTATGCGCATTCAGCTTTCGCTTTGGTGTTTGATTGTGCTTCATTGATCAATCCACGACATGAATACAATATGATCAAAATAATAGAGCAACTCATTAACGTCAGCTCGATTAGTGAAGTTGACGCATAAAAAACAGATTCAAATAAATAAGACACAACAGGGATAACGGACAACATACTGATCGTGAGTACAGGTTTGGTTACCGCCATGCCTTTTTGAAGTAAGTAAAATGGTAAAACAAAGCCAAACAATGATAGCAACACAACCTCAATGTAACTCACTGAAAATTGTAATCCTGAACCAGAAAAATATAACGCTGACAGCACAACAACTCCCGAAAGAATAAATCGATACGCCAATGCTTCATCGGTTGATAACACTTTATTATGTTCGTGATTCGATCTCACTGAAATAGTTGCAGCACCGACGCCAGCTAAAGCCGATAAGATCGCGCCTTGAATCAACTCAACACTAAACGCATTGGCCGCCAAAATGAACCCAAGGGTAAATGCAATAATAACGCATGTTTGAAGTATTCGATTAGGGATTTCTTTCGTTAATAAAGCAATCGCCAACAGTGCAATTGATGTTTCAAATAATGCCGCGCTTGAAGCGGGTAAAAATATAAGCGCTAAATGAAATGATCCAAAGGCCAATAAGGTATGGATATTAAGAATGGTAATATTCATGCCTTTCTTCTTTGTGATATTAATCTGCCCTTTAAGTAACAGCTTTAACCCAAAAATCAAAGTACATAAAAGAAATGAAAATACCGAAAAAGTCATGACCTCAGCACTTGAAAATTGATAACTGATTTTCGACAGTACAAAAGCCTGAAGTGTCACCGAAGCAACAATGAAAAGTATCCCTACCATATTAACTATCCTACTTATCGATCCCGTCACAACCAAATAGTTCATAGATCGAAGGTGGTTAAGAAGGTCTAAATTAACATAATCATAATGAAATCGATTGAACACCACATTTAAACTGCGATCGAACACTAATAATGTCGATAAAAAGATATCTATATGGTCTAGGCTTCAAACACTGTATTTATTCATTCTAATTCAAAGACTTCCTTATTTTAATTCCACTTTCCTTAATTTTACAGCGTTTGAGTTAATAATTAACACGTTGCCTAACAACATAATGACTGCCCCTATTAATAAAGAATATTTAATACTTTCACCGTACATTAAGGCACCAATAAGACCAATGGCTGGCAATCTCAAAAAATCTAAGATGACGACAAAGCTTACTTCTGCGTACTGCATAGCCTTAGCCATACAATAATGAGCAGTAAGACCCGTCGACCCAATTACAATTAACCATAATAATTGCGGTATCGTCGGGGTTACCCAATGACCTATTGTGACTATTCCACCAATAGGCAATTGAATTACACACATAAATAAAAGTATGGTCAAAGGACTTTCTGTTTTGGAAAGAGCTTTAGTTGATGTATGCGATATCGCATAACAAAAGGCAGCACCTAATACGATGAATGAATAAGAATTAATACCTTCAATATTAGGGTTGACTATCACGGCTACCCCCATCAAACCGAGAAGAGTCGCTAACAGCTTTATCTTTGTTAATTTTTCACCCAAGAATAACCAGGCAATGATCACTGTCCATACAGGGACGGTAAATTCTATCGCAAAAACCTCAGCAAGCGGTAACGCGGTAATCCCCACTAACCAACCATATTGACCTATGAAGTGGAATACATTTCTACTGCTGTGTAACATAAAACGGTGGGTTGAAAATACACGTTTATTCTTTGTCATAAACACAATCGACAAAATAACAATTAAACCGATCATGCTCCTAAAGAACATGACCTGTGACATCATAATTTCATCACTTAATTCACGCGCTCCTATAGCCATAAAACAAAATGAGATTAAAGTGCCAAACATCCATACAACTGCTTTAGAAATGGGGAGATTCCTTAATAATATGATTTCAGTTATTGATAGTAATCAACTGACATAAGCTACGATTTACGCTTAAATTAAACTCATTGGCATAGCTCTGTCAAACAACGGATCTGCTTAATCGAAGGATAAATTGGGTTGTTGTTTGGATTAAACCAAATCGCATTTATTTTTGCCTCTAGCGCTGGTTGAATATCCTTTGAATAGCTGTCACCCACCATGGTGATATGCTGGTGTTCAGTATTAAGTTTCGTTAGTATTTTTTCGAAGAACTCGACCGTCCCTTTACCTATTCCCAAGTTCTCTTTACAAAAATAACCCGTAATATAAGGTGCTAATCCGGCACGCTCAAAAGCCGATTGAATATCACTTTCACTAGAATCAACGGCATTGGTTGCAACATATACTTTATGATTTTGAGACAGGCTTTGTAATGCTTCTCTTGCACCATGAATAGGTGTAATCACTGCCCAATCTTTCATTTTTCCGTTTTGATTTGGGCAATCGAACATCAATGTATTTCCCCAGTCGAAAAGATAAATATGAGGCATCTCATTCCTTTTATATGTGTTAATTATAAACCGTCGGTTAAATTCAGATATCATCAGCTTCACAGGAAACATCAACCTGAACCGTAATACACTGAGATCTTTGGTGGATATCAAGAAAGCTTATATTAAATGAAGCTCTCTACTACATGCTGAATACTGGGTATCAATGAAGAAACCAATAAGATTGCCATAGCGTAGTTAAATAAGCGTAAATAGGTTGGATTACTTAAACATTTTGACAGTAATTGCCCGAACATCAGCCAAATACTTAAACATGGAATTGCCACTAAGAAAAAGCTTAATGCGATAAAAATCACTTGCCAAGATAGATTGGCATCGGATGCGGTATACGTTGCAATCGATCCCACTGCCATGACCCAAGCTTTCGGGTTTACCCATTGAAAAAGCGCGGCCTTTTTAAAGGTAATTTTAGATGTACTCGTTGTGTTAAAGTTTTGAGAATGGCTACGCGCAATAAGCCAAGATAGATACAGTAGATACACAATCCCAATGCATTGAATGACAAAGTGTAAATTTGGAATCAACGTAAAGATCGTAGAAAATCCAAATCCAACGGCTGCAACCATCAAAGGGAATCCAATCGCAATACCCAGTAAATGCGGTAAACTCTGTTTAAATCCAAAGTTAACACCTGCAGACATCAACATAATGTTGTTCGGCCCTGGTGTAATCGTTGTTGATAAAGCAAAAAGCAAAACGGCTAAATACCACTCCATGTTCTATTCCTTTTAATTGACGTCCTTGCCGATGATTTACTTTACTTCAACATTAGGCCTATTATTTAATTGTAATAAATCCCATTTATTACCGTATAAATCCTGAAAGACCACTACAGTGCCGTATTCCTCGACTCTGGGTTCTTCATTAAATACCACACCATTCGACTTCATTAAGTCATAATCTCGCCAAAAATCATTGGTCTGTAAAAACAAAAAAACGCGTCCACCGGTTTGATTACCGACTGATTGACGCTGTTCTTGTGTACTTGCTTGGGCTAGAAGAAGGCGTGTACCGTTAGAGTTTGGCGGAGCAACTTGAACCCAGCGCTTTCCAGCACCTAAGTGTGTATCTTCAACTAATGTAAACTGAAGTTTTTGAGTATAAAAGGCTATCGCATCATCATAATTTTCTACGACTAGAGCGATATTTCCGATTTGCTGCTGTATGGTCTTGGACATCATTCTTTCACAATTAAAACGTCATTGAGATGATAGAAGTTAAAGATTGAACTCTTCTAATGCCGACAAAGCTAACTCCGCTTTGCTCGTTTGAACAAAAATATGATCATGATAATAAGCCGCAATCACATTAGCGCTTATGCCTTTTGAGGCCAACTTACTGGTCACTGCTGCCGTCAAGCCAACCGCTTCTAAACTGGAATGTACTGTCAGCGTGATCTGGCTGTAAGAACCCTCAAACGATAAACGTGCCTTTTCTGCAACCGTTTTTTCAACCACCAGTGTTAAACCTTCCGATTCGATAAACGTCGCGATAGGATTTAAATCAACATAATCTTTTAGGCTTCCTGACACCGTACAAAATACGAATTCAGTGCCATTTAAACTTGGACTCATTGAACGTAGAAGTTCATCTAAATCAGTTACTCCTGACATAATATTATCTTTCCGTACTTAATGGATTAATATAGGCTTGCATGACTTGTCCCTTTGCTTATATTTATTTCAAGTTGATCGGTTCATATGACATGGCAACATCGGGAACGCTTTTGATCTTTGTCTATTTAAACAAACCATAAAGTTGATGATCAACGATGTGACCATGAAGGTGCTCAGCATTGCGGATAGTCCCTTCCAGAGTAAAACCTAAGCGTTCACATACCTTTTGACTAGGGTAATTTTCCGTTGCGACTCTAATTTCCACTTTTTGCATTTCTAATGAATCAAATGCATAGTCAATCAATGCCTGGCAAGACTTCGTGATGATCCCTTTCCCTTGATACTGATCTGAGATCCAATAGCCGATGGTGACTTTTTTAAGATCAAAATTAATCTCATTAAACGTCACCACGCCAACAAGATGCCCTTCGTACTCAATACCACAAGCCATTTCTTTCATTTCAGATAAACCAACAAGCGTATCTTTGATAAAGTTTCGTGTGTCATCAGAACTTGTTACTTTAGGAGGCCAAGTCATCCAGCGAGTCAGATACGCTCGATTCTCATCAATTAGGTTGTAAACTAGATCAGCTTTAATGGGTGTTAATAAGAACAATTTTAGCGTTTCATCGATTTGTTTTGTAAACATTGAAATAACTCCCTATTTTCAATACCATCATTCATTACAACATGCTTAATGACAACATCGCTTATCGCAACGTCATAAATGACAACGTATCACATTCGTTCTATTGGAGTAAGGCTCACTGTCTACTTTCTGATTAAGAATACGCCTCTAATCTCATTGTATGATAGCTTTCGTCGGCCTTATGTGTTGTATCAATGATGGTAAAACCTTTGGAAGTATAAAAACGCACAGCGTGAGTATTCAATGTAAAACACTTCAACGTCAATCTTGGATAATAATCCATTATTTTAGCAAGTAGCTGAGAACCAATGCCTTTGTTTACTTCTGGCGTTTGAACATATAAATGATGTATAAACCCCTCTTTATCCCATACAGAGATAAAGCCAAGTACCTGATTATTTTCTATTGCAACCCAAACTTCTTCCCCCTTGGTATCACTATCGAAGTCAGATAATTGAAAAGCATTTGAATCTAGCCAGGTGAATGTGTTCTGTCTTGATTCTAAATATAAATCCCTTAAATCATTTAAAAAGCACGCTTCTGATCGTCTTATTTCCATTCCATTCCTTAAATTTAAGATCGTATTCCTATTAAAGAGTCATACTCATATTATAAAATCGCTCTTCTTCTGAGATAACAAGAAAGCCAAATCGTTTGTACAAATGAATTGCAGGACTCACCTTAAATAGTCTCAGCTCTAACTTTTGCTTAGAATGCCTCTGAGCAAGTTCTTTTGCTTCTTGTAAAATAAGTTATAGAATTCATTAACAGCTACATTGCTTGATCATCATGATGTTGAGATGAATAAAGTTACACTGTCACTAAGAATTAAGGGGTATTAAAAGAGTTCAGTCGTTGGTGAATTTTTGGTGGGTATAATCAAAACAATCAGTACGCTGCTCCATTAATATCATGGATGCTCATTTCTTTCAGTTGCTCACTGGTTGCCATACGCATATTAACGCCTACTCTTTCTATCGAACACTGTTCGGTTGAAACATAGTGAGTAACGCAACCGCATAAAAGGCAATGATGGAATTCAATCTCCTTATCACCCCAAAGGTAAGCTTTTGTTGCTTGTGGTTCAGTCAAAATAGTCACGTCCTGTGGCGAGAAATAACTCCACAAAGCGGCATACCTACGGCAAATAGAACAATTACATTGCGTCATTTCTTGCGGCTCGAGTGACATGATAATTTTTATCTTTCCGCAATGACAACTCACATCCATTTTTTATACTCTCCTTGTTTTTATCTCTTTATTACACTGCACAATGTTAGTTGACCAGTATCAATTTAATTAAGAACAAACAATCAAGTTAATTAAGAACAAAACCCAGACTAGGTACTCTACCGAATAATCAGGTTTTGTCCTTAACATTGAATTATGCTTCTAATTCACTCGAATTAGGGCGAAGCTGACGCTGAATACCCAATAAGAAATTACGAAGAATTTGATCTTTACACTCACGATAATGCTTATTCTCTGGCTTACGGAAGAAGGCACTAAGTTCATGTTTGCTCAGATTGAAATCCACGTCTTTTAACACATCTAAAATGTCTTCAGCTTTCAGGTTTAAAGCGATACGTAGCTTCTGAAAAATCATATTGTTTGTCAGTCTTGCTTCTGGTTTAGGTTGTTCACCTTCACGCTTTCCACGTTTTAAATTAATAAAACCATTAAGGAATACAGCTAAGTCAGTATCAGTAAGATTGACTAGAGACTCGTCTTCTTCTCTTTTGAGCCAGTTCTTAATTTGTGCTTCCGTCACGTTAAGTTCTGCTAAAGAAAAGATCTCTACCATTTCTTTATCTTTCAAATCAAATGTATAACGTACACGGCGTAAAATATCATTATTGGTCAAAGTAATTCCTAGTCTTAGGTTAATCCAGTATTATCGACGTGATAACTGGAAGAGCCAAATACTATCAGAATTTGAGTGAGTTCCCTACTGATTGTCTCATTATCAAAGGGGATATAGACTAAATTACCAATAGCTCAATTTTTGACAATAAAAAACCCCGATAAACCATCACACTTTCATGAGGGACTATCAGGGTATTTATTCTATTCACTTTACTAACGAATAAATTAAGTGTCAATAAAGGCTAAAGACCGTATAAGATCTTATTCTTCATCTAACTCATTGTCTTGAGCTTCAGCCAATTGCTGCGCTCTTAATTCTTTTGCCTGTTGTGCTTTTAGCTCTTGTGCTTCGCGTAGTTCATCACGCTCTTTGCGCTGTCCAGCTTTACGAACGTTACGATCCGCTTGATTCGTAATAAAAGAAGCCAGCTCTTTTTCTGCCCATTCTATTGCTAACGCTTCAGTTTCAAAACCCGATTCACGTTTCGATACTGTCGTCTTACGAGAAGACACTTGACGTATAATTTCTGCACACCAACCGTTGCGTTTTTCTGAAACGCGAAAATCAAATTTTTTGCTTTTAGACATGTTCTGTTCATCCTAAGGGAGGTCAAATGAGGGTTTGGTCAACTCTGATATTCAATCTTAGTGAGTATCATTAAATACCATCCCTTGGTAAGTTGAGTAATAAAGCATGAAATAATACATATGCTCTAGATTATCGTATCATCTTACAA
Organism: Vibrio sp.; assembly: GCA_028131545.1. GTDB lineage: Bacteria > Pseudomonadota > Gammaproteobacteria > Enterobacterales > Vibrionaceae > Vibrio. The sequence goes on along the minus strand of JAOICL010000002.1, from coordinate 2,856 downwards.
CGATTATACGGTATAAGCCACATTTCAACGTCTTGTTGATGCCAAAAATCTCATACCCTTTCTATTGTAAAAATCCATAATGAATAAAAGGAGCCATGATTGACTCCTTTGCATTGACGGTTGTACTCAAGATTTAATTCGCTTTAATGTATAAATCTTTTGTATATACCTGCTCTAGCGCATTGTTGTATGGGAAACCACCAATCTCAGGCTTAATTAAGCGAGGCTTAGCATAATGATAAATTGGTGCGATAGCCATTTCTGACGATAAAACCTGCTCGGCTTGTTGGTACAATTCAGTACGCGCTTCTGCTGAACTGGACTCATCCACTTGTTTCATGATCGCATCATACTGCTTGTTTGAGAATTTTGGTTGATTCGAGATTACACCGGTTTTCATCAAATTTAAGAACGCTGTTGCTTCATTATACGTACCACACCACCCTGCACGCGTAACATCAAAATTACCCGAACGCTGATCACTTAAATACGCCTTCCACTCTTTGTTTTCTAAAGTAATGTCGACACCCAATTCTTTCTTCCACATGGATTGAACGGCTGTCGCTATCTTCTTATGGTTCTCAGAGGTGTTATACATCAATGAGAAACTTAATGGATTGTCACTTCCGTACCCTGCATCAACAAGCAATGCTTTTGCTTTTGCAATTTTATCTTCTTTCGTCAAATTAGCGTATGCCGGTTTTTCTGAACTAAAACCTGCTGTAATTTGTGGTGTCAAAGAATAAGCTGGATTTTGTCCTTGGCCTAAGATGCCATTTGCAATGACTTCTCTATCAATTGCATAAGATAGAGCCGTTCGCACACGTACATCATCAAATGGGGCTTTTTGAGTGTTAAATGCATAGTAATAAGAACATAAGCTTGGTGTTGATGTTAAAGATTCCGAATGATTCTTTTTCAAACGTCGAAAATGTTCTAACGGTACTTCATACGTAATGTCAATTTCGCCCGACATGAAACGATTCATCTCAGCCACGGGATTGTCTAATGGTAAGTACGTTACTTTTTCAATAACGGTTTTCTTGTTATCCCAATAATGGATATTGCGTACCGCTTCTAAGCGTTCATTTAACACCCACTTACTGAATGTATACGCACCATTACTAACAAAATTTTCCGGTTTAGCCCAGTCTTCACCGTATTTCTCAACCGTTGCTTTATGAACTGGTTTAAACGAAATATGGCTCAATGTCTTGATAAAATACGGTAGTTTATGCGCCAATTGAATTTCTAATGTATTGGCGTCAATCGCTTTAATGCCTAACTCTGATGGAGATTTCTCCCCTTTTATAATTTCTTTCGCATTAAGAACCCCTACGGACTCCACAAACCATGAATATATTGCACCGGTTTCAGGGTTGACGACTCGTTGTAAACTGTAAACAAAATCCTCTGCGGTAACAGGCTCACCATTAGACCATTTTGCATCTTTGCGAAGGTTTAGACGAAAGGTTTTACTGTCTGTAGTAGACCATGATTCTGCAACACCAGGGATCACATGACCATCGGCATCTTCATTAACTAAACCTTCAAATAAATCGCGCGTGATGTGGCCACCCGACATCCCAGCAATAAAGTGAGGGTCAAGTGATTCAAGTTCAGTACCGTTACCTCGAATAATTTCTTGCTTATCTGCAAGAGTCACACCAGCAGGAATATCTGCAGCATACAGTGCTGGAGTTCCAGCGCCACTTAGAAGAATAAGCGGCAACATTTTTAATTTCATTTCGTTCTCTTATTATTATATTTTCTCGGTATTTATCGGCTCTTTATGAAGCTCATGCCTAGTTTTTGACATTAGCAGTACTATCGGAATGTTCGTTCATTCCAACTTTGTTCAATAAATACGCTCTATTAACAACAATATCAGTCGTTATTATCGATTTACCTTATAACATATATGTTCTGTTTCAAATAGAGTGTAACTTTCGAAAATGTTCGAACTTGAGAGTTTCAACAAAACAACTGGCACTTTACTCTCATCGTAAGAAGTGGTTAACAGAATAAATTTTGATGGATGCCTAAAACGACAAAACCTCCCGATATAGGGAGGTTTTATTACATACCGCTTGCGATATATTAAGCGTGAACTTCTGGGTAATTTTGTGGAAATAATGAACGTTTCGTTTCTTCGTCGACATCACTTTTAAACGTTAGCTCCGAACCAATAGCACGAGCTTGTTGAACTGCAGCTCGTTCATTAATACGATTAAACCATCGTGCAACATGAGGGTAATGCTGTAATTGCCCTTCACCCAGCACAAAATTAGCTCGGTCAATCCAACCCCATGCTGAAATATCAACAATGGTGAATTCATCGCTAACAAAATACTCTCGACCTTCTAAATGCTCATTTAGCACTTCATAGTGACGTTGCGCTTCACGGTGATAACGATTAGCCGCGTACTCTACGTCAGGAGCAACGCGTTTGAAATGTACCGATTGACCTGAATACGGTCCAAGTCCTGTGGCTATAAACATAAACCAAGACAATAACTCGCCTTTATCTTCAGACTTACCTAACAACTTGCCTTCTTTTTCTGCGAGATACAGTAAAATAGCATTTGAATCAAAAACGCGCTTTCCTTCGTCAACAATCGCTGGCGTTTTAGCATTAGGGTTTATCAAACGATACTCTGGTGTGTGCTGCTCCCCTTTGTAGGTATCAACAGCAATAATGTCGTAATCCATACCCGTTTCTTTTAAAAACAGCGCCACTTTCATTGGATTTGGTGTGTGGTGGAAGTAAAAATTCATAATAATGAGTCCCTTATTGTTCATTAAATTCTTTTACTGCTTCCATAGCCCGAGAAGAATACATCAATGCTGCTCCTG
>JAOICL010000019.1 GCA_028131545.1 Vibrio sp. | reverse complement strand
ACAATCAACTAAGCCTCGAGATTTCACTGAGTTTACGAAACAAGCCCAAGCGGTTGTTGATAATTCAGAATCCCTTGCTAATACCTATCAACCCCTTTATGAAAAATTGAATGAGTGGGTTATTAATAGTGGTGAAACAGAAGAGTTGAATAAATTTGGTATTCAAGCTGCACAATTGGGTGGCGGGGATGACAAAGGAAACGTTTTGTTTACTGGGTACTTTTCTCCTGTCATAGAATTAAAGCGTACGCCAGATAATGTGTTTAAATACCCAGTGTATGGGTTACCTTCTTGCGGAAAAACATGTCCTTCAAGGGAAGAGATCTACAGTGGTGCTCTGACTGGATTAGGGTTAGAGCTGGGCTATGCTGCCAATATGATCGATCCTTTCTTAATGGGAGTTCAAGGAAGTGGTTATGCTTACTTTATTGAAGATGGCAGCGTTGAATATTTTGCTTATGCAGGCAAAAACTATCAAGCTTATGTCAGTATTGGACGTGTATTGATCGAACGAGATGAAGTGGCGCGTGAAAAAATGTCACTCAAAGCGATTAAAGATTGGGCTTATGCGAACGATGATGACATTGTTCGTGAATTATTAGAACAAAATCCATCTTATGTTTTCTTTCAACCACAAGGGCAATCTCAAGTTAGGGGGACAGCTAATATTCCTTTAATGCCAATGGCTTCAGTTGCTGGTGATCGAGAGTTTTTCCCAATGGGTACGCCTATCTTAGCGGAAGTACCCTTATTAAATGCGGATGGTACCTGGAGTGGGGCTCACCAATTACGTTTATTAATTGTTTTGGATACCGGAGGGGCTGTGAAAGAAAATCATTTTGATCTTTACCACGGCATTGGTCACCGAGCGGGTATCGAAGCGGGTCATTACAAGCATTTTGGACGAGTATGGAAGCTGGGCTTAGAAGAGTCAGGAACTCAAGACCCATGGCTTTTACCAGAAAGAAAAACGCAATAGTTTTTACATAAGCGTTGCTATAGACATTTATAATAAGAGTGCGTATAACACGCACTCTTATTTTTTTATTCATGTTAAGCATAGGTGAGCGAGTCTATGAAAGAGCTAAATACTGCCGCATCGGATAGCTATAACCAAAGATTTGGTGGTACCCGTCGTCTATATGGTTACGATGAAGTGGATATCCTGCGAGCGTCACATGTCTGTGTCATTGGTATTGGAGGTGTTGGTTCTTGGGCGGCAGAAGCATTAGCACGCTCTGGAGTGGGAGAGCTAACACTCATTGATATGGATGACGTCTGTGTCACGAACATCAACAGGCAGGTTCACGCGATGAGTGGCACTGTTGGCAAGAGTAAAATCGACGTTATGGCCGAGCGTATTGCTTTGATTAACCCAGAGTGTAAGGTCAATTTGATTGATGATTTTATTACACCAGATAATCAACATGAATATTTAAGTAAAGAATATGATTACGTACTGGATGCTATTGATAGCGTGAAAGCGAAAGCATCGTTGTTGGCTTATTGTCGAAGTAATAAAATTAAAGTAATTACCACAGGTGGTGCTGGTGGACAAATTGATCCAACTCAGATCAAAGTGGCAGATTTAACTAAAACCATTCAAGATCCTCTAGCGAAGAAAATAAAAGATACGTTACGTCGGCATCATAATTTCCCAACGAACCCTCAAAGGAAGTTTGGGATTGATTGTGTGTTTTCAACCGAGCAATTAAAGTACCCTCAAGCAGATGGTTCCGTATGTACGACTAAATCAACAGCCGATGGGCCTAAACGCATGGATTGTGCGAGTGGTTTTGGTGCAGCAACAGTGGTCACTGCGACATTTGGTTTTGTTGCGGTTTCTCGTATCTTAGATAAATTGATTAAAAAACATATGTCATCGTAATTCTTTTTTAGATGAAAAGAATACAGATGCTGTATGAATTACAAACAAGTTAACAAATAAAGATATTTTAAAGTAGGTTATTTATGACTGTTGCCTCACCGTTTGGTGATGTTATTACTGCTCAAGACATCATAGCAACAATGCAATCTTTAAAAGGTTGGGAAGATCGTTATCGTCAAGTGATTCAATGGGGGAAAAAACTCCCAGAATTCAAAGAAGAAGATAAATTAGCTGACATTTTAGTGTCAGGGTGTGAAAGCCAGGTTTGGTTGTTCTCTGAAAAGAAAGGTGACACTTGGTATTTTCATGCCGACTCTGACGCTCGCATTGTTCGAGGGTTAATTGCTATCGCATTGGCTGCATTTAATAAGAAAACGTCATTAGAAATAGAACATTTTGATATTGAATCGTATTTCAATCAAATTGGTTTACTTGAGCACTTGAGCTCATCGCGAGGGAATGGTTTAAAAGCCATTGTTGAAGAAATTCAGAAAGTGGTTAGCGTTGGTTAATAAATAATCACTTTTAAATGAGTTGGTTAGAGTATTCAATGATTAGAATGCTTGTTGTATTAGATGAAAAGCTGTACAATTCGCGCCCTTGGGTAGTATCCAACGTATTTATTTTGATTGATTTTATCACTGTTGAGAGGCGATATGAGTACAAAAAAAGTCAATTTACTTGATTTTGATCGTAAAGGATTACGTGAATTTTTTGCTGAAGAATTAGGTGAAAAGGCATTTCGTGCTGAACAGGTGATGAAATGGATCTATCACTTTGGTGTTGATGATTTCGATCAAATGACCAACATCAATAAAAAGCTACGCGAAAAACTTCACCGTCAATGTGAAATTAAAGCGCCGTATGTATCTGATGCGCAGCATTCTTCTGACGGTACCATTAAATGGGCAATGCGTGTAGGAGATCAAGATGTTGAGACGGTATACATCCCAGAAGATGACCGAGCAACATTATGTGTATCTTCACAGGTTGGTTGTGCATTGGCGTGTAAGTTTTGTTCTACGGCTCAACAAGGCTTTAACCGTAATTTAAAAGTATCTGAAATTATTGGACAAGTTTGGCGTGCAGCTAGAGAAGTGGGTCTAGCAAAAGATACCGGTCGTCGTCCTATCACTAACGTTGTTATGATGGGAATGGGTGAACCACTTTTAAACATGAAAAACCTAATACCATCACTGAATCTAATGTTAGATGATCTCGGTTTTGGTTTGTCAAAGCGTCGCGTTACGGTATCAACATCTGGTGTTGTGTCTGGATTAGATCAAATGACAGGTGAAATTGATGTGGCTTTAGCGATCTCTTTGCATGCTCCAAATGATACATTGCGCAGTGACATTATGCCGATTAATGATCGTTGGGATATTAAGGATTTTCTAAAGTCAGTTAGTGGTTATATTGCTTCTTCAAATGCGAATCGAGGCAAAGTGACCATTGAATATATTCTGTTATCTCATGTTAACGATGGCACAGAGCATGCGCATGAATTGGCTGAGTTATTAAAAGATACACCATGTAAGATCAACCTGATACCGTTTAATCCATATCCAGGTTCACCTTATAAAAAGCCAAGTAATTCACGTATAGATCGATTCCAAAAAGCATTGATGCAGCATGAATATACGGTAACAGTTCGTAAAACTCGTGGTGATGATATCGATGCTGCATGTGGTCAATTAGTCGGCGAAGTCATTGATAGAACAAAACGAACGCAGCAACTAAAAGCAGCGAAAGGCGAAGAGATTCAAATAAAAGCCTTATAAAATAAAAAAATTAAATGGAACCAGCCTTTGTGCTGGTTTTTTTGTGCCTCTATACTGGAAGATAGTAATTAAAGCCGTATAGAAACTTGAGCTTGTATTGTGATGAATCTAGAATAAAGAAAAGTATATCTACATCGTACTTACGAAGTAGCGCCATTATGTGGTAAGTTTTAGAATTATCTATATAAGTCTTTTATTTATAATTAAAAGTCTTCTTACACTTCCGCAGCACCTTACGATAATAGAGATTTGCATTGCTATGAGTGATGAAAAAGAGCAAGAACAAGAACAAAAGCAAAAACCAGAAGTTCAAGCGTTGATTGAACCCGGTACAATGTTAAAGCAAAAGCGTGAAAAGCTTGGGCTAACACAGGACTACATTGCGAATCGTTTAAGACTGAAAGTCTATATGATTGATGACTTCGAAAGTAACCAATTTGATCCTGCCATTGATTCCGTTTATTTGCGTGGTTATTTAAGTAACTATGCCAAATTGGTTGAGCTCAAAGAATCGAAAGTTCTTTATGCGTTAGAAGAATTATATCCAGATGCTGCTGGTAAAAACCAATATGATATGCGTAGCTTCTCGGATAAAACGAAGCATGCACAACATGATAGTCGAATAACCACCATTACCTGGGCGGTGCTCGTCATTATCGTGGGTATTTCAGCAGTTTGGTGGTGGCAGAATCAAAAAAATGATGTAGTTGAATACCAAGAAGAGCCAGTGATAGAAGAAATCATTGAAAGTACTCAAACTGTCACCGAACCACATGATGAACTGGATTCAGGCACCGAGCGATTAGCAGGTGCTGAAGAAATTGATGCGGAAGCGATAGAAGAAGTTCAAGATACAGCACAAGAAGAACCAAAATCCAGTGATGCTGGTGAACAAGCATCAAGCAACGACTCAGCTACTAATCGTTCGTCATCGGCAGAAAATGAAACAGCGGAAGAGTCAGTCACTGCCGTATCAAAAGAAGCCGCCGAAAGTGTGGCTGAGAAAGATAACTCTGATAATACACCTAAATTAGTGATGAACTTTGAAGGCGACTGTTGGATACAAGTGAAAGATGCAACAGGAAAAACATTGTCAGTTGGCGTTAAAAAACCAGGACAAACTTTAAATTTAGATGGAAAAGCCCCATATAAGGTTATTCTTGGAGCACCTGAAGTTGTTTCTATCTCATTTAACGGTGAATCTGTCGACCTTTCTGGGTATACTTCAGGGAAAGTTGCTCGCCTGACATTATCAAACTAAGACATTATGCAATACGAATCTCCTATAAAACGACGTAAATCAACTCGCCTCTATGTTGGCGATGTACCTATTGGTGATGGTGCACCCATTGCTGTTCAATCAATGACAAATACCAGAACCAACGATGTCGCTGCGACAGTGGCGCAAATTCGTGCCTTAGAAAAGGTTGGTGCCGATATTGTTCGAGTTTCTGTACCCACAATGGATGCAGCAGAGGCTTTCAAACAAATCAAACAGCAAGTCAATGTTCCTTTGGTTGCCGATATTCATTTTGATTATCGTATCGCATTAAAGGTGGCAGAATATGGTGTTGATTGCTTGCGAATTAACCCAGGAAACATTGGTAACGAAGCGCGTATTCGCTCAGTTGTAGACTGTGCTCGCGATAAAAACATTCCTATTCGTATCGGTGTTAATGGTGGTTCTCTTGAGAAAGACTTACAGCTAAAATACGGAGAACCAACACCAGAAGCGCTGGTAGAATCAGCAATGAGACATGTTGATATTCTTGACCGCCTTAACTTCGATCAATTCAAAGTGAGCGTGAAAGCATCAGACGTATTTCTTGCCGTAGACTCATATCGTTTATTAGCAAAACAAATCGACCAACCACTGCATTTAGGGATTACCGAAGCCGGTGGAGCTCGTGCTGGTTCAGTGAAGTCAGCCGTTGGTTTAGGTATGCTTTTAGCTGAAGGGATCGGTGATACACTGCGAATTTCACTTGCAGCTGATCCTATCGAAGAAATAAAGGTTGGTTTTGATATATTAAAATCATTACGCATTCGTTCCCGTGGTATTAATTTTATTGCATGCCCAAGCTGTTCTCGCCAAGAGTTTGATGTAATATCTACCGTTAATGCTTTAGAAGAGCGCCTTGAAGATATTATTACGCCAATGGATGTTTCAATTATTGGGTGTGTTGTTAATGGCCCAGGTGAAGCCGAAGTATCGCATCTAGGGCTGGCAGGCAGTAATAGAAAGAGTGCTTTCTACGAAGATGGTAAGCGCCAAAAAGAACGTTTTGATAACAATAACCTTATTGAACAACTTGAAGCAAAAATTAGAGCAAAAGCATCGGTTTTAGATGAAAAGAACCGTATAGAAATACAGAACAAAGAGTAAACTGGATACACACCGATAGTGTATCGTCTCTTTATTTAAACAATTGCTCATCTTTTATGGTGAGCAATTCCGTTTTTTGATTATAGATATTTGGTAATGACCGTGGCTAAAACAATCCAAGCAATTCGAGGCATGAATGATTGCCTACCAACTCAATCGCCATTATGGCAAAAACTTGAAAACACTGTAAAAAGCGTGATTAGCGCATATGGTTACAGTGAAGTTCGTATGCCTATCGTTGAGTCGACTCATTTATTTAGCCGAGCGATTGGTGAAGTAACGGATGTTGTTGAAAAAGAAATGTACACATTCGATGACCGCAATGGTGATAGCTTAACTCTTCGCCCTGAAGGTACCGCCGGATGTGTGCGTTCTGGTATCGAAAATGGCTTGCTTTATAACCAAGAGCAGCGTTTATGGTATATGGGACCCATGTTTCGTCATGAAAGACCACAAAAAGGACGTTATCGTCAATTCCACCAATGTGGTGTGGAAGTATTTGGTTTGAATGGTCCTGATATTGATGCTGAGCTTATCATGTTAACTGCGCGGCTGTGGAAAGAGCTAGGAATACAAGATCATGTTCGCCTAGAGTTAAACTCTATTGGTTCATTAGAGGCTCGTGCAAACTATAGAACAGCGTTAATCGCTTTCCTTGAGCAGCATATTGATATCCTTGATGAAGATTGTAAGCGTCGTATGCACACTAACCCATTGCGAGTTCTAGATACAAAGAACCCAGAGGTGCAAGCTATTTTAGGTGATGCTCCTTGCTTATCGGATTATTTGGATGACGAATCGAAAGCGCACTTTTCCGGGCTATGTGAACTTTTAGATGCTGCAGGTATCCAATACACAGTAAATCAACGATTGGTTCGAGGGTTAGATTATTATAATCGTACCGTTTTTGAGTGGATTACTGATAGCTTAGGATCACAAGGTACCGTGTGTGGTGGTGGCCGTTATGATGGTCTTGTTCAACAGTTAGGTGGTAAATCGACGCCAGCCGTTGGCTTTGCGATGGGCTTAGAGCGATTAGTTTTAATGCTTGAAACATTAGAATTAACAGAAGTACGTCGTAATGTTGATGTTTACGTCGTGACGGCAGGTGAAGGTACTATGATCGAAGGTATGAAGCTTGCTGAAAAATTGCGAGAAGAGATCAGTGGTATTCGAGTAATGAATCACTTCGGTGGCGGTAACTTCAAAAAGCAATTTAAGCGAGCAGACAAAGTTGGTGCTGTAGTGGCATTAGTCCTAGGTGAAAATGAAGTCACCGATGGGACGGTTGTGGTTAAAGATCTAGCAGGTGGTACTCAAAATACGATCGCTCAATCAGAAATTGCAAACACATTATCGGCGTTACTTTAATTCACCGAATATAATGATTAAGATACTCCATCTAAATTAAATCATAATGATACATAATGGAATGTAATTGATTTAATGCTTATCTAAAAAGGTGGAGCTTAAAACCACATTAAGAGCGACAGTGATTATAGGTGCTCATTTCTAAAAGAGGTTGATACAGTGGAAGTCTACGATTCAGAAGAACAGCAAGTTGAAGCAATTAAAAGCTGGTGGAAAGATAATGGAACAGCCGTCATTATCGGTGCCGTTGTTGGCTTAGGTGGATTGTTCGGGTGGCGTTATTACCAAGATGCAGAACAAAGTGCACGCGAAGCAGCATCGCAAGCTTATACCACTGCGATTGCAAACATAGAGCAAGGAAATGACGAATCTCTTAAATCGGTCAATGCATTTATTGAATCTAATTCAGAGACTGAGTACTCGGTATTAGCTTCGCTTCACTTAGCAAAAGCGTATGTTGAATCTGACAAAAAAGAAGAGGCATTGAAGCAGCTAGAGCTCGCTAAGTCATCAACATCAGATTCTGCATTAACCACCGTGATTACTTATCGACTGGCTCGCCTACAAGCGAGTATGGGAAATTATGATGCAGCTGAAACACAGCTGAATACGATTCAATCTGACAGTTGGAAAGCCAATGTGGCTGAGTTACGTGGTGATATTGCATTAGCACAAAATAATACAGAAGCCGCGTATAGTGCATACGTTGAAGCACAGCAAGTCAACGGAAATGACCCTTTATTACAAATGAAGCTCGACGATTTAGCCAAGTAAGGCAGGCGCTAGGATGAAAAAACGGTTTAAGGAAATATATGCCGCAACGTTACTTGCAGTAGGGTTGGTTGGGTGTGCGAGCGAAGAAGACAATATTGTTATCGCACCGGTTCCTGAAGTAGATAACCAGTTTGAATTGAACACTCATTGGGATGAATACATTGGTGAAGGTGCTGAACACTACTTCTCTAAGTTTAGCCCTAAATTCGCTTATGGAAAATTTTTTGCAGCCAGTCGTGATGGTGAAGTCAAAGCCATTGACCCAGCGTCTGGAGATACTATCTGGTCTACTGACCTAACCGATAGTGAAGCGGCAGAGAGAGAGGGACATACTCGATTATCTGGTGGTATCGCAGCAGCCTACGGTAAAATTTATATTGGTACCGAAAATGGTCAAGTCATTGCTTTTTCTGAAGAAGGTGGCGATGAATTATGGCGTGTTGATGTACCAGGTGAAGTATTATCAAGCCCTATCGCTGAAAGTAATCTCATTATAATCAATACGACTCGTGGGGTTTTAATTGCGTTAGATGAAGAAACTGGCGATCAGAAATGGGTGATTAATACCGAGGTTCCTAATTTAACATTAAGAGGTGATAGCACGCCGATTGCTTCTTCTGGCGGTGTTTTTTGGGGAACAGCGAATGGCCGCTTAGCAGCGGCTTTAGTTGAGAATGGTCAATTGTTATGGCAACAACCCATCGGGACTCCAAAGGGAGCAACAGAAATTGCTCGTTTAGTTGATGTTGATGCATCCCCGATTATTTTAGGTCGACGCCTATTTATTATTGGTTATAACGGCCAGTTGACTTCAATTAACCTTCAAACGGGTGAGACTTACTGGAAACGTCAATATTCTTCAGCGACCAACATGGCAACGGATGGTCGCTCGATCTATTTGGTGACAGATAAAGATCATATTGTTGCGGTTGATTCTAGAAGTGGCACTCAATTATGGAAAAATGAGCAGTTAGAATATCGCTTGTTAACCGCACCTAAGCGTATAAAAGGACACCTTGTTGTTGGTGACAGCGAAGGTTATTTATATTGGCTTAATTTAGAAAGCGGTGAGTTTATGGCGAAGCAATCATTTGATGATAGTGGTTTCTCTGTCTCTCCAGTATTAGTAGAAGATGGTTTTATTGTCATGACTAGAGATGGTGAATTAACCAAACTGTCGATTAAAGAGCCGAATGATTGATAGCTATATATCATGTGAGTTTTGATGGATAATTCCACATTGGTATATATAGTAAAAATAATGTGATACAATTCACATTACGCCCCGAGCTGGCAACACAGTTAGGGGCTTTTTTATTTATAGAAAGTAACTTTGAACGATATGTGATCAAAGTTGGAACGAATAACGTCATATAAACTGATAAATCATCAGTACAGCAACGAGCTTTATGACGTCTCTGAATATATTTAGCTTTCGTCACTGATGCGCGGTTGTTGTTTTTAACGGTATTAACTGCTAGATCATGAGAATGATGTGACGACACCACGACAGTTTTAATAGAGGTTTATATGATACCTGTTGTTGCCCTAGTTGGACGCCCAAATGTAGGTAAATCAACGTTGTTCAACCGACTAACTCGTAGCCGAGATGCGTTGGTTGCTGACTTTCCAGGATTAACTCGAGATCGTAAATACGGTCAAGCAAAGCTTGGAGAGCATGACTTTATTGTGATTGATACCGGTGGTATTGATGGAAGTGAAGAAGGCGTTGAAACTAAAATGGCAGAGCAATCATTAGCCGCTATTGATGAAGCGGATGTTGTTCTATTTATGGTTGATGGACGTGCTGGTCTAACACCATCAGATCAAGCCATCGCATTGCACCTACGTAAAATTGAAAAAAAGGCAATGCTTGTCGTCAATAAAGTTGATGGTATTGACCCTGATGCAGCAAGTGCTGATTTTTGGCAATTAGGCATGGATTCCATGTACCAAATTGCGGCAGCACACGGCCGTGGTGTCGGTGCGTTAATTGAAAAAGCACTGAATCCATTGGCTGAAGAGTTTGCTAATGAAGGCAAAATCGAAGATTTAAGTGACTTTGAAGATCAAGAAGAAGTCGTTGAAGAGTTAACTGAAGCGCAAGCAGAAGCTGAATTCAAGCGCTTACAGGATCAACCTATTAAATTAGCGATAATTGGTCGTCCTAATGTCGGTAAATCAACACTGACTAACCGTATATTAGGTGAAGAGCGTGTTGTTGTTTATGATATGCCAGGAACAACTCGTGATTCTATCTACATCCCAATGCAACGCGATGAGCGCGAATATGTCTTAATTGATACGGCTGGTGTACGCCGACGTAAACGTATTAACGAAACCGTTGAAAAATTCTCAGTTGTAAAAACATTAAAAGCAATTGAAGATGCGAACGTTGTACTTGTTGTCGTGGATGCTCGTGAAAATATTTCTGATCAAGATTTAAGCTTATTAGGATTTGCATTAAACGCTGGTCGTTCTGTTGTTTTAGCCGTTAATAAATGGGATGGTCTAGACAGCGATGTAAAAGAGCGTGTGAAAAAAGAACTGGATCGCCGTTTAGGTTTTGTGGATTTTGCACGTTTACACTTTATTTCTGCATTACATGGTACAGGTGTTGGTCACCTATTTGAATCAGTTCAAGAAGCGTATCGATCAGCAACAACACGTGTTAGCACATCAGTATTAACACGTATTATGAAGATGGCAGTTGATGATCACCAACCACCGATGATTCGCGGTCGCAGAGTGAAGCTGAAATATGCCCACGCAGGTGGATATAACCCACCTATCATAGTGATTCATGGTAACCAAGTAAAAGATTTACCAGATGCTTATAAACGTTACCTTATGAACTATTACCGTAAATCATTAGAGATTGTCGGCACACCAATCAAGATTCAGTTCCAAAATAGCGAGAATCCATTTGGTGAGAAAGGCAGTAAAGAAACGGTTTATCAAAATCGTCAGCGTAAAAAAGTCATGGAAATGATGAAAAAACGTCAGAAATAATCTCACGTTGATTTTATTGATCATCATTTCATAAAAAACGCCCGGATAGAGTGACTATCTGGGCGTTTTTTTATAGGGAAAATTTACAGCGTATGGTATCAGGATTCAAACCATGAATTACAAAATTATTTTATATAATGCTGATATTTTTAATTTAAAACATTAAAGCAGATTAATATGTCGTTTAAAATTGAAAAACAGCACATGTAACTTATGCTTTCGGGTGGTGGTGATATAAAAATTCTAAATGTAACTGATCGCTGATCAACGTACTTTTGGAGATAGATCAGTTTGAGTGAAGATCTTACTCTCTCATCTACTAATCATGGCTTTTGTAGTACTTGTCACTTTTAAAGAACGACAGAGCGAAGGGTTCCATTCTCTAACTTTGTTTCGATTTCATCTCCCTGTTTAACGTCATGAGCAGAAGTGAGCGCCTTTCCTTTATTATTGAGAGTAATGGAATAGCCTCGGTTCAATGTTGATAATGGGCTGACGGTATCGAGTATTTCCGTTAATCGTAAAAACTGATGTGAAGAATTCATTAACTTTTTCTGCATCGATTGCTTTAATCGATAAGTTAATAGATCTCTATGTTGTTGTCTTTCAGCAATATATTGTGCTGGTGAATGTCGATTCAATTGCGCTGTTTTATGTTGTAAATTAAATTGTTGGTGATTAATTTGTTTTAAAATAGCTCGACTTAGACGGCCAGTATAGTCATCGACTTGTTGGGATTGTTGACTTAGTCGATAGCTTGGATGATTTTTTTCGAGCTTGTATAAAAAGTGTTGTTGCTGTTCTTTATTTGCCGCCATTCGATTTTGAATTGCTGCGGTTAAACGGTGGACATGATGAGTTAAATGTTGGATCTGATGGGCATGATCTCGGCTAATAATTTCAGCAGCAGCAGAAGGAGTGGGTGCGCGAACATCAGCCACATAATCCGCAATAGTGACATCTACTTCATGGCCAACAGCACTAATTATCGGTATTTGGCTAGCGGCAATGGTACGAGCCACAATTTCTTCATTAAAGCACCATAAATCCTCTAACGATCCTCCACCGCGACCGACGATAAGTACATCACATTCTCGTCTTTCATTTGCCCGACCAATCGCTTGTGCTATCTCGATACTTGCTCTATCCCCCTGTACGACCGTTGGGTAAATGATCACATGTAAACTAGGATCTCTTCTTTTTAAAACATGTAATATGTCATAAAGCGCAGCACCGGTTGAAGAGGTAATAACACCAACCGTTTTAGGGTAATCAGGTAAATCTTGTTTCAAAGCTTGCGCAAATACGCCTTCTGACGCTAATTTCATTTTTAGTTCATCAAATTTTTGCTGTAGCAAACCATCTCCTTCTGGCTGCATGCTATCGACAATAATTTGATAATCACCTCTTGGCTCATAAAGCGAAAGGCGAGCTTTAACCAAAACCTGCTGCCCAGCTTTAGGTTTGAAGCTGACTCGGCGATTGTTGCCTTTGAACATGGCACATTTAACTTGCGCTCTAGCGTCTTTAAGAGAGAAGTACCAATGACCTGAAATTGGAGCAGAAAAATTTGATATTTCACCGACTAACCAAACAATGCCCATTTCATTCTCAAGGAGTAAACGAACTTCAGCATTTAAGCGGGAAACGGTAAAAATAGATTTATTGGTTTGTTGCGTCATAAGAACAGTCAATTGAAATGAGGGCGATTAGCATCATAATACTATGAATTTGTCGCCTTTCCTATAATGGCTTGATTATATAAAATTCTTAAGTTATAGATTAAAATACGCGAAAACCCCTAGCCAAACGTTTGCGTCAAGCGTATAATCCTTTTGCAATATCAAATGGACTTATAATAGTCCTGGTAAATAGTCTAAAATTTATTCCTCCTACTGATTAATTGAGAGATATTGCAAATGTTAAGAATTGCCAAAGAAGCGCTGACTTTTGATGACGTATTATTGGTTCCAGCACACTCCACTGTTCTCCCAAACACAGCTGATTTAACGACTCAGTTGACCAAGAATATTACTTTAAACATCCCCATGTTATCGGCATCGATGGATACCGTCACTGAAGCTCGCCTGGCAATTGCCCTTGCGCAGGAAGGGGGGATTGGTTTTATTCATAAGAATATGTCCATTGAACAACAAGCCTCTGAAGTTCGTAAAGTTAAAACCTTTGAAGCAGGTATGGTGACTGATCCTGTGACCGTACATCCTGATGCGACGATTGCTGATGTTAAAGTATTAACAGAACAGCATGGTTTTGCTGGCTTTCCTGTCGTTGCTGAAAATAATGAGTTAGTCGGAATCATTACAGGCCGAGACATGCGCTTTGTTACTGACTCAAGTAAAAAAGTACACGAAGTCATGACCAAAAAAGATCACTTAGCTGCGGTCAAAGAAGGGGCATCTCGTGAAGAAGTGCAAGAAAAAATGCACAGCGCGCGAGTTGAGAAAGTATTAGTGGTCAATGATGCCTTTCAACTGAGTGGTATGATTACAGCAAAAGATTTCCATAAAGCAGAAAGAAAACCGAATGCTTGTAAGGATTCAGAAGGTCGCTTACGAGTTGGTGCTGCAGTGGGTGCTGGTGCAGGTAATGAAGAACGTGTTGCAGCTTTAGTTAAAGCTGGTGTTGATGTACTACTGATTGATTCTTCTCATGGTCACTCAGAAGGTGTTTTACAGCGTATTAGAGAAACGCGAGCTGCTCACCCCGATCTTGATATCATTGGTGGTAATGTAGCGACAGGCTCTGGCGCAAAAGCATTGATTGAAGCTGGTGTCAGCGCGGTTAAAGTGGGTATTGGCCCTGGTTCTATCTGTACGACGCGCATTGTCACTGGCGTTGGTGTACCTCAAGTGACTGCGATTGCTGATGCCGCTGAAGTCGCTAATCAATACGGTATTCCAATCATCGCTGATGGTGGAATACGTTTTTCAGGTGATATCTGTAAAGCAATCGTAGCAGGAGCTTCTTGTGTGATGGTTGGTTCTATGTTTGCAGGAACAGAAGAAGCCCCAGGTGAGGTTATCCTTTACCAAGGACGTTCATATAAATCTTATCGTGGTATGGGTTCACTAGGCGCGATGTCTAAGGGTTCATCGGATCGTTATTTCCAATCTGATAATGCAGCCGATAAATTGGTACCGGAAGGTATCGAAGGTCGTATCGCTTATAAAGGTTACCTAAAAGAGATCGTACATCAGCAAATGGGTGGATTACGCTCAAGTATGGGATTAACAGGATCTGCGACAATTGAAGTTATGCGTACTCAAGCTGAGTTTGTACGTATTTCTGGTGCGGGCATTAAAGAATCTCATGTACATGATGTACAAATTACAAAAGAAGCACCTAACTATCGTTTAGGTTAATTATATCGTTTAGGTTAACGGTATTCCTCCCTAGGTTAACCCAATAACTTAGGGGGATTTTTTTAAGGGTGAGCTCTCTCACCTTTCTACTTTTAATTTAATGAAAGAAGTTACTACCATGGCTCAAGATATTCATTCTCAACGTATTCTTATTTTAGATTTTGGTTCTCAATATACTCAATTGGTGGCTCGCCGTGTTCGTGAAATCGGTGTTTACTGCGAACTTTGGAGCTGGGATGTCGATGAATCCGATATTCGCGATTTTAACCCTGATGGTATTATTCTATCTGGTGGCCCAGAGAGTGTTACCGTAGCGGGTTCACCGAGAGCGCCACAATATGTATTTGATTCTGGTGTACCAGTTTTTGGTATTTGTTATGGAATGCAAACCATGGCACAGCAACTTGGTGGTAAAGTTGCGGGATCGAATGAAAAAGAATTTGGTTACGCGCAAGTTGAAGTATCAGCACCATCTCGTTTGTTTGGTGAATTACAAGATGCGCTGACCAATACAGGTAATGCTTTACTGGATGTATGGATGAGTCATGGAGATAAAGTGGTTGAGATACCTGCTGACTTTATCAAAATTGGTGAAACAGAGACTTGCCCTTACGCAGCAATGGCGAATGACGAAAAGCGTTATTATGGCGTGCAATTTCATCCAGAGGTCACTCATTCTAAGCAAGGCCTTGGCATGCTTGAGAACTTTGTATTGGATATTTGTGGTTGTGATCGTTTATGGACGTCAGAATCTATTATTGAAGACGCGATTGCTCGTATAAAAGAGCAAGTGGGTGATGATGAAGTTATTTTAGGGTTATCTGGTGGCGTAGATTCATCTGTTGTCGCCATGCTCGTTCATCGTGCTATTGGTGATAAATTAACCTGTGTTTTCGTAGATAATGGCTTGCTTCGTCTTAATGAAGGTGAACAAGTTATGGATATGTTTGGTGATGATTTTGGACTGAATATTGTTCATGTTAAAGCTGAAGAACGTTTTCTTACGGCATTAGAAGGACAATCTGATCCTGAAGTGAAGCGTAAAACGATAGGTCATGTTTTTATTGATGTCTTTGATGAAGAGTCAAAGAAACTAGCGAATGCAAAATGGTTGGCTCAAGGCACGATTTACCCTGATGTTATTGAATCAGCAGCATCAAAGACAGGTAAAGCTCACGTAATTAAATCTCACCATAATGTGGGTGGCTTACCAGATGACATGGAAATGGGATTAGTTGAACCATTACGTGAGCTCTTTAAAGATGAAGTCAGAAAGATCGGTTTAGAGCTAGGGTTACCTTATAACATGCTATACCGCCATCCATTCCCAGGCCCAGGCTTAGGAGTTCGTGTATTAGGCGAGATAAAGAAAGAATATTGTGATCTACTGCGACGTGCTGATGCGATTTTTATCGAAGAGCTACACGCCGCTGATTTGTATAATCGAGTTTCTCAAGCATTTACTGTTTTCTTACCGGTACGCTCTGTTGGTGTCATGGGCGATGGTCGTAAATATGATTGGGTTGTTTCCCTACGAGCGGTAGAGACTATTGACTTTATGACTGCACATTGGGCGCATTTACCTTACGATTTCCTAGGAAAGGTATCTAACCGTATTATCAATGAAGTTGAAGGGATTTCTCGTGTCGTTTATGACATCTCAGGGAAACCACCTGCAACCATTGAATGGGAATAGCGTTTAAATATTGATAAAAAACCAGCTGAGAGGCTGGTTTTTTTATATCTTCAACAATAAGAGGTGATCTTGATCACACTTAAAGTGTAATTGATTTATTAATCATGATGAATAGTGTGATAATGAATGAATATGCAGTTTTAGTGAAAATAAATATAAAAAGGAAATAGTATGGAACAGGCAGAGATAACCTCTTTAATACCCATTATTATTACGCTTGTTCTTTCTTTAGCAACTCGTAATGTCATTATTGGCCTATTTGCTGGTGTGATTGCAGGAGTAGCAATGTTAGAAGGAGCATTCATTAACCAAGGCCCTCTAGATACATTCAGTATTTTAATGAAAGGGTATTTATTACCTCAAATTACGGACAGCTATAATGCTGGAGTAATGTTGTTATTAGTTTTTATTGGTGGCTTTGTTGCATTAATGGAAAAGTCAGGCGGTGGTGTTGCCTTTGCTGAGCGTGTGACTGGCTATGTTAAGAAAAAATCGCAGGCACAGCTTTCGTCGTGGTTTGGTGGTATTGTGATTTTCTTCTCTGATTTAGGGACGCCACTCATTGTTGGCCCCGTATTCAGACCACTTTTCGATAAATTGAAGATATCACGTCAAAAATTAGCATTTATTATTGATTCTACGTCGTCACCTGTTGCCATTCTGATCCCTTTTATTGGCTGGGGCGTGTACATCATGGGTCTTATTCAAAAAGAATTTGATCAAATGGATTACACTGCGATGAGTGACTGGGATGCCTTTATTGGTGCGATCCCTTTCCAATTCTATGCTTTTTTAGCCATTGCAATTGTCCCTGTACTCGCATTGCTTAAATGTGAATTTGGTCCGATGGCGAAAGCAGAGCAAGATGCGAAGAAAGGCATTATTGCTGCTCCTAAAACCGTTGAAAAGTATGAGGTATTTACCCATAAGAATGCAAAGTCTTCATTTGTATGGGCACCATTATTGGTGATGCTAACAGTGATGTGTACGATTCTTATTCCTCAAGGTTTCCCATTTGAAAAAGTGGCTGGCTCTAGCTTCCGTGCTGCATTATCAACGGCTTACTTATTTGCAGCAACAACGCTAATTGCCTTAATGGCAGCTTATGGTGTACGTAAATTTCAAGAAAGTTTTGAAGTGTACGTTAAAGGGATGGCGGGCATGATGTCAGTCGCGGTTGTATTGATTTTAGCTTGGACCCTAAGTTCTATTGGTAAAGAACTTGGTGCTGCTACGTATATTGCAGAGCAAGCTCAAGCAGGGTTCCCTAGTTGGTTACTACCAGCGATGGCTTTCTTGTTGGCTGCAGTTATTTCCTTTGCAACGGGGTCATCGTGGGGTACTTTTGCGATTATGATGCCGTTAATTATCCCAACAGCAATGATCATTGATGCGCCGTTACTGGTTTGTATTGGTGCCATTTTATCCGGTGGTTTATTTGGCGATCATTCATCACCTATTTCAGAGACGACGGTATTGTCATCAACTGGAGCGGAATGTGATCAGTTTGAACACTTTAGAACGCAGTTGCCGTATGCATTACTGAATGGAAGTATTGCATTTTTTAGCTTTATTATTGCGGGCTTTACGGGTTCAGCTCTTGTATTATTTGGTGCATTAGCACTGCAAGTATGCGTATATATTGCCGTATCGCGTAGGCAATCGCAGGTACTTGCCGAATATCATGCAGTTGAATCATAATTTTTTAAAATAAAAAAAAGGTCGGCATTGCCGACCTTTTTTATTCGTACATCAATATTATGCTGACGGTTGTTGTACTAAAGGTTTCTCTTCTGTTTGTGGCGCAGCAGCTGGTGCTTTGCTGTGCTTATTCAAACGATTTTCCCAGTACGTAGCACCTGTGATCCCTAACTTAACTGGGTCAAAGGTATAGTTAGTCACACCGGCTTTTTGCTGGCGTTCATAATCTTCTAATGCTTTAATCGCAGGCTTTGATATAAAGAACACAATCAAAATACCAACGATGTTTAGCCATGCCATTAGACCTACACCGATATCACCAAGAGCCCATGCTAAGCTTGCAGTGTGTACCGTGCCGTAGAATACTGAGATAACAAGGGCAAGTTTTAAGCCACCAACTAACCCAGAACCTTTGATTGTGCGTTTTAAGTAAGCAATGTTCGTTTCAGCAATGTAGTAGTAAGCCAAAATGGTTGTAAAGGCAAAGAAGAACAACGCTAAAGCAACGAAAGGTTTACCAATTCCTGGTAGGGCGCTGCTAACGGCAAGTTGAGTAAATTGAGGGCTATTGATTTCAACGCTTGCTGCTAGGTTTTGAACGATAAAACCAGTCTCGCCACCCGTCACATTATAAGCACCAGTAATGATGATCATGAATGCTGTTGCTGAACAAACCAGTAACGTATCAATGTAAATAGAGAAAGATTGAACAAGACCTTGCTGAGCAGGGTGATCAACGTTGGCTGCGGCAGCGGCATGAGGACCTGTTCCTTGTCCAGCTTCATTAGAGTAAATACCACGTTTAACACCCCAACCAATTGCAGCACCAAAGCCTGCCATTGGAGTAAAGGCATCACCGACAATTAAAGAAAACACAGCTGGAACTTGGTTGATATTTAAAAGAACGATAGCGATAGCAATAACCATGTAGGCCAGTGCCATGAAGGGTACAACAATTTGAGTGAAGCTCGCGATACGCTTAACACCACCAAAAATGATGAAAGCAAGAATTAAAGATACCGCTGTAGCAGTGAAAATCTTTGCGAAGCTGTAAGCACCGATAGAGGTTTCGATAATTGGACCAGAACCAAACGCAGTTTCAACAGCATTACCAATACTGTTAGCTTGTACGCCAGGAAGTAACACACCGGTTGCAACAATCGTCGTGATAGCAAAAATGACAGCATACCATTTCACACCCATTGCTTTTTCTATGTAGTAAGCAGGGCCACCACGGAACTCACCTTTATCTTCTTCTTTGTAAATTTGAGCGAGTGTTGATTCTGCAAATGCAGTAGATGCACCTAAAAAGGCAACAACCCACATCCAAAATACCGCACCAGGACCACCAAAACCAATTGCAGCAGCGACACCGGCAATGTTACCAGTACCGACACGACCAGAAAGGGAAACCGCAAGGGCTTGGAAAGAGGATATACCTTCAGATGAACTTTTACCTGAAAGTAGCAAGCGACACATTTCTTTAAACTGACGTAGCTGCACAAAACGGGTTAATACTGAATAAAATAGGCCTGCAGCTAAGCAGAGATAAATAAGGGCAGGACTCCAAATAATACCGCCCAAAAAGTCGACAACTTCTTGCATAAAAACAACTCCTTTGTAATAAGTGTTAATACTTTTAACACGGAGGTTGTAAGTGCAGGAGTTGATTAATGAAGAAGTGTGATGTTAATACTTTGTTGCATTACATTGCATTAAGTTGTGTGATCGCTGTGGTTAAAAATTAAACGTTATAGCGTTTTCTATTAATAAACTAGGATGAAATAAGCGTCTCGCACTGTAATGTGAGTGACGTTTGACCAATGGTTTTTGTTGATCGCTTGAGCACAGTAAAGCCTTTTTCAGTAAGTAATTGTAATACATTATCTTTCCCGACCAGGTGCAATGCCCCAACGACCATTGTGTATTTATCTGGTTGAGCTGTATTTTTTGTTTTCTTTATATGGCCTTGTACAGATGAATAAAAATTCGCATCAGAGAGTTTATCTGACCAGTCCTTATTTCTATTGTAGATGAGTGAGTTAGCGATATCTTCTGGCATGTCTGATTGCGTTAGTAAAGCACTTAAATCGTCGTCGTCACCTCTTTTCCAGCTATTGATTAAGCAATCGAAAGGCAGTTTGCCATCTTTATATTCATCTAACGTGATTAAGAGTAAAGCGGCACCTTCTTGTTTCATTGTGGTAAATAGCCCCAATTGAAATTGAGTTGTTTCTAATGGAAGTAAAGGTACTGCATTGTTCAATGCGGATTGAATAAAATGATTATCCACACCGAACTCAGAGGTATAGCCAAAGAGCTGCCATTGTTTTTGTTGAATGGTTATTGCTGAGCTCCAAGGGGGAGAATTTAAGAGGTGTTGTTTCGGTAATGCAAGATCCTCACTAATGTTGATTAATTCTTTTCTTTGTTGTTCATTTAGAATCTGCATCGATCTAATCTTAGGGGAAGGGAGACTTAACCCTTGAATATCCGTTGGATCGATTTCAACAATTAATCCTTTACTTTCTTTTAGGTGATTAAGGATAGGTTTGGGCAGTGGGTACATACCCGCATTACCGACATGAACCGACCCAATGATCATTAAATCAATATTTCCTTTTTTGGCTGACCAAAAGCTAGGCTCTGAAAAAGAAAAGTGAGAAAAAAGTAAGCTAACCAAAAGTAGTAAAATACGCATGTTGATTCCAAGTTAATTCATCATCTGATGTTAGTTGCTACCTAAGCGAATAGTCACTTAGAGATCTACTCAGTATATACCTAAGTATGCGAGGTATAAATGTTGTAGAATTGGCCTAGGGTGGTAAAATACCGCCAATTTTTCCTTAAGCGCGATATGTAGAGAGTGTTGATGTGACTCTTACATGTATAAATATAACGCTCGCTTAGGTAATACAACTCATATTAAGGAATAAACATGACGGTTAAAACGCGTTTTGCTCCAAGCCCAACAGGCTACCTTCACGTCGGTGGTGCTCGTACTGCACTTTACTCTTGGCTCTTTGCTAAAAACCAAGGTGGTGAATTCGTACTTCGTATTGAAGACACGGATCTTGAGCGTAACTCTCAAGAAGCAGTTGATGCCATTTTAGAGGGAATGCAATGGATGGGACTGGAATGGAATGAAGGTCCTTACTTTCAGTCTAAGCGTTTTGATCGTTACAATGAGATGGTAGATAAGCTGCTTGCGGAAGACAAAGCCTATCAGTGCTATGCACCAAAAGATCTATTAGATGAAATTCGTGCTGAGCAAGAAGCGGCAAAAGAAATGCCACGTTATGATGCTAACCATCCTAAAATTGCAGCTGTAAACGCAGCAGCAAAGGATGGTGATCCATGTGTTGTTCGTTTCCGTAATCCTAAAGAAGGTTCAGTGAGCTTTGATGACCAGATTCGAGGTCGTATTGAGATCAGTAATAGCCAGTTAGATGACTTGATTATTCGTCGTACTGACGGCTCTCCAACGTATAACTTTGTGGTTGTAGTTGATGACTGGGATATGGGGATCACGCATGTCGTACGTGGTGAAGATCACATTAATAATACACCACGCCAAATCAATATCTATGAAGCTTTAGGTGCGCCAGTACCAACATTTGCACACTGTGCCATGATTCTAGGTGATGATGGCGCTAAATTATCTAAACGTCATGGTGCCGTTTCTGTGATGCAATACCGTGATGAAGGTTACTTACCGAATGCACTGAATAACTATTTAGTGCGTTTAGGTTGGTCACATGGTGATCAAGAAGTGTTCTCTCAAGAAGAAATGATTAACTTATTCACTTTAGATGCGATCTCAAAATCAGCGTCAGCATTCAACACTGATAAGTTACTATGGTTAAACAACCATTATATTAAAACGTCAGAGCCAGAGTATGTAGCAAAGCACCTGCAATGGCATTTAGATCAAAAAGGCTTAAACATCGATAATGGCCCAGCGATCACTGAAGTGATTATATTGGTTGGTGAACGTTGCAATACTCTTGTTGAATTAGCAGAGCAAATTGGCTACTTCTATGCCGATTTTTCTGAGTTTGAAGCGGGCGCAGCGAAGAAGCATCTACGTGGTGTAGCGAAATCGCCTTTAGCGTTAGCATTAAGCAAGATTGAAGCGCTGGATGAGTGGACAACTGAGAACTTGAAAAATGTCATTAAAGACGTATGTACCGAGCTTGACATTGGTATGGGTAAAATTGGTATGCCACTTCGAGTAGCAGTGACTGGCGGTGGTCAATCTCCATCGGTTGATGCTGTGATGCAATTAATCGGTAAAGAGCGCGTTATTGCTCGCATTAATCTCGCATTAGCCTTTATTGCTGAGCGTGAAGCTAATGCATAAAAGGGTTAATTGACCATGAAAAGGCTTAGCATTTGCTAAGCCTTTTTTTATCCAAGGTGAGTTAATGCCGATAAGTCGTTAATACATCTCCAATTTGAATACTACTTCCTAATTCCGTTTGCTCTATATCCAGTTCGGCTTCATTTTCATAAACTCGATTGACCGTCAAAGTAATATCACTTTCGGTGACTTTGGTTCGAGTTAATCCATGTTGATCAATAAAAGAGCCAGTATGCCAAAGTGATAGCTTATCACCTCGCTCTACGCCGTGAATACGACCTAGATCAATGGTAACAGTATCACCAAATTTGGCGACAATTTCAGGTAACGTAATGCGGCAAGATAGCTCTGATTCAAGATCAAGCATCACATCTCTGCTAATATTTCGAACCATGGTTCCGTAAGAAGATTCCCAAAAACGAGCACTTTTCGTATCGACTTGACTGGTTTTTGCAAACTCCCATGTTGCGACTTTTCTATAATTCTTATTAAAAATTTCATGGCCTGTCTTACCATCATAAACTCTTAATACCATGGCAAATTGTCGATTAATGGCTTCTTCTCGTGTGTCATTAACGGTGGCAGTAAGATCAACAATATCACCATTAATAAGGTACTGAGCATTACTGTCTTGGGCCATCATTGTCATTCTTTCTGGGTAACGTTTATTAAAATCATAGCGGGATTCACCGACGCTCAATAGATTCATGGATTCAGAGTTCACTCGTCGAGAAAGAATGCGACTAAAATCCGTCCCTAGATGATAGAGCTGCCCCATTCTTGCTTGTTGAGGTGACAGTAATTGAAAATCACCAAAGAGAAGTGACTTTTTATATTGATCGGTATGACAGCTACTTGCTACGGGATAAATATTAAATAGAACCGTTAAGTGTACTTTGTCATTACGTGTTTTCTCTTTATCGATGACAATGTGTCGAATTTCATGATTCGTAAATTTGTATTCATCTTGCCCTTCTTCAAGTAAAGAACGAAGATTACTGATTCCTCCGATATCTGCTCCTGAAAAGCTTACGGCTTTATATAAGGCATCTTCTAAGGCGCTTAAACGCGCTGCTTTGGTCGTAGTGACAACAGGGGCGATTCCTGTTGCTTCATACCATGCCGCCGATGAATAAAAAGAAGCACTGACAAGGCCAAACAGTAGACTCAAGGTTCTGAACATAACATTTCTCACTTTTAGAGTATCGGTACACTTCTTGCTTTTAATTTTTACATATCAGCGTGTATTGTTTTTTTGACTCGGTATTTAACAAGCAAATAATGTTCCAGCAGGTGTTACCTGCTTAAAGAAAGCGAGATGAATTATGATGGTAAGGATTCAGTATTTATTAACAGGTCTTTTTCTGTTTATTTTACAAGGCTGTGCTCCTGCATCCGTTTATAACGGGAAAGGGGAGTTCGAAGGCTCACAGTTAGAGTTACTCGATAGGCCAAGACATACGGTTGACTATTTTATTGAAAGCCTGACCGAAGAGCTGATGCTATCTAATACCAGTATCTCGACATTGACTCCGATGGCTGTCACTTCCTTTGTCGATATTGAACATTATGATGCTACGAATTGGCTTGGTAACACCGTTTCAGAAGGGTTCATGCATCAACTTCAGAGACGTGGCTTTAAAATTGTGGACTTTAAAAGTACTGGCACGATTCAAGTTACCGATAGTGGAGACTTTACTTTAAGTCGTAATTGGCAAGAGCTTGCTGGTGAACAAGAGGTTCAGTATATTTTGACGGGAACGATGTTACGGCAAGAGGGGGGCGTACTGATTAATGCTAGGGTGGTGGGTGCTCGCTCAAACGTAATTGTTGCCACAGCTCAGGGTTTTTTACCGGCCTCGCATGTTGGTCGAAGCTTAGACTCTCTGAATAGTTTACGTAGTAAGGATGGTGCTTTGATTAGAGAGAATCCATATATCAATCAACCACATACTGTCATTATTCGTCCGTAGAGTATTAGTACCGATAGGGGAGTTATTATGTTGAACTATAAAAGCCTGAAAGTATTATTAATGTATGTGACCTTTGGCCTATTAATGGGATGTCAGCCACTTAAGTCCATGGGGAAAAGTGAGCTGTTATCATCGGTTGGTTATGCCAGTATTAGTGGCCAAAAGGGAAACACCGATGAAGAGAAGCAAATTAGAGCGATGCGAGCATCAAAAGTGGATGCGTATCGTGAGCTAGCCGAGCAAGTTTATGGTTTACGTATCAGTGGTACAATGGATTTACGAGATCAATATTTAGGCACTGAGTCCACATCGGCGGCAATTGATGGCGTTATTCGAGGTGCCGAGGTATTAAAAACCTACCGTATTGGGGATAGTTATGTGACAGAACTGCGCTTAGATATGGAAAAAATGAACCGCTTAAATAGCTATAGTAACGATGCCGGACGTTTTGGTTCAGATGTACGAGTAGTCCCTGAAAAGAGACAGCAGACGCTATTCTAGGCAGCCATGGTATTTATCTTAGGGTTTTAGCTATAGATAAACTAGTCGAATTGATTTTAATAAGAAGCGCCGAAAGGCGCTTTTTTTGTTTATGCTTTAGTGCTTATAAAAATAGATAGGTAGAAAAATAGAAACAAAGGGATATAAGCCGATATATAAAAAAACAGATAAATACAGTTAGCTTTCCTGAGGGGGAGGCAGTATCGATATGCCTAATTTAAAGTTTAGGGTTTAAGAGATGCAGTAAATTCAGATACCGTTAACTATTTAGCGAAATAATGATAGAAAACTGAAATGCAGAGATCGATTGTATTTAGATAAGGTGGGTTGTTTTGTCATCATTCAAAGAAGAAAGATCAATCAAGGAGCGATTGAAGAGAGTTCGGTATGAGTATTAAATCGAGTTGTACTATAAGAATGGGTGTAAGTGTGATCAGGTGTATAAGTTATCGTATAGACAATTCGATAAGGTGTGGGATCTAGGCAGTAATATTGGTTCCTAATGTCGCTACAGATTGAGTGTGCCCCTTAGCACTGTAGGTCATGCCAATCTTACTTTGACTCTGCTGCATCAAATTTTTTAATTTGCTAAAGCTGACTTGCGCGCGTAACAGCGCATCACCATTAATTTGATTCATTATCTGGCATTCTTGGATATGTTCTTGAATGGTATTAATTAGCTGCTGTAATTCTGGAACGTCAGGTGCTTGTTCAATATCAGGATGTTGTGATATGCGCTTATCTGTCGCGGTAATGGTATCAATAAGGTTTCCTTTTTCTTGAGCTAGGTGCTCTATATCTTTTGCTACTCTCAGGGTAATCGCTTCCTTTTCTTCATTCAATAAAGAAAGGAGTTTGATCGCGTTATCCTGTTGAAATGAAAGTAAGCTATTAAGATATGCCATGATTTATCCCTTTGTGTCGATATTACATGTTTCGTGCATGATCGATTAATGAAGGCGCTACATATTAATGCGCTAGGTAAATGCGTTAAGTTGCTGGCTCGTAAAGATCGAATAGAAGCGAGCATACATAACGTGGTCATTTTTCTTTGATATTACAAAATTAAGCGCCACTAAATTCTTTTTCATGTTTCATAATGTTTTTAGCTAAAAGATCGGCGTCGACTTTATAAGAGCCATTAGCGATGGCATCTTTTATTGCTGATACTTTCGCTTGATCAAAGCTTGGTTGTGAAACTAAATTAGAATGCATTTGATCAATAACCTTCCCTTGTTGACTTAATGAAACCGCATCTGAATTCGTTGAAATCGATGCTTCTCTTTTTTCTATGTTATGGTGCTTTTGTTCATTTCTCACCATATGCCCTGACTGCGTTCCTGCTGATTGTCCTGGGCGAATATTATCAATACCTGCCATAATTCATAAACCTTCATTTGGAATATCAATGATATCGACTATGCAATGATATTCTTTAGCTAAAATTTGGATTATACCTCATGTACTGAAATGAGGTGCGTTGCGTAAATGGTCACTATTGTCGTTCATCAATATTGTCACTCACAAATACTGCTATAGAGAATCATTATTGACATATGCAAATGATAAGCAAAAAGTAAGCCATAATTTAGTGTCAATTTTTTGGTCATTGTTTATATGGAGGAGAAGTGGCATTAAAATCGAACCGAGACTTCACCAATTCCAATCACGTTGGCATGTATGATGCGTTGGGAGCGACTGTTTTTCACTCGAATCGATTCCCCCATTTGCCCATCTGAAAGTGCAACCCCCTTCGATGTCAGGCTCAAATTGCTTTTTGTCGCTCGGATAATGACACTATCATTCTTACATACAATACAAATATCCTGTCGTTGTACTAAATTTCCTGCCCTGACGTTTCTTTTTAAACGAGTACCAATGACATCTTCAATGGCAACCACACCAGATTGGCGTGAATGATGCAAGGATACCGTCATGATCATCACATCTCCCTGTGTGATGAGTTGCCCACGTTTTAATGGGGAAGCTGCAACCACACGCTCACCTAATCTTTCAATCTTAACTGGAACGTAAATACTCCAGTCGTCTGCTGGGCAAGAGACTTGAACAGTAACACGGCTAGTATTGAGGTTTTTAGCGGTATGGGTATTGACTAGAGAGGTTGGGCAATCTGTTGCTTTTATTCGAGAGTCGAGTTTACTTGCTGAGATCTCGACTTGAGTATAAGGAGGAAGCTCAATTAAAGCGTTAATGTATTCTTCAGCACTGATTTGTATGGCTTTAATTTGATTTGTTGTAGCGGCTTTTGCAGAGTCGATAGAAAATATATTTAAAAAGATAAAGGTTATCAAAATAAAGCCGATAGAGTAGATATTAAGGGAGCTGACTATTGTTGAGGATGTGTACTTTTCACAAAGTTGAGTCGACATAGATTTCCCATTGATATTCGTTTTATCTTTAACTTAAAGAATAGTCTACCCTTAGTTTATTCAAGGTGTTGGGGAACAATTTATGACAGGTATTTTAGATTCGGTAAACCAGCGAACACAGCTTGTTGGTCAGAATCGCTTAGAGTTATTAACGTTTCGCTTGTCTGGTCGACAACGTTATGGAATTAATGTGTTTAAGGTTAAAGAGGTATTACCTTGCCCTAAATTGACCATTATGCCTCAACAAAAGCACCTAGTGAAAGGGGTCGCTCACATTCGAGGTAAAACCATTTCGGTCATTGATCTTGGTCTGGCTATTGATAAAAGGCCTACTCCGGAACCAGAAAAAAGTTTTGTCATTATTACTGAATTTAACCGCAGTATTCAGGCATTCTTAGTCAGTAGTGTTGAGCGAATTGTGAATATGAATTGGGAGGCCATTTTGCCACCACCGGCAGGGTCAGGAAAAGCAAATTACTTAACCGCGGTAACGAACATCGAAGAAGAGTTGGTCGAGATTTTAGATGTCGAGAAAATCCTGGATGAAATACATCCGGTGAAAATGGAAGTGACCGAAACATTAAGCCAAGACATTAGTGAGCTAGGGAACCAAGAAGGTGCCGTCAAACGAGTACTGATTGTTGATGATTCTATGGTGGCTCGTAAACAGGTTGAAAGAGCCATTCAATCCATTGGATTTGAAGTGATTTCTGCAGTTGATGGTAAAAAAGCCTATGAGAAATTAGTAGAGATGGCGAAAGAGGGAGATATTCATGAACAAATATCGATGGTAATTTCTGATATTGAAATGCCAGAGATGGATGGATATACCCTAACCGCAGAGATTCGTCATAATCCTGAGTTAAAAGATTTACATATTATTTTGCATTCATCATTGAGCGGTGTATTTAACCAAGCCATGGTTGAACGAGTTGGCGCTGACAGCTTCATTGCAAAATTTGACCCTGATGAATTAGGAAATGCAGTGAAAACCGCACTAAAAACAGGAAAGCATAAGGTTTAAAGCATGACTGTAACTATTAATGAGAAAGATTATCAACAGTTTAGTCAGTATCTTGAAAAGGAATGCGGCATTGTTTTGGGGAGCAGTAAGCAATACCTTGTGAAAAGTCGACTTAGTAAGTTAATTGAAAAGAATAACGTTGACTCCATATCGGCCTTGATTGGGCAGATCCTCTCTGGACGAGATCATAAGTTAAAAAAAGAAGCCATCGATGCGATGACGACCAATGAAACTCTCTGGTTTCGCGATGTCTATCCCTTTGAAGTTTTTAAGAATCAATTGCTGCCAGAAGTAACAAAGGAACATAAAACGGTAAAGATTTGGTCTGCCGCAAGTTCATCGGGTCAAGAACCTTACTCATTAGCCATGTCGATTCTTGAAGCTAAAAAGGAAGGCTTGCCTTCATCCGTATCGGCATCCATCGTGGCAACTGATATTTCTGACACCATGCTAGAGCGCTGCAAGTTAGGTGTGTATGATGAATTAGCATTACGTAGAGGTTTATCTGAAGAAAGAAAAAGACATTTTTTTACCAAACATTCAGAGTCGTGTATGCAAGTGAATAATCAGGTAAAAAGCTTGGTCACTTTTAAAAAGCAAAATCTGCTTGATAGCTATCTCTCTTTAGGAAAGTTCGATATTATTTTTTGTCGTAATGTGCTTATCTATTTTTCTGTTGAAATGAAGCGTCAAGTTTTGATTAATATGTCGCAATGCTTAAACCCAGGTGGTTACCTTGTACTGGGTGCCTCTGAATCGATGACTGAATTATCGGACTATTTTGACATGGTACGTTGTAACCCTGGGATCATCTATCGACGCAAACCATAAAATCGGTGATTTATCATAAACCACTGACTTAAGAAGAGAGGCTTCTTTCTTTAAGTCAGTGGTTTTTTATTGAATGGTTATATTACTTTACATGTATGTTGGTGAAGCCTCCCCCCCCCCCCCCAAACTTATCTTCATGCATTTGGTCCCCAACCTTTTTTCTTCCTTCTTTTTTGTCATATCTGGCACACATCCTGCTTTTATTTAATCGTAACGAATTTTTACGGCAAAGAAAGCGTCTTTGAATTGCCGTAATACCAGTGAGCGAGAGGGTAAAATGGCAATATCATTCAACAATGCTTTAAACATTCATCAACACACAGTGGGTGTTCGTGAGCGCAATGCAGAAGTCATTTCCACGAATATAGCACAGTCAAATACTCCAGGTTTTAAGTCTAGAGGGATGGATTTTGGTCGAGCTTTACAAGCGGCAACCTCAGGGGCAAGTATCGGTGTGAGTTTGACTCATAATCGGCATATACCTGCCTCAACAAAGGTCACTGGTGAAAAATTATTTAGAATGCCAACGCAACCAGATACAGGCGATGGAAATACCGTTGATGTTGATTTAGAACGTAATTTATTTATGCAAAATCAACTTCGTCATCAAGCGTCTTTGGATTTCCTAGGTGGAAAGTTTAAAAATATGACGAAAGCGATTAAAGGGGATTAAGTAGATGGGTTTATTTAATGTTTTCAATGTTACTGGTTCGGCCATGAGTGCTGAATCTGTCCGACTCAATACGACATCCAGTAACCTAGCTAACGCTGAAAGTATTTCTAGCTCTGCAGAAGATACCTATAAAGCAAGACACGCAGTCTTTGGTGCAGAACTAAGCCAAGCACTGTATAACCGAAGTGATAATGTGCCTGTAAAAGTGATGGGCATAGTGGAAAGTGATAAGCCATTAAATGCGGAATATAACCCTGATCATCCATTAGCCAATGATGAAGGGTATATCTATAAACCTAATGTGAATGTTATGGAAGAAATGGCCAATATGATTTCAGCTTCCCGCTCTTATCAAACAAATGTACAAGTAGCCGATGCCAGTAAGCAAATGTTACTTAGAACTCTCCAAATGGGCCAATAGGGTTGGGAGGTAGAGAATGATTAACGGAATCAATAATGCAGGTATAGCCTCCGCTGGGCTGCCACAGGGTGGTGGGTCATACCTTGATCAAATTAAGTCATTGCAAGATGGTGGCAAGCCAACAGAGGTGACTGGAAAGCAAGATCTAAAACAAGAAGATTTTTTATCTTTGTTAACGAAGCAGTTGGCACAACAAGACCCATTTAAACCGGTGAGTAATGATCAAATGATTGCTCAAATGGCTTCATTTGCCACCGTTGATGGCATTGGGAAGATGAATGGTCAGTTTGAAACGCTCAATGAATCCATGACATCGAATCAAGCACTGCAAGCGTCTTCATTGGTTGGTCGAGATGTGTTGTTACCGGGAGCGACAGGAGTTAAGCGTGCAGGGCAAGATTCCATGACATCCTTGGTTAACATATCGGATACGGTGGATAACCTTATGGTGCGTATAGAAAATGAAGCAGGTCAACTTCTGAAAACATTTGATTTAGGCGCTAAGCCGCCAGGAGACACTCGCGTTAAATGGGATGGAACCGATGAAAACGGCAATCCTATGCCACCAGGGAAATACAATGTAAAAGCAAGTGGATTGGTTGGTGGTGAAGCTCAAGAATTTGAAGTATCCAATTATGCCAATGTGAACAGTGTGTTATTAGGGCAAGGTGATGGCAATGTGCTATTGAATCTTGCTGGTTTAGATTCTCCAGTGAAATTAGCTGAAGTATTAGAAGTTGGTAAACCATAACGAGAGCATCGTTATATTCCCGAACAATGAGGTGAATTATGTCTTTTATTTCTTTAAGTGGTTTATCAGCAGCGCAGCTAGACCTAAATGCAACCAGTAATAATATTGCTAATGCCAATACTTATGGCTTTAAAGAGTCTCGAGCAGAATTTGGTGATGTTTACTCAAACTCTTTATTTACTAATGCAAAAACAGCAGCAGGTAAAGGGGTTCAAGCCACCAGTGTGACGCAGCAATTTCATGAAGGGTCGAGTGTTTATACGAATAGCCCGATGGATTTGAGAATATCTGGAACGGGTTTTTTTGCAGTCGCAACAGATAAGCTCACGCCACAAGTTAATGAACTCACGCGAAACGGGGCTTTTCAATTAAGTGCCGACAACCATATGGTGAATGCCAATGGACAGCATTTGCTTGGATATCAAGTGAATCCAAACACCGATGAGGTGACGTCTTATGAAGCTAGGCCGATAGAGATACCTCAAGAATTTGGCAGCCCTAAGCCGACAACAAAGGTAGAGTACGGTGTTAATTTACCATCAAATGAAAATGCGATGGATCCAGCTGCATTTAATTTCAATGATCCAGATACTTATAATCGTTCAACATCATCGACGGTTTATGATTCATTGGGTCAGTCTTATAAAATGACAACCTATTATGTTAAAGATCAAGCCGCTCCAAATACATGGAATGCTTATTATACGATGACCGACTCTCAAGGAGAAAAACCGCTGAATATTACGGGGGGCAACGCATCTGCAGGCGCTGCTGGTACTCCGATAACAGGGCATACAATGACGTTTAATCCAGATGGAACATTAGGAGGCGTCAACGGTGGTGCTCCGGTTAAATCGGTTGATTTTGCTACGGCAGGTATAGGTACTAATGGCGGCGATCCAACACAAACGATTTCATTAGATGTGAACTCAACGACACAATTTGCATCTCCTTTTGAATTGACTAAGTTTGATGAAAATGGGGCAACTGCAGGCGTATTAACCAAAATTGATTTTGATAAAAAAGGCAGTTTAATTGGAACTTACTCTAATGGAGAAGACGTCACATTAGCTCGCGTGGCACTGGCTCGTGTAACGAACGAACAAGGTCTTGATAAAAAAGGAGCAACCCAATGGGATTCGACTTCTGACTCAGGTGATAAAATCTGGGGTGAATCAAATCAAGGTGCGTTTGGATCAATTGATAGTGGTGTACTAGAGCAGGCGAATATTGATATGACGCAAGAGTTGGTCGATTTAATTTCTGCTCAACGTAATTTCCAAGCGAACTCTCGTTCACTGGAAGTCCATAATCAGCTGCAACAAAATATACTGCAAATTAGATAGTATTAGTAATACAAAATGTGATTGGTATAACAAAAAGTCGGCACTGCCGGCTTTTTTTATATATGAAGGAAATAGTTAAGGCATTGATTGTTAATTATTTATTATTTATTAGGGGGAGGGTGGGCTTTATGGCATAGCTATTGCTTTTATTAAATCAATGACGGATTGATAGGAGATAGTCATGGATCGTTCTTTATACCTTGCTATGAGTGGCGCCAAGCAAAATATGCAAGCCATGCAGCTAAGAGCAAATAACTTAGCGAATGCTAATACAACAGGCTTTAGAGCCGACCTTGCTCAAGCTCGTTCAATGCAAGCTTATGGTGAGGGTTTACCTACCCGTGTATTCAGTATGACAGAAAGGCCGGGCTATTCCTTTGATCAAGGCAGTGTGATGACGACGGGACGCGATCTGGATATTACCATTCAAGGTGACGGTTGGATTGCTGTACAAGACAAGTTGGGTAAAGAAGGATTGACTCGCAATGGTAATTTACACATAGCAGAAAGTGGTTTACTGCTTACCGCGGGTAATATGCCGGTATTAGGAGAAAACGGAACTCCAATTACGATACCAGTCCCAGTCAGTAAAGTGTCGATTGGTAACGATGGCACCATTTCAGTTATCCCCCAAGGGGCCCCTGCAGATGCGATAGAAGAAGTGGATAGAATTAAGCTCACACGTACAGCGAATCAAGATTTATTTAAAGATACGAGTGGCCTGTTTTATTTAAAAGATAAGGAAGCCGATTATGTACCCGATGCCACGATCAAAATCGCCACAGGTACACTCGAAGGCAGTAATGTGAATACGGTGGGTGAAATGACACACCTTATTGATTTACAGAGACAATTTGAAATGCAGGTGAAGATGATGAGCACAGCGGAAGAAATCGATAAAGCGAATGAATCACTACTCAGAACCGGTTAATGGAACGAGTCATATCGATAATAATTTGACTGAATACGACACAGAATTATAGGTGATAACATGCAACCAGCACTATGGGTCAGTAAGACCGGGCTAGATGCCCAGCAAATGAATATTTCGACAATTTCGAATAACCTAGCTAACGCCTCGACAATTGGTTTCAAAAAAAGCCGTCCTGTATTTGAAGATTTATTCTATCAAAATATCAATCAACCAGGAGCGCAATCCTCTCAAAATACGGAGCTGCCTAGTGGTTTAATGTTAGGTGCTGGTGCTAAGGTCGTTGCTACGCAAAAAGTTCATACCCAAGGTAACGTCCAAACGACATCGAATAGCTTAGATTTAATGATCGAAGGGGATGGATTTTTCCAAGTTTTAATGCCAGATGGAAATATTGGTTACTCTCGAAATGGTCAGTTTACCGTTAATGATGAAGGCGTCATTGTTACGTCGGGTAATGGTTATCCGCTGGAGCCTGAAATTACTATTCCACCCGAAGCTACGGGGATTAGTATCGGAACGGATGGTGAAGTCTCAGCTCGAATTCGTGGTCAGCAAGATAACCAAGTTTTAGGGCAAATAACCACAGCAGATTTCATTAACCCAGGTGGTATGGAGCCATTAGGGGAGAACTTATATTTACCGACAGGGGCAAGTGGTGACCCTCAAGAAGGTGTCCCTGGATTGGATGGTTTTGGTCAAGTTCGACAGTCGATGTTAGAAACATCGAATGTTAACGTGACAGAAGAGCTGGTGAATATGATTGAAGCACAGCGGGTATATGAGATGAATTCTAAAGTCATTTCAGCCGTTGATGAAATGTTAAGTTATGTGAATCAGCAGCTGTAATATTTCTAATGTGTCGTTTCTAATACGTAAATATAAGGATGAAGTAATGAGAATTCAGCAATGGGTAACTATGGTGCTAATTCTCTTTGGCTTATCAGGTTGTGCTCTCAGGGAAGAGCTTCAGGATGAAAAGGAACAAGAGCAAACAACCACCGTCGTTGATGCTGTTGAAGGTGATAAAGCCGAAGAAGAAGAGAGTTCAGGTATCGTCGATCGTCTACGAAGACGAACCGATCCACTGGCTGGTGATCCCGCATGGGCACCGATTCACCCCAATCACCCCAGTGAACATTATATAGCAGAGACAGGATCGCTATTTAATTCTGTCACGGCAAGCAGCATGTACGATGATTCAAAACCCCATGGCATTGGTGACATTATCACCGTGATATTGGACGAAAATACCAATGCATCAAAAAGTGCAGATGCTAATTTAGCAAAATCAAATAGTTCGAGTATGGATCCGCTATCCGTCGGCGGTGATGAGTTGACGATTCAAGGGTATACCTTCTCGTATGATCTTCAAAATGATAATAACTTCAATGGTAATTCAGCGGCCAATCAGAGCAACAGTATGTCGGGAGCGATTTCCGTTCAAGTCATTGAAGTGTTAGCGAATGGCAATTTAGTGGTGCGTGGTGAGAAATGGTTAACGCTGAATACTGGAGATGAATACGTGCGACTCAGTGGAACGATTCGGTCGGATGATATTACCTATGAAAATACGATTGCCTCTAATCGAGTTTCTAATGCGCGAATTCAATATTCTGGTACCGGAACCAACCAAGATATGCAAGAACCTGGATTCTTGGCACGATTCTTCAATGTTGCTCTTTAGAGTGTCAAATAAAGCGAAAGTCTAACTGCCTTTATTGATGATTATTTATTGACTGTTTTCTGGGGGTTCTAATGGCACGACTATATCGATGGCTATTTTTCACTTGTTTGGTTCCGAGCATGATATCGATTTCTAGCTTGAGCTACTCGTCATTAGCGGAAGCCGCAAGAATTAAAGATGTTGCTCAAGTTGCTGGTGTTCGTAGTAACCAATTGGTCGGTTATGGGTTAGTAACCGGCTTACCAGGTAGCGGAGAATCGACTCCTTTTACTGATCAGAGCTTCAATGCGATGCTACAAAATTTCGGTATTCAATTACCGCCAGGAACAAAACCGAAAAGTAAAAACGTCGCAGCGGTTATTGTCACGGCTGAAATGCCTGCTTTTTCAAAACAAGGCCAAACGATAGATGTAACGGTAACATCCATTGGCTCAGCGAAAAGCTTACGAGGCGGTACGTTGTTACAAACCATGCTGCAAGGTCTTGACGGTAAAGTGTATGCGATAGCACAAGGTAACTTAGTCGTCAGTGGTTTTAGTGCTGAAGGGGCCGATGGTTCTAAATTAGTCGGGAATAACCCAACAGCCGGCATGATTTCGAATGGAGCGATTGTCGAGCAAGAAATCCCAACCCCCTTTCGACGAGGTGATCATATTACCTTTAACTTAAGAGATTCTGATTTTACGACCGCTTTACGATTGTCAGATGCCATTAATCATTTCCTTGGACCTAAAATGGCAGTGGCATTGGATGCGACTTCGGTAAGAGTTCGAGCACCTAGAGACCTTGGCCAGCGTGTTGCTTTTTTATCGGCATTAGAAAATTTGGAATTTACTCCTGCTGATGGGGCGGCAAAAATTATAGTGAATTCAAGAACAGGAACTATTGTTGTTGGACAAAATGTACGATTGAAATCCGCTGCAATTACCCATGGTGGTATGACCGTAGCCATTAAAGAGAACCTTCAAGTGAGCCAGCCAAACGCCTTTGGAGGAGGAGAAACTGTGGTCGTTCCTGATACTCAAATCTCTGTAACCGAAGAATCTGGGAAAATGTTTAAATTTGAACCTGGTTTAACACTCGATGATCTGGTTCGAGCGGTGAATGAAGTGGGTGCTGCACCTTCCGATTTAATGGCGATCTTGCAAGCGTTAAAGCAAGCAGGGGCTATTGAAGGTCAATTAATCATTATTTAATGGAACAATACTATGATAAATAACGGTAATGACATTGGTTTTGTTCATGATATTGCGAGTTTAGATACACTTCGCCGTAATGCGACAACTGGATCCGCTGAAGATGAAAAAGCGGCTTTAACGGCTGCTGCGAAACAGTTTGAAGCCATTTTTACATCAATGCTATTCAAATCGATGCGTAGCTCTAATGAAGCCTTTGAATCTGATTTAATGAGCAGTAAAGATGAGAAATTTTTTACACAGATGCTCGATGAACAAATGGCAAGTAACTTGAGTCAATCAGGGTCATTAGGTTTAGCCGACATGATCGTGGCCCAATTATCGTCTGAACAGCGCCAAGGCATAGTTTCAGAAGATATAGTTTCAGAAGACATAAGTTCAGAAAACATAGGTTCAAGAGGCATGGTTTCAGGAAATGTAGCTTCAGAAGACATAGTAGAGGCTCCAAAGGAACTAAGAGCTGATAATTTCGTTAACATGATGGAGAGAGTCAATAAGCGTAATGCGTTATCAGAGACGACATCGCCTTCGGTCATTCGAGATGCTGAGAATCAAAAGCGTGGTAGTCATACCGCAGTACCTCCTTCGTTGGCATTAGAGAAACAAGCGGAATCAACGAAAGTGTCTGCTATGAAATTTTCATCACCGGACGAGTTTGTAAAAGGTTTAACACCTTATGCGGAGAAAGCGGCCAGTATGTTAGGCATTGATTCAACACTCTTATTAGCGCAAGCAGCATTAGAAACCGGATGGGGCCAAAAGGTCATTAAAAACGCAGGACAACAAAGTCATAACTTGTTTAATATTAAAGCTGATCCAAGCTGGCAAGGGCAAAGTATTGCCAAGCAAACGTTAGAATATCATGATAATGTGCCGGTTCAGCAAAAAGCAGCCTTCCGTTCCTATGAAAGCTATCAGGAGAGCTTTGAAGACTACATCAATTTCTTAAACTCAAACCCAAGATACAGTGAAACGCTTGCTGGAAATAAAGAATCTAAAGACTTTATACAGAACTTACATCAAGCAGGTTATGCCACGGATCCTGATTACGCGAGTAAAGTCTTGAGTGTACAAAAACGAATACAAAGCATGCAAAATGAGTAGCAATATTCATTTTGATAATGATTGAATAAGATCAATTTAACTCATATAAAAGGGCGCTCTTTAGC
Organism: Vibrio sp.; assembly: GCA_028131545.1. Lineage (GTDB taxonomy): Bacteria > Pseudomonadota > Gammaproteobacteria > Enterobacterales > Vibrionaceae > Vibrio. Next base: position 5,245 of record JAOICL010000019.1, on the reverse strand, counting down.
GCCTTTTTATATGAGTCGATATTGTTATGACGGAATTCATTCAATCGAGTTTGGCATGTGTTTTGCTTTATATTTAGCGTACATCACATTCTCCGTTGTTTAGGTAGATCTGGGTAGCAAGGATTGGGGGCAATATGTCGGATCTTTTAAATATAGGTACACAAAGTGTTTTAACGGCACAAAAGCAGTTAAACACAACGGGTCATAATATATCTAATGTCAATACAGAGGGCTATAGTCGCCAATCTGTTATGCAAGGAACCAATGACCCTCGCTTCTATGGCGGACAAACGTATGGCATGGGTGTTCATGTGGAAAATGTTCGCCGCTCATGGGATCAATTTGCCGTTAAAGAAGTTAACCTAGCATCAACGCATTTATCACATAGAACAAATATTGAAGAAAATTATGACTTATTGTCTTCTATGTTGTCATCCAATACTTCCAAGAAAGTGCCTGAAAATCTCAATGCGTTTTTTAATTCAGTAAAATCTCTTGCCGATACGCCAAATGACATGGGAGCTCGAAAGGTTGTTTTAGAAAATGCAAAACATGTCGCACAAAATCTCAATGACTTTCATGAAAGTGCTCGACGTTATAAAGCTGATACTAATACACGATTGGATGTGTCGGTTAAACGAATGAATCAATTAGCTCATGAAATTCGTGACGTTCATCGATTAATGATACGCAGTTCTGGTCCTCATAATGACCTAATGGATAAGCACGAAAAATTAGTGAAGGAGTTATCTGAATTCACTAAAGTCACCGTTATCCAGAACAAAGATAAAGAAGGCTTCAATGTTCATATTGGTAATGGCCATATGTTGGTTTCGGGTACTGAGGCGAGTCAGCTAGCGATTGTCGATGGTTACCCTGATGTTCATCAGCATCGTTTGGCTATGGTTGAGGGAGATGGAATAAAACCTATCTCGGAAAAAGATATCGATGGCGAGCTTCAAGCTATTTTGGAAATGCGAGATAAGCAAATTCCTTCTGTGCTGGATGAGCTGGGCCTATTATCAACTTCTTTTGCGTTGGAATTAAATCAATTGCAAAAGCAAGGACTCGACTTACATGGCAACATCGGAGAGCACATGTTTGCTGATATGAACTCGGAAGAGATAGCAACATCACGAGTCATTAAAGGAAGTCAATCAACTGCAGATATGGCGGCTTTTATTGAAGACATTTCACAAGTTCAATCAGGTGAATATGAGATTCAATATACGGGGAGTGATTATCTCGTTACTTTACCGAGTGGTGAGCAACAATCCATGCAAATCAATAACAGTACGTCACAACCTTCACTTCAACTTGATGGTATTCGAATCGAAGTGAGAAGCTCTATGGATGTTGGTGAGCGAGTTTTGGTTCGTCCAACACGAACAGGGGCAAAGGATATTCAAATAGCCATTAATGATCCTGCTCAAATTGCCGCTCAGAGCTTTGAGGCATCCACCACCTTTGCACAGGGTACGGCAGAATTTACGATTGATAATGCGGGTGATACTTCTGAATTTGAGGTTCAAATATCAGCCGATGGTTCCCAATTTAGAGTGGTTGATCCCAGCGGAAATCAATTGCGCTCGTGGGATGCCTATCCACCCTCTGGAGTGGTACAAGTGGATAGCTCAGTTATCGATCCAACTACATTTATTCTCAGTGAAGGTGCTTTACCGAATGATCGCTTTACCGCCAATTTAAATTCGGCGGAAGGGGATAATGGTAATTTAATTAAGATGCAAGAACTGCAAAGCCAAAAACGATTAAATGACCATGAATCAACGATTGTTGATATCTATCAGAACTTAAATACTGATGTTGGTTTGCAAATGGCAACGGCATCTCGATTGACGGATGTAGCTAGATTGGAAAAAACATCCGCAGAAGAGCGAGTGGCTTCGGTATCAGGTGTGAATCTTGATGAGGAAGCGGCCAACATGATGAAATTCCAACAAGCCTATATGGCCTCATCTCGAATTATGGAAGCATCGAATGAAGCATTTAACCGCATTCTTCAAATTCGCTAAATGAGGATTAAGGAGCACATATGTCTTCATTAAATCGAATTTCAAGCTTCCACAATTATCAATCGGTACAAAATGATTTACGTCGGCAGGAAACGTTAGTTCATCATAATCAAGAACAATTAGCATCGGGTAAAAAGATGCTTAAGCCAAGTGATGATCCATTGGCGACGCATTATGTACAAAATTTAAAACAAGAGAATCGAGTTTTAAATCAATTTATTGACGGCATTGTTCTGGCTAGAAATCGTTTAGAGCAACAAGAAACCATGATTGATAATGCCGAGCAATTAACCGATGAAGCGAAACGAACCGTCATGGAAATGATCAACGGCACATTAGCGCCGGAGGATCTTGAAGCTAAAGCTCGAGAAATGGATGAGTTTTTTGATAATTTCATGACGGTGGCTAATACCCAGGATGAAACGGGTAACTATATTTTTGCGGGTACAAAGCCTAAAATTCAGCCTTTTTTCCGAGATCCGTCAGGTGAAGTGAATTATGTCGGCGATGATTATCAGCGAAAAATGAAAATCGCTCACAGCATTAATATGCCATTCAGCGATCCAGGCAGTAAGTTATTCATGGAAATCCCTAATCCTTATGGGAATTATGAGCCTAACTATGAATTACAAAGCGCTTCTTCATTATTACTTTCAGAAGCAACACAATCGGATAGTACAGATAAATCGGTCTATAGAATCACGTTTGTTGAAATGCCAAACGATGAATACGGCTATCAATTAGAACAAGATGGTAATGTGGTTGACGGTGGTAATTTCGATCCAGAACAAGGCGTGTCTTTTAATGGCTTAACGGTGCATTTTCAAGGACAAGTCACGAAAGGGGATGTAGTCGAGCTATCACGAAGAGATAACTTTAGTGTGTTTGACTCTTTCCGAAATGCAATTGAGTCTGCACATGATTCTGGTGCAGGTTCAAAGATGTCAGTATCAGCCAAATTACACCAATATACAGAAGAGCTTCATTCAGCATTTGTCCATTTAAACAAAGCTCGTACGGATACGGGATCGCGGTTAAGTACTCTCGATATTCAAGAATATCAACATGAAGATTTTAAATACGCTTTAAGAAAATCTCAGAGTAACTTTGAAGATCTTGATTATGCACAAGCGGTTATTGAGTTCAATGAAAATACCAGAGCATTACAAGCATCTCAGCAAGCCTTTGGGAAAACAAAGGATTTAACACTATTCAATTATTTATAGTGTTGTATTCGCTATTGTTACGCCAATAATTTGAAGAAAAGTATGCCATATGTGCGATGCCTTATGTGTCACTTTATCTTTAGATAAAAGAGCGGTACGAAGCTACGTTATGTTGTTTATTGAAAATGACTTAAATACATGCGTTAAATAGACATGGTCAGTAATAAACATCTAAAACAAAATTTTCAAAGCGATATAGACAAGAAATAAGGAAAGTTGGCACACATATTGAATGTATATAGAGTAACAGGATGCAATATGCCGGTAATGATTTAGCAAGTTGATTGCGTTTTACATAGGTGGGGCATTCTAATGACGAATAACTCATTGCGCTCTTAACACATAGAGCCAAACAATGCAGGTATCTGCATGTATTAACTCATTAGGAGAGATAAGTATGTCCATTACAGTCAACACGAACGTGTCAGCGATGACCGCTCAACGTTATCTGAATAAAGCGTCGGACGACTTGAATACGTCTATGGAACGTTTATCTTCAGGTAAGAAGATCAACAGTGCAAGAGACGACGCTGCGGGCCTGCAGATCTCTAACCGTCTTACCGCGCAGGAACGAGGTCTTGAAGTTGCGATGCGCAATGCCAACGACGGTATTTCTATTGCACAAACGGCCGAAGGTGCAATGAATGAATCCACTAATATTCTTCATAGAATGCGAGATATCGCTTTGCAATCAGCCAATGGTACAAACTCACCAAAAGAGCGAATTGCGATTCAGGAAGAAGCTGCAGCACTGCAAGATGAATTAAATCGAATTGCTGAAACGACATCATTTGGTGGACGTAAGTTACTCAATGGTTCTTTTGGTGATGCTTCTTTCCAAATTGGTGCGAGTTCTGGTGAAGCGATTATTATGGGATTAAGCAGTATTCGTGCTGATGAAGCACAAATGGGGGGATATACGATTGCTCCAGTGAGCGATACTGCCGATGTCAATTTTGCTAGTACTGCTAAAAACAGTGATTGGGGAGTAAGCCCTGGTGCATCGAATACCACACCACCTGCAACTACGGATGCAAATTATATTCAGTTTGATTTTAATGATAAGAGTGGAAGCGCTCAATCGATTCAAATTCAAGCCATAGCGGGTGATGATATCGAAGAGCTGGCGACTTACATTAATGGTAAATCAGAGCTTCTTCAAACGTCTGTTAACGAATATGGGCAACTTCAAGTCTTTGTCTCCGAGGAGGACTATGATGGTGCAGGAATGTCAATTATAGGCGGATTAGCCGATGATTTAGGTATCTCGGATAGTGCTTTATCAACACGAAAAGAAATGGCAAGTAATGTTAATGATATTGATATGACAACCATTGGTGGTTCGCAAAATGCGGTGGGTATTATTGATGCTGCGTTGCGCTATATCGATTCTCAACGTGCCGATCTTGGTGCGAAACAAAACCGATTAAGCCACAGTATTAATAACCTTGCGAATATACAAGAAAATGTCGCGGCATCGAATAGCCGAATCAAAGATACCGATTTTGCGAAAGAAACGACAGAACTTACAAAGAATCAAATTTTGCAGCAAGCAGGTACTTCCATACTTGCTCAAGCAAAACAGTTGCCAAACTCTGCCTTAACGTTATTACAATAATTTATATTCGGTTTGAATATAAATGATGTTTAGTGTTATTGCGGGGGGAGTTAGTGGATAAATACTTAGACGTAGGTATCTATTCATCGGCAAAAGATATAATGGGATGTAAGGTAATGACTCTCACACACCCAGTTATTTTATTGAACATTGTATCTGATAGTCAGACAGTTATGTGATCGCTTCTCTTGGTCCTTCGGCTGACTTAATTAATCCAACTAGGTGACTCGTAGGATTAATACCCCTAGCCCCGGCTCTCTCAAAGGAAAAGGGGCTTTTCTTTTGCCTAAATGTAATGAACTCCAATCCCTATCATCAATGACGAACTAGTGTCGTGATTCGTATTTAAAATCCAAACGTCAGAAACA
>JAOICL010000018.1 GCA_028131545.1 Vibrio sp. | reverse complement strand
ACATGCGCCATAAGTTGATGACCATTATCGATAAAGTATGATTATCAATCAAATAAAATATAAATTTTAGTATTGACATTTATATCTTTAATTATTCCACAAATATTCCTTAATGTTACTTTTACATTCCAAGGTGAAAAATCATAAAGAAAAAATAAAACACCTTAACGATCAACAACTTAAATTCATCAGTGAAAAGTTAGCTTTCACATGAAAGAGCCCTATTCTCAACAGGAATAGAAAGGAATATTCAGTTATCAATAATTTTATTAATCAACTAAGTGTTATTATTGATTAAGTATGCCGTGTTTATGGATTTTCCATTGCCATTTTTTTGATAATCCAATTCTGAAGGCTATAATTTAAGTTTGAATTTCGTTTCTAAGGTATATGGCTTTGAACTTTAACAATGATAAAGTCTATCATTTTGATACCTTTACTTATCATTCACACACCCGATCTCTTACTGGGAGCGAGAGTACAATTACGCTAAATCCTCAAGTGGCGATTTTATTATCTTATCTATTTAAAAGTTCAAGTTCGACAATGTCGAAAGGTGTGATTAAGATCATGCCGTAATAAACCCTCTAAAACATTCAATACGACAGTACATTAGTTAGGTGATCTAATAATCAGTGATGTACCTCTGATTAATGCAACTATTTATAAACAAGTAATGACTTAATTTATTACATCTCTTTATTGACACATGGTAAATTTAAAGAACAGAAAGGTGATTAATAGTGAGCGTACTCTAATTATTATAAATTGGTACAAAAATCCATAGGTAAAAAAGATGAACGATTAATGTTCAAACTGATAGAGAATATAGGTTTTAAAACAAATATTTCAAAATTAATAAAGCACGCTAAATTCAATTGATATAAACGACTTAACTCTCACGACATAGTCACTTTGATTAACTTATCCTAACTCAATTAATACCCCATATAAAAAACACCACTGAATAATCAATAAAGTGGTGTTTTTATTATTTCAATACGACCAATTTAGTTCGTAAAACGATTACTCTTGATAGTGTCTCCAGACCCCCCATTGTCCTGTTGTCCCTGGAGTTTCACCTTTTCTCCACCAACCAGCACGCCAATTAGAACCATTAAAGGTTACAACGTCACCTGACCAATATACCTTACTCGCATCCCAGCTAGGAAATTGACTGACTGGTTTATCGGTTAACGTAAACGTTTCAGCAACACTGGTACTTTGTTGGCTATTATCCGTTACCGTTAACATCACCTGATACGTATCAGCATTATTGAATATCGCCGTAAAATTCGCTTGAGATGATGAGACTATCGTTTGGTTATGACCTGCCAATCATAAGAAACAATACCATTATCATCTCGTGAAATAGTTAATTACTATCGAACAAGAAAGCACAGTGATCTTGGGTATTTAAGCCATGATAACGTTAAAAAAAAAATATTGATAAATGTGGTATCTAGTCTGGCTAGGGCAAATCAATTTGCGTAGAACAGCTGAACCTCATCAACTCTAGCACCACAATTTGACGCGTATGCTGTGTTAAGTGACAATATCGCACCAATAAACCAAAGTTAGTATCTTTTTATTTCGCTCCCCCTTCTAAAAATTGTTCACAATCAATTTCATTTACTATCGGGTCATGACCTTGTAATGACGCATAAAGCTTAGTAGAAGCTTTTCTGTACGCAATCGCACGATCTAAGGTGTCAAAGTACAAATCAATTGGATTTTCCATATTATATACATCAATACAGTACTGTAGAACAATACCATTCGTTGCCATTAATTGTGCATCTTCAATGGTTATTTCAATGTTATTCTCACTAAACTCAAGTAATTTCCCGAACTCCTTACCTGCTTGAGTAGCTAATACGATTTCTTTCGATTCAGTGTAGTGTTCCTTAATAACAATAGCATAATCATCTCGTAGGCCATCCCTATCATTGTCTTCACCAATAATATGACTATCATCTGGGTCAAGTGTTGTTGACATTCTTATCATATTGATATTTAAGCGTTGCCATTCTAAAGAGATACTAGAAGCGGTATTATTGTTCCATTCATTTGCAGAATAAACAAAAGTGGGCATCAGGAAGATAGTAACAAATGATATGATAGCTATAACTTTATTTTTCATAAGTTCCTTTTAGAAATATATTTTCAATGTATTATTTTGAAAATCAGTAATTGCTTCCATTGTTTCAATAGGCATCAATATAACAAAATCAATCTCCGATTGATCTTAGGCAAGTTTGTGATTGTGCATAATAGACAAATGAGCAAACCAAGATCAAAAAATACAAAATAATCTCCTTTTACCCGGCATGAATTGAGCAGCAGCGCACATTTATAATGCATACAACATGGTAGTTTAATCAGAAATGGAACTGACAATACAAAAAGGAACCCCCATGTCATTTTTAAAACCAACTCTCATATCAGTAGCACTTCTTGCCTCTTTATCGGGCTCTGCATTCGCAGCCGAGGTACCGGCAGGAATCTCATTATCCGATCAACAAACTCTCGTTCGAGGCAATGGTTCAGAAGTCCCGACACTGGATCCGATTATGGCTTCCGATACCGCAAGTGCTCGTGTTATCAATGATATGTTTGAAGGCTTAATGACAGAGGATACTCACGGTAATGTCATTCCGGCATTGGCGACTAACTGGACAGAATCTGAAGATAAAAAGACGTATACCTTTACGCTTCGTGATGCGAAATGGTCTGATGGTACAACAATCAAAGCGTCTGATTTTGTGTATGCACTGCAGCGTATCGTTGATCCAAAAACAGGCGCACCCTACTCATGGTATGTCACCATGACCAACATTGTTAACGCATCAGAAATCACTAACGGTAAAACAAAGCCTGATTCTCTAGGCATTAAAGCGTTAGACGACAAGACCGTCGAGTTTACCCTAAGTAAAGCAACGCCTCACTTTATGAAAATGCTGACTCACTACAGTATGTTCCCAATTCCACAACACGTGGTTGAAAAGTATGATACGGCGTGGACAAAACCTGAAAATATCGTCACCAGCAGTGCTTTCACTCTTGATAGTTGGGTTATCAATGAAAGAATCGTTCTTAAGCGAAATAAAGGCTACTGGAATGATAATAAGACCGTGATTAACCAAGTGACTTACTTGCCAATTGAAGATGTAAACGCAGAGTATAACCGCTTCAGAACCAATGAAATTGATGTGACATCAACAGTACCACTTGAGCTGTACAAGACGATCAAAAAGAACACCCCTGAGAGTCTACTCACTATGCCTTCATTAGGTACGTATTATTACCTATTCAATATCAACGAAGCCCCATTTGACAACCCAAAAGTACGTAAAGCACTTGCGTATACCATTGATCGTGATGTCGTTGTGAACGGTATTTTAGGCCAAGGTCAGATTCCAGCGTATACCAACACACCACCAGCCGTTGCTGGATTTGATGTACCAGAATTAGAATGGGCCGCCCTATCTCAACAAGAACGTAATGAAAAGGCCAAAGCATTATTGGCAGAAGCGGGTTATAACGAAAAGAACCCTCTTTCATTCGAACTGGATTACAACACCAGTGAATCGCATAAAAAACTCGCTATAGCGATGGCTTCTATGTGGAAAAAGAACCTGGGCGCGACGGTTAACTTAGCCAACCAAGAATGGAAAACCTTCCTACAAACACTATCTCGTAAAGAGTTTGATGTCGCTCGTTATGCTTGGATAGGCGACTACAACGAAGCATCGACCTTCTTATCTTACTTTGATTCAGAAGGCTTAAACTACGGCGGTTGGTCAAATAAAAACTATGACCAATTATTGGATCAAGCTTCTTTCGCTGCTAATGATGCAGAACGTGAAAAACTGTATCAGAAAGCCGAACAAATTTTTGCAGAAGACATGCCGGCAATACCTGTTTATTTCTATACACGCTCTGTATTAAAACAAGCTAAAGTCGGTGGATATGCCACGGATAATGCCTCTGATAACCGTTACACTCGTGATTTGTATATGATCAAATAACGATACTGTGCCAATAGCGATACTGTAACTTGTAACATCGCTATGCTCTTCGTTTTAAACACGAGCATAGCGATTAAAAATGCGCCTTAACCCATTAAATTCCTTTACTTGTGAATTTGGTTAAGGCGTTTTTTGTTATTTCAGTGTAAATTGATGGTTGTTTTTCAAAAGAAAAAATTACAGTCTAAGGTCCACTCCATGAGAAAATCTCGATCGCTTTCATCATTCACACTCACAATCGCTTTATTATCAGGACTATCCATATTCTCACCCTTTGGGTACGCCTCACCGTACGTCAATGGCGAAGCCGAAAAAGAACTGCAGATCGTGACGTATTTTGCTAAATGGTGTGCTCCTTGTCGTCATGAGGCGCCTATTTTAAACGAGCTATATGAAGAAGGTTATGGTGTCGCAGGCATTAACTACGACATGGATGATAATGAACATACTCGACAGATAGTGAACTACTTAGGCATCCAATTCCCGGTATTTAAATCTAAAAATATTAATATTGAGCAATACCCATTTCCCGCAGCGCTACCTACAACACACATATTTAAAAATGGTGTACGAGTAGAAACTCTACTCGGTATTCATGATAAAGAAACCATATTGAAATACTTAAAATAGGCAACTGTTATGAACAAATCGTTATTCTTGTTATCCCCTTTTTTCCTTGCGTTTCAAGCATCCGCTGTTGAACTGACTCCAATTACCGTTCCTTCAAATGAAGGTGCTTCTTTATCACGATTAAGTACTCAACCTACTAACGCGCAATCTGAACACACACTCATCAGTTGGGTCGAAGAAAAAGACAATACGGCGACATTGTATTTCTCACGATTTCAAGCCAATCGTTGGTCATCCCCAACGATAGTTTCATCTGGTACTAATTGGTTTAATAACTGGGCTGATTTCCCAAGTGTCATGTCACAGGGAAAGACAATGGTAGCCCATTGGTTACCCATGACGAACCAAGGCACATACGATTATCGTATTGATGTCGCTGAATCCAGTGATAATGGGAAAACATGGTCTAAACCATTTACTCCTCATACCGATGGGGTCGATGCCGAACACGGCTTTGTTACCATGTTGCCCTACAAAAATAACACCTCTGATGGCAATAGCAATAGCACTTTCATCACCTGGCTGGATGGTCGATTTACCAAAACTGACGTTCATAATTCACACAATGATCATGAACAAAACTCCCATGATCATAGTTCCGGTGGTGCAATGACTCTTCGCGCCGCCACGTTCAAAAACGGTCAATTAAATCAAGAATGGGAATTAGATAATAGAGTATGCGATTGTTGTACAACCGCAGCAGCTAATACTGATAAAGGCGTCATTGTTGCCTATCGTGATAGAACCGAAGATGAAATTCGAGATATTAACGTATTACGTTTAATTGATGGTCAATGGCTTCCTGCAAGTCAACTTCCAAGCGACAATTGGAAGATCGCCGGTTGCCCAGTTAATGGACCTGCTCTTGATGCAAAAGGAAACCTTGTCTCCCTAGCATGGTTTACAACGGTAGATAAAAAGCCGACGGTCAAAGTTGCCCTATCTCATGATTCAGGGGATCACTTTAGCGATGCGATTATCGTTTCGCAAAAAACGATTGGTCGTGTCGACAGCGTAATTCATAACGATCATGTCATAGTTAGCTATTTAGAAAACAACGGAAGTAAAGTTAACTTGGTTTTAAGCCGCTACTCTTTGAAGGGTAAATTCGTTGATTCAAATGTCATAACAACGTTAAGCCCTAAGCGTTCCACCGGCTTCCCTACTCTGACAGTCGATAATGGCGTACTACTGGTCGCTTGGAATGATACTCGTGTTCATACTGTTGCGGTTCGTTATTAATCATTATGATAAAATTAAAGCATTAACATCGCACGACAGAAGAGAAAGAATGCTTTCTCTTCATTTTTTAAATGGTAGCCATAATGCGCAAAATCGATAAATACACATTACGAAAATATCACGATACCTTAGCTTTAAAGCTGAGCAAGCGATAACGCTACCTTCCCCTTTGACGTGTAAATCATTAAAGGTTTACACCCCATCCTAGAGCAGGTCATTATTTTCTTCATTCTTAAGTACTTTAATCGGAATCGATTTCGACGTCGGTGTCCAACTGTAGTCCCCATAACTATTTAATGGTATCAATGGATTGGTTTCAGGAAAGTACGCAGCAGTATTACCTTTGGGAATGTCGTATTCCACAATAGTGAAACCTTGAACTTCTCGTATTTCACCATTCCAAATCGATTGTAAGGTCACCTTTTTTGTTGGATCAATGTTGAGTGCTTTAATATCCTCCGGATTCATAAAGATAACTTTACGCTGGCCATAAACACCACGATAGCGATCATCCATACCATAAATGGTCGTATTAAATTGGTCATGGGAGCGTAACGTTTGTAAGGTAAATTGAGTCCCATCTTGATGCTTACCTATATCTGTAGGAAGATGATGAGATTTTAAAACCGCTTTCTTTGAATCCGTGTTCCAAATATGTTGTGCTGCACTGTTTCCTAAGTAAAACCCCCCTGGATTTTTTACTTTTTCATTAAACCCCATGAAACCTGGAATCGTTTTCGCGATCAAATCACGAATGTTGTCATAATCAGAAATGAGCGTATCCCAATCAATATTGATCTCTTTTCGTCCAGCCAACGTTGCTTTTGCTATACCCGCAATGATCGCCGGTTCAGACAATAAGTTGCGACTTTCGTCAACATCATTCACTCCGCCAGAGGCATGTACCATACTGAATGAATCTTCAACCGTGACTTTCTGCTCTCCATTTCGTTGGATATCTTTATCCGTTCTTCCAAGGCAAGGCAAAATAAGCGCTTTCTTTCCTACAAACAGATGACTACGATTTAATTTTGTTGAAATCTGTACCGTTAAATCGCACTGAGATAATGCCTCTTCTGTCACGTTAGTATCTGGTGTCGCATCAACAAAATTACCACCTAACCCAATAAAGACCTTACTTTTGTTTGCTTTCATCGCTTGAATCGCTTGAATCACGTTATGGCCGCGATTTCTTGGCGGATTAAACTTAAAAACAGTCGCCAGTTTATCCAAAAAGGCTGTCGTCGGTTTTTCATTGATCCCCATGGTACGATCACCTTGGACATTACTGTGGCCACGTACTGGGCATAATCCAGCACCTTTTTTACCTATATTCCCTGTCAGTAATTGTAAGTTAGCCATTTCTTGGATCGTTGCCACAGAATGTTTGTGTTGAGTGATCCCCATCGCCCATGTACAAATGACTCGATCAGCTTGACGATGCTGTGCTGCCGCTTGCTCAATTTGTGCTTTAGTAATACCGGACTGCGTGGTGATTTGATCCCACTCTGTGGATCGCACCGTATTAAGGTAATCTTCCATTCCTTCGGTATGACGAGAAAGAAAATCATAGTCAAAAATTGATGTTTGTTCTTGCGCTTCCATTTCCAACATGGCTTTAACCATACCGCGCACCAGCGCCATATCGCCCCCTAAATTGGGGGTTAAGTATAAACCGGTAATCTTCGTATCAGATTGGGTCAACATTTCCCGCTTTCTTTGAGGATTTTGGAAACGTTGTAAACCGCGTTCCTTTAACGTGTTAATACTAATAATATCTGCGCCACGTCGTGATGCTTGGCTCAAAGTATCCAACATTCGAGGGTGATTTGTCCCTGGGTTTTGTCCAAATATAAAAATAGCATCGGCATGTTCAAAATCCTCTAACGTAACCGTCCCTTTACCAATTCCAATCGATTGAGTTAATGCAAAGCCGCTTGCTTCATGGCACATATTAGAACAATCAGGGAAGTTATTGGTGCCATATAAGCGAACAAATAATTGATACAGGAACGCAGCTTCATTACTCGCACGTCCAGAGGTATAGAACTCCGCTTGATTAGGATCATTCAGTTGGTTCAAGCTGTCTGCAATGGTATTAAAAGCATCATCCCATGAAATGGGCTCGTAATGATCAGATTCAGAGTTATAAATTAATGGCTCAGATAATCGACCTTGGGATTCTAAAAAGTAACCGTCTTGTCTCTTCAGAGATGACACTGAATAGTGTGAAAAAAATTCAGCACCTACATTATGTTTTGTGGATTCCCAATTTACCGCCTTGGCACCATTTTCACAGAATTTAAATCGGCTTGCCTCTTTGGATTCCCCCCATGCACAACCTGGACAATCGAATCCGTAATCTTGGTTGGTTTTCAGCAAACCCTTAATATTTTGAGCAATATTCTCACTTTTAACCAGATGCTTAGCCGTAGAAGCTAATGCTCCCCAACCACCGGCTGCATTTTGGTAAGGTTGAATTCGTTTCTTTTCCGATTTCTTATCCATGGGATGTTCCATTCATGTTTTAAGGCGAGTTAAGGTGGTAAAATGGGTGAATATTTTAAAATGAGTCAATACTTTAAAGCACGTTAAGGCACTGATTGGTGATAAACAAGTACGTTTTGCTGAGGCGTATAATGTAACAGATTCACGTTATAGTGTTTTGCCAATCCTAACGCTTTTGTAGTTGGCGCTGATAAGGTAATGAGGGTTGGACAAACTAACTTCACCACCTTTTGTATTAATTCATAACTGCAACGGCTCGTCAGTACAACAAAGCTTGATTGAATATCATGGTTTTCCATTAGAGTAGCGCCAATCAATTTATCTAACGCATTATGACGTCCTACATCTTCAAAATTAAGCACGATCTCCCCTGACTGACTACATAACGCAGCACTGTGCAGCCCTCCCGAGACTTGAGCAAATGTTTGCTCTGAGTACAAACGCTCCCTTAAATTGTATAAGGACGTAATTGAAGGTAATGGCGATCCTCTTAACCGCGCTAAATCCATCATTATTTGCTCTAAAGATTCTTTACCACACAAACCACAACCTGTTCGCCCTGCAAGGTTTCTTTTTTGCTCCTTCAGACGATAAAACGATCGATTGCTTAGCTCTATTTGTGCTTCTATACCTTCATCATAATGAACAAACTGGATATCTTTGATTTCACCTTTAGAAGAAGTAATACCTTCAGAATAACTAAAGCCATGTATAAAAGCGGTTAAGTCATGGGGGGTCACCATCATGACTGCATGGCTAATGCCATTAAAACTTAAGGATAACGGGACTTCTTCTGCCAAAGGACGAATAGGTGGTCCATGTGATAGATAAGCGTTCACATAACCTATAGTCGGCTTACTTTCTCTCATTGCCATTTTTCCTCATAACACCTTTATTGTAATTTATGCCATTTCTTCCATTGTTTTTCAATGCCATCATTTCTAAAGTAATCAAGACATACATCATAAAATGATTGCGCTGGAGGAGATAACGCTTTATCGAAGTGTATTAATTTAACGTCATCATAATGATAAAGATCGATAGAAGTTTGCTTATTTGAAGGTAATACCACGATGTGAACATCCGTAAAATACCTCCCTAAAACATCTCACAACTCGAGTATTGAGCACCCATTCTTGGAAATATTACACCGTATCGGATAACGAAATAACATAGTTCAATTCACTATGCTCAATTGTCGCTATAGAGCCTTGAAGGAAGCCAATCACTCTCTCACTGGCTATCTTACCAATTGCTTCTCTAGGTGTAATCACGGTTGCCATCTTAGGCACCATCGCTTGACTGATATCATGCCCATGAAACCCAGCAATCGCCATGGTGTCTGGAACAGAAATTTGTTGCCTTTGACATTCATAAAGCGCCCCTATCGCCAAGTCATCATTAGTGCAAAAAATACCATCCACATTGGGGTATTTATCGATAACATCACGTAATAGTTGGCCACCTAATGTAAATGAGGAAGGAGAATCGGTTTTTAAAATAATCCGATCTTTATTCATGCTTTGCATCGCCGCACAATACCCATCAATTTTCTTTTGCGTTCGGTAATCCATCCGAGCGGCAAAATAGGCAATATGTTCACGTCCACTGTTGAGCATCGCAATGGTCATTTCTTTCGATGCTTCGAAATTATCAAAACCAATGGTTGGAAAACCAAGATCCGACTCAATATCCATAATTTCAACAACAGGAATATTAACCGATTTCAATATCTTATTGGTTTTTTCTGTATGGATTTTGGATGATAAAATTAAGGCATCAACATTATACGACAGAAGAGAAATAATACTTTTTTCTTCATTTTCTAAACTGTAGCCATAGTGCGCTATCATGATTTGATAATTCAGGGAATATAATGACAAACGCAAGAATCGACAAAAACCTTCGATTTAGTGAATAAAAACGTGACAGCGGTTAATCAAACCCAGCAAACTGTACAAGAACTTACATCACTTGCTGAAAGCAGAATCAAGAGCTGTCTTTCTTTAAGATTAAATATCCCCCTTAAAGCATAACTGTATTGTTGTGATCGCTATACATAAAGTGCTCTTCTTAATCTTATCGTTATACATAATTATCCTTGTAACTTAATTTATTAATACGATTTTGATGTCTAGGTTAATAAAACCCAAAGTCAGGTGAGATTTCTCAAATGCATTGCCTTAAAAATCCAAGTTAATGATTAAAAACAAGATTAAAAATCAGATAATAACCGGCTCCCCCTATAAGACTTCCGATATCCCGATCAATAAACGAACACGATGACTGCGGGAACAATCACTCACACAACAGCAATACAAGAAGCGCAATGAGCTAAGGCACGAATTAAGCTAAGGCACGAATTAAGCTATATCACTGTTAAGCTATATCACTGTTAAAAGAAAAAACTTAGCGCCCTTTGGAAGTAATTATGCTTTCCCTACGTAGCATTTAGGAACCGTCGCCAATTCTTATGCGCCAAGAACGATTGATCAAAAGAACGATTGATCAAAAGAAGGATTAGTCAGCAATGCCGTTCAATAAGATAGGAGTCCCAAAACCCATTAACTCACCCTGTGAAGCCTTAATGTACCCCTGCCAAAAACGCTCTAAATTCGTCATAGCCTGCTGAGAAACATACCCATTTTTTGAACTGCTCAAGCCCGCGCCCATCACATACACTTTGGCACCGCGTAAATGACTCATTCCATTCGCTTGCTTTACCTTACTCAACTCTTTATCAACCTGTATTTTCTTCATACGATTTCTTGAATAAAAGCTCGTGGTCGCAGAATGCTCTAACATGTCACTGATCAAAATGATGGTTTTATCCGTCGCCATCGACACAGGTAACACTTGCTGGCTCACTTGCTGAAATGCGCTCATGATCTCTGTATTATCACTGCTTTTAGGAGGAATAAACGCCGTCGCTAACGCCTGACCGAAACCACGTTTAGCAATGTAATTTTGCTTTTTCAAGCATTGGGCATAGCGCCTTTTATCTGTGCTGCCTATGTCACTCATATAGCGCGATGGAATCGGTTTATCCCACTGAGCCGTAAACAAATGCTTTGCATAATTCCCCTTAGAAAAAGAAGAAAAAGAGATTAACTGAATACGAACACCCGCCTTCATTTTGGCTTCTAACTGGCGGTACATATCCGCAGCCACTGTCGCCGAAATAGAATCCACCATGGTTTGATCAACCATAATAATCATGTCTCGATCTGGCTGTGCAGACACATAGGAACTCACTGCCTGAGTAACACATTGGGGAGTATTGATATTGGCCGCTTCAACGTTAAAGACAGATATCGACACTGCTGCTAACGCACTCGCTAAACCCGTCGATGAAATAGTCGCTTGAAATGAACTCATATTCCTAGTCCTCTTTTTATTATAATGGGGGGATGTATGTGTACAGTATATGGAAAACAGTCGACGATGGATTTAAACAAACTTGTCTACGATTCAGCGCACCATCGCCCTTTTCACACCTTCATCTCAGGCTAATCTTGATAAGATTGTATCGCTCTCTTGTCAGCCACATACTCCATAAAACGACGCTCTTGATTCGTATCAACCGCTTTCACCGCATCGGACTCAATCGCCATTTCAGGAACCGTTTTTCTCATGCGTTGCTGCAAGTTTGACATCGCTTTCTGAGCAAATTGATCCACCTGGATTCGCTTTCCTTCTTGATAGGCTGCGTAGTCTTCCGCGTTATCGTGACGATGAGTCTTGCGGTAGGCATCCTGTGACTCTTTACCCACAAAGGTATACTTTGCGCCCACCCAAGCACCGGCTAATTGCACCACCATAAACACCATGGTAAACATCACATACGAAGCGTACCCACCTAACTTAAATTGCTCTTCTTGTGATAAATTCTCTGACGGTGTGTCATCAGCAATCGAAGAAGGCGACTCCACTTCCATGAACGGCATATCAAACGCCGTTGGGCTGGTTTCATTTCCGTCAAAGGGATTAAAATCACCCGCATCTAACTCATGATACTGATCGTCCATATTGAACTCCTTTTGAATCATCACCTCACGCTCCAACATCGATGAACGTGCCACTAATAACGCCCCAGCAATCACCGTAATGGTCACAATAGCCGTAATAATCAAACCGTAAGTTGGCTTATATTGAGGGTTAATCTTATAAGCACGATTCACCATCTGTTGCCATCCAGGAGCTTCATCATCGAACATACTGCTCATTCGTTTCAAACTGATTGAGCGATCCGCAATAATGTTGCTTGAGCGATGAGTATCATGACGCCACTCTGTTCGGATGTGTTTAATCACTGCGTTTTTATACCATTCTTCACCGGCACGCTCTGTTACAAAAAACAAACTCCCGGCAATCACAGCACCCAACACACCACTGATCATTAAACGATTACTTTCGCTTAAATTACTGCCAAAGAATTCCGAGATAACATAACCAGCACCCACGGCTTCAGCAACAAACAAGCTGCCTATGATCCCCCAACCCAATATCCCTAATGGTTTGCGTCCATTTTCATCCATTTTTTCCAAATAGCTCACCGCATCATGGAAATAGTCTTTATTTGTTTTATGCCCAAAATAATCAGACCAATAGGATTCAGCCACCACATTATCAGAATGAAACCACCCCTTATCATCCACGGACATATTCTTTGCTAAGCGTACGTTCTTACCAATCAACGGCATCGTAAAACACATGGTTTTCCAATCTAACCGACCTCTTTCAGTAAACACAAAATAATAAATAGCCCCTAAAATGCTGCTCATCGATAAACCAGCAATAGCAAAAACACGGTACTCAGATATCATATTAAAAATAGAATTCATAACGCTCTCCAGTTTTGATTAAAAGTGCAAATGCAATGTGTTGGGTTGAATGAAAGAAGTTGTGTGAATGATTGGGTTACATTCATTATTCACCATAAAGTACGTCTGTTGAGTTACACAAATTTGCTCTTTCAGCTGCCCACTTTTTGAATCCACTTGGTCGGTATGAACCACCGACTCACCGTACCAACAATTAAACAAGCAATCATGAAGAAGAAAAACATTACAGAAGCCTTGTCTGATAAACCATCGATACACGCCATAAATAAAGACGCCACTGCCACCATAAAAGAAGCTTTTGAAAATTTATTAGCCTTCTTGTATCGCTTGTCTAATTTATCCACTGCCTTATCTGCCATTTGCTCAAAATAAGTAACGTCTGAAGGGGATGCCTCTCCGCTAAAGCTGCGTTTACCAGCAAAAACTGGTATGCCTGAATAGGAGTGCACACTGTAATAATAATTACCGCTTCGTTTTTCAGTACAATGATAAATAGCCTTTATAATTGCGTTGGCACCCACTCCCTTTGTTAAATATTCCAATTCTCTTTTCGCACCCTGTATACTCCTGTGAGAATCGGTACTGATGATGTAATGTTCCTGATTCAATACATCCCATTGGCGTAAATCTTGCCCTCTTTTTAAGATTAAAAATTCATTTGGCGTGGCAATACAATTCAATTCACTGTCATCCATTACCCCGCATTTTTTCGCCTTATACCCCCTTGCATTAGCGCTTTCGCTAAAGTTTACAGGGGCCCCTTCACGCACCTGATTGTGATCTTCTGGTTTAAAATCACTTAAAAAGAAATGGTAAGAATTGCCATCTTCACCTCGAATGAAGCCAAATTCTTTACGAGCGATAAATGTCTTAACAGTGCCTTTCATAATAAATCCCCTTGAACAAATGATGAGTAAACAGTAATGATTAAGTAATAATGGTGTCGACAAAAGTAATTATGTAGCAATTTAAATCCGATTGATTAACGCAAATTTGTCCCAGTTAATCGCTCAAGGAGCGGCTTACTCTCTTCGGTAATAGTGGTGCTGACAAAATTAATTATGTAGGAATTTAGATCAGATTGATTAACGCAAATTTGTCCTAAGCAAGTCGATCAGGGACCGGCTTACTCTCTTCGGGAAAATTGATTAGGTCTTACTCTGCGATGTCTTACTTTATGGCTAAGAACTTGATAAGAGAGTACTTTATGAAATTTCTTTAGGAGAAATGGCTTTATGAGAGATGGCTTTATGAGGGGTTGCTTGATGTGATAACGAACGATTTGATGCAATATAACAATAAGGGACACGCGAGAAGGAACACTCACCCTCGCGTGTCAGTGAAACCGATTAATACAAGGTGATGTTTTCAGGTTTGACACGTACCTTATAAGAGGCGCCAGCATTAGTGGTTTCTTGCTGCTTATCGAATACACTGAATGGCGCTGGCGCCAGTAACCTTGCAATATCCTCAGTGTAATGTTTTGACAACGCCTTTTTCAGCTTATCGACTCGATCATGAAGGAAATGCTTTGGTATTCCTTCATACATCGTCACAAACGTTTCTCGTATTGAGGATACTTCATCTAAATTAATATTAGTTGCACGGCTCTTATATTTATTCGTTGACGCTTCAGATAAAAATCGAGTTCGTTCAATAAAGTCAGAGAAATACTCCTCCACTGAAAAAGAAGACTCCTCGATAAAGTGATCATAGCACCCTTGCATCATTTCAAGCTCTTGTATCAGTAAATAGCTGAATAATATAGGTAATCGATTCGTATGATCCGAATCCGATGGTATGATCCTTTGGTATTTTTCAGGTACCACCGAGCTCGTACTCGTTAACTCCTTGAGTAAAATCTTAGAATCTCTTTTATAAGGCAGATTATTTTTGACATGACGACACACCATCGCAAAGAAGGCAAAGTCGAGCATCTTTGTATTAAAATCAATCGTAGTCTGTCTATCTTCATAGGCCACCACCAAAAATGGGCCCTTTTTCCCTTCCATTGGCTTAAATTCCAACTTCACGTCTTCAATACTATTCGCCATATTTTGCATATGGACCACATCTTTGTAAGTCGTGTTTGCCATTCGATCCAAAAATTTCTTATCCATCAATGGGCGCTGACGAATAAAGGGAATATCGATTAACTCAACGATGGCTTCAGCAGTATTGGCTGCTTTGCCGTCACGATCCAACACCGTTTGGTCATAGGCTGTTGGATAAAAGAAGTCTCTACAGAACTCAAACGGTTCACTGACCAAAACATGACTCAATTGATCCTGCTCACGCCCAAACATAGACAACGCATACCCAAGGAAAAAGGTCATCGTCTTACGTCCACCTGCAATCGATGCATGCAATGCCAGATCATCATCAAGACAAAACTGTCTCACCACTTCAACAATCTGATCACCCATCGCCTCTTGTTCTTCACGAGTACGACCGTCATCAATCTCTTCTCCTTGAGCATCATTCATGACCACAATATGCTCTGAGCAAAGTAAGGGCATTGGCATATCAAGATCTTGACTCATTTGCTCTAGAACGCTCTGACCCAACTTTTCATGCGGATGAATCAATGCGCCGCTGATACGCTTTTTACCTTCTTTCGTGGTAATGATATGGATCTCGCTTGGCCACTGACGTTTGTCTTTTTGATAAATGCCATACAAGGTTTCTGTCACCACAGCAGGGGATAACCCTGTTACCGCAAGAAGAACATGTTTTTGGGTCATAATTCATCCTTAATTATTCGAAAAACGGTAGTAACATAATCCAATACGAAAGGGATAGGTATACCGAAAAAGAGTTTTTATTGAAACTGTGATGTACAAAACAAGTCATACAATTAAACAACGAATACAATCTAATAACTAATACAGTCTAATAACTAATACAGTCTAATAACTAAGCAAGCAGCTCTAACTCCACCGTTGCCTCCTGTGCATTTTGCCAACCCCCATCACGACTGCATACACCCAATGGATAAGGGGTTGGGTAGAAGAAATAAGGCGTATTAGAGAACTCACTCGCTAATTTAATCGTCGACAACGAATCTTGACTGCGCCCAGATTGCATAAAAGCCAGACCAATGTGGTAATTAAGCGTCAAATTACGGCCTGCTAAAACCACATCCACTTGATGATTATCCGCAGCACATAAAGAAGCAATAAAGGATGACACCTTTTCTTGTTCAGCCTCATTTTCCTCAATATCCATGATGTGCTGGTGATCATAGTGCGGCATCACCTTGTCATAATCTTCGGTAAACTGCTCTAACACCGTATTTTGTCTGCCTTTAAACGGGATCAACATCGTATTAATCAGTTGCTTTCTGCCTGCCGAACTCGTCAATACATAGATCTCGTCGGGCCAACGTGTCGAATCCGTATGATTAATGGCATACAAAGCTTGGGTAAATTGACTTGGGTTATCATCAATCGACACCACTAAAATCCTTTTACCAAACACTGCCTGAGTCTTACCCAGTTCGGTTTTATCAGGCATGATTTGTTTATTAGACACATTATTTTTATTAGACATAGACATCTCTCCCATTAAAGTCATTGATCATGTGATTGTGAAGGGTCGCTCTATTGACGACGCTTTAAGCGCATCAAAACGAACAAACCAACAATAGACCACCACCCCATGGAGCCTCCCGCCGATCCTTCATCGTTATTATCCCATTCATCGGTGTAGTAATAATCCTCTTCTTGAGACACCAACTTTTCTTCCGAGGCGTGAATGCTCATCATTTGATTATCAGCATCGTTCAATGCAATGATCTCATTAATAATGTCATTACCATTCGAAAATGGAGCATGATTAATGTCCACATCCACCACTAAATCACATGCGGCCTCAGGGGGTAACATGACATCTTCACACCCAGATACCGTGACATAATCCACTAAGGATTCAGGCGAAATAGACTGCTCCCGTAAGCTTAAATTCTGTACCTTAATGTCAAAGCGCTTAGTGGCATTCGCCTTTTCCTCATGGCTTATATACAATTGCTTAGGGGCCACCACTTGATCAATATGAGTGCCGAACAACCCCATATATTGACTAAAGCGAGTAAACGTATTAATCGAAGAATAATCTGTCGAATTAATGATACCCATGACCGTATTCCCTTGCACTAACGGTGAACCAGAGTCCCCTGATAATCCCACAGTGTAGAAGACATCCGACTTTAACTTAAAAGTATCTTCATAGTGGAATGTACACCACATTTCACATTCATTATTGTCTGTTGAATACGACATCGCTCGTCCAAAAAAGGTATTAAATATATCCCAACCGATGGGCTGAACATTAAACGTCATTTCTTGCATGACCTCCGGGCGACTCCCTGAACTGCCGTTTCCCCAACCTCGAAAGGTAAAGTTCTGATCAGCGATCACTTCCTGTGCATCAACATCATACCCAGAGCTCAAAGCAGCATGTGTTTCTTGAGACACAGGGGTTGATAACTTCAACAAAGCGACATCTCTTTGACCAAAGCGCGTGGCTTCATCGGTAAAATCCTGATCATACTCTTGACGATATTCCTCTTCCGTCAAACTGTTATCAATGCGATTGATACTCA
Source organism: Vibrio sp. (assembly GCA_028131545.1). Classification (GTDB taxonomy): domain Bacteria; phylum Pseudomonadota; class Gammaproteobacteria; order Enterobacterales; family Vibrionaceae; genus Vibrio. The sequence continues at coordinate 30,028 of JAOICL010000018.1, read as the reverse complement.
AAGCATCAGGGTATTGTGCTCGTACAACACCAAATTCTTCAATGATCGATTCTTTGATTAATTCGAAGCCCTCTTCACCTGGCCAATACGTATTATCAAAAATCGAAACAATCTCATAGGTTGTCTCAACCATACGAGGGTTATCGTTATTCTGGATCCCTTGGAACACCTTAATGGTATTGTCAGCGCCATAGTCAATATCCCATTGATACTGCCTTGTAGAATTAGGGCCTGCACGATCAGAAGTACCCACACAGTGCCCGGCGGTTAAGATATAGTCGCCCCCAATCAACGTAGCGCCACAGGTAATGTCATGACCGTTCACGTCTGATACCTCAATACGAACAATAAAATCTTGATAATCGTTCGGTGACACATCTTCACCATGCGCAATCGCCAACGCAGAATGAGAAATAAAAATCGGAGTCGTTACCGTCACAACAGAAAATAATGCATTGAATTTTTTCATAATAAATACTCTCTATAGGTAGAAGGAAAATCAATTAAAGAAAAAGGGAACATGACATCTAATGTGAACTCAATGCCAACTCAGTATTCACACACCCCTCCATCGCAACGAAAGGAATGATTCTGGGTTTACATGTGATTAATTCGTCATAACTTAACTCCTTCCCACGTAACGACTCCGGTATCTGCGTTGTAAAATGCCAATAATTCACACCACGTTTAGTCAAGTCAGCGATGATATTGATCGGCAAAATACCAATCACCGTATCGCCGGATCCAAACTCTGAAACATCGAATAAGTGGGGTATTTGCCGATCCACTTTAATCCCTTTATTTTCCATCCAAATTTGGCTTGCTGGGTGGCGAGTAATCATCGTTATTGTCATGGTGACCTCCTAGGTCGTCGTGCATTCAAAGGAATAGATATGGATTAATGAATCAGCGGCGCACTTCATTGGTATAACATCAACGTAACTGCATTGACTTCACTGCATTGACTTAACGTAATGATAAGCCGCTAAATAACCGTAACAATTTCATGGTGACATCGTTGCCTCCTAACAAAAATTCATCAATGGGGGGGTGAAACACAGATAACAATTTTACTCAATTCTGTGCGCCGGTGGGTGACACAAATTTGCGTGCGTCGGCGGATGCACTCATCGATACATCCATTAAGTGATCACTAGAACGGTTGATCAACATAGCTGATATCGATTTGACCGTCGTTCGTATTGGCACGAATCGAATAACTAGACCATGTGATACCTGCCACGGAACCGGTCGTATACTCAACAATTCCTCCATGAATATCAGTGACATTGTCACAAGTCGAACGGGTCAAACCCATCGTCGAAGAGTAAATATCAAATACGTCCTCTTCATTCACGACGCTGTAGGCCACGGCATTTAACTCCCCAGTGTATTCGCATCCCTCGAACATCATATTCACCGTGCCATTATCAACACTGAAATAGTTATTCCCATCGGAATGTTCCATCTCTGTATTAAATGCGCTGACCAAGACATTGTCTTTGATATTGTGAATCACCCCACCTTGAACCACATCAACTTCACTTATACCTAACGCATCAATCTCAAACGCTATGTTATGTGTCGTTACAGGGCCATCGGTGACCGTGTCTATACCATCAATCTGAATACTCAATTCATAGGGTATAACGCTATCATCAGAGTAAACCGGAACCACAGTATCAATACGTGAACGATCACTAATATATTGAAACCCTTCATATTGTATGCCGCCATAATGCACAATGAAATGCACTAATTGATCGCTAAATAATGACACATTAACCGCTGGCTCATTCGTGATTTCTCCATCGCCATAACCAAAGAACACAACGGAATGGTTATCATCCAAATAAGTCGATGCACTCGGGTTGCTGCTGCCCGATGAAGAATTAGACCCATCTGATGTACTAGAACCATCACACGCGGTTAAGCCAGCCATCATCATTGAAACGAAAATAGAGTGTTTGATTGTTGTATTTTGCATAAGTATTACCTTTTTGTATGAATGAAGTTAAAAGAATAAAACGATGTCATGTTTATGGTGGTTTCATTGTGTATCCTCCTTTGCGCTGTTGTTAGTAATACTATCGGTTTTATTGAAGAGTGGATTTACACAAATTTGCGATAAAGCCAACGGTGTCCAAATGAAAATACGGAGATAACATGGCCATTCATCGGCTCCTTTCTTTAACCCCATGTCGATAACCCAAACATAACGATGTGACAGACTATTGTTGGTCATCGCTGTCGAGTCACTGTTAGGCTAATACCATGACATCGTCGTGCCTTGTTTCTGACTTACTTCAAAATATACGCCAACTCATCGACGTATTTTTTACACAAATTTGTGGCTAAAGGAGGACGGGAAAAAATGATGCCAACAAAAATACTTTGATACTCAAGTGACTGAATTTTATAAAAATAGTATTTCACCGGCATCATTCTTGCTTAAAAAGCGATATTAATCACAATTTAGTGACGCATTAATACAAAATAATTGACCGTTAAAAATCAACACGTTATATTTTGCTCTTGTCTGATAAAGACACGCCCTGACACAAGGGACTAAGACTCAAATCTAGCGTCAACCTTAGCGTCAATTTGCTGTCTGATAAAGACACGCCCTGACACAAGGGACTAAGACTACTGAGGGAATAGGCATTTCTGAAAGAAGCCTAAGTCTGATAAAGACACGCCCTGACACAAGGGTCAGAACACAATCCCTTCGAGCCGGTCATCTTCAAACACCATAACCCCCCCCTGCTGTTGCCTAGATGAACCGTGTCTTTAGTCTTACTAAAAGGCACAACCAATAACCGATCTTCATCAAAATCCATATAAGATGTGATTTTCTCTAGCACGGCCTTCCTATGTTTAGCCATTGCAGGGAGCAGATAAACGGATTTTTGTATGAACCACGCTTCTCTTGATAGGCATTGATGAACCTGTCGAGTTCGTTTCGGGCATGAAATATCATAACTGATTAACCAAAGTGGCATTCCCATCTCATTCTTCCTCCAAGGTCTGGCTAACAATGCGACGTGCGATCCGAGTGATTCTTTTGATTTTCATACGATGTGATTTTGAAAGAACCGCCCAAGCGCGATAAAACTTTCCCTTCGCCCCTCTGGTAAGAAAACACGCCCTTCCTTCTTGTTCAAAATCATCTTCAACAAAAGCCCCTTCTTTAAAGAGAGCTAAAACCCAATGCTCGATATCGGCACGAGTTAATTCCTTCAAATCATAAATCAGGCTTTGTCGTGGGTAACCGTTACTGTGATAAAACCCTAAACTGGGATCAAGACCAACCTTGATTAACTCTTGATGATAAAGGGTATTTTCTAATGTCGATGCTAACGAAAAGAGACTATTGATCGGATCAGGCGCTGGCCGTCTTTTTCGTCCTTTGAAAGAAAGGTGAGCCAAACCACTATGGTGGATATAGCGCTGCATAGATTGATAATACAAACGGGCATACCTTCCCTCTAATAACATAAGAGATTGAGTAAACCCAGATGGTGTTCCGTCAAACTCATTAAGTAATAGGTTATCGACACCCCACCGGAATAAGTTTTTCTTTTGAGTGCAAATACGAGCACGTACTAGCACCCTTTGCCATTGTTTAACTCGTTGCCTATTGCTGACAAAGGCGTATTGCTTAATAGCCAATTGACCCTGCGGCTTCTGAGGGGTCACTAACACCCCCGCATTCGGTTCACGTTTATTTAAAATCGTGGTTGGAATGGCGGCATTAGCCACAGCAAGTAACACATCGGTCGTCATCATTGCCCCTTTTTCAAGTACAATATTATTAATATGTTGAAGCGGGTACTTTCGTGATGACTGATCACTTCCTTTGATACACAACAACTTATTGGAATCGAGTGATATTTCAGAGCCACTTTCAAGTAATAACCACATGCTGCTTCCTTCTTTTATAAAACAACATAACGTTATCACGAGGGTGACGGGTAACAGAATGCACAAATTTGTGCCTTCACTGTACATAAAACAAATAAAAATCTATGCATTTGTGCATTCATCTAAATGCACAGAAAGCAGTATCGCTCACAAGTTATCGATTTCAGTGATAATAAATATGATTCATGTCTAAATACACCCTAAAAAGTATTAATGCTTTATTATCAATGCTGTTTACAAGTGCTACGTTATTCTTACATTATGTAAGGAGAAACAAGGATGTACGCATACCTCTTTGAAGCAAAATCAATTCAGTCTTACCTGTTCCAATCAGGAAAGTTACGGGATGTGATTGGCGCTTCAGAACGTTTAGATCGCTTAATCGATAGCGATTCAAGCAGCGTTCTATCTCAAGTCTTAGACACACTACAACGACCCCATGACCTCTTAGCTGAAACCCACGAACACGACGCCATTCATTTTATGCGCTGTAAAGGTGGGGCTTTCTATAGCTACAGTCAGTCTAAAGAGTCACTTGAGCAACTGCGCTCACTGTGGACTCTGACCATCAGCCAATTATTTCCATCATTGAGCTATACCGACGCACTGTGTGAAGGCGACTCGTTAGCCAACGTCATGGATAACGCGCACGAAACCTTGGCGATTTCTCGAAATAACCCGTCTATAGCGTTCCCGAACGCACCGGCCATCGGCGAGCACTACCCTCGTTCAGGTGAACAAAGTGTGCCCTCTTCTTCGTATGCACTCAAAGGCGGAGCAACGATGAACGATGAACAGCTTGATTTAGACACCGAGCATCATCGACAAGCCTACGCATTATTTGACATGCGAGGCGAGGCGGCACTGCAAGATAAATACACCCCTCTGGCGCATAAAGGTACGCTCAACTACCCCCTTCACTTTGAGAGTGACTGCGAAAAAGGGGGAACCTTATTTCCCTTTGATTTAGGGCACAACGACTACGAACCTCAACATAATGATATGGCGCTCATTCATATCGATGGTAATGGTTTAGGTTTGCTCCTCATTGCCCTTAAAAAAGCACTGGAGAACAAAAGTGATACGGAATATTGCACCGCGTTTCGCCAGTTTTCAGAGTCTTTAAATCGTGCCACCGAAATCGCCGCACAGCACGCCACCGAAGCCCTATACCAAGACGCAAAAATGGCGAATTCCGACATCATGCCAATGCGCCCTATTGTTCTTGGTGGTGATGACGTGACCTTATTTTGTCATGCTCGATTTGCGCTGCAATACGCTCAATTATTTTGTCAGGCGTTCAAAGAAACCTCGAAAAAAGAGCTGGCTTCGATTTACAAAAGCTATTTATCAAACAGCGATCTTGAGCCCTACTTAACCGCCAGTGGAGGCATTCTTTACCACAAATCACACCATCCATTTATGCATTGTCACCATTTGGTTGAAGCCCTGTGCGCTAAAGCCAAAGTACTGACGAAAAGCGTCAATGGACAAGACAGCTCAAAAGTCGGCCCTGCTGCTCTTGCTATGTATCGTTTATCTAATGCGACACACAGCTCAATTGACGATTTAATTGATCACACTAAAACCTACACCCTGCCGATTAACGGTCAGCACTCGACCTTACAATTGGCGCATTCGAGCTTCTTTGTTGAAGAACAACATAACCAAATCACGTTGTCTCAGACGATTTCGAATCTCATTCAATTTGTGGGCTTCTGTGAGCAAAAACACAGCCCTATCAATATGGCGAAATGGCGTCAGATCGTCAGTCATATCTCTCTAAATGATATGGATGAAGCCAACCGTATGTACCACCGTGCATTGGATTTATGTGATAACCCAAATGCAAAACAGCAACTTATCCAGCATTTAGACGCCTTCAAGCCAAGCGACGCCAACTTGGTTGATGGAATGTGGTATTGGGATAACGGAACTCAATTTTCCTCCATTATTGAAGATGCTTTATTGGTTCATCACTTTTTGCCAAAAGAAAATGAACAAACACATCAAAAGGAGAGCGTTTAGATGACTGCCCTTTTCCTCAAATTTGATATTCAACATTACTGGCATATTGGTTCTGGTGAAGAAGGTGGCGCTTATGCCGATAGCTTAGTGCTTAAAGACAGCTATCAGCTGCCCTTCATTCCGGGAAAAAGCGTCAAAGGCTTGCTACGTGAAGCGTTCAATCTCGCGATTGACCATGGTTGGTATGATAAAGCGCAACGAGACACTCTGTTTGGGTGCGAAGGCGTTAGTCTGACCAATGCTTCTCGCCTGCACATCAGCAGCGCAATATTGCCCTCTGCCGATTACGCGCATTTTGTTCATAATCCGTCAATGACTCAGGCGCTGTACCATGTGATCCAGCAAATGTCGATCGACAGCAATACCGGCACCACCCAACAGGGTAGCCTTCGATCCACAGAGGTGTGTGTCCCAATGACGTTGGTGGCAGAGGTTCACTTGCCAGACATTAACTCGGCAGACATTGACTCAGTAGAAATTGACTCAGTAGAAGAAAGCCACAACGACGTGTTCGAGATATTTCAATCCATCGTGCCACTGATTACTCACCTGGGCGCTAAGCGTCATCGTGGTATGGGTGAAGTGTTCGTCAGTGTCATTCCTAGTCATGAAATCTGTGAGGCCTAACCATGAGATTGTATTTTTCTCTCACCACCCTATCACCCGTCGTGATCAGTAAAAGCGCAGCGACCACCAATAACCATGAATGTTTAGGCCACATTCCGGGGTCTGCGATTTTGGGGTTAGTTGCCAGCAAACTGTACGCTGAACAAAACGCAAGCGCGCGAAACGAAACCAGCCTGAACGCAGAAGAATTATGGGGTATTTTCCATTCTGGCGAGGTACAGTTTGGTCCTTGTTACCCAGAAGCCGAAGGTGAAATAGCCCTTCCAACCCCATCGAGTTGGCACTTCCAAAAGGGATACCCGGCTATAGAAAATGGGGTCTATCACAATGAAAACATCACCAATCATGCTTGTCTTGCGTTTCAACGACAGGCGGTGCAATACAAACAATGCCGCGATGGATTCATCAACTCAACTGGGCATTTAGGCGAGGTGCATTTTGGCAGCACGACCAAAACCGCGTTGGATCGTGAAAGCGGAAAAGCGAAAGAAGGCTCGCTCTTTTCCTATGCGTACCTTGAAGCCAATCAAACCTTTATCGGTTGGGTTGAATGCCAAGATGACGCACAAAAAGACATCATTCGTTCCGCTCTATTAGGCACACAGTTTATTGGTCGCTCCCGTCACAGCGAATTTGGTAAAGTACGCATTGCAGAAGTCGATATCACACCGCCTGCCCTACAGCGCTCAGAGAATCAATTGGTTTTATGGTGCTTGAGCGATGCTGAGTGCTTTAATCACAATGGTCAGCCGACTTTTACTCCGGCATTAGGGGATTTGATCCCAGATGCTGAGGGTACATTACATGTCGGAAAAAGCTTTATTCGCTCCCATACGGTCAGACGTTTTAATGCTAAACGTGGTGGTCTAGATAGCCAACAAAACCTGATCTCTAAGGGCTCTGTACTGGTTTATGATATCAAGAACCTCAGCGATGAGCAGTTAGAGCGTGTTGCAACGCAGGGTATTGGTATCAATAAACAGCAGGGTTTAGGTTGGGTATCGGTCAACCCTGAATGGGCAAACTCAGCAGAGTTAGGCGCAACATTGTTTGAAGGCTTTACCCTTCGCTCGCCCGAGACTGCACCGACGGATCTAAGCTTTAGTCAGCAAGTGTCTAATGAACAACCGTTTAGTCAGCAACTGAATACCCAGCTTATTGCGTGGGCAAATAAACGCTGTCAGCAAACCTCTCAGCAAGAAGCCGACCGTGACATCGTCCACGCGGCGATGAAACAAGTGATCATCGCTTATCGTAATGCACGTCGATTTAATGCCATCTTACACCGTTATGGCGCAGGGCCAAGTGCCTCTCAATGGCGTCGTATTGATGCCACGCTGCGCAATCAAATCCAACATTGGGATCAGGTGCTTTTCAAGAGCGAATCCGCCATTTGTAAGCCAACCAATGACGAGTTCGGTTGGGGCATTGAGTGGATGGACAATAACGCCATGGTCAGCTTTGCTGGCATCACCCAACAGATATTCACGCAGCAATTAACTTCCCATGCTCAGCGCATGCAATTTATTGAGAAAATCACCCGATACGATCTTTCTGAATACAAGCAGTTGAACAAGTGTAGCCATGAATACGGGCTATCCACCGATACACTGGAAAGAGCACCTTCATAATGAATTCAGGTACACATACGCTGTCCACCAGCGAAATAAACACCGCGAACACCCAAATACGATTCGTTCAATTGGTGATTGAAACCATCAGCCCTATGGCCATTTATAGTGGTCAACGCGAAACTGGGTTTGATAACCAGATTCAGCGTGATATTAATGGGCTTCCCTATATCCCAGCGAGTGCCATCGCCGGTGTTTGGCAACAACTGGCAAAACACCAACTGAGTGCCAGCCATACCCTAGCTTCTTGGTTCGGCAGTACCGATAACGGCGCACCGTTATACATTAATCACGGCAAAGTCTTAGATTCGAAAAGCCAGCCAGTACCAAACTTTATCAGTGAAGAGGCGATTGAGAACGATACGGTATTACGCTTATTGGCCAATGATCGCCCTATGCACCGTGAACGCGTGGCCATTAATGATCGTGGTGTTGCCAAAGATACTGGGAAGTTTGACCAAATCATGCTGCCTAAAGGGGTGCGTTTTCAAATAACGATCCAATTGAATCAAGATGCCACACTCGATACGGATCACTGGCATCAATTGTTGTCATTATGGGAACATCGCCTATTCTGCTTTGGTGCCTCAACACGAAATGGTTTGGGTCGCTTTAAAGTGGTAGCAAGCCGAGAAAACGTCGTTGATCTCGTACAGGGGCCAAACGCCGCGCAGCAGCTTAACCAAGTTCGTCGTCAAGCTCTCCCAACACGCCATGTGCTGCAATCACTTTTTGCTCAACACACCATGCCATTAACCCCCATTGCGGTCTTACCGATTAAAGCGTTGGATAACTGGCGTTATGGTACAGGGTCGGAAGTACTCAGTCGCTCTGACGCCAGTCACTCGACGCATGGCCAAGCCAACGATGAACGCGAACCCAATATTTTGATGTATACCGAGCGATCCATTCAATGGACAGCACATCATGCTCAACTGTCTGCGCCGACACCCGTACTGTGTGGCAGCAGCATTAAGGGCATTCTTGCGCACCGCTTAACCTATCATTATCGTCGTTTACAGGGCGTATGGGCAGAATCATTAGATAACGCTGATCCCTTAATTAGTGCTGACTCCGTAGAGACAACAGCCCCGACAAAAAGCCACCGTTCATGTCCATGGAATACCTTACCAGAGGAAGTCCGTACATTACTTGGCTACGCGGCTGATCATAAGAATTCAAGTGAAGGGCTAGCGGGTTCGCTATGGGTTGAAGATTGCACCGTTCAGTATCAACACGCGCACGTTCGTCAACACACCGCTTTGGATCAATTTACCGGTGGGGTTCGTCAAGGGGCGCTCTTCAGTGAAGAGTTATTGTATCAACCCGAGTTCACTCTGACTCTGTCTTTCGCACACACGCGATCTCAGAATGTTGAATTAAGCGATACCCTAACACAGGCGCTTGAAGCCACGATTGAAGATTTAGAAATCGGGCTATTACCGATGGGCGCCGGCTCTGGTCGAGGTACCAGCCTAGTGATGAAGAATCCAACATTGGCGAATCAATGGACGTTATCTCTGCCGCACGTAACCCAAAAAGAAACGGCAACGGCGTAATAAAGCTTAGATTGAAAAGGAAGTACAATGAGCGTAATCAACTACAACGCCCTACAACATAATAATGACATGTCGATCCAAAATGGCGCGGGTAAAGGGTCATTAGGGATGTCTCTGCCAACCCTATGCAGCGCAACGTTAGACTGTCAATCGAACACATTGACCTTAACCGAGATACAAGAGGCCATCACTAAACTGGCTCCGACGCAGGGTTGGCTAATGCTGTCAGACACCGTGACCTTAGACATTGCCGCGGTATTAGAGGGTATTCAAAACCGTAAAGACGTATTAGAAGCCGAACTGTCGAATGGCGAGACCACCATCGTGATAAAGCACATAGGTCGTGCTCATTATCAATGCCTAATTCTGAGTAAACAAGCCTCTCAAAACACCCCTGTCATGGCCTATTACGATCAACCTTTGAGTGTCAGAAAACTCAGCGATGGACAACATACCACACAGGCACGGTATCGTTTATGGTACCAATGTCATGACCACAAATGGACACCAGCACATCAACAATTCTTAGGCTTTCAGGAGATCACAGTATGAGTAATGAAGTTCATGCGCCGTATCACTTCGTGCCACTCTCAAAGTGGGTTTATATGCCAGATTGGGCACACCTTGTTAGCCAAGACTTTCCCTTTGAAGATGGTTATTCCGGGGTTATCGAATATAACCTGACCAACCCGACTCCGCTGTGTGTGGGGAGTCAAAAGGACGCCAATGGCGTGTTGAAGTTTGCTCGTGATCCTTTAGGTCGTCCGATCATTCCGTCATCAAGCTTAAAAGGCATGATCCGTAATGTGCTGGAAATTGCCAGTTTTGGTAAGTTTGGCCGTGTCGATGATTCTTTATTTTCTTATCGTGATATTAGTAGCCGATCCGCATATTTAGAAGAGATAAAATCCTATAGCGTCACTGCTGGCTGGATAAAATTCAATTCCATTAAAAAAAATTGGGAATTTAAAAAATCACAATATGGTAGATTAAAACATTCCGACCTTAATGCTTTCACTGGCAAAAATTTTGTTAATAAGAATGGCGGTGATTTGGTTTCTAAATATAAAAAGCACAACTTAAATAAGACCCTAAATGCCAACATTACCAATTATTTTGATAAGACAGCTAAAAAAACTGTTTATATCGCCGAGCTTAACAAAAGTGGTGCATGGGAAGGCAGCTGTGTTTTTACTGATGAGAGACCCGCTGGGCGTAACCATGAAAAATTTTATGATTTTAGCTATTTTTTCTCCTGTCCTGACAACGAGGTTTTTAGTAATGCGATTTCAGAGCAAGTAAATCACCTTTTTACTAATCATCGATCACAACAAAATACCGATATAAAACAAGAAGATAAAGTTAGTTACTTACAGAACAACCAACATAATGAATGGGGGATACCTATTTTTGCTCTCGTGAAAGATAAGAAGGTACATTCGTTTGGCTTTAGTCAAATGCCACGTTTAACTTATAACAACAGCATTCATGATTTAGTCGATTACTCAAGTAAAGCGCACCTTTCTGATGCGTATTTTGATCTTGCTGAATTAATGATGGGAACAGTAAGAGAACATGCCCTTTCACTTAAAAGTCGCCTATCCTTCTCTGACGCATCGTTAGATGATAACAACGCTAGGCTGTCATTGTCCGAAAAAATGGTGCTAAGTTCCCCAAAACCTACTTTTCTTGCGGCTTACTTAGAACAGCCTCATAGTGGTAAATACCAAACCTATAACGACCTAACCGAATTATCCGGGTGGAAACAATACCCAAACCGTACACAGCTTGAAATACCAATCATTGAATCGGAGAACGACAAACTTTCAACACAGTTGGAAGTTCTCGATGAAGGACACTCTTTCACTGGGCGTATTTTCTTTCATAACCTGAAAAAAGAAGAGCTTTCTGCACTCACTTGGGCACTAACGCTCAATAATGACAAATTTAATTATCATAGGCTCGGTAATGGAAAACCTGTAGGTTTAGGTTCCGTACAAATAAAAATCAATGAAGAACACGTCAATGTCCGCGATAACAAAAATCATCAACTAGGTACTTTTAGTACCCAAGATCACTGTTCTGCATTTAAAGCACATATGGATCAAGTTTATTGCGGTAAAGAGCAATGGAGCGATAGCCCTCAAATTAAACACCTTATTGCTCTATCAGATCGAGATATCGAAAATGATAACGATTTCACCTATATGAATCTGGAGGATTACAAAGATGTTAATAATGCTAAAGCATCTTTACCACCGCTTAGCTTACCCAGAACACATCTATCTCGTACAACTCAGCTCAATGAATCAACCAGTTTATCTTTGGGACAGGGGAGATTATCAAAACTAATTGATAAAGAGTGCAACTTCCTCAAAATGGAATTAGAGAATCAATCTCATGAGCGTACTCGCCGAGAGATAGCCAAAGAAAAAGAACAAAGAAAGCAAGATTTGAAAAATATTCAATCTTCTGAGCTGTCTCCCTTAAACAAAATATATCAGCAATTAAGCCTTATTGTTGAAGAGCAAGATCAGCTTAATAATACAGAGAAAAAGAAACGATCTAAGGATCTGCGTGAACTAAACTCTCAGTTAAAACAAATTGAGGTTATTTCACCGACAGAGCAGTCAAAATTAACTTCGCTTTATGAGCAAATCACTTTTAGTGTGAAAGATGCTAAAAAGGGATTAAAAGCCTTGGGTGCACTATGATCAACCCTCACTTACTGACGCTATGTTCTCAGTTTCAAGTGTTAACGCTGCGTATTCATGCGCAGCTGTTATCGGACACTGAGCTTCCTGAATTTAAAGGCTCGATGTTGCATGGCTGGTTTGGGCATGCATTAAAAAGAGCCTCCGATAGAGCCTTTCATGTTTTTTACGGCACGCATGAAGGGCAGCAACCCAAACCCTACGCCATTACTCCCTGTCTAAACAACAAAACCCATTGGCGTAAGGGGGAGCATTTTCAATTCGATATTACCCTATTTGGCGAATCGATCCATTTGCTCGATGAGGTTATTCATGCCATACAATTGGGCGAAAAGATGGGAATAGGCCCGGCACGGTGTGGGTTTAAATTGACTCATATCAGCTCGAGAACGCCAACGGATGAACGCTTTGAGATCACCCCCTATTCTCTTTCTGATCGCTTCACCCAAGAAGCTGATTCTAGCCAATATTTGGTTAATTTGGTCACCCCATGTCGCACCAAGCATCAGGGTAAAGTACTCAAGAAAGGAGTCGAAAACGGGGAGTTTTGGGCCAAGCAAGCCACCCGAAGGCTCACCCAATTGGCGCGTTTTTGGGTCAATGATGATGAAGAGTTATTGCGTTTGGCCTCTGACCTACCGATGACGGTCAATCAAGCCAATCTGTCGGCTCAAACCTATTTTGAAGATTGGCATCGTTATTCGCTCAAGCAAAATGAGTTTGTGCCCTTTGGTGGGATTCAGGGAACATTCATGGTGTGCGATGAGACCCGTTCTTTGCTGCCGTATTATCGATTGGCTGAGGCGTTACAGCTGGGTGGCAAGACCACCTTCGGGCTGGGTGCTGTTCAATTAATAACATAATCATTCAATAAAAACACATTCAATGGCACTTTGTAAAATATCGTGCCATTGTATTTTTTACATTCTTCAAAGAACTGATTTTATTCAACAAATAAAAGTGGTGGTCTATATCTTGCTTATTTTGATAGATTCATCACACTTTAAGCATGCATTAAGTCGAGATTATTGAAGCTTTAAAATCAATGAGTTACTATTTTCTCTAGTCCGATAAGGACACGCCCTGACATAAGGGACTAAGACTTCTATCAATTAATATTCGGCGTTTAAAACAGGCGTCCGATAAGGACACGCCCTGACATAAGGGACTAAGACTTTAAAGACATAAGGCGTATCTATTATCGTTCTAAGTCCGATAAGGACACGCCCTGACATAAGGGACTAAGACGGGTACTCTTTTTTACGAAAGCTTACCGATATATCGTCCGATAAGGACACGCCCTGACATAAGGGACTAAGACAAAGGCGATATCTGAATACCACCAATAATACCTACGTCCGATAAGGACACGCCCTGACATAAGGGACTAAGACAACTTCAGTTTGCTTTTTTGTTAATACACAATTAGTCCGATAAGGACACGCCCTGACACAAGGGACTAAAAAAGCGCCCGTATTATGATGATACGGGCGCTTTATTGCTATTGACCCCACCGGATTGACCGTTTTTAGTGGGTATAATGCGGGCTTAACTTATATTTCTTCTTCCATGCTTCGAAAGACAATGTCGAATGCGATGAAACCTTTATTTTAATAAACCAATTAATACTGAAACACGACGGTTAGCGGATCTCGCTTCCTCTATTTGTTCTTGTGTTACTAATCCTTCATAAGATACCTCTGGCATAGTATCGGCATAAGCAACTAACCGTGTTCCTTCCTTTGGCATTCCTTGATCTAATAAAAACTGATGTAAAGCCGCTGCCCTTTCTGAGGATAATTTCCAGTTAGTTTGTTGCGTTTTTTTACTAAACGGAATGTTATCAGTGTGACCAATGACGTCGATATAACGCTGATCGCCCACTTCAGCAACCGCTTCTAATACCGGCTCTATCTGACTCAAGAACACCTGTTGCATACGGCTTTTTCCACTTTTAAACAGCATGACGGAATCAAAGTTAACTTCTAATCCATTTCTACCGAGATCTAACTGAACTTCACTTTCTAAATCATTTTCTTTGGCAATTTTTTGGAGTTTGACATAAATGGTTTTTAAGCTTTGTGTTTCCGTTTGCCCTTTACTACGCTGGACAGCATCAAATTTATCAATATCGACCTTTGAAAAGCTGGCCATCAGTAACAGTACGGCAAGTAATGCACTAATGAGATCGGCATAGGAGGTGATCCAGCCATCCCCTTGTTCTGCGTCATTCAGTATTGATGCTAATTCTTTATCCATAATTGCTTTTATCCATAATTACTTTTAACCATAATTGCCTTTATCCATGATTACCTTACGCCGCGTCTTGTTCTTCTGGTATGGTGAAGTTTGGTTGTTCGTATGACTCTTTCGCTAACGTCGCTCTTTGTTCTTCTAACTGTTCTTGATGAAATTGATTCATCAGTTGATTGATGTCTAAGGTATTTTTTAACAGAATAAAATCATGTAACACTTCTTGTTTGGCGAGTAACAAATTCGCTAAATCCATTTGAACTTTATGTTGGCGAGGTTTTAAGTACATGGCTGTCAGAATCGTGGCATACAATGTGGTTAACAGTGCAATTCCCATCCCAGCAAACTTTTGATTAAAGCTGTCTTCTGCTGATGCTGAGCCGGTCATATCACCAGCGAAAATGAACATCAGCCCAGTAATTGTGCCTGCCATTCCTAATAAAGGAAGTAATGTGGCAATAAAGCCAAACTGTTTTGTTTTCAGTAATGAATTTTTTTCTGTTGATAAGGTATAACGTTTTAGAACAATGTGAGCATGATCGTCTGTGCCACCTTGTAAAAATAATCGACTGAGCTTTCCAGCAACATTGTCTTCCTTCGATTGTGAAATCAATCTTTTATAAGAACTGATGTCTGTTTTATCTTCTTCAAGTGTACGGCAGGTGCTATTCATTATGTCTTGCGCTTCATGTAATTCTTTACGCAACGTTTTGATGTTAAGGGAGGTGACCTTTTTAACGGTGTTTTTATCTTTACTATTACCTAGTAAGATCAGCATACTTAAACCAATAAAAAGACCAGAAGGCAAATGAAAAACACTGAAATAAGTGGCATTTAAGTCACTCAACACGTTCTCTGCTAGATTAGGGTACTCAAAGGTGTTATTTAACATTAATGGCAGAGCTAGCATCGTTACGACATAAATTAAAAGTATGAAAAAAATCGTCATTTTACTTCTTTCTAACCTCTCGCGCTTTGATACGCTGTACTAATGTTTTTTTGATGTTGAAAAGCCATGTCATCTTTTTTTTCATAGACGTAAATATGATGCGGTAAACATTGTATGACTCTAAATTGGTAATTTTCACCGATCACTAAAGGTGGCAGTTCATCAGGAAGGGGCAATACTTTTTGATGATATTGATGACTAGCGAATGTCCACGTTCTACTTTGAATATCCACTTTTTGCAACTGCAGTGACTCTATGCCTGCCGGGGAAAGCATTCGCCCTTGCGCATTAAAACCTACGATTCCTGGTTGCTCATTATCGTTAAATATCAAGACTTGGTGCCCTGGGAAAGGGAGTTTTTCCGATTGATATTGTGAGACAGGGTAATAATAACGACTCGACTCAACGGTGATTTCTAGACACCCAGTATCAATATTAATTTGCTCAAATCGACCTCTCAGAAAAATCTTAGGCAAGGTTTCTAATTCATCTTGGTCTGTGATTTTACGAGTCTGATTATTTAAGCTTCGAGCCAGTCCTTGAATCTCTTTTTCTAATTGTTTATAAGCGTATTTATAATCCACGGTAGGCCTCCTTTATTGTTTGCATATTCTGCAATGTTTCTTGCTGATCCAGTTTACTTTTGCTGAAATTAAACAAGGTCCAAATAACGGTTTTTCGTGCTTTTTCTTTATCAAATCGTGGTGTTGATGCTAATTTCTCAATAATTTTGTTAACTTGTTCATATCGTTCTGTGGGATTACCAAAGATTTCTCGAGTAAACCTTAAGCGGCAAAATCGGTCGTACTCTTTTCTAAATGCAACTTCTAGATCCCTCTGATGCTTACATTCTTTATAAAAGGGAAATTCTTTATCAAATCCAGTGTATATATCCAACAGGTAATTTAGGTCAAATCCACGATCGCCCTTAGAAACCTTCCACATCACATCACTGTATTCTTCTTTTGTTACTGGGCGACTTTTCGTCTGAATTTTCAAGCGGCTTAAGTCGACACTATAGGCATCGATGAGATGTTGAATACCTTTAATATAATTATCACAGGTTACTTGCATCTGTTCAGGATCATACAATAATCCCGCATGTGCCATTTGATTTCTGACACCGCGTGCAGCATGAAAAGAGGCATTTAAGATAGGATCGTGGAAATTGTAAAGAATACCTGGCACGTCCATATGGCGTTTCTTCTTCCCTTTTTCTGAACGTCGCCACGCCAATGTTAATGCTTCATCGCCAATCCAATGGAGTAAATAGACTTTCTCCATGCTAAGCTCTAGCTGCAATGCTTCATCAAACGCGGTCTGCATAAAACGAGATTGATCGATACTTTCTTGCAATTGCCCAAGCGAAGGTTTAATCGGGTTAAATCCTCTTCCGCCTGACAGACCGTATCTAATTTGGTCTTCATAATATTTATCTAGGGCGTATTCGAAAGCTTTAATCTGCTCTTTTTGCTGGGGCGTCGAGTGAATCGACAACTCATCAATTTTATGGGATAAGCCTTTTAAGACGGTATCTAAGTGTTTAATCATATCGCCCAGATAGGGTTCATCTTCAGGATCCCCTCCCTTTGCCAACCAAGCTTGGTGCGCTTCCAATACTTTCTTATGTTCATTCATAAATAGATTTAATTTATGAATCATAATATCGATATGATGACCCGCTGCTTTTCTATTTTCTTCAGGGTGAAGTTCACGCCAAGCGCGTTGTTGAACTCTATTCCAAACAAATTCTGAAGACGTTAGATCGTGTTGCCTGAGCACTGCCATTTGCTCATGTATCAGTTGAGATAATCTGTCAAGATCGTTTGTCCCCTTTCCACGAAGCAAAGCTTCCCCCAAATTATTTAAATTATCAGAGAATAATTTTACAGTCGGCTCCACGCTAGCATCAATGATTAATATATTGGTCGCCTTTACGGGTTTATATGAGCCGTAGGGTAAGGAGCGATCAAATAACCCAATGAGTGATTCACATTCTTGTGCTTTTTTTCTTGCTTCTTCTAATCGTGAAATGCTCGTTTCGAGTAGATCAAAACTAGCAGAAACATCTTGTAATTGGGCTAAAACATCGCGAAGACTTTCCATGTCTTCTTTACCAGTGCTGTTTGTCTTTAATGCGCTCTTTATGACGGTATACTCTGACTTAAAATCAGAATAACCTGCCATTTCTTTAGAGATATAAGACTCGTTAATGGTTCGCTCTGTTCTATGCTCTATTGGTTTTTTATCACTGATTTCATTGATCGATGCGGGGTGATCATTGTCGACAACAACGTGAGTGCTGGTCACATCTTCTAGCGGATTAGGACTTTCAAGGGAGCCACTGTTAGGGTCAATGGCTTCTACGGGTTCTTCTTTGACACTGATTAAACTGTTGGATAGTTCATCGTCTAAATCAAAATCCTGTGTATTTAAACTTAATAAAGGATCTTCCTTTCCCTTTAATTCACATTGTGTCATAGCAACCAATTGCACTTTATTGTATTTGAAAAGTTATTATTTTATCAATGTCATGTAAATGTCAATTCCTGTATTTCTTTTTATGAACAAAGTCGATATAAAGATATTAATAATTTTTTTTACACGTCAATTTATGCTATTTGTATGCTTTAATATAATAATTGGTATATTAAATGAACCTAATTAATCATGATAAATCTAATTATGTTATTGTTGTTGGAAAACAAAACATACCCTCTGTTCTAGCTTGTTTGAAATTTAAACCAAAAAACATTATCACGTTATATAACGATACTGCTTTTTCACTTCCTTATCTCAAGCCTCTTCAAACTATTCTAAAAAATAAGTTACCTGATAGCGACATCGTGGAACTTAAAATCGACGATATGGAGGAATATTTTTCTTCAAAACAAACCATTGAACGCGCTTTACCTTCTCTCTTAAATTCTGATTATGTCAATATATTAAACGCGACGGGTGGAACGAAAGCGGTGGCTTTGGCATTGAATGATGCGATTCAATGGGATGCGATTCACTATAAAAGTTTTAAAAATGATTTAGAGGAATGGCAACCGAATAATCTTAACGCAACCCAAAGTTCAACTCATGCTTTCGATTTTGACGTAATAGGTGTGGATGATTTAGTTTCTCTTTATGATGTCCATATCGAAAAAGAGAAACCTTCCTACATTCCAAAGGAGCGCTTAGAATCGCTGCTTCCGCTTGCGAAAGAGTTTAACCGTATCAATGATGACAAAGCTCACCCTCATCACTCTGTCGCTAAATACCTAAGTTCAATTTGGTTCAATCAAGACAAAAATAAGCAGACAACACCCCACGGTATTGCACTTGATTCTTTAATCACATTAGTCAAATCGAACAAACCTAATCTTGATAAGATGATAGCTTGGTTGGAAAAGTTGGGTTCACACTTCCCTGAAATCATGAACTTAGAGGGCAACACATGGACTGTACATGGGCCAAACGCATTCGCTTCCGGTCATTCACTGGGAAAAGATCTTATCGAATGGGTTAAGGGCGATTGGTTTGAGTATCTGGTATATGATCAGCTCTCGAACGACTATTTACCACAGCACATGCATTTGGGGCTTCAGTATGATGCTGCACGAGATAACAATACGATGAAAAATGTAGAGAAACCACATCGTGATATTGATTTGGTGATTGCCGATAAGGGGGAACTGAGGCTGATTGAGGTGAAAGCTGGCTTAACATCGAATAAGATGCTAAGTGATGCGATTCGACAGATTGGTTCTGTTTCTCAATTTGCGATGATGCCAAAATATATCGTGCTAGGACCCTTTTGCCAAAGTTTTGTAAAAAATGATACGACAATAGCACGCATCGAGCGCCTTGCACGCGCAAATAACATTCGGATTTTTGCGCACAGTGACTTCATTGATTTTTCAAAAAAGAATTTCTTTATCACTTCTTAGACTTATCCTGTGTGGATAGATTAAGCCAATGCGGGCAGGTAAATCCTGCCCTTTTTTAAAAGAACCGATTAATATCATCAATAATGACTTGCTCATCAGTCTCATAGCCAATTTGAGCTGAAAAGAATGCCTGTTCATAGGCGTCACTGTCTACCGACACTCCGATAATATTGACGTCATGGCTTTCTTCATTTACACAACCGCTATCAATGGTCAATACCCCTTCATTATCCCAGGTACATTGGTAATCTTGTGTGCTGGCATCATATCGTTTTGTTTTTGTGATCGTACCCGATACGACCGTCACTTCACGGATATCTGCACCATTATGCTGGTTAACGACGGTCACCTGATCAAATAATTGTTCATTATTCCACTGCATTTTGCTGATTCGTCCCTCTTCTTGCCATTGCTTATCCCATTGTCCTTCTTTATCTTTTCGGGTGACCACTGAAGCCGTGTGTTGTTCTGAGCTAATATAAAATTGAATCGAGTGAATGCCTTGAGAGTGTATTGCCGCGCCATATTCATACCAAGAATATCGATCTCCGGTTGCCCCATCGTCTTCCGTTACCTGGTATTCAATCAAGCTAGCACTGCATTCACTGTGTAAATAAAAGTCGCCGTGCTTAACGTAGCCTATTTTTCGGGTACCACTATCGTAGATAGAATAGACATCGGTATAGTCACCCGCCTCTAAGTCAATCGTGTGGTTTGATACTTGAGTACACACAAATTCAGAGGGTGCTTCTTCTACAGAGCATCCAAATAATGTCGTTATGATCATTACCGGTGTGATTGTTGCTTTATATAAATTCATCATTATCCCCTACTGGCTCCGTTGTTTGTATTATAGGGAATACTACCTTACATAGTAATAATGCGGTTTACACAAATTTGTCCTTTCTTAAATTCATTCCGCTCTATTTAATAAATTCTACCAACCTCTAATTTCTCACAATCGATGATTCAACATACGATTTATTCTATCTATGATGTTTAGCGATAAATTAATATAAAAAAGTATCAAAAGGATACATCATGGCTAGCATTTCTTTATTTACACCGAATAACCCGTCAGACATATTTAAAATTCCCTTTGAACTCTCCAATAATACGGTGTCTTCTTTAGAAGAGCTCATCAGTCAATTGGAAGAAATAAAAAATATGACCCCACATTCTCATATTTTAATTTCACCGGACTCGCCTACATTGAGTATATTGGCATCGGCTCAAGTATGGGGCTCTCATGCCTTGGTGTATTCTGAGCATACCGATTACCACTTTACGACGCCAACAGAGTGTTATTTTTTTGATGCTTCGAGCCGCCCCGAAGAGAAAACAACAGAAACAGAGTCCGAGTTAGACGTTGAAGCTAATATTGAAGCCAATGCTAAATTGAGTCAGGTCGACACTACTCAAACAGCACCAGATACCGTTGAAGCTAATGTTGAAGCCAAGGCTGAATTGAATCAGGTCGACGCTGTTCAGACTGTTCAGGATATAGTCGATACCTGTGATGCAGATGACATAAGTGAAGACCCAATTGCCATTGCCAAAAAGGATGAGCAATATAACTCTATTCAAAAGGTCTTTTTTGATTTAATAAAAGATAGTAATGTCGATCGACACATCATCAATTTACATATGACGTATCCTAACGACAAAAACCTTCAAGCAAAAATTGATGAACGTATTGCCAACGCTGAATTTTGCCGTTCTCAAGAAAAAACGATTCAAAAATCCGCCCAGCGTTTTCACCCTAACTTAGAACAAGCAAAGCAATGGGTTGAAAATGAATATGCCGGTCGTAAGACATACCTGATCAAAGCTCTGAAACGTAAAATGAAGAGAAGTTTTGATTTCATCGATAAAAAAATAACTCAAAAGCACGCCGTCGTTTCGCATAGCGTACAATTGGATCCCATCGAGTTTATTGATGGTATTCACCCTAACCACTTGTCATTATTGCCTAGTGATACAGCCTACGACATTTATATTGATGAAACAGGTCGAAACTTTGAATCTCATTCTGAAGAGCGTATCGATGGTAAATACGTGGCGATGGTGGTACCCAAAACACTGTATCCAGCACTTCCTGAGGTGAATAACCACGCAACAGACAATCAAAATGAAGCCTTCAATGACGATTTAGTTAACCTTGTAACACACTCTAACGTCGGTGTGTTTGGTTATAGCGTTGATGGCTATATGGCCAGTGGACACGATTCTTGGTTAGATGGGATTGCTCGCATGATCACTTGGTCGGCGCTGATGCTTCCAAAACAAAACAAAACACGCCAATTACACATTCATGTTGAAAATCGTGGACACTATGATAATCAGATCGATACTCTGATGTTTGAGAGTCAAATTAAAGATAAGTTGGCTGCCATTAGCTCAGATTATGCTGACTTAGTGTTAAGCATTTCATTCAAAGGTAAAAAAGAGCCGAGCCTTTTACCTTATGTCGATGCCATCGCTCATATGTGGGGAAGTAAAGGCAAGCTGGCTAAATCACGTTTATCCCAGTCGAAACTCCGCGATCATTGCCTCATTCAAGCGGGTACGCAAAGCCTAGATAATGTCATTTCTTTAGCTATGTTAAACTCAAGATTAACGCCTGCTGAATGGTACGATCTAACCTACGGTGCCAGTCAGCTGACTCATTTGTCTTGGATAAGCGCGTATTTGGACAACTTAGGTCATAAGGTTCGTGAAGATAAGGTTTTATGGTCTCAGTATCTTGATTTTATTCAACTAAAGTTAGCTAATAAAAATCCGATTGATCTTATGGCTAATGCCGAAGCCCTTAAATTTTTGACTCAATATACGCCAAAGAACAGCGGTCTTACGCCTGAACTGGAATTAGAACAGTTGAATACAGAATTAAGAATTGCCAGCCACCTTGGTCAATCTAATGACGAGCTATTTAACCGTACGGCGAATTGTGTCACCCAGTACACTGAAGAAAATGCCCGCCTATGTGCTGAAACTGTACTGGGGTTATTCTCCATGCAAATGAATACCCTTAAAAAGCAGACGGCATTGCAAAATATTTTAGAAACACAGATCCAATACGGGTTGCTTGCCAATGGTCGTTCTAACTACGCTAAATTACATTCTTCATTAGGGCAATTACACGCCTCTAACAAAGATTACGATACGGCAATTCAATATTTTGAAGATGCTATCGAGATCTTTATACCGCTAAAGCATAACAGCACACGTAATAAAGAAATTCAGCAAACACGTTGTTACTTAATGCACGCCCTCTTACACACCGATCAAGATAGAGCGTTAGATAATACTTTTTCTGATTTATTACGCTCAACAAATAAGAGCATCGACCAGCTCAGTCATTCAATGACTTATCCTTACGTACACCATACGCTTGTAAAGGCGATAACGCTCAAACCATCTCTCTTTGCTGAGCAACGTAAATCCTACCTAAGCGGTCAGGAAGAATGGCAAAGTGGGCACACCCATCCTTGGCAATGGATTAACCTCTACCGTGGTTTACTCCTGCAAGATCAGAATGATGATCTGGAACCACAGAGCCCATACTTTGATATGGCCATTCAAATTTGTCAGGAGCAAGGCGAAGATTTATTTATGTATATGGATGAGATTATCCATCGTATTGCTAAGCCTCACTCAGAAATCAAAGAGGTTCGATACGTGACGGGGAACCATGCTGGGCTATCGCTCTCTCCAACAACCGCGCCAAAGGATGACAACATCACGGTTTGGTCACAGTGGCTAGACACCATGCTGCCTTGTCATTACTACTAAATCTACAGTATGCATAAATCGACACTACGTATAAATAAAAGTACGTATAAATAAAAGCACGTATCAATAGTTTATTTTATCCCTCCCTGTTCTTCAGGGGGGTAGCTTCATGTAAGGGAAATCAATGAAATTAATCGAGTTATTAAAACGCTATATAGATTCACTATTACCAAACAGTAAATCCTCTTCTCAAACTCACTCTGAAGTGGTTTCCGATCACGCACCGGCTAAATTATCTCAAAATGAACTGAAACAAAGTCAGCAAGATAAAACCGGTACAACCCCAACGCTAGATAAAAAAATGAAGGTAGAGGTTAAAGCTGATAAAGAGAAAGAAGCCGCAAAAGAGCGGTTGCTAAAACAAATTTTTATCAATTCCTTTATCCAACAAGATGTCGACAAATTCATTGAGCAATTAAACCGCCAATTCCCGAACCAAGATAATGATTTTTTAATCGAAGAAGAGCGCCGTATGGCCAACTTCTGCAAAAGTGAGGTAAATAAGATTAATCAATTAGCACACCAGCATGCAGAGAACATGAATGCTGGTTACGAGATCATTGACAACCAATACAGTCATGAGCATCATCGTGTCGTTAATCAGCTTAAGCACATGTTTAAACGACAAATCTCAAAGAATGAGAAAATTCAACATACAAAACAACAACATTCGAATCATCGAGTTCAGTTAGAAACCGTTCGCTTCAATAAAGGAATTCATAATAATCATCTGTCTCACCTCCCTCTTGATGAGCATTATTGTATGTACATCGATGAAACAGGAAAGAACCATGAGTACAACGAATTAGATCACTCCACCGATGGTAAGTTTGTTTCTTTAACGATTCCAAAATCCAAAATTAATCGTTTTGAACCAAGTAAGAATCATGCCGTGGATGGGGATCAAAAAGAAAATGATCGTTTAATGAGTAAGATACTCACCTCTAATGTCGGTATATTTGGCTTCCAAGTTAAAGATACTGGAGAAAACCCAGTTTTGTCTTGGATTGAAGGCGTAACCAACACCATCCTTTGGACTGCATTACAAATGCCTGTTCAAGAAAAGCGTTGGACCCTTGAGGTGTTCGTTGAAGCGACGCAAATTTATCAACCAAAAACCGATACTCGCATGTTTAAAGAGTTGATTATTGATCGCTTGAAAACCATCGAACCCTCCTTTGAAAATATTACGTTGAAGATCCAGTTTTTGGATAAAAAAGCACCTTCCCTTATGCCTTATGTGGATGTGGTAGCTCATGCATGGGGAGGCGGTTACCTCGCGCAACAAAGGCTCAAGCAATCTAAACTGAAAGGACATTGTTTAATTGAATCAGGTCACAGCTATCACTTTGATGACATCATTAAACTGTGTACTGTCAAAGGCAAACTGCAACCTCGTGAATGGTTTGATTTAGTGCATGGCGCTTCTCAGGTATCATCATTTAAATGGTTAGCCAATCACATTACTCAATTAGGAAAAATAACTCAGAATAACTCGGATCTTTGGGCTCAATATTTAGCCTTTACACAGCTTCAGCTTCGTAAAAAAGAAACGCCTCTTGCGGCAACTTCAGCTGCGCTTACCTTCTTAAAGCAGTCTGCGCCTAGTCAATCATCATTGTCACCAGAATTAGAGCTTGAGTTAATTCGAGCAGAGTTAAGAGTTGCCAGTCATTTAGGGCAAATCAATCCTGAACTCGATGCTAAAACGATTGATTTAACCAAAGGTTATATGAAAGAAAATGCGCGTTTAACCAGTGAAATCATTCTTGGACTTTTCTCTATGAGAATGAATTCATTAAGCACACACCTAACGCTTAAAGAAGCCATTGAAACGCATATCAAAGCGGGTGTTTATGCGACAGGGTTGCATAATTTCGGTAAGTTATTTTCTTCGCTGGGTCAGCTTTATTTAACTCAAAAAGACTTTACTAATGCCATTGCCTATTTTGAGAAAGCGATAGAGCAATTTGAACAACTTTCACATAAGCCAACGCAATTGAAAGAGATATCACAAACGACCATCTATCTTTTGCATACTCTGCTACAGACTGATGATAAGGAATACACGACTCGTGTGTTCAACCAACTTTTAGAAGCCAGTAATAGCAATAGGGAAGCACTGGGTAAACGAGACTTTGCGCCGGTGTACACTCACCATGTGTTATTGAAAGCGATGATATTAAAACCAGACTGGTTTCAAGCTGAATCCTCTCGCTATCTAAATAATCAAAATAATTGGAATCGTGTTTATATTAGTGATAATGCGGAGCACCCTTGGCAATGGATCCTGGTCTATCGCGCTCTTTTATTGGAGTCACAGGGAACCGCTAATGATAAGGATATGAATTTCAGGTTAGCACAGAAGATATGTCAAAATGGTAATGAAGATATCTTCCACTACATGAAAGACATCATTATTACGATACAACATCATCGACCGATTCAACATCAGCCAAACTATACTATTGGGAACCAAGCGGTATTATCGACCCCACCTGAATCCACTCCAGTACCAAATAGTATGAAGAGTTGGTCTGAGTGGCTATCCAACGTGCTTCCTGCTCATTATTATTAACTCTTTCTAAGTCGTCACATAGCCAGCAGATCCTTGCTGGCTTTCTTTCATTACTTTGTCATTGATGCAAACCCACGGTCTATTCCCCTTTCTGATCCAAATTACGCCTTAAGCTCTATATAAGCTCTAAAATATCTATATACACCCTATCAGTATCAATGATGTCATCAATAGCCAGTCGATCATCTCTTTTCTATTCTTCATGTTTAATGCTAAAATTTATTGAAATGAGTTAATGATGTAATTTGTTGTGATTTTTTATGTACCCTACGATGTACCCCACAATGAAAAGCGATCAAAATAAGGCATAAAAATCAAATGATTCCAAACAAAATACAGTGGTTTCCGGGTCTGCTTGACCAACATTTCACTCCATCCTACTAGATACTACAAGTCAGTTTTAAAACAATAAGTTATGAACAAACTCATCCCATAACATCCCAACTAAAATCACTACTTCCTGAATTTTTTGTACCCCATTATGTACCCCATGAAGATATTTATAGTATGATACTCGTCACCTAATATTCTTCGAGAGAAACCATCATGCCTAAGCAAACAACACACCTTTCTGATAAAGAAATTAAGAATGTTGAAATTAAAGACAAGGAGTACATTCTTGCCGATGGTAATGGGTTGAATATTAGGATTAGACCTAACGGCACAAAGTCATGGCAATTTAGATATAGTGACCCTGTAACAAAAAAGGTCACTAAAATAGCTCTTGGTACATATCCAAATCTAAAACTTGCTAATGCAAGAAAGCTTGCAAACGAACACCGCAATCAAGTGACTCTAGGATTCGATCCCAAACAAAAAATTGAAGAAGAAAGACAATCTGCTCTTAGAAAGCAATCGAGTACTTTTATTCTTATCGCTGAACAATGGTTTAATAAGAAGCAAAAGCAAGTCAGTGATAAACATGCTGAACGTATTTGGCGCACTCTGGAGCTGTATATTTTGCCAAAGCTAGGTAAGTCTCCTATTGGAGAGATAACTCGACGTGACGTAATTCAAGTCCTTAGACCATTAGAGCAACAACAAAAACTCTCTACAATTAAGCGAATATGCCAGACAATGAATCAAATAATGGAATTTGGTGTTGACTGTGATTTGTTAGGGGCTAACCCTCTGACTCGTATGATCAATGCTTTTGAAAAGCATGAAGTCGAACATATGCCTTCAATACGCCCTGAATTATTACATGAATTTCTCAATAGGCTGCACTTGAATTCTCGAATGCAAAATAAAACAAAATACCTCTTACTGTGGCAACTTCATACAATGGTTCGACCTAAAGAAGCCGCTCGAACAAGATGGAAAGACATTGATTTTGATAAACAGGTCTGGGTAATACCAGCAAGTGAAATGAAAAGAAAAAGAGAACATCGAGTACCGCTAACTGAACAGGCTTTAGAACTGCTAAATTTAATGAAGCCATACAGCGATGGAGAGGAGTTTGTATTCCCCGGAGGAAGAGAAGCTGGTGGACATATCAGTACATTTACGGCCAATGCTGCGATAAAGAGAAGCTTAGGGTTTAAAGATAAACTTGTCGCTCATGGACTACGAGCGATAGCCTCTACTGCACTTCATGAACAGGAATTTGATACACTCCATATTGAAGCCTGCCTATCTCACTTAGATCAAAATGCTACTCGGGCAAGTTACAACCGTTCGGATTTTTTTGAACAAAGAAAAATAATCATGGGCTGGTGGAGTCAATTCATAATCACTTCATGTTCACCCTTTTCAGGTCGAACAGAGTCTAATAATAGATAATCGGGATAGACCCCATCCCCTCTCTTCTTATACATATTCTAAAGGTCATAATTTATATTGCCATAAGCAATAAATGAAGCTGATTTCACATCATGAAGAAGGCAATTGTTAACACTACTGCTAGTATCAGTAAAGCTTAGTTATTCAATCTAGTAATTGAAACTATACAGTCAGTTTAGTCGGTCGGAGGCTTGATTGAGTTTCAGCAGCTTAGGGTAAACACCAGCTAGATCTATATCGTAGCAGTGTGTCATACGATGTAGATAAAGTGACTCCACCTCGGGTAAACAACAAACCTTAAGTTAGCTTTAGGTTTGTTGTTTGGTTAGACTTTAAATATCATGTTGAGTTAGTAATATAATCAGGTAGTCGATTGTTCCTCCTCGAACCTCAGAACAACCGACTATCTGTTAGCTTCTTATTCTAAAGATGCATATAAGCAACCCTAACTCATTATTAAGCTCATTTCTTATAAAACAACACACTCCCCTACCAACGGCCATAAATATCGAGAAATTCAGTCGTGGTATCGTGATCCTGAGATGCACTGGCAAGGGGGCTGTCGGTTTCATCTTGAGGCAATGGCTCATGATAAAACAGATCGTCATAAGTCAGATCTTTGTATAAGACAATACTTTCTTTCGTCGTGATATCGATCAGCAACACATCGACACTCCCGCCTTCAGGAAAATCAAACACGGGGGTCACAAACCAATCTTGCCCCTCCATATGTGACTTTTCTAACGTTAAGGTGGATTCATAACCACTGCTGTGCATCACTTGGAGTGATTTATTCGTATGATCTTCCACGCTCCCCGCATCAAAACGGAAAAAAACACAATCATTATGCGAGTTCACTAATAACGCGGGGGTATGCTCACTTCTCACGCCATCCAAACTCCATGTTTGATCGGTTAACCAAGGCATATCATGGGATTGCGTGGGAGTGATGACAACGGATTTAGAGGGCAGTACATGTTCTTGGTCGTAGCTCTGAATTTTCGTGTAGCTCTCTAGCCCGTCAAGAGGCGTGGCGATTCTGGCCAGCTCTGCACTGTTTTGCTCTAATTGCTCAATACGAGTGATGTCCAATGCTTTCGGTGAAAAGAAAGTCTGAATGCCATTGCCCTTAGGTAGGGGTTGTCCATTCAGTTTAAAAGGCACCCATACTTGAGCCACGGGATACCCTTCGGCTTCCCGTACGAGCGTCGGATCCTTTTGCACCTTAGCTTGATAGCGGTAATAGGCTAAATCCACATCACTGTAGTGTCCGTTATCCAATATTTTGAGTTCACGCCACAGGGTGTTGCCCCAAAATACATACAGATAACCCGATTGAAATTCGGTGGCTGTGGTGCTTTGATTCTGTTTGTCGCGATACCCTAAAACACGTATGGGGATCAGCACATGCTCCCATTCTTTTCTCTTCTCACCACTCGCACCGGGCATCACGTTTTTAACTAAGGGCAATTCCATCACTTTCGCGATGGTATTCATTTTAATCGCAAGATAGATATTTCTTGGCTCATTACGTAACCCTTCGAAGGACGCCAAACTGCGGTGTACCTGTGAAAAATCTTGCTTCGGTTGGATGCTTTTTCGATATTGGGTCGGGGTCTTACTGAGTACGACTTCCGTATTCACACTCTCATTTTTCCCCGCAAGTTCCACTACGATTTTATGATCATGCGTTTCTTCTGAGTCACGGACGGGCTCCTCTGGCGGCGCTAACACCACGTCATCAGCCAGTGTCGCATAGGCAGCGGAGGTGGCGGGTTGCGCCGTTTCCTCTAAGGCGGTAATGCGGCGATAAAAGCCCGGACTAAAATGCTCGTCGTTGGCATTCACCTTCGATTGCCTTGGGAAGGTGCCGATCGCTATCCACTCTCCCTTGCGCAATAATGGCGTAATATACTCGATGACCGCTAAAGGCGAAGACGCATTCTTTGCTTTCACCATTTGCAGTAGCATCGGTGGTAAAGCAGCGTAACACGACTCGATACGGTGTACTTTAAGCATTTGATGGCGGTATTCATCCGGTGACATCACGAAGGGAAGATGAGTAGACTTCAGCGCTAAGTGGTGGATCAGTTTTGCATTCATCATTATTTGCTCTCCGCTGATTCTAGCCACGCCTTAACGAGCGCTTCCCTATTAGGATCCAACCCATAGAGTAACATGGCTTTGGGATCGTCATTCCATAATGGCTTATCCCCTGCCACTATCCAGCGATAGAGTTGGGATGATTCA
>JAOICL010000017.1 GCA_028131545.1 Vibrio sp. | reverse complement strand
ATGTTTTGTTAATTGAATTCACTATACTTTGTATAGATTTTGATTTTAACCATTCGTTTTTAACGAATGGTTTTTTTTTACCTAAAATTCGTAGTCTAGGTTATACAAAGTCATGATCGCCGCCTACTCTTTAATGATTAATTCTCAACTATTTCATTATCGTTACAGGGAGATTATTTGTGCTTACTGCCTTCAGTTTATCAATGACACACCTTATCGCAACACAGCTAACAGCTGTTCCTTTTTTCAACGAAGATCAAATCTTACCTGTTTACCCAGATGCGACAGGACAAAAATACATGGTCAGTGCAACTAACCCGTATGTCACCAGTACGGGTTACTCTATCTTGTCTCAAGGGGGTAATGCCATTGATGCCATGGTTGCAATGCAAATGGTTATGTCAGTTGTAGAGCCTGATATGACAGGGCTTGGCGGCGGCACATTTGCGCTGTACTACCGCAAAAACGATGATAAAACACTCGCACTTGATGGACGAGATCAAGCTCCTATATCAGCGACACCAAATATGTTTCTTAATGATGAAGGTCGAGCTGTTGCTCGAAATGAAATTTTAGGCGCTAAGTCGGTTGCGATCCCAGGTACATTACGTTTACTTTCAGAAGCCCACCAAAAATACGGTTCAATGAAGTGGGAAGAATTAGTGACACCAGCCATTCATTATGCTGAACATGGTTATGCCATGAATAGCTATACCGCTGATATTGTTGTTCGTGAACAATCACGATTAATCAAAGATGATGAAATAAAGGCACTGTATTGGGATGGGGACGAGATTAAACCCGCTGGAACACCAATGAAAAATCCAGCCCTAGCAGCCACATTGAAGGGGATAGCAAAGTCTAGAGATAAATACTTATATGATGGTCCATTAGGTAAAGCGATTATTGATAAAGTGAATAATTTATTACCCGTGGAACACCCTAAATTATCTCTAAGCGATTTCAAAAACTATCAGATTAAAGAAAGAGAGGTCGTTGAGTCACAATATAAAGAGAAAACGATTCGTTCCTTTGGTTATCCAGCTTCGGGTGGTTTGATGGTTTCGCAGACATTGGAGCTTTTGGAAACTTACCCCATTGATACCTTTAAACCAACAGAATTAGAACCATGGCGACTCATGACGGAAGCCATGAGACTTTCTCATTCAGATCGTGTGGCTTACGCTGGTGACCCTGATTTTATTTCGACAGATACTCAAGCCATGCTCTCACCTGATTATATTAAAGAAAGAAGACAGTTAATCTTTAAAACAGGCGTCATGACTGGAAAGGTCAGTGCCGGTGATTTTGGCGTCTCATTAGAAACATCAGAATTGAACGATCCTGAAAGTAAAGATACAGGGCATATATCAATTATTGATTCAGACGGCAATGCGATTGCGATGACGAGTACAGTAGGGACAGGGATGGGGTCAGGAGTGATGGTGAATGGCCTACTCTTAAATGCACAAATGGCCAATTTTTCATCCAAACCTACCTTTAAAGGAAAACCGGTTGCTAATGCCATAGCGGCAGGAAAGCGTCCACGATCGGCAATGTCACCCATTATGATGTTTGATAAGGAAGGGAATTTAGAGCTTGTTATCGGTTCACCAGGTAGTTCTCAAATTCCGGGTTACGTACTGAAAACGATTGTTGGTATTGTCGATTGGGGGTTAACAGCGCAACAAGCGATTGACTTACCTAATATCCAATATGGAACGAAAATTGACCGAACTAAACCGAAGAACCCAAAAGGGCTACTTGTTGAAAAACGTACATTTGCTGAAATGCTAGTGCCTGGCTTTATGGAGCTAGGGTACCCAGTGCATGTCATTCCAGTAGTGAGTGGATTAAATGCGATAGAGATTCGTGATGGTGTAATTCATGGAGCAACAGATAGACGAAGAGCGTCAACATCTTTAGGTCATTAGACGTTAGCAGGTGTCACCGTTTTTATCACGACAGTCATTATCCTTACTAAACTAAATAGAAAGCCGAGCATATATGCTCGGCTTTTTTATCTTGGTTGTAGTGGTGGGTCACTTTTAATCGACCTTATAACCACCGTTCTTTTGCGCTTGTTTAACGAGTTCTTGTCGGCGCTCTTCTTTTCCTTGTTTCATATTTTCAGATTTTGATGCAGTATTTGATTGAGCCTGAGCGGTCTTTGGGAAACCAAAACGTTGATATAATTCCATTGTTTTTCTCTCTCTATGTATATGACTAAAGGACAATTAAATCATAGTAAAGAATTTCCCTTAATGGGGGGGAGTTGACACAGTTTTTACTAAACATTGACGTTAAAAGAAGTGAAATGCGACGTTGTATTGGTTTTGTAGTGCTACTTTTTGTGACGAATATCAAGCCGTTTTAAGATTATTTAGTCGTAGCACGTTTTATCTTTTTAATACGTTTAAAAAAAGAGGCGACTCGATGAGCCGCCTCTTTTCTTGTATTAATGTGTTATGACATTAATGTATTTTGATTACACATCATACGTTGTTGATGAGGTGTTACCGCCTGTACCGGTCCAATTTGTATGGAAGAATTCACCACGTGGACGATCTAGACGCTCATAGGTGTGAGCACCGAAGTAATCACGCTGTGCTTGTAGAAGGTTCGCAGGAAGACGAGCTGTAGTGTAACCATCTAAGAAAGACAGAGCAGAGATAGTACATGGCATTGGAATACCAACTTCTAATGACTTCGCTGCGACTTTACGCCATGCAGCAAGGCAGTTTTCTAAAATACCTTTGAAGTAAGCGTCAGTCCCTAGGAATGCAAGCTCTGGGTCCGTTTCATAAGCATCACGGATGTTGCTTAGGAAAGCAGAACGAATGATACAGCCACCACGCCATAATAGCGCAACGTTACCGTAGTTTAGATCCCAACCGTTTTGATCAGATGCTTCACGCATTAGCATAAAGCCTTGAGCGTAAGAAATGATTTTTGATGCAAGTAGCGCCTGACGTAAAGCATCAACCCATTCTTGCTTATCACCTTCAACTGGAGTGATGGTTTTGCCAAATAGACCTTCAGCTTCAACACGTTGGTCTTTTAGAGCTGATAAACAACGAGAGAATACAGATTCTGAAATCAGCGTTAGAGGGATACCTAGATCAAGAGCGTTAATACCCGTCCATTTACCCGTGCCTTTTTGACCAGCCGTGTCTAGGATCTTTTCAACGAGAGGCTCACCATCTTCGTCTTTATAGCCAAGAATATCAGCTGTGATTTCAACAAGGTAGCTATCAAGCTCAGTCTTGTTCCACTCAGCGAATACTTTTTGCATATCATCAGCAGATAGACCTAGGCCATCTTTCATGAATTGGTAGGCTTCAGTAATGAGCTGCATGTCGCCGTATTCGATACCGTTATGTACCATCTTAACAAAGTGACCAGCGCCATCTTTACCAACCCAATCAGAACATGGCTCACCATTTTCTGTTTTAGCTGCAATACCTTGGAAGATAGGCTTAACGGCAGGCCATGCTTCTTCAGAACCACCTGGCATGATAGACGGACCAAAACGAGCACCTTCTTCACCACCAGAAACACCAGCGCCAATGAACTGAAACCCTTTCTCTTTAAGGGCAACAACACGGCGGTTAGTATCAGGGTAGTTAGTGTTACCACCATCAATGATGATATCACCTTCATCTAGTAGTGGAGCTAGGTTATCAATGAATGCATCAACAACTGAACCAGCACGTACCATAAGCATCACTTTGCGTGGCTTTTCTAGTTTTTCAACTAACTCTTCTAAAGAGTATGCACCAACAATGTTCGTGCCCTTTGCTGGGCCTTCTAAAAACTCATCTACTTTTGCAGCAGTACGGTTGTGAGCAACAACTTTGAAGCCGTTGTCATTCATGTTTAAGATTAGGTTCTGGCCCATAACAGCTAGACCAATTACACCAATATCACCTTTCATTGTGTTCTCCATTATTTTTTCCGTTAAGTAAAATTAGGCAATTTTACTTGCTGCACTAGAATCAAGGTACCACTCGGTTTCGCCTTGTGCTGAGCGAATTTTAGCTGCTGGATAAGGTAAATCTTCAGCAGGAGTAGTATGAATTTCTTTCACAATATCAATTTTACCCGCGCCCAATACTAGGTAACTGATGCGCTTAGCCGCTTCTAATACTTTTGCTGTTTTAGAAACACGCAGTTGCCCTGATTCAGGGTGAGAAGCGACGACAGATAAGTTATTGTCATTGTAATCAGTTTGACCAGGGAATAGTGATGCTGTGTGACCATCAGCACCAACACCAAGTAGAATCCAGTCAAATACCGGTGTGTCATTGTCTTTTGGGATGACATCGGCCATTTCGTTAGCAAAACGAACGGCTTCACTTTCTGCTTCATTTTCACCTAGAATGCGGTGAATGTTTTCAGCAGGAATAGCGACTTGACTGAAAAGCAGCTGATTGGCTTCACCGTAATTGCTTTCAGCATCATCAGGAGCCACACAACGTTCATCACCCCACCAAAAATGCAGGTTAGACCATTGAATGCTGGTTGCATATTGATCGGCTGAAAGAAGCTTGAATAGCATCTTTGGTGTACTGCCACCTGACAAAGAGATATGTACAGGACGGTTCAGTTCACTATAGGCTTTTAATTCATCAGCTAAAGTTGAAACAACTTGTTCCGCTGTGTCAAAAATTTTGTGGTTGATCATAATTCGCAGTAATCCGTATTGGCAAGGTTTTTACAAGGTTGACGCCATTGACGACCGTCTTTTTCTAACATTTGGTCAGATTCTTTTGGTCCCCATGTGGCACAGGCATAACCATAAATCTTAGGATCTTTTTTGTAGTCCAAAATGGGTTGAACGTATTCCCAACAAGCTTCGACCGCATCGCTACGAGCAAATAAAGTCGCATCACCATTAAGTGCATCTAATAATAGTCGCTCATAAGCCGTTAGCATTTGCGTTTCTTGTAAATCGCTGTAGTGGAAGTTCATGTCCACTTCTTTAGCGTGGAATCCAGCGCCAGGCTCTTTCAGGCCAAAGACAATTTGAATGCCTTCATCGGGTTGTATTCTCAGGATCAGCTTGTTATCTGGGGCATCAACACCAAAAACAGGGTGGGGAGTACGTTTGAAGTGTAATACGACTTCAGTTACACGAGTTGGCATGCGTTTGCCTGAACGAATGTAAAACGGAACACCGTTCCATCGCCAGTTGTTAATAAACGATTTGACGCACACGAAGGTTTCGGTTTTTGAATCATCAGCGACACCGTTCTCTTGACGGTAACCGGGTAAAGTGTCACCTCGAACATTGGACTCTGTGTATTGGCCTAAAATTACGTTATTTTCTAGGTCAGCTTCATCTAGAGGTTTTAGGCATTGCAATACTTTAACGATTTCATCACGCATTGCATCTGCATTGATTTGAGCTGGTGGTTCCATCGCAACCATAGCCAATACTTGAAGCAAGTGATTTTGAAACATATCACGTAGTGCGCCAGACCCATCATAGTATCCACCACGTTCTTCAACACCGAGGAATTCTGCACCCGTGATTTCAACATGGTCAATATAATTATGATTCCAAAGTGGTTCAAACATGGCATTAGAGAAACGGAAAACCAATAGGTTTTGAACGGTTTCTTTACCTAAGTAATGATCGATTCGATAGATTTGATGTTCTTTGAAATGTTGGTGTAACTCATAGTCGAGTTGACCTGCGGTATCGAGATCATAACCAAATGGCTTTTCAACGATGAGTCGTTTCCAACCATCTTTTTCAGAGTTCAATCCATGTTGGGCAAGTGCAGCAGGGATGACATTATATAGGCTTGGTGGTGTCGAGAGGTAAAACAGCGTATTACGTGTTTTAAAACCATAGTCGCTAGCAAGAACATCTAAACGATCCTTTAAGCGCACATAATCATCACGATTGGCAGTATCAATAGCTTGGTAATGTAGATGCGACATAAACGCTTCAAGCGTTGCAGGTTCAGTCTTTTCTAACTCAAGCATTGAGCGAGTGATTTTTTCTCGGTAAGACTCATCACTATACTCTGTACGACTTACGCCCAAAATAGAGAAGTTATTAGGGAGTTGACCATTTGAAAACAGGTGGTAAAGAGCGGGAATTAACTTACGATAAGTTAGATCGCCAGAAGCACCAAAGATAACAATACTGCTGTTGTCTGGTATTACCATTTTCTTTCCTATATAGATGCTAAAAATACGCGCAAATACCTATCTTTTTTAAGTCAAACTATTGGAGTCAAAAAGGATGACTAAACCGATTAGATAGATACATATCACAAAAAATAATGATCCCTTTTCGGTAGAAAGGGTCATTGAAACAATGACAGCACACTTATTCCATTAATCAGTTGCAGCTAAAAACATACCCTATGATGCAGGGTATCGCTGCAACTATCCATTTTTATAACGTCGCCTTCATTTTGACGAACATCATGGTGGACATCAACCACTAACTAGCGATTATTGTAAATAAATTTCATGTTAGTGCGATAGAGCTGACATTATTATCATTCAGCCTCATAAAGAGGCTAAATTTTCACCTTTTTTGTTGCTTTGTTTCTTATTGAGTTGCTTGGCAAGCGTGGTGAGTTTTTTCAGGTTTTGACTTTGAACGCTGGTATTGGCTAAACCGTCAGAGGCATAGTGAGATTGATGAATGGATTGCATTAATGCATTCATTTCACTCGTTTCATTAGCTGGAAGGTGCAGTTCATCGAACCAGCGTTGCATCCATAACGAAACATGTACGATATCTTCGTTTTTAATCGCTAATAAAAGCTGCTCATAGTGTGACCGATCCGCTGTGGTGCGCGATAAAGAGTGCTGAGTATGGTTAGAATGAGAGTGCGCCGACTTTAATTTGAACGCCCAAAAGAGAGTGGTGAGCCAAAGCAGCCCCAATAATCCTGCTATGTATGGCCAGATTCCAGCGTCCTTAATAATGACTTCTTTCACTTCAACATTTGAAGAAGTGACAGGTAACAAAGTTTGGCTTGATGCAACAAATTCACCGGGTTCAACAGTGAGAGTGATACCGTCCAGCTCGGCGGTGTTTTGTTTTTTCTCTTGGCTATGCCACCAATTAAGCTTCGTTGATGGGATGAGGAAGGTGCCTTCGTTCTTTGGAATGAGTACATGTTTAATCGTCATTCTAGTTACCGAGTCATTAATGGTGGTAAACACCGGCTTTTCTTTATACAAACGAAGGGAATCAGGGTAATCAAAATGTAACTTAGGGAATTGCTCGGAGGATAATCCTTCGATATCCAATGTAATCGTACGGCTAAGGGATTCACCGACTTTGATTGATACGTTATCGGAAACAGGAATGGCGTCCCCTTGGCTATTAAACCAAGTTTCATGAAATTGAAGTTGTTTTGTTGGGAGCCACAGCCCTTTATAATTGGCGGGTTTATTTAATACAGAAACCGAAAATGATTTGGGTGGGACATCCAGAGTGATGGCCTGTGTACCCGTGCGCGCTCTATAGAGTAATTGACTTTGAAAAGAGGGAGAATATAGCGTGTATTCGCCAGAAATATTCGAAGAAATACGGTACTTTTGTTCTAAGATGGTCACTTCGATTCCGTTCAATATGGTTTGATATTGATTAGGTTCCCCGAGTTCTTCCATCGTAATCGCTTGAGGAGAATCGACTCTTGGTGGCGCAATTTTAGGATCTTGTAACCCTCTTGGGTTTGCTTTGATGATGAGCTTAGAATGCAAAATAGCGCTTTCGTTCGGGTATAACGTGTTTTTATTTAATGAGTGTTGAAACTCGACGAATTCATCCATATTCGGGCGAGTACTGTCTTGGATGACTTGTATCGCGATCGGTTGTGATGTTTCTCCCGCAACACGGAAAGAGGGGATGCGCGCGATACCCGCTGACGTTGCGGTGACATTTACATTCCATTCACTGCGATCGGTTCGTTTGCCATTAACAATGGTCACCGAATTTCCAAAGTTTGGACGTCCTATCAAAGCAAAGTCACTAAGGAGATCTTGAAATTGAATGTCATCGGAGCTGAGTCGCTGATTAATGGTGACTTTTAATTGAAATATCTCGTTAACGGTTACCTTATTCTTACTGACGCTCACACGGAGATCATTAGCGAAAGCCA
Organism: Vibrio sp.; assembly: GCA_028131545.1. Classification (GTDB taxonomy): domain Bacteria; phylum Pseudomonadota; class Gammaproteobacteria; order Enterobacterales; family Vibrionaceae; genus Vibrio. The sequence continues at coordinate 40,390 of JAOICL010000017.1, read as the reverse complement.
CTGAATTCATCGAGAGTAATAGTATTGCCAAAAAAAGAGTCGCAATAGGGCGGAATATTGAAAGGGATGTGAGCATATTCATTACCATTGTTTTCCTGTTTGTGGTGGACGCTGTTTATCTCGAGCTTGTAAAATTAATTGGTTTTGCAGTAAGCGGCTTGGATCTCTAGCGGCTTCCACTTTTTCGAGCTGCCTTAACTCTGGATCAACCTTTTCATGTGGAGATTGGGAGGCTGAAATCGCGCTCTGATTGTTCTGTTCCGAGGATTCAGACTTGTGTTGCTGTTGCTGTTGCTGTTGCTGTTGCTGCTCTGAGCCAGAAGCTTCTCGATTGTCTTGTTCTTTTTGAGATTGAGCGTTGCGTTGTTGATCGGAATGGTCAGCTTGTTCCTCTCCGGGCTGGCCTTCATTGGATGATGGCTGATTCTCTTGTGAATCATTCTGCTGAGCGTTCTTACCCTGAGAGCCATCCTCCTGAGAATCGGAGCTTTGTGAGTCTGAATCTTTTGGGTCCTGTTGTTGGTTATCGCTACTGTCGGAACCGTTTTGTCCTTGAGAGTCGCTATTATCACCATTCTTATCACCAGAGTCTTTGTTTTGGTTTTCCCCTGACTCTTTTTTTGAATCCGATTCCGATTCAGATTGTTTCTCCATGGCGTCTTCAACAATTTGGATGTTCTCATTAATAATGTGCTTTTGAGCCTCATTAGCTTGTGGCAATAATGCACGATAGGTGTCTAATGCATGTTCATATTGGTGTTGTTGAGCCAGACTATTCGCATAATGAAATTGACCTTCGAAGCTATCGGTGCTGGAAAGGGTCGAAGCGGCGACATCATAGTGGCCTTCTTTATATTCAGAGATTCCCTTCCAATCCTCTTGGGTGAATAATTCAGCGGCACTAGAGTAATCCTGTGCACGAAACGCTTTCATGGCTTCTTGATCATCGTTCAAAAAGGCTTGAGCTAACGGATTGATAGAAAAGCTTGAAGTCACAGTGGCTTCATCTTCATTGGCAAACGCGGAATCGGGCAGGCCGTACGACATTGAGAGAGCAAAGACAGAAAACAGTAACCCTTTTCGGAACAATAACGCCGCAAGCGGTAAAATAAAGAGCATAAACCAGAAACCATTGTTCACCCTAGACTCAGTACTTTCTTGTGTTTTTGAATGCTGTTTTGACTGACTGGGTAAGCTTAAACGGTCGATATCAGAATCATTCGCACGTATAGAAACAAATTCCCCACCGACTGATTTTGCAAGGGCACTCATATTCGAAAAGTGGGAAGAAGCAATGACGGGTTGACCATTACTGCGTTTGAGTAATTCACCATCGGACAGCTTGATAGGGGCACCGCTGCGCGTTGCAACCGCTAATATTCTCAAGGACCAAGATTGATTTTGGAGGAGTTGTTCAATTTTTTGTTTTTCTTGATCGTCAATGTCATCAGTAAAGAGAATCAACTCCCCAGACGCATTGCCTGATTGCTCAATTAACGCCATAGCCAGCTTAACCGCACGTGACGCATCGGCACCTTGGTAAGGTACAATTTCAGGGGAAATATTCGGAATCAGCGTTTTCAACGTATTGGTATCACGAGTGAGTGGGCTTAATGAATAGGCATCACCAGCATACACCACAAGGCCTGTTAAGCCTTCTTGCCAGCGATCCAATATATCTAACGCTTTATAACGTGCTTGAGTTAATCGATTGGGTTTTATATCCGTCGCATACATGGATTGAGACATATCTAAAATCAACACTCTCGCCGCCGATTGTTCGAAAGCAGGGCGTTGCTGCTTTTGAAAACTTGGGCTTGATAATGCAAGCAACATCAGGCTTAAGGCAGCTCCGATGGCTAAAATAATATGTTTTGATTGCTTCTTCGATTCAACACCGAGCGCTTCAGCCAGGTGTGGTGCAATAAGCCCTTGTTCTTTTTTACGCTTAATCAACCACAGAATACCTATCCACGTTGGAATCAATCCTGCTAACCAATAGGGTGCTAAAAATAGAAAGTCAGTGTTAGTAAACATAATCTCTCCTTGTGATTAAGAGAAAAAATGAAAAGCATAATGCGATGGCGAGTGGATACGGGAACCATTCTGATTGTGGTCGCCACACGACAGAAGCAGAACTGATGGGTTCGAGTTCATCGATACGCTGATAAATTGTATTTAATTCCTCTTTGTCTTTCGCTCTAAAATAGTGTCCTCCCGTAATAGAGGCAATATCTTGCAGCGCTTTTTCATCCAAATCCTTAGAGGTATTAACGGTGCGAGAGCCAAAAAAGCTTCGTTGTTGCATTTCACCAGCACCAATGCCAATGGTATAAATGGTGACCTCATACTTTTTAGCGATATTGGCGGCTTTTATCGGATCTAATACACCGGCGGTATTTTTACCATCACTCAGTAAAATCATTACTCTTTGAGGGGCATTGCTATCAATAAAGTTTTTGGTAGCTAAACCAATCCCATCACCAATCGCGGTATCAGTACCAATCAATTTGAGTACAGTACGATTAAGTTGTTCCTTTACTGCCGTATTATCGAGTGTTAAAGGCGTTTGTAGGTAAGCGTGATCAGCAAAAAAAATCAGCCCTAGACGATCCCCTTGACGGGTATCAATAAATTGAGAGAGGACTTGCTTTACGGCGGTTAATCGATCGATGTACCCACTGCCATTATGCATATCTTCTTGGCTCATTGAATACGATAAATCGACAACCAGCATCATGTCTCGGTGCTCTGGATTGAGTGTCACCGGTTCACCGTACCACACGGGTCTGCTGGTGGCGATGACAAGTAGCCCCCAAATGGCAACGGCAATCCAGCGGCTGACTTTATGCGTCGGTGTCTGGGCTTGCTCCACATTAGGTAAGTGGGGCAATTGTATTGGGGTTCGACGTTTGGTTTCAGGAAAAAAACGATAAACCAAATAAGGCAAAGGCAACAGAGCAAATGCCCAAGGCCACATAAACTCCAAACTGAACACGTTATTACTCCTTATTCTTTGGTGGTAACGCGGTATCTACCCATTGGTAGCAAGCTTGAACGAGCTGTTGACGCTCTTCATCGCTTGGCGTCGTACGAGAATATAAGATGGCTTCCCAGCGCTCATGATTTGGAATAAAGAGCGGCATTTTAATTTCTTTATCTAAGAAGGCGTACCAATCCTTACCGGTTAAAGAAGCAACCGTCTGTCTGGAATAGTAGCTGAGCACCGATTGGCGCAGTAATTCAAAGGCTTCAGCAGGGCTATGCGTATTGGATAATAAGCGTAGCGCCGTTTTCTTCGGTGCGTATTTACGCTTGTGGCTGTGAGTTAGCCATACCGCCGTGATAATCGTAATAACAAGTAACGCAAGGGTTGCCCACCAGCCCCAAGCTAAGGGAAAAAGAGAAGGTTCTACCGGTAATATTGAGTCATTAAGTGGTAAGGGTGTTGATTGAGTAGTCACAAAGAAATCCGTTCTAGTGTTTAAATAAAGGGAGAGGGTATTTGAGTGAGCAATGGTGCATTCGCTTTGAATGCATAATAGTTCACGTTGTTCTGTTGAGATAATGAATGTAAAAAGTCATGACGTTCTTCAAAGGTGGATTTGAGTGCTGCCTTGGTTTTGTTAGAAGAAAAATCCACCCATTGTGATCGTTCGTTACTTGCCACCAATTCGACCCCAGTAAATTGAGTGACGCCTTGTTCAAGCTCATCATAAAGGTGCGCGAATCGGAGTTGATTATGGCGGTTCAAGCGATGTATGAGCGATGAATGTGACGAATCCATTTGGTGAAAATCACTGATGAAGGTAATGTCACTTCCCTTAGGCGCCAATTGGTCAATGGCTTGAAGCACATAATGAAAATGCTCCGTCTTATTTGAAGAAGCATAAGACGATGGATTAGTCGATAAATCTGATAATACAGAATGGTGACAATCTATCATCGCTTGTAAGATCTGTAGAATGCTTTTCTTTTGCGATGAAGGGCGGATTTTGATGAGCCCTTGGGGCGTATCAATTACCGCACCCACTCTGTCCTTATTATTAAAGGCGATCCAAGCCAATAAACTGGTTAGGTGTGCCGCTTGCAGCGATTTTAATAATAAGGTGGAACCAAAATACATGGACGCCGTTAAATCCACGTAAAAAATAACGGGCTTTTCACGCTCTTCATTAAAAATCTTCGTATGGGTTTTGCCGGTTCTAGCCGTGACACGCCAGTCAATAGTACGAATGTCATCACCCGGTTGATACAGCCGTACTTCCGAGAAATCCATTCCTCGTCCAAGCTGTCGACTACGATATTTTCCTTGCAGCGCAGCCCAGACTCCTTTGGCGGGTGGTTGCCAATGGATACTGTGAATTTTGAAAAAAAGCAGCTCCTCCAATGATAGCGAGACACCGTTACATTGTGACGGTAACGTCGTATCGTTAATGGCTTGTTGTAACAGGGATAATCCCTTGGGCTGCTTCTTTTTTAGCGACTTAAGCAAAGCCATTATGCACTGCCCACCAATGTTAGCAGCGTACTAATGACATCGTTTTTATTCGCGCCTTCGGCTTGTGCTTGATACGTGAGTAGTAGGCGATGACGCAGCACAGGGTAGGCCATCATCTGAATATCTTGAGGAGTCACATAATCACGACCATTCAACCAAGCGTGCGCACGAGCACAGCGGTCAAGTGCAATCGTAGCACGAGGGCTCACGCCCATCTCTAACCATTTGGCTAACGTCTCATCGTATTTTTGTGGTTGGCGAGTCGCCATAATAATACGAACCAAATAACGCTCGACTTCTTCAGACATGTGGACATTTAATACCTCACGTCGTGCTTCAAAAATCGAAGCTTGCGTTAATTGAGGTTTATTGACAGAACGTTCTCCCATGGCTTCACCACGGTTGATGCGCAGAATGTTCAGCTCATCTTCAGCGTCGGGGTAGTCGACTTCAAGGTGAATCATAAAGCGATCCAATTGCGCTTCAGGAAGAGGGTATGTGCCTTCTTGCTCAATGGGGTTTTGTGTCGCTAATACGAGGAATAACTCGGGTAGTGGATAGGTGGTTCGACCGACGGTAATTTGTTTTTCAGCCATGGCTTCGAGCATGGCAGCCTGAACTTTAGCCGGAGCTCGGTTAACCTCATCGGCAAGAACCAATGAATTAAAAATAGGGCCAGCTTGGAAAGTAAACTCCCCGGTTTCTGGGCGGAATATGTCGGTACCCGTTAAGTCTGCTGGGAGCAAGTCTGGGGTAAATTGAATACGATGAAATTGACCTTCAATGCATTCCGCTAAGGACTTTACTGCTCGGGTTTTTGCTAGCCCAGGAGGGCCTTCAACTAAGATGTGTCCATCAGCCAGTAATGCGATCAATAATTGTTCAACGAGTTCGGCTTGGCCGACAATCTGTTGATTGAGATACTCTTTTAATTGATTAACTAATTGTTGAGACACAGCAAATCCTTAACGTTTACATTTAAGTGAGAGAATAAATACGGGGACTCGGTCGCCCCTAATCATACTTTGCTATCAAGAGGTGGGCGTATAATCACCACCTCAAAGGTACTGGATACAGTGTTGACAACAGTATTGCGAATGTATTCTAACGATAAGAGATCGAGTAGGTTCTTTCTGTGATGTATGTCTCGTTATGGTTATGAGTTTGGCGATGTTTTATGCATTTGATTTTAATCGAGTCGTTTGATCAAGCTAGGGCGTTACGCCGTCGCCTTCACAGAACGAATAAACGCATTAGGGGCTTGTCCATCACTCAATAAATCATCAACCGAGACATCCGTTTTTAGTGTGCTCAGTTGTTGCTGCCCCTTTCCGACATAACTGTGCGCGACACGAATAATATCGACGGTCTTGATACCCGCGGGTGGTTCTTCAAAACGAAAGACGCTCTGTCCCTTTTCATCTAAGACGGCCTGTGTAAAGTGGCACGTCGTTTCCCAACTTTTGTCTTGGCTACGGAGTAGCAAGTAATCATCAAAGTAATTGCTTTCTCCCTTTGCCGTTTTATAGGTAACAGCAAGACAAGCCCCTGTATCTAATTGAATCCCAACGACACCGGCTCGTTGAAATTCATTTAAAACAGAGTAGTCAGGTGAAGCAGGGTTAGGGCGTTGTAATGGCGTAACGACTTTGCCTTTAGTAAATTGTTTGCCACTGGAATATTGTTCGAGTTCCGATAGCGACGTAAACGTATAGTTATCGGGTGAAGATTCGAGATCGTCTAGTTCTGCGCGTGTTAATTGATGTGAAGAATAATACAATTTCAGGTCGCGCTGAATTTCGCCAGAAACTTTATAAGGAATGAGGAACACTTCCCACCCCGATCCTTCGGCTTCACGTAATGTCTGTGCATGAACATTGACGGGTTGTTCTATCGTTGACAGCGTCACTGGCTCTAATGCGCTAAAATCCAGTGATGAAAGCGTGACTTCTTCCTCTTCACCCACTAAGACCTTGTAAGATTGCTCGGTATTGACCGTAAACTCTATTTTCTTCCCTGCGATATCAATTTGCATTTTAGAACCCGCTAAGTAGCAATCAGGGTAGATGTCATCAATGTTCAAATTAATATAGCGTTGAACGCCCGTCGCGGGCTTAGGGCTTTTGTTTATCCAATAATCGAGCTGAACGTCGTGGAATCGGTAGTGATCGCCCAATTTTAGCTCTCGCCATACTTTGCCATTCCAGAGAACATAAAAGTAACCCGATTGATAAAGAGACTGTTCACCAGATTCATTTTCTTTAATGGGCAACACCGGAATAAACACCGTATCCCATTCTTCTTTCTTGGTCTCGATAGGCACGGGGGGGCATTCTTTGATGACAGGGAAACTGATCAACGTCGACTTTATCGTAAATAATGGAATCGTCATGGATAAACTGCGAGGCAACGAAGGGATGCCTTTAAATTCCACTAACGAACGCTTAGGGTTGGTTGGATCTTTACGCACGGTTTGATTCCGAGTGTAATCTTCACCACTTCTTGTCTTATAAAGAGAAAATTGATGGTGGAGTGATTCCAGTTGCCCTGCAACCTCGACCACAATTTTATAATCGGTATTAATTTCTTGATCGGATCGTATTGGTTCAGGGGTCAGAGTCGGTTCAACCAATGTCGGTTGATAATTGGGTGTCGTTTTCGGTGACTTTAATTGTGCCTTGCTCACCGCACTTTGTAGGTGTGGGTAAGGTTTTAAATCAAGGTGCGTGATCTGAGAACGACGAGGCATGCTATTTAGAATCGCTAAACGTTTCATGTCCAGTGACGTGATGAGCGTGCGAATATCCGTATCACTTAAGAATGTTTTTTGTAAATAGGGCGCAAGGTGGCTCTGCGCAAACATTGGCTGTATGCAAGGTTGAAGAGAACGTGTCTGCTTGAGGAAATAGTCCAGTTCATTAGGAATAACAAGATATTGGGTATCTTGCTTCGTCAATTTGGTGTAATCAACCAATCTTAAATTTTTATATTGCATGCCAATGAGTCGTTATTGTGATTTTATTTATGTGCCTAGTATCCAGCCTGTTTTATACACTGTCAATTTCATAATGTGCCTATTATGAAACACATCTCAAGTTCCTCTTCCTTATCTTGACTTTCGCGTGGTAATAGCCATTATGTGCCTACATTTTATCAATGGCTATTTATAGTTTTATCAATAGCTTAATTACTCTTTATTGTATTAAAAAAAATTATGAAATTACGTCAGTGGGTTGCATTAGCAACCATCAGTATCCTAAGTGCTTGTAATGATTCAAGCTCGACCAACAGCACGCCACCCATTAGCACTCAGCAAGCCGCGCATCCAGACAGGCAGTATGTGAGTGAGCATAACTACATCAAAACTACGCAAAGTGAAAAGCGTAAATATAATGATGGGATTGATCGCAGCGTGATTGCTGATTTTCCGCAATATTATGTGTATAAAGCGAAGGAATGGCCACGTGAAGATCTGAATGATGCCAGTTCTTATGATATGCCTCGTATTGATTTTACATGGTCAAATCTTGTAAAAGAAGATGAAGGTTACGATAAATACGAAGGACGTGGCAAGATCTGGAGCATGAAGACGGATGGCACCGATCTACGTCTAGTGACTGATAAATTAACCGGTAAACAGAAATACAGAATGGCACGCTCACCAAATAATCGTTATTTAGCCTATGGGCACTTAACCTCAGAAGGGTACGTTCGTGCGGTCTTTGATTTAAAAGAACAAAAAACACATGTGATTTATACCGGTAGTGGCTATGGTAAGTTTCTTTGGGCGGAAGACAGTAGTTACCTATATTTTACGAAATATCGTAGAGAAACGTTTAAGTGGGAAGTGGAAACAGGTCAAATTTCACCTGTAAAATTATATGTAAATGAGTCTTCTGTCATCATAGATGGGATTCGTTACTCTTTAGGTAATGCCGGATTGGGAATATGGAATGAAACAACACAAGAAAAACAGAGAACACTTTCTTGGCGGCATGGACTAGATAGGAAACAAGCCAATGCCACAGCAACCTCAATTAGTCCTGATGGCACGAAAGCTTGGGCGAATAATAGTTATTTTGGGTTTGAAATTGATGTTGAAAAAAGTGATATAAAAATACACGAAAAATCAACGTATGATATGTCTACTATGTTGGGTTATAAGGGATGGTTTGGTTCTTATAAATCAGTTTCGACAATGAGAGTTACCGATTATAGAAATGATGTAACATGGTGGTGGCATCCACTAGGGACTGGTCGATCTAAAGAGCTTCCGCACCTCTATAATAGTGTTGCAAATGATGGATTATGGTTTAAGAAGGCAGGGGAAGAGTGATGTTATGTATTAATCAAGAATATTACCTTTTTCAGGGTTTTTATACTCAAAGTTATGATATTGAAGAAGATAGAGACATCTTTCATTCTTTGAATAATAGAAATGATTTAACCTCAAACGATGGATTGTTTGGTATTCGCCCAGTCCCATTCGTTCCTGTCATTTCGTTAAGCGAAGCGGTACCTCAGTTTATGGCAACCAATCAATATGGAATGTTGATGCGAATGTCATTGGGTAAAACGTCGGATGAGCGCTCCCCAATAGGCGAGTCGTCTGATTCAGGTGACGTTAATGCGCTCAATGATCGTGACATCTTACACCCCATGTGTGCTGAGCGTAGCTTAAAAGAAGGGGAGCATGAACTGCTATTCCCGCCGATAAAGCTGCTTGCGCAGATGATTGACCCTTACGATGTAGACCCGATTGATATTGCAAACCAGTTGCAATCCTTTGCTGAGAGTATCCCTCAAAGTGACGGTAAGGGGAGTAAATTTGCTCTGACCAAAATATTACCTAACCAACTGGCTCCGCCTTATCAAGCGGAAGGGAAGCAAGATCTGACGGAGCAACAAAAAGCCTACAATGACTTTTATGATGATTGCCAGCAGGATCCAAGTACGCCATTACAGGGTTTCTTATTACCGGTATTCAATAGCTGCGCCGTACTGTTCAGCGACCCTTTGTACGCAGGGGCCGAAGTGTCTTTGGTTCGTTCCGTTGATCAATTGGATGTGCATAATCCACAACAAAGTGAACAAGTCGTTGCCAAAACGACCGTGATTTTACCAGAAGATGAAATGGATTCAGATCGTTCCTTTCTAGCTTGTGCTTTATTGGAGTTGCCAGAAAGTGACCTAAAAGATGACTATTATCTATTACGTGTTAGGTTTTGGGAGCAAGATTACGAAGAAGCTAATCGAACCAGTTTGCCGAAGTCAGTACTTAATTCAGCCATTAAAAAAGAATTTTCTGATGATAATGGAGAACGAGCACCCCAAAACGTCTACACCTATGAATTGCACGAGCAGCTGAATTTTAAACAAGCGGGTGCCATGGGAAAAATTGCCATGGTGTGTGGTGACATGATCACGTTGGAAGAGTCAATCATCCATCAATTCCCTAGTCGATTGCCGGATTTCTCACAATATCGAGCCACTCAAATCACCACCGAATCGGAGCGCGGTTCAGGGTTGGGCGGACTTGCGTTATCGACCACGATTCAACGTGTCTTCAATGAGCATAAAAATACAGCCATTGAAGAAATGGATCTCAGTCATATTAAAGGGATGCCAAAGGAAATTGCAGGTGCGATAGGCCAAGCCATTATTCAACACGTCAACGAAGGCCAAATCCCAGAAGCTCTCGCGGCCACGACGGCTTTCACGACGTCGCTGGCGGCGTTTAAAGACGCTCAGAAACAAATGAAATCCGCCATTCGCTTGTACCATCGCCCACTCAGTGCGGCTTTGATCAAGCAGCGACTGATTAAGCATTACTTGGTGGATACCGCCTATGTGAAACGCATTCTTCGACACATGCCTCAAGACACCTTTGGTACCGTTGGACGTGTCTCGTCCAATTGGAAAACCATCATGCCAAGGGCATTACCCGTATTAGAAACGGGGATGAGCTTGATTGATTTTTACGATCAATACTGCGATACCCGAGAATACGCAAAAGATGCCGAAGAAGCGCTAGCCAAACTGGATGTCGTGGCAGAGCAGCACTTAAAAAAAGTCACCTATGTCAAAACGCAAGACAGCCAAAACCAATGGCAAGATAAAGCTGAAAAGCTGAAAGAAACATTGGGCGATGAGGCCAAAATCAAAGTCGATCAACGCGGCGTGGCATTGCATTTCTATTTTCAATTTAACTCTTCGTCGGAAAGCAACAAAGTCGAAGTCATGCACAACAACTTTGCTTCTATTTGTGATACCTTGCGTAACGCGCTAAAAGACAACCCGAATTATCAATTATTGATCGAAGGGCACGCGGGTGTCATAGGCACAACCGATGCTAACCAAATCGTATCGCAACGCCGAGCGGATTTTGTTCGTAAAAAAATTCAAGCGGATGAGAGCAGCGACAGCTTTGTGTCTCGAATCCACTCGATCGCCTACGGCAAATCACGTCGACTTAGCACACCGGAAGAAGAGGCGAAGGCCAATCAATCGGATACCTCCGAGAACGCTCAGGATCGACGCGTGGAGATTCGGATGTACATTCCTGATTTCTCGTTAACGTTGCCGCCAAGTCGCAGCGGTTTAAGCCATTGGGATAGCCAATTGCAATCGTGGCAAGGGTTTCGAATCAAACAAGAAGACGCGGAAGATGACATGATGTTGTCGGCGGTGAATGCGACGATGGGAGCCATGCTGCTCGTGCCAATGGTGGCTCCATTAGCGGGGGCTTACTTTGTCGCTAAGGCGGGAATGGATCTGGGTGATAGCGCAGGCGAAGCCTTCGATGCATGGATTGGTCAAGGGCATTACCAAAATATCAAAACCGTCTTTAAAAACAAAGAAGACCTCGGTCAAATTACGAAACTGAATAAAGAAATATTGCGTAAATACGCTGAGCTTAACCAAAAAATCGAAGGTGAATTTGATTCAGCCGAGGCCTTATCGGATCATTTAGATAAACAGTTAACGAAGGATGAATTGACCAAGCGTTACCTTCTGCGTGCTTATTCCATCAACTGTTTGGTTGAATTGCTAGTGCGTATTGCTTACAGAGAGCAGCTGTGGCTTGATCGAGATGAGTTACTTGAAAAGTACCACCTTGATGCCTTCATTCGTACGTACATTATGAATGATAATTGGCAAATTATGACCTTGAATGCCAATAGCTTAGCGCTTAACTGGATGAATGAGCGCACATCGCCACAAACAAAAGCATTGAGTGCACAAGACAACAAGCCGTACTTACAAGGGCGACAAGATCTGAATCATTTCCAAGTGGGCGGGGCATTCAATACGGGATTCCCTGTTCAAACCGCGCTGTTCTTCGATAAAGAAGGCGATGCATTGAAGTCCTTCAGCCGTGATTTCGATTTAACGGAACAAGAACTATCGAGTAATGATATCGGATTCAGCCGTGTTCTCGTCTTTGATGATGAAGCCAACCACTGGCGTACGTACCTCGATTGGCGAGACAATGCAAAGCACGATCCTAAGACTGGCCCTAAATTAGGTCCTTTTACACGAGTGATGGTGCAGGTTATCTTAACGAAAGAGGCGGATGTAAAGTCGACCTTTAATGTTAAATTACAATACCGAATGGAGCGAGCTTTTAGCGATGTGTATGGTCCGACCTTTGATCTGATGATGAGCAGTTTTCAAGCCGAGAGCTTTACTTCAACAGGTCGTAACACCGATAGTGATGAGGCGATAGAGGCGTATTATGAAGAGCAAGGTGCTGATGGGGAATCGTTAATTGCATTGGAATTTGAACCAAACTATTGGTTCAGTTATTACCAAATCCCCGGTATCAAACCATTATTTAACGAACGTTTAAAAGACATCCCTAAGGCGTTATTGACAGGGACTGATATTTTTGATGTGTGGAAGGAATCCTATGGCCATGAAGAGATGGCGTATTACTTCACCTTGAATTCAAATCAGGTTCGGGCTCATTCTCATATTGAAATGGATCAGAAGGGATTGTTAAATTCTAAAGGCCGAATGAAAGAAAGTCATCACCTACTGGATTACGGTATGTTTGAGCGTATTAACCCTAAACCACTATATGATGGGGAAAACTTGGCTCAAGCGACGTTGTGTGAATCGGACATGCTGTTTAAAGAGTTTATGGAAGTCATGAGTGCGGATGAAAATGAGGTTCCTAAGATTCTACAAGGTAATGTGATAACAAGAACGGCACTGCGTATTGGTAACAAGGTTAAACTATTAAAAAATTGGAGTAATGAAACAGAAAGGCAGCCACTTAGCTGGGATCAACCTGAAAAGATGTCATTGTATACGGTAGTGCTGGGTGATAAAGCCTTGGTGGAAGAATACCAAGAAATGGATCGCACCGCGAACAAAGTGCCTGTAGAGCTTACAGTGATGAATCAAGATGGGGATCGAGGAATGGGATACAGCACTCAAATGCATCACCAAGGTTCTCTTACTGTACTTGATTCACTTGTTGTGGATGAGGATGCGACAAGCTCAACGTATGGCGGTATGGTTAAAGCGACTTATCGACTCGAAAGAACCGATGACGATGAGCAACCTAATATTGCTGATCCTGAATTACAATCGGAATTTGATACTGTGCTTCAAGGCGTTATCGATGATTTGAAGGGCGAGAATACAGGGATTCAACGTTCTGAACGAATGTATGTATATATTGCGCGTTTTGAATTGGATTACGTTGCTCCAACAGGAGAGCGGTTAGATGGCTTACGTCCATTTGGATCGGCGATTAATAAGGATGCCTTATCGCCACAAGCTTATCGCTTTACCTCGTTGTATCAGCATGGTCAAAAGGAACCCTATGAACTGGAAGGGCATACGGTTAACTGGCAACAAGAAAGCAGTTTCTTTGAACAGAAGCCTTGGGCTAAACATGACATCGCGCAGATACAGAACCGATCAGCCTATCGACATTGGCTGAGTATGGATGAGCAGCAGCGCAAAGCGTGGGTGAAAGATTGGATAGTGAATAAACCCATGCTTCGACGAGCACCACAGCCTAAGCTGATGCAAGCGTAATGTCATTAATTCGAGGTTGAAAGGAATAGATTAGAGGTTGAAAAGAATAGACAGTGAAATCACTAGAAAGAAAGGCATTAGCCATTCGTGAAGCCATCATCGCTAAGGGATTTTTATATCATATCCTTGTTCGCGGCGTATTAATCGTGGGGTTAGGCGGAGCGATAGTCTTATCGTTAATCGGAAGTGTGTTGTGGGATCATAACTTCTTCGCGACGATTTTTCGTTCCGTATTCTTTTTTCCGCCGATTGGATTATTCGTTGGGGTTGTGAGCTGGGTCGCTTTGCGGGTAAAATAGGCAACAATATTGATCGCAAGTAGTGATCGAACCAAAGAATATCAACAGAAGATATGAAGACGATGAGCGATTTTGAAAAAGAACTGCAAGACATGGTTGATCCTAATGATGATGAACCGGAAGTGGGTTTGCCATCCATTGAAGAGCAAAAAGCCATAGCTGCGAAACTTAAAAAATTAGAGGAAGAAGGGAAGTTAACTCCTGAGATTCTTGAAGAGCACTTTGGTCAGTTTTATTCGACATCGGATAAACCTGTCCACTAAGCTTACACTTTTCGGCGATGCTGAATCCGCTAAGCTTGCTGATTTATAACCTAACTAGTTGAAAATGTGTTCAAGCGTCGCCTAAAGTTTGTATTGTGTCACAGTATTGGTTATCCTCATTGAATGATAGCGAATGCTGTGAACTTATGAATTTTCTTGCCCATTTACATATTGCGAATGCCAGCTCTAGTGATCTCCTCGGTAATTTACTCGGAGATTTTGTTAAGGGCGACCCGTATTTACAGTACCCTCAAAGCATTGCCAATGGCATCGCTTTACATCGATTTGTGGATTCTTACACCGACCATCACCCAATAATGAAAGAAGCAAAGCGATTTTTTGATGGCCGTACTCGTCGTTATTCACCGATTGCTTTGGATGTTTTCTGGGATCATTGTTTAATACAAAATTGGTCAACATTTTCTGACTACCCTCTTAAGGACTTTTTTGCATTAGCTGAAAAGGGCACACGACCTTCATTGTTACCTCCTGAGCTTTTATCACATGACAATATGTCAAACAGGAATATATCAAACAGAAATATTTTAAATGATAATATGTCAAATAATAACAATAGGTTAAGTAACACCTTACCTGAGCGTTATCTACGAGTCATTGAAATGATGTGGGAAGGGCAATGGCTTCATTCGTATCGTAAATTGAATAATATTGGCTATGCTCTTGAGAATATGTCAAAGCGTAGCCCGCGGCTTGCGCCTTTACCGGATTGCTTTGAACCTATCCAGATACATTATGATGAATTAATGGGCTATTTTTTACAACTGTACCCAGATGTGTTGAATGCAAGCCAAAAGAAAGCCAGAGAATTAGAACAGATTTAGTAATCATCGAGTTAAATAATAAGAATTGAGATAAGTTATGACGGCAAGTTTTGAACAGCTAGGGCTAACACCTGAAATCTGTTACCAGTTAAAAAAATTGAACTTTTCTACTCCATCAGAAGTCCAGCAAGCGTCTATCCCGGCTATTTTAAAGGGAAAAGATGTCCTTGCTGGTGCACAAACAGGAACGGGTAAAACCGCGGCTTATGGCTTACCTGTTATTCAAATGCTTTTATCCAATGTGGCTTGGGATCCATTAAGCCCTGCGGCTTTTGCTGATCTCAAAGCGACAGCGGAAGCCGATGCAAATACGACATCCCGACCAAATTTGCCGTCTCCATCAGCATTAATTTTAGTGCCAACTCGAGAGCTAGCTCAGCAAGTGTCTGATAACCTTGAACAATATTCAGAAGGTCTAGGGCTATCTATCGTAACGGCTTATGGTGGCGTTAGCGTCAGCGTTCAACAAAAGAAATTGAGATCAGGCTGTGATATCTTGATAGCAACGACAGGGCGTCTTCTGGATCATTTACACTGTAAAAACGTGACGTTGTCACAAGTTAAGCATGTTGTGTTTGATGAAGCAGATAGAATGCTTGATATGGGCTTTATGCCCGATATTCAGCGTTTGATGAGACAACTCCCAAGAGAAAAGCAAATCCTCTTATTTTCGGCGACGTTTGACCAAAAAATTAAGACGTTGGCTTACAAGTGGATGCAAGAGCCGGAAGAAATACAAGTAACACCAGAAAACAGTACGGCTGACCAAGTTAAACAAATGGTGTACCCTGTTGATAAAAAGAGAAAAGCCGAATTACTTGCTTATTTAATTGGTTCGAGAAACTGGAAGCAAGTGTTGGTGTTTACGAAGACAAAACAAGGCTCTGATGCGTTAGCAAAAGAGTTAAAGTTAGACGGAATTAAAGCCGCTTCTATTAATGGCGATAAAAGCCAAGGCGCACGTCAAAAGGCACTTGATGACTTTAAAGCTGGTCGGGTTCGAGCGTTAATTGCAACCGACGTCGCTGCTCGTGGGTTAGATATCCATCAGTTAGAGCAAGTGGTTAACTATGAACTTCCATTTAAAGCAGAAGATTATATTCATCGAATTGGTCGAACTGGTCGTGCAGGGCATACGGGGTTTGCCGTGTCTTTAATGAGCAAAGACGAATACTATTTGCTTGATGCCATCGAGCGTTTACTGGATCAAAAGCTCCCTCAAGAATGGCTGCAAGGCTTCGAACCGAGTCTGAATGAAGACATTGAGTCGGATAAACCACAGCCGAAACAAGGCCGTTCTTCAGAGAAGCGTCGTATGAAGGCCAAGCTGAAAATCCATGCTAATCGTGGTAAGCGTAAATAGATTTAATTCGTGTTATAGGGAGTGAATCTTCTATAATCTTACTATCTTTATGGTTATTAAAACATGAGACAGACTATGAGTGATTTAAAAGCGGTTGCATTACGTGCCTTACAATTAATGGATTTAACCACATTAAATGATGATGATACTGATGATAAGGTGATTGCACTGTGTCATAACGCGAAATCATCGGTGGGTAATACTGCTGCGATTTGCATTTATCCTCGCTTTATTCCGATAGCAAGAAAAACGTTACGGGAGCAAGGCACCCCAGATGTGATAATTGCGACGGTAACGAACTTCCCGCATGGTAACGATGATATTGATATTGCTGTAGCTGAAACAAAAGCCGCCATTGCCTATGGTGCCGATGAAGTTGATGTTGTCTTTCCTTATAAGGCGCTGATCGCTGGTAATGAAGAGATTGGCTATGAACTGGTTAAGCAATGTAAAGCAGCTTGTGGTGATCATTTACTCAAAGTGATCATCGAAGTTGGAGAACTAAAAGACGTTAAATTAATTAAAAAAGCGTCTGAAATAGCGATTAAAGCGGGGGCGGATTTTATTAAAACCTCCACGGGGAAAGTTGCCGTTAATGCGACCCCTGAATACGCGAAAATGATGCTAGAAGTGATTCGAGATATGGGCGTTGCTCAACAGGTTGGATTTAAACCTGCTGGCGGTGTTCGTACCGCAGAAGATGCAGCCAAATACCTGCAAATGGCAGAAACAATATTAGGCAATGACTGGGTCGATGCAAGACACTACCGCTTTGGTGCTTCTAGCCTATTAACTAATTTACTTAATACGTTAGAGGTCTCGGAACAAACGGCCGATCCATCGGCGTATTAATCCACGATAAATTTGTCGCTGTGTTACCGATTTATCTATCGGTAGCAGGGATGACTTTGGGTCTATACTACAATTCAATACAAAGATAACTCGTTATAAATACAGTGCGATATAAATATAACTCGTTATCAATACAATCCGCTATACATACTATTATGTACGCCAACCAATGGCGTACGAGATAAAATAAAAGAGGGTACTCATATGGCAACTCCACATATTAATGCAAATGACGGCGATTTTTCTGACGTTGTTTTAATGCCTGGTGATCCATTACGAGCTAAATACATTGCTGAAACCTTTTTAGAGGATGCAGTTCAGGTGTGTGATGTGCGTAATATGCTGGGTTATACTGGCACGTATAAAGGCCGACGTGTGTCTGTTATGGGACACGGTATGGGGATTCCATCGTGTTCAATTTACGCAACAGAACTGATTAAAGATTACGGCGTGAAGAAAATCATTCGTATCGGTAGTTGTGGTGCCGTAAGTGAAGACGTTAAAGTGCGTGATGTTGTTATTGGTATGGGCGCATGTACCGATTCTAAGGTGAACCGCATTCGATTTAAAGGGCATGACTTTGCTGCTATCGCGGATTACAAAATGGTAAGAGCAGCTGAAGAAGCGGCAAAAGCGAAGGGCATTGATGTTAAAGTTGGTAATCTCTTTACAGCAGATTTGTTCTATACGCCTGATCCTAGCATGTTTGATGTAATGGAAAAATATGGCATCGTAGGCGTTGAAATGGAAGCCGCTGGTATTTATGGTGTTGCAGCAGAATATGGCGCAAGAGCACTGTCTATCTGTACGGTATCTGATCACATTAAAACAGGTGAACAAACGACATCTGATGAACGTCAAACGACCTTCAACGATATGATGATCATCGCACTGGATTCTGTTTTATTAGATGATGCCTAACGGTCAATTATGATTGATTAAACGCCCAGCAATGAGTCTGGGCGTTTATGTATGTACGGCAATATTTCTATGTTTCTATATTGCTATGTTTCTATATTGCAGAGTACTTGTGTATTTAGATAATTGTTACGATTAAGAGATTGCATTCTGCTTTGTATTCTATAGATTAGTGGCAAATTTTTATGCCAGCAGCGTATCGATGTTTATTCGCTGGTGTCGTTATAGATAGGCATTTTGCCTAGTAATGATTCATTTGTTTATCAGTAAGGTTGTATGATGAAAAAATATATTACCGCAGCAGTACTTGCTGCAACCGTTAGTTTCTCTGCATTGTCTAACGATATTGTTGAGTTTCAACAGATCCCAGCTGTGATGGAAAAATATGATGCTGAAGCCCAATACTTTGTTAAAAAGTCAGCAACATTAGGACGCCTTCCTAAGCAAGGTGAATTGAATAAAGACTTTCCAACTTATGTCTCTGATGGTAAAGGCGGCTATGTGTTAGAAACGAATAACACGATGACAAAAAACGTGGTAGTAGCCAGTATGCCAAAGCCTATTGTTGATGATATTTATAACCAATGGCTTATCCCACATAACGTTTGGAAAGAAACCTACGGTGAACTACCAACATCGACAGAGTTTAAGCCTTTTAAGCGCATTAAACAGATCAAAGCGGTAAAAATTGATGATGAAATGTTAGAATTGTTAGGTAGTGAAAACGGTAAAACGGCTGTGATTAAAGTAAGCTGGGATCCAAAGGGTATGAAAGTGTATAAAGATGGCTATTTAGCGAACTATGAATACGGTATTGCACCAGAAGAAATGAAAGAAAATTATGAATTGGTAAAATAAGTTAATCTAGTATCAAGAGTTATACTAAGAAAAAACTATACCAAGCAAAAAAGCTATACTAAGAAAAAGCTATATTAAGTAAAAAAGCTATATTAAGTAAAAAAGCACTCATACATAGAGTGCTTTTTATTGAGTTAAGAGTCGCTAATCCTTTAGCTAGTCGACTTTCCCTCGAAAAGGTGCGTATATTCTTCGTAACCTTCTTTGGCTAAATCCTCTTTAGCAACAAACTTCATCGCAGCTGAGTTCATGCAGTAACGTAAACCTGTCGGTGCTGGGCCATCTTTAAAAACATGTCCTAGATGTGAATCTCCAAATTTACTGCGTACCTCTGTGCGTGGATAAATCAGTTTATAGTCTGTTGTGGTTTGAACAAACTGATCACTGATTGGTTTAGTGAAACTCGGCCAGCCAGTACCAGACTTATATTTATCTGTTGATGAAAATAATGGTTCACCAGTGACGATATCGACATAGATACCATCGGCTTTATTATCCCAATATTCGTTATTGAATGGTCGTTCTGTCCCATCTTCTTGTGTCACATAATATTGAACGTCCGTTAACTGTTTACGAATTTCAGATTGAGCTGGCTTTACATAGCTTTTTGTAATTGCGCTAGTGTCATTACCTTCAGCTTGGTTAATGAGAGCCGTTAATGTAATGTCTTTGCGTTGTTCACCAAATATGTTATCAAGATATTGATCACGCCCCGATGCATGACGATAGTAGTTATAACGAATAGGGCTTACTTTGTAGTAATCTTGATGATAATCCTCTGCGACCCAAAACTCATCATAAGGAATCAGCTCTGTTTTTAATGGTTTTTTATAGATACCAAGAGCATCTATATCCATCATGAATTCCTGAGCGATGTCTTTTTGTTCTGCATTATGATAGAAAACCGCTGGACGGTAGTGACGACCTCTATCAACAAAAGAACCTTGATCGTCTGTTGGATCGATATGGCGGAAAAACTGATCTAATACTTCTTGGTAACTAACAATCGCAGGATCGTATTTTACCTGAATGGTTTCAATATGTTTTGTTCTTCCAGCTGATACTTGTTTATAAGTCGGGTTTTCTATTTCTCCACCGGCATAGCCAGAAACCACATCGACAACCCCATCTAATTTCTCTAAATCGGATTCAGTACACCAGAAACACCCACCTGCTAGAGTCGCAATTTCATAGCCGTCAGCGCTTTTTGTCGCTTGAGCTGCGTTACCTGTGTTCGCCTGTGTTAACACCGATACACCCAGTGTGATTAATGCGCTGAGTCCTAGGATAAATTTAGATTTGAATTTCATTGTGGTTTCCTCGTGTCATACCGTTCTGTTTAATAAGAGCGGTTTTGTGACGAAAAAATTTCAACTGCTTTTAAAAAATTTTAAATTTAAAGATGATATGGATAGCAGTGCTTTAGAGCGAGTTAATCACATTATGAGGCAGCTATATCATATAAGATTTAATTATATCTTGATAGATTTATAAATTATGGCAAGATACGCAGTAAGGATGAACGATGATAGACATTTTTCGAACGGATTCAACCACGACCATTAATCAATAGAGCCCTATAAATGAAATTAAATAAAATAGCTGCAACGTTTGCATTGCTAGCATCAACTTCAGCATTAGCCGCTGATCCTCAATTCATCATGTTGACGATGGATGATGGTGTTAGTCAGGAAATGGAAGCAGCAATTGCCAATGTTGACAACTCTGTACCATGGACATTTTATGTGAATGTTGTAGCTCAGTCGGGTGGTTGGAACTATAACGAATCATTGTTAGATATTGACTGTATTGCAGATGCAAACCAATCAGCGTGTGTAACAAAACCTGATTCAATTAAACGTTTGCATGAGAAAGGCCATGAAATGGCTCTTCATACCTATTCTCACCCCGCTTTAGCCGGTGGTGAAAAGCCATTAACCGAAGATCAAATTTTCCGTGAAATTCAGAAAAACTATGAGTTTCTCGTTGCAGCAGGTGTGCCACCAGAAGACATTAAAGGTTTCCGAGCACCATTTTTAGATACTCAATCAGCAGGTGTTGATGACAACCCTAAGAAAAATGAAGGCTTACGTCGTCTACAAGCGGCATTTAACCATTTTAACATTGCTTATGATTCCACTTTTACAGCACAAATTGATCAAGCCGATGTTAAACAAGGAACTCGTCACTGTAGTAAAGAAGAAGGTACGTGGACCTACGCACGTTGTAATTTTGAAAACCAAGATCAGTTTAACTGGGATGAGTCAAAGGGCGGTTATCCAAGCTATGATGCTGAAACTTACCCTGCAAGTTCACATATTCAAATGGCGAACTTATACTGGGATGATAAGCAGCTAAATGCAATGGATTCGGTATTTGGTTTATGTAATGGTGCATGTAGCCCTGAAACCGTTAAAAACATTTGGATGAGTAACTTTTTAGCTCACTATAACTCTGAAGAAAAAACACCGTTCGGTATTTTCTTACACCGTCAGTCGCTGTCTAAACCATCTGAAGTTGAAGGTTTGAACTTGTTCATTGCTGAAGTAAAGGCGAACTACCCAGATGCGAAATTTGCCACTTCAACTGAAGTTCATGAGTATTATGCCGGTAATGGTGAAATTCCAGCATCGGTTTCGATCTCTGGTAACACTGCGATCAATTGGGGTGAAACGACAACATTAACAGCGAAAGCGGATAATGTTGGCGAAGCAGCGGTTGAATATAACTGGACACAAATTTCTGGTGATACATCGGTAACGTTAACAACAAACGCAATGACGGGTACAGCTATCGTTGATTCATCGTCAATGGCAGATGCATCAGCAACATTGGGTTTTCAAGTCGACGTTATTGATACAAAAACAGGCACGGTTTTAGCGACAAACCAAACGACGGTATCGGTGAAAGGCACTCAAGTAGAAGCAACAGAAGGATCGGTTACGATTTCTGGCGCGACATCAGTTGATTGGGGTAAAGACATTAATTTAGTCGCGAATGCTTCAATCACACCAGTCGATGCTGTGATCACGTATGAGTGGACTCAAACATCTGGTGATTCAGTCAACTTCGATGCAAACACATCAGCGTTGACAGCAAGCACAGCGAATTTAGTTAATGCGACTCAAGCATTATCATTCCGTGTTGCGATTAAAGATGAAGCAGGTACTGTTATTGATACTGACTCTGTTACAGTATCAATAAACGAAGAACAAGTTGGTGGAACAGACTACCCTCAGTATGCAGAGGGTACACAATATCAAGCTGGTGACCGCGTAACAAATAATGGTGATGCGTTCGAATGTAAACCTTGGCCATATTCTGATTGGTGTAGCGGTGCAGCGCATTCATATGAGCCTGGTGTTGGCACATCATGGGAAGCAGCATGGGATCAACTGTAAGAAGTTACATTCGTAATTGACGACAGATAGCGATCAATAATAAAAAGCCAGTAATAGGATATTACTGGCTTTTTCAGTTCTACACTTTATTGATTTTCAAATCGATTGTAATCTAATATACCGAATTCAATAGGGTATTGTGTCCGATACCAATGATGTAATTTATCACTGAATGACCAAAAGTTAGATGAAGTGCGACGAACGCCATATTGATTTAAGAGTCGAGTGTAATCCTCTGGAGAATCCATTCTAGAGAGCTTTTCAACAAAATCATCAATGTTGTTCGGTGATAGTTTGAAAAAAGACTCTGGGTAGCTTCCTAGCACCCCTCTAACAAGGGTTAATGAATCGTTCTTCGGTTTCCTATTTCCTTTTTCATTGAATAGGCTTGATATATTTTTATGAGCGCTATTTTGGAAGAGTGTAAAGATCTCACGATCGTCATCTTGCTCTACCATAATGGTGACAATAGGTGGAACGTATTGAAACCCCTCTCCAATGAAGGTGTTAATATGATCGAGAGCATCCTCTTGTTCTTTGGACAAAAAGGTATCGGTGACTTGATATCTAGTCGATTGAATGGACTCCGTCGATTTAGACAATATCATCATTAATTCTTTCGCATAATGGGTCGTATGATAAGGAATTTGAGTCGGTTGAGTAAAATTATCGACATTTCTAAGCATAAAGTCTTTTAGCTCAGGAGATTTGTCTTCATACCAAGTATTATGGGTGCTCTCTCGAACGCCTTTTGGTAATAACCCAATGAAGTTGCTTTCACCTTCCATGCGTAGAAAATCCATGTACATCCGAGTAATTAGCTGATGACCGTAATTACCATAAACATCAAATCCAGCGACTAAGAGATAATGTATACGTTCTAAAATACCGTAATCAATGATCCATGCAGTTTTTGGGGGAGTACCGAGTAAACCCTGAGCAACACTGGCGCTGTCATGGTGGCGAAGAACGGTTAGGGTTGCGTTAAAGTTATCTCCGTCACCAGACCATATAATATCTTGATTAAGATATTGCCCATCTTTAAAGATTTCATTCGTCAATGTCGACTTTTCTGCAAGGTAACTGGCCTGTCTTTTGGAATATTTAACCCAATGACTGGCTGGAAGGAAGGTATCTTCCACCTCTGCTGGCAAACGCATGTGTTTAGCTTGATCGCGATAGAATTGCTCCATATCTGGATGCAATGTTAGCTCTGGATCGGCAAAAAAGACCCAAAAGCGGTCGTTAATAACATTCAGTGCCAGTTGTCCTCGGCATACCGGCCCTTTAATGAAAGACATGATCGTATTTTGAGCTTCATCGAGCATAAAACGATAACGAGAGTGTACTGGTATCTCATGGTAAGCGGTCATAGGATTGGCAGCGATGTCAGTCTTATAACTCGGTAACTCTGTAATGCTATATTCAGCATCAATAAACCAGGACTTCCATTTCTCTAAACGAACATGACTCATCTCATAGGGCATGTGTGTCTTATCGACAATGGTTTCTATGATAGGAATGAGTCGATAATATACTCGTTCTGTTTGTGGATCATCATAGGGCCGACGAGTGAAAATGGGTTTAACTGATTCACCTGGTGGGGTATGGGATCGAACTAATTGGAAAAAGCGTGGAGGCTCTGAATCGGAACCTAACTCCGAAAAATACAAATGCGATAAAAAGAGATGTTCATAAATATATCGTGCCGAAATTTGGGACTTTAATGAAGGTTGATTCAAGAAATGTTCGACTTCATCAATTTTATTTTGTTCTTGTTTACTGATTGGAAGCGCATTCGCAAGAGGTGCACCGTCGGCTAACCAATTAATCAAAGTATTATATTCTTGCTTTGGTAATGCAGGAAGCCCATAGGGCATACCCCATAATGGATTTTTCTGCGCGTACTCTTCATATTCGCCAATCGTTGGGCAGGTTTGAACACGATCGATGTTGAAGTCAAAGCCTTCAAGCACTTCTACATCAGGAAGTGGGTTCGTTTGTTTTTGTTGCAGTAATCGAGCCATCACACCTGCATGTAAATTCGCTTCAGCAGAAGGCTTTCGTTCGTTTAAAACAGGGCTAAAGCCAAGGTCACGCCATTCTTGTGTCGTTTGGGCATCTTGGAATAATCGAGTAGGGGATTGTGGAGTGAGTCTGGTTCCATCATAAACCAACGCTTTATGAGCACCACGATCTATCCCTGCTGGGGAAGAAAGTTTGAGTTGGCAGGGGGCATCATAACAGGCATGACAAACAACACATCGATTATCAAGGATGGGTTGAACCTGTGATAGAAAGTTATCGGCTTGGGGTGAATGAAAAGAGACTGTTCTTTGTTTTACCTCTGGTTCACCGTATAACGTATTAAAGTTTTGACTGATGAATACACTACAGCCCGCTAAGAGCAATACACCGATGATGATTCCAACTCGTTTCACTATTACCTCTTCATTATCATCCATTTTTATGAATAATATGAGTATAGCGTTTGTTTGTCCGTGAGCTGGAATTAATCATGTAAAAAGCGGCCAGATACAAAAAAGCCGCATGATAGAGCATCATACGGCTTATATTTTGATCTATTAACTATAGATGATAGGAATCAATAGATGAAAGGAGTCAGATTACGCTTTTGTCGTTTTTAACTCGACTTCTTTTTCTGTGACGGGTTTCGTTATAAACGTTAAACCAATACAGACCACCATCATAACAGCTGAAATCGTATAGGCGATATCGAAGCCTTCACCTGATACCATTGAATAACCAACAATCGCAGCACCAATCGCACCACCAGTACCCCATGATGTATACAATACACCATAGTTTGTTCCGTAATTTTTCAATCCGTAGAAATCAGCCGTCAGTGTTGGGAATACGGCAAGTAATGTACCATAGCCTAGTGCAGCAATCGCTGTACCGATAACCATTGTAATTTCTGTTTGGTAAGTGGCGAACATCACCATATTCACTCCTTGCAGAATGAAAGCCAGCATTAATGTACGAATACCACCAATTTTATCAGCGAGTAAACCCGCACCAATACGACCACCAGAATTGAATAGAGCCAAAACAGAAGCAAGGTAAACTGCATTTGGAATGTTCGCTTGTGTACTTGCAATGTTTGTGATGTTACCAATGATCATTAGGCCGACTGAAGACGCTAACGCAAACATGATCCACATGAAGTAAAACTGAGGTGTTTTTAGCATCTCTTTCCAGTTCATGTTAACAGTAGAAGAGGTCGTTGTGTTCTTTGAATCGTAACCCTTTGGAATCTGTGCAACATAGCCTTCAGGCGGGTTCGAAATACTTGCAGCTAGAGGCAAAGTCACCACTAAAATAGCAGCACCTAAGATTTGGAAGCTTGTTTGGATACCAAAAGAATCAATTAACGCTGACGTTAAAGGAGCAAGGTAAATCGCGGCTAAACCAAAACCAGCTGCAATCAAACCATTCACCATTCCTTTCTTTGAAGAATGGAACCACTTCATTGCGGCTGGTGATAAGCAAGCATAACCAAGACCGATACCTGCACCTGTTACCACACCAAAGGTAATGTTCAATGCAAGAACTGAAGTAGCAAAGCTTGATAGAATCATACCAAGGCCTGTTAGAGAAGTACCTAACATAAGGACTTTACGCGGTCCCATTTTATCTTGTGCAATACCAGCAACTAAAAGGGCAATAGAGAATGAGATGGTTGCTAATGCATAAGGAGAAGAGGCATCGGAGGCACTCCAGCCCATATCTGTGACTAGTGCTTTGTTAAATACACTCCAAGCATACAAAATGCCAAGACATAGGTTAATCGTAAAACCAGCAAGTAAGATTTTTAATGCTTTATCTAGCTTCATTACATCATCGCTCTATAAAAAAATATCAATAGCAGTTCGCACCAGCAAGTATTGAATACAGGCAAGATCTTTTACTTATTGTTTATAAAAGAAGGGGGTACGAAAAATGAACGCTGATTATAACGACAAAAACGTGATTGTCATCATGTTTTTTTGATATATCTAGGCAATTTAAAGGCGATGAGTTAGAGCTAAAGCACTAATATGGTGATTATTCACTTAAGCGATTAATTTGATTGAAATTTAGTTAAATTGTATTTTTAATGCTCACTTGATTGTTTCTTTTAAAAAAAGCATTGATAAAAAATCAGAGTGTGGCATAGTTTAGTTGTCTTCGAGAGAAAGGCATCAAATTAAAGCGTATTTCGTATAATGGCTATTACCTCAGCCTTCCAAGCTGATGATGCGGGTTCGATTCCCGCAATACGCTCCAGATTATAAACTTAGGGTTTTAAACCGTAAGTTATAAAAAGACTCCTATATGGGATCTTTTTTCGTTTCTGCTATTCAAAAATGTTTAACGACGAAGATAAGGCGGAAGTTACCTGTCTTCACATTCAAACTCGCGACATAGTCAAAGAGATCTCGACCTGACTTCTTATTATGACGGTATTGGCAAAAGTTTGATTCATTACTTGGACGTTAATGAACCAAACGAGTTGTCATTTATAGTGTCTAAACTTTCTTGAACTACAGCCTGATATCGCTGATTCTCTAGTTAGGCCGTCAATATAGGGGCTATTGAGATTATTTGTTCGCCAATGACATCCATTGCTGAATATAATCGGTGCCAATGTTTGGGTTGTCACACACCGTTAGCAAATCTTCAATGAAGTAGTTTAGTGCCCTTAATTCAATCGCTTTGATCGCGGCTTGCTGCTGCTCTGAAAGGTAACCATAAATACTGGCAGCGCCAAAATCACCAAAAATCATCTCATTATATTCATTCACTAACGTGTTATGGGCGTAAAGATCGCCGTGACACACTTTATGCTTATGTAGATGATTAAACACATCGACCATCTGTTCAACAATAGTCGTAATTTGATTTATCGTTAAAGAAAATTCAGGATCAAAGGTATCTCTTGTGCAGGATGCTAAGCTTGGTGGTAAGCCTAAGTTATAGTAGTTTTCTGGGATTAACTCCATGACTAAAGCAAGCTCTTGATCGTCATCGACTTGTGCAATGGATTTCACTAAGTTTTTATGATGACCAGCTTGTAAACAGGCTTCTAGTTCATCTTGAGGATAACCATCACTCGTCACTTCACCTTTAAACACTTTTACAGCAACGTCACTTGGGAAGGGGTAGTGTGAATCGAGCCAATTCGCATGATAAATGATACCACTA
This sequence comes from Vibrio sp., assembly GCA_028131545.1. GTDB lineage: Bacteria > Pseudomonadota > Gammaproteobacteria > Enterobacterales > Vibrionaceae > Vibrio. The sequence goes on along the minus strand of JAOICL010000017.1, from coordinate 12,831 downwards.
GCACCTTGCCCTAATATTTGATTGAGCGAATAGCTGTTTGTCGTGACTTTGGGAACGCCATCTAGTGATGATGGATGTTGACAAAAGGGATTACCGGAAAAGGCAAACCACGCTAACTTAGGTAATGTCATTAAGACATCTGGAAAGCGTTCAAGTTGGTTCGCTGACAGGCGGATTAACTCTAAATTAACCAGATTCACGATACCTTTAGGTAGTTGCTTTATTTTATTTCCTGCAAGCGCGAGCTTTTGTAAACGAGGCCGTTCTCCCAAACTGTTTGGTAACGTTTCAATGTCATTGTCAGTAAGAATCAGCCAACGTAAAGGCTTGGGTAATGAATCTTCATTCACTGTGCGTATCTGATTGGCTTTAAAGCCAATCATTTCTAGATTCGGCAGTGTACCTAATACTTCAGGTAAATGCGTGAATTGGTTATTTGAAGCAAAGATAATTCTTAGTTTTGTCAATTTTACTAATTCTAGCGGCAGCTCTGACAGTGCATTATTCGATAGGTCTAATACTTCTAGAGTCTCAGCAAGATCGAGGATTTCCATCGGAAATAGTGTGAGACCTTCGGCTAATTTCAATTGTTTACTGCCTAATAGCTGCCCTGATTGTAATTGTTCTAATGTTTGCAAAACTAAGCCTTTAAAATTTTATTAGTAGGGGACTATTTTATACCCATTAAACTAGGAAGGCGAGAATAAGGGGGACGAGTAGTCAAGGTATGCCCATTTTATTATGTATCTAAATAAGTGTTTAAATATACATTACGGGTGGTGTAAGCGTTTACACTGGTGAGTTCTGGATCACAGAAAAAAGCATAGTAAACCTGTTACACTATTATTAGTGAAGAGTCATGGCTGAAATATGAAAATAGCCATCAATAATCAAAAAGGTAAGTTGAATTTAACTTATCTTATTCAAATGGAGTGGGGCAATGCAAGTATTAGTCACTGGTGGTATGGGGTATATTGGTAGTCATACCTGTGTACAAATGATTGAAGCTGGTATGCAACCAATCATTGTTGATAATTTATGTAATGCAAAAGAAGAAGTCCTTAATCGAATCAAAAATATCACCGGCCAACTCGTGCCTTTCTATGAAGGTGATGTTCGTGATGAGGCTTTTTTAGATTCTGTATTTGCAAAGCATGATATCAAATCCGTGATTCATTTTGCTGGCTTAAAAGCAGTCGGTGAGTCCGTTGCTAAGCCTCTTGAATATTACGATAACAATGTGAATGGTTCACTTGTTCTAGCCAGTGCCATGCGCAAAGCGGGCGTTAAAAGTATTATCTTCAGCTCATCAGCCACTGTATACGGCGACCCTGATGTTGTTCCAATGACCGAAAACTCTCCAACAGGTGCAACAACGAACCCTTATGGCCGCAGTAAGTACATGGTTGAATGTTGTTATGCCGATTTATTTGCAGCAGAGAATGATTGGAGCATCACCATTCTTCGTTACTTTAACCCAGTGGGTGCGCATCCTACGGGTACGATGGGAGAAGACCCTCAGGGAATTCCTAATAACTTAATGCCATTCATTGCTCAAGTTGCTGTCGGTCGTCGTGAAAAGTTATCGGTATTTGGTGATGATTATCCAACGCCTGATGGCACTGGTATCCGTGATTATATCCATGTGATGGATCTTGCTGATGGCCATGTTGCAGCTTTAAAAGCGGTGGGTGAGAAAGAAGGCTACCATATCTACAACTTAGGCACCGGTAAGGGATCTAGTGTATTAGAAATGGTGAATTCGTTCAGTAAATCAGCAGATAAAGAGATTGCTTACGAGATTTCACCCCGTCGTCCAGGTGATGTTGCAGAGTATTGGGCAAGCACAGAAAAAGCAGAAAAAGAGTTAGGTTGGAAAGCGACGCGTACGGTTGATGAAATGACGGCAGATACGTGGAAATGGCAATCCAATAACCCGAAAGGGTATTAATTGAATAACAAGCGAGGCGCGAAATTGTTACCGCGTCACGTATTAATAGATTGAATAGAGTAATAAAGATGTCAAACGTTGAATTTAACCCGGTAGATCATCCTCATCGCCGTTATAACCCATTAACAGGACAGTGGATTTTAGTGTCGCCACATCGCGCGAAACGTCCTTGGAGCGGTCAAGATGAAAACGTATCAACAGCTGAAGTACCGTCCTATGAGCCGAAATGTTTTTTATGTCCGACTAATGAGCGTATCTCTGGAGATGTGAATCCTGATTATGAAGGGACTTATGTCTTTACTAATGACTTCGCGGCATTGATGACTGACTCTCCTGATGCACCCGATTCAGGGAATCCTTTATTTAAGAGTGAAGGCGCTCGCGGTCTGAGTCGAGTTATTTGTTTTTCACCGGATCACAGTAAAACATTACCAGAATTACCCGTGTCTAAAATCCGTGGTGTCATTGATACATGGAATGACCAAATTGAAAAGCTTGGCAAAGACTACGTTTGGGTTCAAGCGTTTGAAAACAAAGGTGAAGCAATGGGCTGTTCACAGCCTCATCCGCACGGTCAAGTATGGGCGAATAGCTTTTTACCCAATGAAATAGAACGCAAAGAGAAGAACCTAAAAGCGTATTATGATGAGCAAGGTTCTTGTTTATTAGTGGATTATGTTCAAGCTGAAATCAAAGATGGTTCACGTATTGTGGTTGAAACCGATCATTGGGTTGCTGTCGTTCCTTATTGGGCTGCTTGGCCATTTGAAACCATGTTGCTACCTAAAACACATATCCGTCGTATGAGTGAATTGACGGATGAGCAGCGTGATGATCTTGCTATTGCTATTAAGCAATTAACCAGTCGTTATGACAATTTATTTCAAACGTCTTTCCCTTACTCAATGGGTTGGCATTATGCTCCCTTCTTTGAAGAAGGAACAGATATCGACCATTGGCAATTACATGCTTTATTTTACCCACCATTGCTTCGTAGTGCGTCAGTACGTAAATTTATGGTTGGGTATGAAATGTTGGCCGAGTCTCAACGCGATCTTACTGCTGAGCAAGCTGCAGAACGCCTACGTAATTTAAGTGATGTTCATTATAAAGAACAACAATAATATGAATATTGAGGGCTGGTGTTATCCAGCCCTATTACCGACAATTTAAAATTTAGAGATTACTAAGATGTCAGATCTAATCAACAGTGTAAAAGCTTCTTTCGCCTCTGTGCTGAATTATAACCCAACTCATATCATTCAAGCGCCTGGTCGAGTTAACATCATTGGTGAGCATACCGATTATAATGATGGTTTTGTTTTACCGTGTGCCATTGATTATCAAACGGTTGTTGCGGCAGCAAAACGTGATGACAATATCGTGCGTATCGTTTCAGTTGATCACGATAATGCGGTTGATGAATTTGATTTAACACAAGAGATTACGTTCCAAGAAAACAAGATGTGGGCAAATTACATTCGTGGCGTAGCAAAATACCTACTTCAACGTGGTTACCAACTAGGCGGTGTTGATATTTCCGTTAGTGGTAACGTTCCTCAAGGCGCGGGTTTAAGTTCTTCAGCGGCGCTAGAAGTGGTTATTGGCCAAACGTTTAAAGAGTTGTTCCGTCTTGATATCAGCCAAGCAGAAATCGCATTAAACGGTCAACAAGCTGAAAATGAATTTGTTGGGTGTAACTGTGGCATTATGGATCAAATGATCTCAGCAGAAGGCAAAGAAGGTCACGCGATGCTGTTAGATTGTCGTAGCCTTGAAACACAAGCTGTTTCTATGCCAGAAGGTATGACGATCGTCATTATCAACTCAAACAAAAAGCGTGGGTTGGTTGATAGTGAATACAATACTCGTCGTGAACAATGTGAAGAAGCCGCTCGTATTTTCGGTGTTCCAGCTTTACGTGATGTCACTATCGAACAATTTGATGCAAAAGTATTAGAGTTGGATGAGATGGTCGCTAAGCGAGCTCGTCATGTGATCACTGAGAATGCTCGAACTGAAGAAGCAGCCAAGGTTCTTGCTGCAGGTGATATTCAGCGAATGGGTGTATTGATGGCGGAATCACATGCATCTATGCGTGATGATTTTGAAATTACCGTTCCTGAAATTGATAAAATAGTTGATATCGTTAAAGAAGTGATTGGTGAAGAGGGCGGTGTTCGCATGACCGGCGGTGGCTTTGGTGGCTGTGTGGTGGCTCTTGTCTCACCATCACAAGTGGGTGACGTCATTTCTGCTGTTGAAACTCAATATGAAGTAGTGACTGGCTTGAAAGAAAGCATTTATGTATGCCAAGCAAAAGACGGTGCTGGTCTTGCTGCTGTTCTTTAGTGATGAATAGAGTTGATAACAATGAATTATTTTTGTTCAATCATCGAGTCGATGACCCAAACACTCGCATTCGATGGCAAAGTAGCGCAATGTTTTGAGTTACATAATGACAATGGAATGACCGCGTCTTTTATGGATATAGGGGCAACTTGGCTAAGTTGCACTCTGCCATTAGAAGATGGTCAGCGTGAAGTTTTATTGCGACATGGTTCATTAGAAGGCTTTTATACCCAAGGTGGATATATGGGCGCCGTCGTTGGACGATTTGCAAATCGTATCGCTAAAGGGGAGTTTACCTTAGAGGGTATCGACTATAAGCTCGATATCAATAATGGGGTTAACTCGCTTCATGGTGGGTTAAAAGGGTTCGATAAACACCGTTGGGTAGTAGAAAATCAGAGTCAAAATAGCATTACTTTTGTCACGTTTTCTGAGGATGGCGATCAAAACTACCCAGGTAAAGTGGCCGTACGTTTAGAGTATATTTTAACGGAAAGTAATGCGTTAGAGTTACATTACCGTGCCTCTACTGATAAAACGACACCATTAAATTTAACGAATCATGCGTATTTTAACCTCGATGGTGAAGCATCAGGGAATCTCATTTTTGATCATCAATTAATGATCGATGCTCCTGAATTTTTACCGATTGATCATACCCAGATACCAACCGGTGAAAAACGGAATGTAAAAGGGACGACTTTTGATTTCACATCACTAAAAACGATTGGGCAAGATTTTTTAAAAGAAGAGAATCAAACTATTTCGGCTGGATATGACCATGCTTTTATCTTGAATAAAGCGTGTCGTGATGGAAAGGAAACGGTGATAAAAGCTATTTCTTCCGATCGAAAAGTAACCATGAAGGTCGCGACAACGAAGCCGTCGGTTCAATTCTATGCTGGTAATTTCTTAAAAGGAACACTAGGTGGAACAAGAACCTACGAAGCTAATCAAGGTTTTTGCTTAGAGACACAGTATCTTCCTGATGGACCTAATCATCCAGAATGGCAAGGTGATAATGGCGTTTATTCTCCAGAACAAGCGTACCAACATAAAACAGTGTATGCGTTTGACTGGTAATGGATTAATTTGTTAAATGTTTAGATTGTGAGTCGTTTAGATAGTGACTAGCTTGGATTTGTAATCGCCGAGATTAGCAAGAGGTTAGTTATATTACTTAAATTGAGTAAAGGGAGGAACAGATGTTCGCTCCCTTTATTTTTATCTTAATGAATGCGATTTATCCCTTTTATTTTAGCAATGAAGCCACTGAGTTTCTTGGTATGACTCTCGGAGCGAAATCAAAAGTAGGGGCAGGCTTCTTTTCTTTATACGCCAGAGCCAGCAATGTCGCGTGTTTTGCCATTTCCATAATAGGGTAATCAATCGTCGTTAATTGTGGATTTAAGTAACGAGCGATCAAGCCATTATCAAATCCGACTAATGACATTGAATCCGGAACGGAAATATTTTCTTCATGTAAAACCGATAAGGCTCCTGCGGCGACATAATCATTGTATGTCACAATGGCCGTGACATTATGTTTTGATTGAAGAAGTTTTTGCATCGCTTGCTCCCCCCCTGCAGCATCGGGATCAGTTGGAATGACATACTCATGATGTTTGTCTAAACCAAATTCTTCCAAAGCTTCTTGGTAACCCGCAATTCGTTGAGATGCATCTTCGATCGACTGATTCGAGGCAAAGCAGGCAATATGGGTATGCCCTTGCTCTAATAGATAAGTGGTCGCCAAAAAAGCGCCAAGCTTATTATCTAAGAATACACATCGTTCGATAATTTGAGGGATACGACGGTTAATGATAACCAGTTCGGGAACTTCTTCTGCGAATTTAATGAGCTCGCTGTCAGACAACCCTTTAGAATGAACAACAATCGCATCGCAGCGATTATCAATCATCATATCAATGGCGCGTCGTTCTGACTCAGAATTGTGGTATCCATTACCAACGATAAGGTTCTTATTATGTTGTTGCGCAATGTGGTCGACCGCTTTCACTAAACTACCAAAAAAGGGGTCAGAAGCGTCACTTAACACGACTCCAATTTTATCTGAACTCTTATTAACCAGTGCACGTGCAGCAGCATTAGGACGGTAGCCTAATTTTTGCATTGCATTTGAAACCACCTCAATAGAATGCTTACTCGCTTTTGGTGATTTGTTGATGACTCTAGAGACAGTTGCAACGGATACACCGGCTTCTTTTGCTACATCCTTGACAGTCGCCATGTTTACTCCGTTATCAATTTATAAGACTGCGCTATACTATATTAATTGCTATGCACTAAAGTATGAAGATGTGTTCGTTTATGACATGGATCACAACTTTTATACATGAATTACCTAGTGCTAATATCAGTGTTAAGTATAATGTAAACGATTACACTCTACACGATAAAAATAAGTCTGAGAGGACAAATTATGTTAAAGAAATCTATTGCGAGCTTAGCTGTTGCTTTGGGAATGAGTTCGATTGCGTATCAAGCATCGGCGGAAGAAATTACTGTTTGGGCATGGGATCCAAACTTTAATATCGCAATCATGGAAAAAGCAGCAGAAGAATATAAGCAGGATCACCCTGATACTACATTCAAGGTCGTTGATTTCGCAAAAGCCGATTTAGAACAAAAACTTCACACTATGCTGGCATCGGGTGTTACTGGCGCATTACCTGATATTGTTCTTATTGAAGATTATAATGCACAGAAGTATCTGCAATCTTACCCTGGCTCTTTTGCTCCTTTAACAAACAGCGTTGATTACTCTCAGTTTGCTCAATACAAGCAAGGCTTCATGACGGTTGAAGATGAAATCTATGGCATGCCATTTGATAGTGGTGTAACCGGTCTTTACTATCGCACCGACATCATTGAACAAGCGGGCTTTAAAAAAGAAGATATGGTCAATATCACTTGGGATCGTTACCTAGAAATTGGCCGTCAAGTTAAAGAAAAAACTGGCGTAGCCATGCTGGGTGTGGATCTTAATGATTTAGCATTGGTTCGTATCATGATGCAATCCGCTGGTGTGTGGTATTTCAATGAAGATGGTTCGCTGAATATCAAAAATAACAAAGCACTTAAAGAAGCGTTAAGTGTGTTTAGCCAGTTACAACAAAAAGATATTTCACGTCCAGCTATTGGTTGGTCTGAATGGGTTGGTACATTAACACGTGGTCAAGTAGCTACGATTACTGCGGGTGTATGGATTACGCCTTCAGTAGAAGCGGGTACAGACCAAGCGGGTCAATGGGCTATTCTCCAGTTCCTAAATTGAACAATGTAGAAGGAGCAACGCACCGCTCTAATCTGGGTGGCTCGAGCTGGTATGTATTAAATGCATCAGATGAAAAGAAAGAAGCAGTTAGCTTTTTAAATGAAGCATTTGCAACGGATGCGAACTTCTATGGCGATATCTTAGCTGAACGCGGCGCCGTTGGTACTTATTTGCCTGCAGCAAAAGTAGATTCATACCAAATCAGTAGTGCATTCTTTAATAACCAAAAAATCTATGGTGATTTCGCGCAATGGTTAGGCGAAATTCCAGAAGTCAATTACGGCCTTTATACTTACGAGATTGATTCGGTTCTAAGTACGATGGTTCCAGCGATTGCTCAAGGTGCACCTATCGATAAGTTACTAGAAGATGCAGAGCAACAACTGCAGTTCCAACTCCAGTTACAATAAAGAGACCGATGGCCTTAAATACAAAATCGCAGTAGATCCATTATTACAAATGGGCGAAGGTTTTTGGGCTCGTCCAGTCAGTCGTTTAATGTTTACTTATATCAGCGCGAGCTATTGTCAAATCTGGTGTATGGAAGTCGCTGGACGCTCTGCTTGATCTTGCTCTATCCGTTCACCGTTTTTGAAGGTAATACCTTCAATGACATCAGCCAACAGCTTAAAGCCACGTAACCGATACCATTTCTTCTCTGCTACTTGAGCTAGCTTAAATACTATGCTCAGTGTTGTGTTTCTGTTACCACAACTTTTAACTCTGTGAGTTCGCAACCTGATTGTTGCGAAGGTCGATTCTATTGGGTTCGTTGTTCTAATTGAGAGCCAATGTTCCGCTGGAAAGTTATAAAAAGCCAACATTTCCTCTTTGTCTTTGCGCAAGCAGTCCGTTGCTTTCGGGTACTTAACACCATAATTTTTATCAAATAAACTATAAGCCTTAAGCGCTGACTCTTTACTTTCTGCCATCCAAATGTCTTGCAAGCTAGACTTTATTTTGGGCTGCATCGATTTTGGCACTTTATTTAAGATGTTTGCCGTCTTATGAACCCAACAACGTTGATGTTGAGTCGTTGGCCATACCTTAGTCACGGCATTCCAAAAACCCAAAGCTCCGTCACCAATCGCCAGTTTCGGCTCAGCCGTTAGTCCTTGTGCATTGAGTTGGTTCAAGACTTCTGTCCAGCTTTGCTCTGACTCTCTAACACCATCAGTGATAGCAAGCAACGCCTTTCTACCCGTGTTATCAACGCCTATGACAACCAGTAAACATAGCTTGTCGTCCATTCGGACCTTACTGTAGATCCCATCAGCCCAAATATAAACGAAGTGACGGTTGCTCAAATCTCGTTGATTCCACTCTAGGTATTCTTGCTCCCAGCCAGACTTGAGCCGTGAGACGGTATTAGCCGATAGTCCTTTGGCATTTTCACCAAGCAGTGAAGCTAGGGCTGGCTGCATCTCTCCCGTAGATATCCCACGCAGATAAAGCCAAGGCACTAACTCTTCAATGTTCTTAGTACGCTTCAAGTAAGGTGGAACTAACTTACTGTTAAATTTAACTTCTTTCTCTTTTCTATCCCTGATTTTAGGGACTTTGACCGGGATATCTCCAATACTCGTTTGCAGCATTCTCTCTGGCTGATAGCCATTACGTACAACTCTTAATCGACCATCATCAAGGCGATCGTGAGAGTATTGATCCAGTAGTTCGGCTAGCTCAGCTTCAATGGCGGAAGCCAGCAGCTGTTGAGCACCTTGCTTTAACAATTGCTCTAATGGGTTTTCTGGTGCTCGTTATTATCTTTGTTCATTGCGATGCTTCCTCTGTTAGTTGTTGATCAGCCAAGATCAATTAACAGAGTACATCGCAATGTCTTCTCATACACCAGAAATGACTATAGCTCTATCAGCGCTGATGAAGAGTTAACTGGTGGTTTGGGCATTAACGACCAAGCGGATGACTCAGAATTCCGTGTTGGCTATGAATTTGAAGTGTGGTTTTAACCTTCGATAAATATGTAATACTGAAAACCAAAATAGCCGGCTTTGTCTGGCTATTTTTTACCTTAAATTTAGGGATATTTATAAGATAATGAGAAAACCGCTTATTAAATAAACGAATTAGTCATCTATGCTTATATAATCTTCTATACTTAGATTTCATGCAACTTAGATTATCCTGAAGGATTCACTCTATTAAATTAAGCGATTCATGATTTCAGTTATCATCCCAATGTACAATGTCGAAGAATACATCGGCGAATGTCTAGATTCTTTAGTTCATCAAACTTACGATGACTTTGAAGTTCTGATCGTTGATGATGGTTCGAAAGATAAAAGTACTGAGATTGCTCATCAATACGCGGCAATATTTAGAGACAAAGATATTCACTTTGAGATAACCTCTATAGAGAACTCTGGGCAATCTTATGCTCGCAACTTAGGATTAAGTAAAGCGAAAGGCGAGTTTGTTTATTTTTTGGATAGTGACGATTATATCTCTGTAGAATTGTTTGATAAAGCCATGAAATCTTTTAAAGAGAACGATATTGAAATGGTGTTATTTGATGCAAAGGCTTTCAATACTGACCTTCCAGAAGAAGAGTTTCAATATTATGACTACCTTCGTGGTATTCGTTCTGGATTATATAACAGCCAAGATTTTTTCTGTCGTTCAATTACGGAAGGTAAATTTATTGTACAACCGTGTTGTTTTATTTATCGACGAGAAACGTATAAAGATATCTCTTTCATTAATTATCGTATTTATGAAGACAACTCCTTTGCGACTGAAATATTAACGTCTACCGCTCAAAATGTGATGGTATTAGAAGAGATGTTATTCTTTCGACGCGCGCGAAGTAATTCAACGGTGACTAGCCATGCTCGCAAGAAAGATGTGGAAGATTATCTAAAGAATATCAACTATATTCATGAATTGACCACCCTCCATTCTGGCCATCTTGAGAAGTGTATCCGAGAGTTTAATTCTAGCTTAATGATCAGTGCTGCTCGCCAAATGTATTTCTATCACAATAAATCTATCCCTTTAAAGCAACGTAAACGAATAATAGATTTATCGAGAAAATACGGTTTTTCCCCTTTATGTATCTTATATATATTAATGCCGAATCTCATTGAATGGGTAAAATGGGGTGTTTACGATAAATGGTTATCACGACGGTAGCTGATTTCAGCGATCTTACCTGTCATCGTTGATCGAATTATTTTTGCACTACTGAAACGATGACATTATTGTTTGAAAAGGAAAGACCAGCTTTGAATGGTTAAATTCGTTTTGAAATATGTTATAAATAAAAATGCCGCTCACTTTAAGTGAACGACATTCTTGTTGGTAAGTCGAGTGATTATTAATTAGAACAAACGGTTGATTTCATCTTTAGTAATTGAGTCACTGTTTGTTTTTATGATGTCAACTTGAGCGTTGTTACCACCACTGAACCAGTAATCGATTTGAATGCCAACACGTTTACCATTTGGTGTCACCATCAGGTGATCCCCATTACGCTCTATGTATAGGTCATTAAGCGAATCAACACCTTCAAATACAACCGTATCCGTATCTGTACTCGTACCATCATTTCGAATTTGACTTCCGTGGTAGTAGTAATTTTCAGGGATGATGTAAGTATCATTACCAGCTTGGCCTTTCATATACGTCCAACCTGATTCGCTTGAGCGTAATGTATCGTTACCGTCACCACCGTACAATTTTGCTTGTCCTTGCTCACCATCGAGATAATCATCACCATCTTGACCGTAAAGGTAATCAAAACCTTCACCACCCATTAAAGTGTCATTACCTTGACCGCCGTATAGGTGATCATCACCAGCGTGTCCGTGAATCAGGTTGTTGCCTTCGTTACCATCGATAGAATTGTTTTGATCTGAGCCACATTGAGTACCGCATTCTTCGATGTTAGTGTCATTTGTATTATTACTGTTGTTGGTATTATTGTCGCTACCAACATTCGTATCTGGTGAAGCGCTTGTAATCTCATTAATGATCACCTGGCTATGGTCTAGATCATACGCCGTGTAATAGAGTGTCGTTTGTTTATCCGCAGTATCAAAATCATAACCGATACGGAATTCATTATTACTGGTATTAATATTAACCGTTTTTAGGTCATCACAATTAGAGCCGTAGCAATCTTGTCCATTAAAGGTATTTTCGATATAAATCGCAGCTTGATCGACATTGCTTGTCGCATTTAAATACGCTGGATTATGGATTGTATTGCCTTCAATAGTCGTATTACCACGTCCAACCGAGATAGCTTTTGCTGTCCAGACATTCCCGTGGTTTGAGCGATTACGGAAGTTCTCAATGTAGTTATCTTTGATTAAGTAATTACCTTGAGCACTGTCAACAGTACCATCGCCAACGACGGTAATCACAGCATTAAAAGGCAGTTCAATATTATAGATGTTGTTACCTATGACATTAACATCGTAGGCTTGACCTTTAATATCAACCGCTTCTGTTGTTAAATCGTGTAATTCATTACCTTCGATAGTCACATTACTCAATGTACTTTGGATATCTAATACGGTTTCACCGTTTACAACAGAGTAGCTGCCTTCACCGATATAAATTGCTTCAGAGCGATCATCGTGGATTTGGCCTGCTTTATAAACTTCGTTATTACGGATAACAAAGTTACTGTCTTTAGAATATTCTTCAGCCATTGGGTTACCATTTGCATCCATCGCAACAGGAGCCACTTTGATGCCAGCGTAACCGGTGTTGTGAACTTTGTTGTCAGCAATAATGATATTCTTAGAGTCAACAACTTCGATGCCGACTAGAGATTTCTCGACGTTGAATCCGTGCAATTCAATACCAGATGAGCCTTGAATGCGAGCACCGTAACCGCTATAAAGATTGTTTCGAGAGAGAGTCGCGCCGTGCTTATTCATTGATATGAACTTTACGTTACCGCCTTTTTCTGAAATTTTCATATTGATAAGGCGGAAATTATCATATTCACCATCTTCGACACAGATTGTTTGGTTTGCTTTTAAGTTATCTGGGTTTCTGAATAATTGATAGAAATCTGGATATTGTGAGTTAGGGAAAACAATATCACAAGAGGCCTTATTTTTAAGGGTACCATTTTCATCCCATTTAGAATCATCTGCAAATGCAGATTGGCTAATAACAGCTGAAACTAATGTAGCTAGGGTCGTTAATTGTATCTTCATCATAAAGTCCATTATTGTGTGTTTGCTTTAAACTG
>JAOICL010000016.1 GCA_028131545.1 Vibrio sp. | reverse complement strand
TCTAGGCTCTGATCTTGATGCGAAAAAACTGGAATTAGTTGACGTTCAAGCTCAATTAGAAAACATCACGTTAAGTGTACCAAACTTACCTGATGATGAAGTACCAGAAGGTAAAGATGAAAACGATAACGTAGAAATCTCACGTTGGGGCACACCAAAGGAATACGATTTTGAAGTAAAAGATCACGTTGACCTAGGTGAACTGTCTGGCGGTTTGGATTTTGCAAGCGCGACAAAAATCACTGGCGCACGTTTTATCGTCATGAAGGGGCAATTTGCTCGTTTACACCGTGCTATCGCTCAGTTCATGCTGGATCTTCACACGGACGAGCATGGCTACACAGAGATGTACGTTCCTTACCTAGTGAATGCAGACAGCCTATACGGTACTGGCCAATTACCGAAGTTTGGTAAAGACCTTTTCCACACTGAGCCACTTGTTGAGAAAGTCAGTGACGAAGAGCCTCGTAAACTGTCTTTGATCCCAACAGCAGAAGTACCTGTAACGAATATGGTACGTGATACGATCACAGATGAAGCGGATTTACCGCTGAAAATGACGGCACACACACCGTGTTTCCGTTCTGAAGCGGGTTCTTACGGTCGTGATACTCGTGGCTTGATTCGTATGCACCAGTTCGACAAGGTCGAATTAGTTCAAATTACGAAACCAGAAGATTCAATGAATGCATTAGAAGAACTAACTGGCCACGCTGAGAAAGTGCTTCAACTTCTTGAACTACCCTACCGTAAAGTTATTCTATGTACGGGTGACATGGGCTTCGGTGCTCGCAAAACTTACGACTTAGAAGTGTGGGTTCCAGCTCAAAAGACATACCGTGAAATTTCATCTTGTTCAAACATGGCTGACTTCCAAGCACGTCGTATGCAAGCGCGTTTCCGTCGTAAAGGCGAGAAGAAACCAGAACTTGTTCATACATTAAATGGGTCGGGCCTAGCGGTAGGTCGTACTATGGTCGCTATTCTTGAAAATAACCAAGAAGCGGATGGCCGTATTGCTATTCCAACAGTACTACAGAAATACATGAACGGTTTAACTTACTTAGGTTAATTAATAGCTTAGGTTAATGAACGGACTTCGATTAATCAATAAACTTAGTTTAATCGAGTCGTTAGCAGAGAATAAAAAAGAGCCGGATGATATCATCCGGCTCTTTTTTTATTCTCACTGATTTCGTTCTTAACTGATTAAGGCATCACGAAACGAGCGGTTGCCATCAATTGGTCATCGTAAAACTGGTTTAGACGGTATTCCATGCCGATAGAGAAAAGCTCAGTAGGGTAGAAGCGAGCACCGGCTGCACCAATCCACTCTTCGTTATCATCAATAGATTGATAACCGCCTTCGCCATGAACCTCTAATTGAGGACCCAACCATTGACGTACACCGAAAGTCAGTTCAACACCACGGTGTTCACTGTCATCATCACCGGCATCAACAAGGTGGAAAAGAGCGTCACCCGTTAGGTCAGCCCAATCGTTGATCGGAGCATGGAAGCCAATCCCTGCTGCGGCGTCATAATCCCCTTCAAACTTAGAATCAATACGACCTAGAGCATGCGCGTTAGGGTGAATAGACATACTGGCTTCACCGCCGTACGTTAATGGATCAAAACCAACACGAGCATCGAAATAGTCGTAGTTGAAGTTACCCATTGTTGCTGCAAAAGTCGGAGCAGATAAGACAGCTAAAAGGGTTGCTGCACTCAGCGTTTTTCTCATAAATTCACCTCTTCCTTAATCCTTGGTATATATCCGCTTAATTGGGATATAAAATGAGACACTTATTTCTTCTATACTACTTCATTTTTATTACTAGAGGCTAGATGGCATCACGTTTCTTTTAACTAAATGTTAAAAAATGGAGCGAGTTAGAGGGAAAATTCATCAAACCTGAATTAAGGATAAAGTCACATTGAGTATATGACAGTGCTTGAAGTCGAGCTAGGTTGAGTTAAACTGAATAAATTCAATGAGTAAATGAAGTTGTTGTATATCTATGGATGCATATAAAAAAATTGGTGCTATTGGTGGCGGAATCGGCTTGGTTCTTTGTTGGCCTTTAGCGGTCGGACAAATTGGACAGAGTGCGATCACTGAGGGTGTACAACACCTCTCCAATAAAACGTTAACCGCTGAATTAGTGGAGTATGATCGCGGGTATTTTAGCGCCACAGCGACCACTAAAATCACGATCAACGATCCGGTTATGGTGGCGAACCTTCAAGCCGATGATCTGCCAACGGAGTACACTATAAACAGTGATATTTCACATGGCATTGTGTCGTTGAGTGCGCTTTCTAAGCTTGAATCAGAAGTGAATGTGCCTGTTACGTTAGAAACATCGACACAGCTGAATGGCAATACCAGTTTTGATCTGCAAATCGATAATTGGAACTTCAGTGCTGGTGGCAATGCGCCAATGACGGTGTCTATTTCACCTTCTCACTTTAAAGGCCACATGACGGTACTTGGAGAGCTTTCGTATAATATGAAGGTTCCATCGGTCGAAGTGGACTTTTTTACGGGTGAAAAGATCACGTTAATCGAGTTGAATGGTGAAGGGCAAGGCAAGCAAAAAGAGGGCTTCTGGCTTGGCGATCAAACCATTACTCTGCATAACCTGTCGATCAATGATTCCATTGGTAAAACACTGTTTGAAGTCAATAAAGGTAAGTATCAATTTGTCTCTTCATCGAATGACAAAGAGAAGCGTTTAACGACGAAACATAAGCTGGACGCGGACTACTTCTTGATTTCAGGCGGTCAAATTCAAGATTATTCATTGGATGCGGAACTGTCGGGTATCGATCATGCTTCCTTTGCTAAGGTCATGGAGTTTTATCAAAACAATCCAAACCCATCTCAACAAGACGTCGCACAGGTTCTACCGTACATTGAAACCATTTTTGCTCGTGGATTTAATGTCACCTTAAATGACATGAGTTTGTTGTTATCGGGCAGTGAATTCAATACCCAGTGGGATATCATCGTACCGGATTCGACAGCGACATCAGAATCGACATCCACTACGGCTACGACCGCATCGACTGCATCAACTACGACTGCAATGGCAACGAAGGGTCTTGACCCGCAGCAAGTCATGTTGGATACAACCGGTACAGTGAAAGTCTTCTTTTCAAACCAATTGGTCTCGGCTTATCCTTTCATTAAGCAATCGGTTGATGAAGCTATCGTGATGGATATGATCACTGAAAAGCCAGATGGGTATTATATTGATGCTCAAATTGAAAAAGGGCAATTTGTGTTTGAAAGTGGGCATAAGATACCAATGATAGGGCTGTTCTTACCGATGTTATTACAGTAACGGCATCCGTTATAGAGAAAAGGAGATACCCTTTCGTTACTTCGGTCGATATTATTAGAAAAGGCGCTTCTGCGCCTTTTTTTGGTTTATCTATACGCTAAAGTGGTATTTAATAGAGATTCATTACCGACGACGTTAATCAAAAGGATATGAAAGTCATGGATAAAAATGTATTTAATTTTAGTGCCGGCCCAGCGGGTTTACCTAAAGCTGTGATGCAAAAAGCGCAGTCAGAGCTAGTGAATTGGAATGATTTGGGTGTTTCTGTCATGGAAATGAGCCACCGCAGTAAAGAATTCATTAAAGTCGCTGAAGAAGCCGAGCAGGATTTAAGAGATTTATTATCCATCCCTGATAACTACAAGGTCTTATTCTGCCAAGGTGGAGCACGAGCTCAATTTGCTGCTGTTCCTATGAATTTATTAGGTGATAAGAAGAAAGCCACGTACGTCGATGCAGGATACTGGGCAGAAAGTGCCGTCACAGAAGCCAGTAAGTACTGCGAAATTGAAACCATAAAAGCGAAAGTGACCGTTGATGGCAAAGTTACCGTTACACCGGCAGCAACATGGGCGATGTCTGATGACTCGGCTTATTTGCATTTTTGTCCTAACGAAACCATTGATGGGATTGAGATTAATGATTTCCCAGTTACCGATAAGCCAATTGTAGCGGATATGTCTTCCACCATTCTTTCTCGTGAAATAGACGTATCCAAATACGGTGTGATTTATGCGGGTGCTCAAAAAAATATTGGCCCGGCTGGCATTTGTATCGCCATCGTACGTGATGATTTATTAGAATTAGCCTCAGGTTTGTTACCGAGTGTATTGAACTACAAAGTGCTCGCAGCAAAAGAATCCATGTACAACACACCGCCAACGTTTGCTTGGTATTTGTCTGGGCTTGTCTTTAAATGGCTGAAAGAGCAAGGTGGAGTCGCCGCGATAGAAGAAGTGAACCGCGCAAAAGCGAGCCTATTGTACTCTTTTATCGATGAGTCAGCATTCTATCGTAATGAGGTTCACTCTGATAATCGCTCACTGATGAATGTTCCTTTTCAATTAGCGAAACCCGAACTGGATGGTGAGTTCTTACAACAGGCTGAAAATGCAGGACTAGTCGCTCTAAAGGGCCATCGTGCTGTCGGTGGTATGAGAGCGTCGATTTATAATGCGATGCCTTTAGAAGGCGTTCAGGCTTTGGTTGATTTCATGAAAGACTTCGAAGCTCGCTATGCCGGTTAATGAGCAGGCCGGCTAATCAGTAGGCCGGCTAATCAGTAGGCAAGCTAATGAATAGCGATTAGAACTACATAATAAAAAAGGCGCTTTTTAGTAAGACTAGGAAGTGCCTTTTTTCGTTTTAAATCGTATTCGACGGTTCAACCTGCTTTACTTATACTCGTTAAAACAGTTAATAGAATAACAATCCTTCTTTAGGAGCCATGCATGCACAATCAAGACGTATGCAAAATCAATAGCGGTTATATCTCTGATGTAAATAGTGAATTTGATGCAGCCACATTGAACAACTATTTAACCGGGGGAGATAGAGCTCTGGTCATTCAGGGTGGCGGCCAACGCAGTATTTTTACCGCTGGTGTGCTGGATGCGTGGATGCAATCCGACTTTGACCCTTTCAATCATTTCTATGGCACCTCGGCAGGGGCTTTAAATATTTGCGCCTATTTATCTCGGCAGCAAGGATTAGGAAAGTCTTTCCTAATGGATTTAACGACTCAAAAAGAATTTTTTAATCTTATTCAATATCTTAGAGGCAACCAAGGATTAGGATTAAAATGGATTATTAACAAGATCCAACATGAAGAGCCCTATTTATTCGATGTTGAAAAGGCAAGGCGTAATCTTGGCGAAAATCGAACGGCCTTTGCCGTTGTGACCAACACTAACACGTTGCATGATGAGTATTTACCTGTGTTACGGGATGACTGGCCATTGATCATGCGCGCAACTTGCGCGATTCCACGAGTGTATGACAAAGAAGTCATCATTGATGGTCAATCCTATGTTGATGGGGGTATTGCTGCTGCGATTCCGGCGCAAGAGGCTTGGCGACGCGGTTCGCGTTGTATCTTTGTGATTCGTACTGAGATGAAAGGTATAGAAGATGAAGTGCCCGATGCAGCATCTGAACGTGAGCAACAGGAATCCGCTTGGATGGATGAGATGGTTCATACCATCAAGCAAGGGTGGGGGAAAACCGTTGATGATATCAAAGGCAATTGGAATCAATTCTTAGCCGATATGATTGATAAGGCCCGCTCGCAAACCTTTGAAGAAAGTAATCATCAGTTACTCAATGGCGGGCGATGGATGTTTGGAGCAAAGGACATTTATCGATTAAGTCACCTGATTGGTCGTCCGGTTGATGCGGGACTAACCGATCTTTTAATGATTCACTTTCAAACTTATATGCTGACACAAACCTTTATCGAGTCACCGCCCGATGATTGCTTTATTATGCAAATTCGTCCAGATGAACCATTACGAGTGTCTTCATTGATGAGTAAAAAGAGCGATTTACAGCATGATTATGAAGTTGGATTACGCGCAGGCTACCGAGTCGTCACCGAGTATCGTAACTTAATGTCGCCATAATGCTGGCTTATCGCCAACGATACTTGATGGCGTTTTATTTCATTTCTCAGAATAGGTTGGCATTCCTATAAAATACTTCGTGAAACCAGTCACATTCCTAGTGTGAATACCTTCACATTTAATTCATAGCGTAAAAGAATGTGCTCGAACGGAATGAGGGATGTATGTATAAATTTCAGCCTGGTCATATTGATCACATAAAACAAGCCAATACTGGTCGAGTGTATCAGCTCATTGACCAACTCGGGCCCATATCACGTATCGCCTTATCCAAAGCCTCCAATATGGCTCCGGCGAGTATCACCAAGATTACTCGTGAATTACTCAATGGTCATTTAATCGAAGAAGTCGCCATTCAAGATGCCGGAAGTCGTGGCCGTCCTGCTGTCGGCATTCAGATTAAATACCGTGACTGGCAATTTCTATCTGTTCGCTTAGGGCGAAAGTACCTTAGCCTGTCTTTGCATAACTTAAATGGGCAAACGTTGGCGAATTCGAGAACAACCATAGATTGTTCCGTCATTGAACACATCCCGACGCTAATTTCTCAGCAAATTGATCGTTTCTTTGAAACGAATATCAATCAAATTGAACGAATTACAGGGTTAGCACTGACGCTACCCGGTCTTGTTGATGCGACAACTGGCGATCTTATTCGTTTATTTGATAAAGACATGAATACCTACCCATTAGGGCAAGAGTTGAAAGAACTCACCGGGTTACCCGTTTTTATTGCGAATGACACCAAAGCATGGGCGTTAGCCGAGCGGTTATTTGGTCATTCGAAAGACATTGATAACTCCATTTTGCTGACGATTCATCATGGTGTGAACTCAGGTATTGTGGTTAATCACCAAGTTTTGCAGGGTGTCTATGATCACATTGGCGATCTTGGGCACATCAAAATCACCGGTAATCAAACTCAATGTGAGTGTGGTCAAATAGGGTGCCTGAATACGCTAGCGAGCACGGATGCTATCTCTAAACGAGTAGCGGAGCTGGTATCGCAGGGGCGAAGTACTGATATTGAGAACCCAGAGAATACCGACATTGACGATGTGTGTGTGGCCGCTGCGAAAGGGGATGCGTTAGCGATAGAAGTACTACAAGAGCTGGGCATGAACCTAGGAAAGGGCGCGGCAATGCTCATTAATCTCTTTAAACCAGAAAAATTGCTCATTGGTGGTATTTTAAATCAGGCTGAAGAGATTCTTTTTCCGAAAATGATTGAACAACTGCAGATAGAGTGCAGCGCCAGTTACCTTCAAGATTTAGAGATCAGCGGTTCTTTATTTTTCCCGAAAACCACCATCCCAGGTGTCGCGCTGGTTAAGCAGTCGTTATACGATGGAAGCTTTTTGATGAAGTTATTAGAAGGGTAACGTCATTCATAGGTCATGAAAAATAAAGTAAACCATTAACATTAAAAAAAAGAGCCCCTGTTACGTTAATGACTTTTTCTAGATATCTAGTTACCTAGTGAAAAGTCGTTAACGTCATCGGGGCTCTTTTTTTCAAATAACCGTTTTTTCAAATAACAGTCTTAACGTTTTGGCTGTGCATCAATGCATTGGCCATGTACCGCGTTACTCTCAGGCGACATTAAGTACACATACAAAGGCATGATGTCCTTTGGTGTCTTTAATGTATCAGTATCTTCACCAGGGAACGCCGTAGCGCGCATTGCAGTGCGTGTGCCACCTGGGTTAATCGCATTCACTCGAACACTGCTCTCGCTCAGCTCATCGGCGAGGATCTGCATCATGCCTTCCGTTGCAAATTTAGACATAGAATACGTTCCCCAGAACGCACGGCCTGCATGACCTACCGTTGATGTTGTGAAAATCAAACGCGCATCCTGTGACTTAATTAATAGAGGCATCGCAACTTGAGTCAGCAAGAATTGCGCTTTTACATTCACCTGCATTAGGTCATCAAACGTATCTTCTTGAATTTGATCAAATGGGCTGATCACACCCAGCAAACTGGCGTTGTGTAAAATGCCATCAAGCTTACCGAATTGACCTTCAATGGTATCAATCATATCGGAATAGTGTTGCTTGGTTGCCCCTTTCATATCTAATGGAATGATAGCAGCTTGTGGGTAACCAGCGGCTTCAATCTCATCATAGGTTTGCTCTAGTTTTTTGACCGTGCGACCTAATAAAATGACCGTTGCACCTTGCTCGGCATAGCTTAATGCCGCTTGTTTACCAATGCCATCGCCAGCACCAGTTACTAGAATCACTTTACCCTTTAACGAGTCGGAAGAAACGGAATAGTCCACGTGAGTATATCCTCTGTTGAAAATAAAATAAGCGCGATCTAAGGCCAAACTTTTGTAAGTACACTTGGGGATCGAAGCAAGTATAGGTACAATACACCAATTCATATCTTAGGGGGATATATCATTGGAATTTTTAATGGAATATGGTTTATTTTTAGCCAAAATAGTGACATTTATTATCGCGGTTGTCGTTGTACTGGTGTTAATTAAATCAGGTAATGGCAAAGGTGGTGCAGGCAAAGGTGAACTTGAAATCACAGACCTGAGCGAGAAGCATAAAGCAACGATTGAACACCTTGAATCGCACATTCATGATGAAGCCTTCGTAAAAGCCCAACTGAAAGAAGAAAAGAAAGCAGAGAAAGAACAAGAAAAGGCGCGCGCAAAAGAAGTGAAGCAAGCAGCGAAAGAAGGCAAGCTTGAAGCGAAACGTGAACCACACCTATTTGTACTGGATTTCAATGGCAGTATTGATGCCAAAGAAGTGACCTCTCTACGTGAAGAAGTTACTGCGATTCTCGCGGTTGCAAAGAAAGGCGATGAAGTCTTATTACGCTTAGAATCAGGTGGCGGCATGGTGCATGGTTATGGCCTAGCGTCTTCTCAGCTCGACAGATTGAAAGCCGCGCGTTTACCATTAACGATTGCGGTCGATAAAGTTGCAGCCAGTGGAGGGTACATGATGGCCTGTATCGCCGATAAAATCGTATCAGCGCCTTTTGCGATTGTGGGTTCGATCGGTGTGATTGCACAAATCCCGAACTTCCATAAATTATTGAAGAAATTCGACGTGGAATTTGAACAAATGACAGCGGGCGAATACAAACGTACGTTAACCATGTTTGGTGAAAACACCGATAAAGCGCGTGATAAGTTCAAAGAAGAACTGGAAGAAACGCATGGCTTATTCAAAGATTTCATTCGTGAGCGTCGCCCTGATCTAGACCTGGAATCTGTCGCGACAGGTGAACATTGGTTTGGTACACAAGCGCATAAACTGGGTTTGGTTGATGAAATAAAAACATCGGATGACTTGGTCGTTGAAGCGTGTAAGAACAAGAAAGTGTTGTCGATTCAATACGTACAGAAGAAAAAGTTAGGAGCGAAACTGGCGGGTGTTGCTGGTGAAGCGGCTGATAGCGTATTAATGAAATTGATTAACCGTGGTCAAAGACCGATCGTATAATGCGATGGCGGTATGGCTAAACGCAAACAAAAAAGAGTGCTGAGTTCAGCACTCTTTTTTTATGGTTATGCTTCGGCGTTTTCAATATGAATCGCCGCTCGAATGGTTAACCCTGATAGCATCATTGGCATCGAGTCAAAAATCTCTTTAAATTGATCTAAGCCACTCATTCCCTGTTCCGACAGCGTTGCCATCGACGTTTCTGGATCATAAAGCATGCTAATTGACAGTAATACCCCACCCAGCAGCGCATTGTCTTCACTGTGCTGCGGCATGATGGTTTCCCAATCATCACGCGCCAATTGCCAACCCTGTAATAACCCTTCACAGAACTCACGTGTTTCAGCGGTAATGATTTCTTCATCATCTAACTGGCAATACGCTGGCCATTTCCACTCGCCATCCAATAAGGCAGGGCGTGCTTCATTCCAATATTCGACGACTTTATCGGCAAAGAGCTCTAGTTGACTCATGTCAGTAAAAGGAGCAGTTTCTTCGCCTCCCCACAGATACGGAAGCCATTCTTCAGGAGAAATAATATGAGGCGCTGCGGCCATAGACGTAATAAAACCATGGATTTGAGCTTCACTCAATAATCGTTCTTTAAGCTCAGGTTGAGCAAGTAATTCTTTTAGTGTCACAGTGGCATTCCAACAGTTATGAAGTAGTGAAATATTAGCAAGTTATCCCCCTATAGAAAAGAACTATAACCATCGATAGTGTTATATTCTTATATTTTGTTTATATCTGGTTTTATGTTCTATATCTTTCTTTTCATGGTAGGGCGTTGTATCGGTTTATTTAATGTTTAGTGTTATTTAAATCTTATTTTTTATTAATTTACTGTTGATATTTGTGATGTTAATCATATAATGCTGCTCAAATTGCCCTTGAGGCATATAATTCTGAGCTTTTAGCTATTTTATTGTATTTTTAACTGTTTGGTGATGTTGTGCGTTCTTCATTTAATGTTCGTCAGTTTTTAGCTGACACATTTGCTATGGTTGTTTTCTGTTTTATCACTGGAATGGCCATTGAAATTTTGGTGTCAGGTATGACGTTTGAGCAATCGTTAGCGTCTCGTACCTTATCGATTCCGGTGAATATGGCGATTGCCATGCCTTATGGTCTTTACCGTGATTTCGTATTACGCCAAGGTGCACGCGTCTCTGAAAGCAAAACGAGCAAGCGCATTTCCGATCTCTTTGCCTTTGTGAGCTTTCAATCTCCGGTTTATGCGGCGATTCTATTTTCGGTCGGTGCAACGAACGAACAGATCATGACGGCAGTGACCAGTAATGCCATCGTGTCTTGCGCTATGGGTGTATTGTACGGCTACTTCTTAGATAACTGCCGTAAATGGTTCCGAGTGCCAGGTTACTACCAGCAAGCTTGATCCAACCCTTGATTAAAAAGCTATCAAAATACTGCTTTTCTCATCGATTAAAGGTGAAAGGGGAATAAAATTAAGTTTTAGACTTGACCCAGTAAACAGAAAACAGTAAATTACACCCCGTTCCCAAGGGAACCCCTTGTATAAAGGGCACAATATATTACGGTGAGTTGTCCGAGTGGCTGAAGGAGCACGCCTGGAAAGCGTGTATACGGCAACGTATCGAGAGTTCGAATCTCTCACTCACCGCCAAATTCTAAACCCTAGCAGAAATGCTGGGGTTTTTTCGTTTCTGAGGGCTGACTATAACCCTTAAATGTCCATTTACATATTGAATGAATGCGTTCAATAACAGAAGGGTTTGTTAATTTAGGCAGCCGTTATCTGTATCAGAATACCAAATACGCCTTCAATTCCTCAATATTCCTCACAATAATCTGCTGACCTTTAGGGTTTGAATTTAATATATTAATATCGATGTTATAAGCATCAAAAACATAGCGAGCCAACGCTGCATTGGTTGGTATGGAAAGGGAACCCTTTTCCATACCATAGTCATGTGCAATCACTTTTGCTTGTGCATGATTTAACCTAGAGTCTGGGGTTAAATCAATAGTAAGTGGAGTATTCCAGAGTTCATCCCTTTTTTTATCCATGACTATCTTATCATTAACATCAGGGATACCACGAACCCTGCTCAGTACAAAGTCTCGGTACCCTCTAGCATGTTCACAATAGGCACGTACATGCCAGCGCAGTGGGGTACACACTAGAGTGTGAGGGGAGATGATTCGTTCTACTTCAGCGCCGTTTTTGAGAGATATGTAGCTTATATCGACACGTTTCTTCTCTCTGATAGCTTGGACGATAGGACGTAGTATCTCTGGAGAAATATTACGTGTCACGGGGCGGATCATGATTGTATTTTCAAACCCCATATCGAGTTCGTTAAATGTAATGGTTATATCTTCACTTCTTGAAAGAATGTGTAAATATTCATCAGCATGACCACTCGTTATCTGCGAAGTGAAGCTATCACTGGGCTTATAGCCTTTTAACTGTTTATCATAAACCAGATTACCTGGCGCGATATCGGAGAGGTAGGAGTTAATGTCCTTTGATGCTTGTTGCCTGCCGATACCAAAGCTCTTAATTAAGTGATTAGTTGTTAACCGACCCTCCCATAGTGCAATAATTTCGATCATTCTGTAGCGAAATAGTAGATCCCAGCGTATTGGCCATTTACTCATCATGTAATTCCTGTCTAGTTATGCGACGTGTATGTGCAATCAGTATTTACTTGTCCCTAATAACGTCACACTATTGAGGCGATATTAGATAGTCAATGGGATATCTATTTAAAAGAAAATACCTTTAAAATAAGTCGATTAGATCGCAACATATGGATAGATTTCATGAAATATTAAATGGTATCCATCTGATTAATTTGAGAGTGCTGAAATGAAACTGAATCAATATCTCAACAAAATTTCGAAGGGCCATTCGATCAACCTAGAGTCTTTTATTAGATGTTTACCGTATTCAGATATGAACGAATGGCGAAAAATATATGATGCAACGCGAGTTCGAGGGGGACATCATTTGATCATACTTGATGAAGGGCGACATCATGCTCTCTTTGAATCGGAACCAAGTGATAGGGCTAGTGCCTCTCATATTGGGCGTTCTCATGATTTCCCAAGTCATTTTTCCCATATTTTAGTTTTGAATCACTTTACTCAATCGCAGGTGCCGTTTGTTGTTGTATCGAATACTAATGGATACAAGACAGAGGGGAAACTTTATGGGACGCGAGCGGTTCTGGTTGAAAATATCGAAAATTTTTATCGTTATCAGGAATTTCTAGAGGTAATGGGTCACCAGTCACTCTTAACTAACAGCGATATTCTTTTTGGATCTGGACATCAAATTTGTCATCGTTTAAATCGAGAGTTCTTGTCTATCTACGATGAAATCTATTGTGCACAAGATGTTGAATTGGGTGGATTAACAACGTATAAAACGCTAAAAAATCACCTTCCCCAATGTGCTTGGTTAGCACCAGATGACTGGGAGCCGTTCAGAAGTAAATTCAAACTAAAACCTAAAAACGCAGCACACTTGGTTAAGGCTATAAAACTCGCAAGAGATCTCGGTTTAAATACAGAAGCGGATCTTATGAATCAAACACGCGCTTTCTTAGAGCAAGAAGCGTTACTTCCAGAATGACCACGGGACTCA
The DNA here is from genome assembly GCA_028131545.1 of Vibrio sp. GTDB lineage: Bacteria > Pseudomonadota > Gammaproteobacteria > Enterobacterales > Vibrionaceae > Vibrio. The sequence continues at coordinate 37,260 of JAOICL010000016.1, read as the reverse complement.
TTCATGTCTAATAATACAATTGATAATCTTTTGATCAGTATATCTCGTCTTGTCACGGTAGATTCAGCGGGCGTTGCCATCGCCGAAATCGATTTGCGAGAAGGGGGAATACTTATTGGTGGTGGAAACATCGGTAAAACATCAATCCTCAATGCCATCAGGTTATTTCTATTACCAGAAGAAAATTTTAAAGACTCAGCGAGAAAATTCGGGTTTTCAGACAAAGAAGGCAAGTTTTATACTAACGATGAGAGCTACGAGCATTACTTTCCAAGCAGCACTAGCTTTCTTATTTTGGAGTGTGATAGTTACTTAGGTGGCCCTTTACCCCACTGCCAAATTCTCTATCGAGGTAGCTCGGATAAACTCGACTATCGTCGAATGTTTACCTCTTTACGCTATGAACAGATTCGTCACTTATTTTGGGATTCAAATGCTGGAGAGGATGGAATTGGCGGTCGAGTAGAAGGGTTGAGTGTTAGCAAAGTTCAAGCTTTTCTTAAGCGTGAAGATAAGAGGCATTATAAGACACCAATACGTGCAGCGGCAATTAAAGAGGTGATTTACGCCAATCAATTACTAGATATTGATGCAATGCGCTATTGTTTGTTTCCACTCAGTACAACGAGTGATGCTGATGTTGATGCCTTTCGAGCATTAGTTCGTTTGCTGTTTGATATGAAGACAGGTTCTGATACCGTTCGTTTAGCGGTAGCGAATATTATTGAATCACAAAAAAAAGAGCGTAAAGATGAGCTGAACTTCGATATTGATGACTTTATTGAACGCAATGAAGCATTGGCACGCAAAGAAGAGCAGCTAAAAAGCATCGATAATTTAAGGCCAGAATTTAAGGCATTGTATGACAGTCATCAGAAGTTAAAAAGAAACAAACACGCTGAAGATGAGTTAATGCAATATGCGATGATGGTACAAAGCCGAGTTCGTAAAGAAAGCCAAGCATTAGAGTCAGAAGAAAAACAATTGTTTTTGTTAAACAGTAACATGGCCTCTGCTGATCGTAATCGTAACAACATTATCGATGATAAACATAAGCTAGAAGGGGAAGAGGCAGTATTGCTTCGTCAACATAAAAAGCTTGTCGAAACGGTACAGAACACTCAGTTATTAACCCATCAATACGATGAATCTGACTCTATCGATATGATAGTCGCAGCAAATCAAGAGCACCTTGCTGGCAAAAAGAGCGCTCTGGAAATGAAACAAAATGCAGATAAGCGACACAGCCAATTGGAAAAACTCGATAAAGACATTAAGGCGTCCGAAGCGTTGGAGTGTCGTTATCAAGCATCGATTAATCACCAGGAATTTAAGCTGTCTAATCAACTTGCTGATTCAACTTGGATGAGACTGGCAGCGTTCAATCTTGAAATCGCGGAAGCAAACCCAGAACGTAAGTTAACACCTTCAGAGCAGCAAGCTATAGCCGATTTTTTTGAACTGGTAGAAGTTGATGATCTCGGTTATCAACTATTCGGAGTGAAACTGGATGCGATCTCTGCTGATAACCAAGAATCAGATCACATCAAGCTAGATAAAGTTCGAAGGCATCTAGTAGACATGCGTAAAAACGCCGATGACATAAGAGCGATAGATAATGAAAGCCGCCTTGAACGTATTAAAACGATCAGATCGCTTGAGCTTGAAATTAATCGTACTCAGAAAGACATCGAACGACTATTGGCTTTTAGCGCGAATACACAGCAACTTCAAAATATAGAAGCAGACCTTGAAGGCATTAAATACAAAGCACAAGAACTTGAAAATAAGATTGAAGCACAGAAAAGAGTCTTAGAGGAAACAAGAAAAGCGCATGAAGCACAAAAAATAAAAGTGGATAAGATTAAATGTGAACGCAAGGAATTAGGGGGCTATCATATTCAGGTTAAGGCGGCGCTTGAAGCTAATGCATTACCCACCGGTGACTTTTCTGTATTACCTGATCATACATTAGCACTCAATGAAGAGAACTTACAAAGTCGTATCGATGCCTTAATAAGTAAACGACAAGCTAAAGTTGAAGTTGTTGAAAAAATTCAAGGCTTTGTGAGAAATCAGGTGCTTGAGAACGACGATAAACTGATGGGATCTCACATTGATGATGATTTACTTGATCACGCCTTTCAACAGCTCCATTCTCGTTATCAAGGTTTAGATGAAGAGTTTGATATTCTAAGGAAACATTTTGTTGAACATAAGCATTCCGTTCACGGCATTATTAATGAATTAAAGAATAACCGCGAAATGGTTCTACAGTTTGAGAAAAGCATAAATCGTGCCTTTAAAGGAGTAACGATTAATGATTTGTCGAAAGTAGAAGCAAAGATTAAAATCGAAGCAAAATTTAATGATTTAGTCGCTGAAATAGAACATTTAGATACCCATTCGGATCAAAAAGCGTCGGATCAATTTATTGAACGTCTTAAAAGCTTTAGCCAGAGGTTTTTCCAAAATGGACAGGCAGCGGTATTAACAATGGAACAGGTTGTTTCCGGAATCGTTTATCGAGTGAAAAAGCAAGGTCAAACAGGGTGGGAAAGCAAATCACAATCCACTTCAACCGTTATGCTCATCAACATTAAGCTTGTTGAAATTCTGCTTGGGAAGTTGAGAAATAGCGCTTGTACAACTCAGTTTCCGTTGGTCATTGACGAAGGGGCTTCAGTTGATAGCTCTCAGTTTGATTGGCTATTACCGAATATGAAGCAAGCAGGCTTCAGAGTCTTGAGCGCCTCCACTAATTCAGCGTCCAGCGAAATCATTTTTAAATTCGGACAACATTTTCGATTAGATACTATGCGCACAGCAACGCCTTATCATTCGGCACGAACCATTGCCTTTACTGGTATGCCTGACAGTTTTGTTGCCCAAGATAGCATGATGGATAGAGAGCAGCTTGACATATTTGGTGAACTTAATGAGTGATCAACGGCTTTTAACTATTCCGACTTTTTCCATCATGCTTGAGCATCATACTATAATGCGCGATCTGATTCGTGAAATGGATGAGGCGAGTGAGCCTTATGTTCGTGAAGCGACATTTATTGCTCGATTACACCGTTATATTCAAGGGAAAAGTAAAGACAAACAGAAACAGCTTCGTACGGCGTTTTCTATAGATAACTTACTCTCGGCTCATATTTTGGTGGATAAAGATGAGTTTGGAGGTGAAAGTAGACTGATTTTTGATCGTTCCGTAATTGGTGTTTTTCGGTTATTTGATCGCAGTCTCTTTCAAGATTTAACGGATGTCGCGTTAAAGGTCCACCTTGGTGGAATTCGTTTGCTACTGACTCAGTTTCAGTCAAATACCCTACTGTTTAGCGAGGACGATTTGGATTTTAAGGAGTTAGTAGATCAGCTCTTCCATAGCCTTAGCGAGCTGTTAAATAGCATCCGCTTGAACTTAGTTAAAATGCAAATGATTAACCAAGAATTAAGCGAAGCGAGTGAATTAGCAGCAAAGTCAGATAGCCCTCAAGTTTTTTCTGTATTACAGCGCGAATCGATAGAGAAAATATCACTTCTGCTGTCTAGACATATTTTACCTACTCGACAGTTTCTTGATGAAAAGAGCCGTTTAAATGATGGCCTTAACTTATTTGAGTGCCTACAGCGTTTGCGTAGACAGTTTGAACATCACCAAGATCATCAGCGTTCAACGGCGATGCTGAGATACGAGATAAGCTTCAATAGCTATCATTTTCAAATCAGTAACGTATCTCAGTCGGTTGACCAGTTCTTAGCTCGATCCAAAAAACGCATGAAACAGTTTAACGCGATTGAAACGGCATTTGGTGATTTAGTCAAAGAACTGGATGCAACAAAACACAACTTAAAACGTCGGCAGATAGATGGGGAATTTGCACGCGATAACGGTGCATTTCTAGGGCTAATGCAGCATGCGAGGCCCAAGGTCTTGAGAATTAGCAGCTCAGAAGCTTATCTCAACAATGTGGTCAGTGATATTGATGCTAGAGTGGCGGATAAAAGCGTATTGAAACAGCATCAATTTGCGGAGTTAGTCAGTTCAAAAGATCATTCTACGGAGCGCAGGTTAGAACGGGCAGAGCAAATTTACCACTTGGTTAAAAAGATGGAGATGGCTGAATATCAAGATTTAACCCTCGCCTTGCAACGACGGCTTAAAGGTCATCTCTCTGGTTATCATTTTATTGATTTATTAGAAGGGCTTAACTTCTTGATACGTAATGAATCGATGTTAAATGGGTATGTGGTTAAAGTAACCAATTTTCGACAACGTTTAGTGCAAGACGAAACCGTGTATTTATACCGTAAAATTAGAACAGAGAGAGTAACATGATGATAAAGGCTTTTTCACAGATCAATATGGCGAGAAGCCAGCAGATTTATAATGCCTTTGTTAGCGGAAAGGTAATTACTAAACAAGTTTACGATTCATACCAACACAATTTTACAGAAAGCGTTCTCTATACCGAGTTATTTAATCATCTTGAACATTTTACTCAGCTTTATTTACATATTGGTTATAGCTTGAATTTCAACGTTGAGGGGGAATTTTTTTATATCAGTCGGAGTGATATGGAAGAGGCGGATACGAATGCAACGAAAATACAAGCGATGCTATTGATTATTGCACGTTACTGGGTAGATAGGGGGTTTGACCTCGATGACTTAGCGACACCGGTGATCGGATTAGGCCGCAAAGCAATAGAGGAGATAGCAGAACAGGCCATTTATGATGAGATTCGCCAAGCCCTCGGAATAGAAACATGGGCTAAGGCGATAAACTACCTATCGGATCGAAACTTCCTTTACGCTTGTGGTGATCAACATTACGTTCTAAGCTCAGCTGGAATGCATTTCTTGAATTTACATGTAGAAAAATACTCACAAGATCAAGGGTAACATCGAGCGTATCGGTGACTAGTCAAAGCTTGATTTCGGACGGAGAGTTAAGTCTATGATCTAACGAATAGTTTAAAAATAAGTATTATGCTAGCTTAGTTGCATTAGTTGCTGGAAAAAGTGAACGAAGAGGGGCTTGTGAGTGAAAAAGAGTAATTTTGAATTTTTAAAGCATCATGATGAATTACTGTTTAGGTTAGCGAACCGAGCAGAACAGTGTTATGTCCCCGATCCCAACACCACTTTAGTGAAAATTCGTCAACTGGGTGAGGCATTAGCACAAAATGTGGCAGCCCGTGTGGGTGTTGAATATGGTCGTGATGAAAATGGACGAGATATCAAACAAATTGACTTATTGCGTCATATTGAACACAAGTTAACGCTTGATCCTCGTATCACCGCCTCTTTTCATTCCATTCGAAAGCTGGGTAATGCAGCTAACCATGATTTTACTTCCTCTAGTCACCGCGATGCGCTTAAAGCACTAGTGCTAGGTCATGCACTTAGTGCTTGGTATCACACCTTATTTGGTGGTTTACAGGCTAAAGATTTTAAACCAGACGCCTTTATTAAACCCGACGATCCTTCAGAACATGTGAGTCAATTGGAAGACAAGCTACGCACTTTAGAGGCAGCACAAAAGCGAACGTCAGAAAGATTGCAAGTTGCCGAAGAATTACAACAAGTTGAAGAAGAAAAAGCGAAGGCGCTGAAACATCGTGCAGAAACAATGCAGATGGAAAGCAAGCTTTGGGAAGAGGTCGCAACGGAGCATGAATCAACATTAGCGACGTATCGTAAAAAAATGGATGAAGCCAATTTAGCTTATCTAGATAACTTTAATCAACAAGACAAATCAACTCAATCCAAGGTTATTGAGCAGGTTGAGAAATCTCGCTTACAACTCAATGAAGAAGAGACTCGTGTACTTATTGACGAGCAGCTTAATGATGCTCAATGGCAAGCAGATTCGATTAATTTAAGGTATTCAAAAGGCGCTAGACCTGTCAGTCATGAGAACCGAGCCATTGCAGAATGGCCAACGTCATCAGGCCCTGCAGATTATGTTTTATTCATGGGCTTAACACCTGTTGCAGTCGTAGAAGCGAAAAAAAGTGCAAAGAATGTGTATGGCGCGATTGACCAAGCTAAGCGTTATGCCAAAGGGCTAACCAATAAAGGTGGCGTCACCATTGAAACCACTTTCGGTGAGTTTTACGTTCCGATTGTATTCGCAACCAATGGCCGTCCTTATTTAGAACAGCTAGAACAAGAAAGTGGCATCTGGTTTTTAGATGTACGTGACACGACTAATCGACGTCGTGCATTGAAGGGTTGGTATACCCCTCAAGAAATCAAAACGTATTTAAGGCAAACGCCACAACAGGCTGAAATAGAGCTTGAGCAAATGCGCTTTGATTATGATCTTAAACTGCGTGATTATCAGGTAGAAGCCATTAAATCGGTTGAAGAAGCGATTAAACAAGGAAAAACCCAAGCATTAGTGGCAATGGCGACCGGAACCGGTAAAACGAAAACCTGTATTGCATTAGTCTACCGCTTATTAAAAGCCGAACGCTTTCGTCGTATATTATTTCTGGTCGACCGTTCGGCGCTAGGTGTGCAAGCCACCACAGACTTTGGGGAAGTGCGTTTAGAAAACCTCAATACCTTTGCTGATACCTTTGATGTGATCGGTATGGAAGCCGATAAATCACCTATCACTAAACCAGAAGACGACACCAAGGTTCATGTTGCGACTGTACAAGGTTTAGTGAAACGTATTTTGTACCCAAACGATGATGATATCAAACCAAGTGTCGGTCAATACGACTGCATCGTGGTTGATGAATGTCACCGAGGTTATTTGCTCGATAAAATATTAAGTGATACCGAATTAGAATTTCGTGACCAAAAGGATTACCAATCTAAATATCGTGCTGTTTTAGAGTATTTTGACGCTTTCAAAATAGGATTAACAGCCACGCCAGCACTGCATACCGTGGACATTTTTGGCGAGCCCATTTTCAGTTACAGCTACACAGAAGCCGTGTTAGATGGCTATCTCAATGATCACCTTCCTCCCATTCGCATTCACACGAAGTTAGCTGAGCAGGGCATACATTACGAAGTCAACGAAGAAGTTCAGGCGTATAACGTTGAAGATAACACAATAGAGAAGTACCACACCCCAGATGATCTTGACTTCGATGTGTCGCAATTTAACCGTAAAGTCATTAGCCCCAGTTTTACTAAACAAGTGACTAAATGGTTGATTGAAAGTGATGCCATTAGTCCTTATTCAGAATCGAAAACCTTAATCTTTTGTGTCACCGACAAACACGCCGATCAGGTTGTGGAGGCATTAAAAGAAGCCTGTGAATATTATCATGGTGAAGTGGAAGACGATGCGATTCAAAAAATTACAGGTGCCAGTGATAAACCACTAGAAAAGATCCGCCTGTTTAAAAATGATCGCCTCCCTAACATTGCCGTCACAGTTGATTTGTTAACGACAGGTGTCGATGTGCCAAGAATTTGTAATTTGGTCTTTTTACGTCGTGTTAATAGTCGAATTCTGTTTGAACAGATGCTAGGCCGTGCCACTCGTTTATGTGACGAAATAGGCAAAGGGCCATTTCGAATCTATGATGCGGTAGACATTTATACCCAATTAGAAGACGTTAATAGCATGAAGCCTGTGGTGACAAACGTGAATGTGACATTTTCCGAGCTTGAAAGTGAAATGACGCACGTTGACGAAGAGGATCTGCAAACCTTAGCGAAAAATCAATTCATCGCCAAACTGCAAGTGAAACGCCGTCACTTGACCGATAACCAGCGTGATGAATTTGAAACGATCGTCGGGCAATCACCCGAAGACTTTATTCAAGATTTTAAAAACCAACCATTAAATGACGTTGCTGAATGGTTTACCAACCACCCGGGGTTAGGTGAATTGCTCGATGCCAAAGTCACCGGAGGGGGCAATCGATCGCCTGTGATTATTTCTGAGCATGATGATGAAATTACCGACATCACGACGGGCTACGGTGATGGCCAAAAACCAGCCGATTACCTGCAAGCGTTCAGTGATTTTGTCAAAGCCAATAGCAATCGATTGATTGCAATTCAAACAGTCGTGCAAAAACCGTGGGAATTAACAAGAAAAAGCCTAAAAGAACTGGCGTTAGAACTTGAAAAGAACCGTTTTAGAGAACAAGATCTACAAGTCGCGTGGAACGAAGTGAAAAATGAAGAAATTGCCGCCAGAATCATCGGATTTATTCGTCAAGCTGCACTGGGTGAAGCACTCATTCCATTTGATCAGCGTGTTGATAAAGCCTTAGCGACCATGTTAGCGAGTCAGCAATGGAAGACACCGCAAAAACAATGGCTAGCGCTTATCGCCAAACAAATGAAGGCGACCACCATTGTCGATCTACCTGCACTCGATCAAGGCATTTTTAAGCAACAACAAGGTGGCATTAAACGCGCCAACAAATTGTTTGAACAGCCTATAGAAGAAGTGCTACTCCAATTTAATCAAGCACTGTGGTCAGCCCCTCAATCGGCGTAACCATAATAATAAAACAGCGAAGCGCTGTTAAACCCTGAAAGGTACTGTAAACATGAGCACTCAAGACCTCGTCGCTAAACTGTGGAATCTATGTAATTTACTGCGCGATGATGGCGTGACTTATCACGAATATCTGAATGAGTTAACCTACTTAGTCTTCTTAAAAATGGTTGATGAAACCGGCCAAGATGAGCTGTTACCAGAAGGGTATCGTTGGGAAAATCTAGACGCGTTTAATGCGGCAACGCGCCTTGAAGAATATAAACATTTGCTGCTTCATTTAGGCTCTCATGGTTCATTGATCACCAAAGCCATCTTTACTGATGCGAGCACTGTCATTCGTAAACCCGCGACATTGAACAAGCTGGTGGTTGAAATTGATAAACTCGATTGGTATAGCGCGAAGGTCGAAGGGCTAGGTGACATGTACGAAGGTTTGTTAGAAATCAACGCAGGTGAGAAAAAATCCGGTGCTGGGCAGTACTTTACACCTCGTGTACTGATTGACGTCATGGTCGAGTTAATGAAGCCAAACCTTGATGATGTGATCGTTGACCCAACCGCAGGGACGGGTGGGTTCTTAATCAGCGCACATAACTACCTTGAACATAACCACGATATTCAGGCGCTAGAGCCAGCGGCTTACGACCAATACCAACACAAAACCTTCTTTGGTATGGAACTGGTACCAGACACACGCCGTCTAGCTATGATGAACCTGATGCTGCACAATCTGGCTGTGGATGATAACAACTCTGGTATTCTGTTTGGTGATACGTTATCAAACGAAGGGAAAGACCTGCCAGTAGCTAGCTTGATTTTAGCCAACCCACCCTTTGGTACGAAACAGGGTGGTGGTGTGCCAACTCGTGATGATTTGGTGCACTACACCAGTAACAAGCAACTGGCGTTCTTACACTTGATGTATCACAAAATGCTGAAACCAGGTGGCCGTGCCGCCGTCGTACTACCAGACAACGTATTATTCGAAGGTTCAACCGGGCAAACCATCCGTAAAGATTTGATGGAGAAGTGTAACCTGCACACTATTCTGCGTCTGCCAACGGGCATCTTCTACGCCGCCGGGGTGAAAACCAATGTGTTGTTCTTTTCTAAACCAGAAGACGCAAAGCAAGACAAAGCTCAAACTAAGAACGTATGGGTGTATGACTTGCGTTCTAATATGCCAAAGTTTGGTAAACGTACGGTACTGACCAAAAAGCATTTTTCCGAGTTTTATGAAGCGGTCGGCAGCGATTTAACGCAAGTGGATGAGAAAGCTCGCCAAGCCTTTATTCTTTCTCATAATGACAAGCATAAAGACGATATCGACGGCTGCCGCTTACGTTGCTTTAGTCGTGATGAAATCAAAGCCAAAGAGGATTCACTCGATCTCAGTTGGATCCGTGATGACAATAATGAAGATGCGTCACAGCTCCCCGCCCCCGATGTGTTGATTAATGAAGCATTGCTTGAAATGGCAGGCGCGATGGGGGAGTTGAAAGCCATTCTTGTGGATTTGGATTCAGCAGAAAATGATGAGGTGGCTTCGTGAGTGAGTTACCTAAAGGTTGGGTGGGCACTAGACTAGGAGATTTCGTAGTAGTCCTTAACGGTTATGCTTTTAAAAGTAAGGATTATGTTTCACCAAGTATTGAAACTGTACCTGTCATTCGGATTTCTGACATTCAAGATGGAATTGTGAGTGCTGATACTGCGACACATATCAATGAAAAACTGGCTCCAAGTGGTTTTCTTATAGAGTCAGGTGATTTACTAATAGCAATGTCCGGTGCGACGACAGGTAAAGTTGGTGTTTATCAAGAATGCGAAATCGTATATCAAAATCAACGTGTTGGAAATATTAAATTATTATCCCCATCTAATAGTGATCACCGATACCGGAACTATTTAATCGAGTTTATTCGAGACGATATCTTGAAGAAGGCTTATGGCGCTGCTCAGCCCAATATATCAGGGAAGTCTCTTGAAGAGTTTATTGTTCCAATTGCGCCACTAAACGAACAAATCCGCATTGCCAATAAGCTAGATTCTATTTTAGCCAAAGTCGATAAAGCTCAAGCTCGCTTAGACAAAATACCTGCCCTTCTGAAACGTTTCCGCCAATCGGTATTAGCTGCCGCCACGTCTGGGGAGTTGACGAAAGAATGGCGTGAGGAAAATGAGACATCAAAAGTTATTATCGAAAACTTGAATACTGTAAATGATGCCTACGATATTTGGGAGCGAACAACTAAGCTAGAGCGACCTGAAAACTGGACATATTGTAAATTGATCCAAACAGGAAAAATTCAAGGTGGAGGGACGCCGAGGAAAAATAATAGTGATTATTGGGATGGTGATATACCTTGGGTTACACCTAAAGATATGAAAAGAGATTTTATCAATGAATCTCAGTTAATGGTTACAAAAATAGGTGTATCTGAGTCGTCGGCAAAGATGATTGATAGTAGTTCTATTCTATTTGTTGTGCGTGGAATGATTCTAGCTCACTCTTTTCCTGTTGCCTTGAATTTACGCGGAGTCACTGTTAATCAGGATATGAAGTGTGTTACTCCCGCTAAGTTCATTGATTCAAAATATTTGCTATATGTGCTTAAATCTCAAAAAGATCTTTTTGTTGAGTTAGCCAGTTCTTCAACTCACGGTACTAAAAGACTCGAAGCTAAGATGTATAATAATGTTGCAATTCCAGTATGTCCAATGGAAGAGCAGACTGAAATTGTGCGAATAATCGAAATTTTATTAGCAAAAGCAAACAAAATAGAAAAACAATACCTAGACGCTAAAGCTCGTCTCGATCGCCTAACTCAATCCATCCTTGCCAAAGCCTTCCGAGGTGAGTTAGTGCCGCAAGATCCAGCCGATGAGCCAGCAGACAAATTATTAGAGCGTATACTTGCTGAGCGTGAAGCAGCAAAGCCGAAAAAAGTGACTCGCAAACGTACCCCCAAAGCAAAAACGACAGAGAAGAAATAATGAACGACATGGAACCATCACTCTCACTCGTCAATATCAAAGCAAATAACTTTAAATCGTTGGTCGACTTTTCGCTGCCGTTTAGTCAGTTCAATTGTTTAGTGGGGTTAAATGGAGCGGGTAAATCGACCGTATTACAGTTTATTGATTTTCTTTCCCAGCAGGTGAGCGGTAACATTGATGAATGGTTGGAAAGCCGTCAATGGAGCGCGAGAGATCTTAATTCAACGCTCACTAAGCAGTCCAATATTACGTTTACAGTAGAACTTTCTTACTCGGGTAAACCCGTTATTTGGGAAGGCAGTTTCAACAGAACAGAGTTGTATTGTACTTCTGAGAAAATGGTTTGGGGCAGTAAAACGTTGCTTAACGTCGCTGATGGTAAGTTTTCACTGCCAACAGAAGATCTTCAAGCCCCGATTACCTTTGCCTACCAAGGGTCTATTTTATCCCAGTTACGAGAAAGTCAACTTCCACCAGAGTTGATGCTATTCAAAACCTTCTTTAATGAGCTCAATGCATTAGACATGCTTTCGCCTGATATGCTTCGAGATCAACACATTAGCGATAAGAAACTGGGCACCGGCGGAAAAATGCTGTCTAGCTTTATCAGTAACATGAGCAAAGACGAGAAATCGAGCTTAGTTTCAACGTTAACAAGCTTGTACCCAAATTTGGTTAAAGTGGACGCGACGGTTCAAAAATCGGCAGGGACGGTGAGACTTGAAATAGAAGAAAAGTTTGGCGATAAAACCATTAAAACGGAGGCGAGACACATCAACGATGGCTTACTGCGTTTTATGGCGATTTTTGCTCAGCTGACCAAAAAGCAAAGTGCGTTATTGCTTGATGAGATTGAAAATGGTGTTAACCCTGAACTGATCGAAAAGCTAGTAGACAGCTTAGTTTCAGCCAACACTCAAGTGATTGTTACCACTCACAGCCCTATGATTCTGAATTACATGGAGGATGAGGTCGCCAAAGCAGGCGTTGTTTATCTGTATAAGAATAACAGAGGCGCGACCCAAGCCATACGTCTGTTTGATATCCTCTCTATGCAGCGTAAGCTGAAGTTTATGGGCCCCGGTGAAGCCTATGAAGATACCGTACTTGACAACCTCGTTCCTGAAATTACCGCGTTAGAGTTATTTAACCGCTAAAAGGATTGTACGCATGTATTTAGTTGTTAGTGGTGAAGGTGAAACCGACATCGGAAAAAGCAATGAGGCGATTGGACCACTCAGTAAATTGATTGATAAGTTCATTGAGCCATATATTCAATACTCATTGTTAGAAATAGGTATGCTCGACGTGGTTCACGAGACACGAATTACAGAAATTTCACGCGATAGAAAAATCATTAAACCTTTATCAAGGCGCGGTAAAAAGACGCAACACGAAACTCGTGAGTTTTACACTGCGGCACGTGCATTGGCGTATGTGGCAAAGAATGCAGACACTCAACCAAGCTTAGCGGTGTTATTCCACGACTCAGACAGTAATCAGTGGCCTGATTACCATACCAAGCGCCTTTCAATGGAGCATGGTTTTGAAGCGCAAGGTTTTGAAAATGGCGTGCCGTTGGTTGCTCAGCCAAAGTCAGAAGCGTGGTTACTTTGTGCGCTTAAAAATGGTTATCAACACTGCGCGGCTTTAGAAGAACGCTCGGGCAATGATGATTCACCTCGCTCTTTAAAAGCTGAGTTAGCAGATCACCTTAATGAGCCAGCTACCCGTGAAAAACTCAATGAACTTGTCGATGATGGTTTAATCGATCTCGCTCAAATCACCGATATGAAATCAATGATCGATTTTCACAATTCAATGAAAGAAGTACTAACGCGTATGTTGAATAGACAAATTGAGTAACCCTCGATTTCAGAGAATAAGTGCGATATTGACTAATACAGGTCCAAATAAAGATGAGATAAAGCCATTCCTAGTGTTAAAGTTTGGCACTCACTCTTGTGATAAATCGATGGTCAGTTCATTGGCTTCATCCGCGCTCACTTGAAATAGGATGGGCTTACAACAGACTTGGCAATCTTCAATATAGTCGTTGTCGATGTCTTCTCTATTGATGAGTACCGTAAGCGTTTCACAACAGTATGGACACTCGACCATGCGTTCTTCGATAAGATCAAACATAACAATGCCTTATTAAAGTGAGTGGAAAGGCTTGGCTCTCCGTTGTTGGTATAAATAATAGGTACCATTAAGGGTATTGTCAGCTTATATGTGATCTGGCCAGTGAATTAATGTTATTAAAAGGTTTAGTGACTTTCCAAAGTAAGCCGTATCTTAGCCAATAATTGACAGATTAATCAACGTGATTCACATCAATATTTAATCGATTTTGTTGCATATTACTGAGGGTGAGATCGATTATTTGATGGTATGACTTGTGGTTTGATTTCATGGGCGATAAGTTACCAAAATTAATTACAGGGAAGAGAGGTGTAGAGTGAATACAAACCAAAAATTCTCACTGGCGTTATTGATATTCTTACTTGCAGGTAGTGCGCTTTCAAATGCAATTTTAGTATCGGGTGAGGTAGTAGAACAAGTCATTTCAGCCATTTCAACAGTATTATCGTATGCAATGGTTGTATGCCTCTTTGTGAAATTTAAAGGATCTGACATCATAGGTAAAAAAGTAATGCATATCCTTGCTGGTGTCTTTGTTGCTTTTACTTTCATTGAAGGTCTTGCACCTGTGCTTATCTATAGTGAGCAAAGCTTCCCTTCAAGCTTCTTTACTTTATTTTCCATTCAGTTGGTTATTAACCTATTTATTGCTAGGGTAATTACAAAATGAATAACATCATTAAAGAGGTTTCGCCTTACACCTCTCTCTTTTCTTTGTTGCAACAGATGTATGGACAAATATCATCGAAGAATGATGCAAACAAAGTATATAAAGAAATATACCCAGTCCTAGAAAGTTTGCTGGCTCAGGGGCATTCTTTTCACTCCAAGGAAATACAGCATTTGGTTAATGTATTACGAGAGTCGCCAGCAGTAGGGATTAAGCGTCGGAACTTTGAAAGGCTTTACCTTCAGGATGAATACGGCTTAAGAAGATTACCAAAAGATCCGAGTTATTTTAATGGCCAAGGTTGTTGGCATTAAGGCAGAACTTTCTCAGTTTATGATTTGGTATCTATACGGGAAAGAGGGCGAAATTTGAGGCTTTTAAAGTGAAATACCTTGAGGTTGTAATAATGAATAGACTAAAAGATAGATTAGGTTTGCTTATCGTATCCATAATCATATTTAGCCTATTTCTAGGTACATTCATGATTGCAGATGGTAACTATTGGATTATCGGAGGGGGCTTTTTTCTGATGGTTATTGTTGTTCACTTTTTAGATAAGACATTCCGCTTTTCATCACAAAGATAGGGCATTTCATCGGTAATGAACTTGATTGTTCAAGTGTCAGTCTCAGGTTTTAGAGGGGGCTGCAGACATTGGGTTAACAACGGACCCTATGCATCCAGAGCTTTCATTTTTGCCTTTATTTCAAGATGCGTTGTGTTTTGTGTGTCGAGATGATCATTCACTGGCTTCGTACGAACAGGTGACTTGGGAGCAAGTTCATCAATACGCGAACATCGGAGTATCAGAAGGGAACAGTTTAAGGCAATTGACGGAGGGAACATTGACATCTTTAGGGTTATCGCATTCACCGGATATGATCGTTTCTCACACATTAACAATGTTAGGCATGGTCGCGAATGGATTTGGCGCGTCCGTCTCAACAAAAAGCGTGTCGTATTTAAATAATGAGAAAAGAATCAAGTTTATAACCATCATCTCACCCGTGCAGTATCGAGTGATTGGGTTATTAAAAAAGAAGAGTAATAAGAGCTCATTGATTGATGACTTTTATCAATCCTTACAGAAGCAAGTTGAGGCTTCGACACGACTGGAAAGAAGAGCCTAATGAGTCGGATCTCGTCTTCGTTACTTTGATGCCATTTCGACGATATTAATAAAATAAGCAGCACCTAGCTTTAAAATATGGTCATTAAAATCATAAAGGCTGTTATGTAAACCCACACTGGTGTCACCGTTACCGATAAAACCATAGCATCCTGGAACTTCTTTTAAGAAAAACGCAAAATCTTCACTGGTTAATTGTGCATTATAGTTCGGGTTCATGTTCTCTGATCCTACGACCGCCGTTGCAGCGGCAACCGCATGAGCAACTTCTGCTTCTGTATTGACGGTGGGTGGGTGTGATATTGGGCCGAGTTTAAATTCAGCCGTCATGCCGTAAGCCGTAGCGATATGGGTCGTTAGGGTATCGAGTTTTTGAACTAAGTCATTGCGAGTGTCTTGTTTTAGAGTTCTAAATGTCCCACTTAGGTGCGCGGTATCGGCAATTGCATTTGTGGTTGTACCACAATGAAGCTGAGTGACGGTAACCACTTTTGGGTCTAGGGGATCATAACTTCTTGTGATTAAGCCTTGAATACCTTGGTAGATATGAGTTGCCACTAATAAGGGATCTTGAGTCAATTGTGGTAATCCCGCATGCCCACTTTTACCATTAACGGTTATGAATAATCTGTCTGAACTGGCCATGATAGAGCCGGTTTTAAAGGCAAACTCGCCCGCTTTTAGTCCTGGCATATTATGTAATGCATAACACTCATCAATGGGGTAAGACTCAAGTAACCCATCACCAAGCATGGTTTCAGCGCCACCTAACCCTTCTTCAGCGGGTTGAAATATGAGAACGACTCGCCCAGAAAAGTGTCGAGTATGTGCCAAGTATCTTGCAGCCAGCAGTAACATGGCAGTATGACCATCGTGACCACAAGCATGCATTTTGCCAGCGTTACATGAACGATGTTCAAAATGATTGTCTTCATGTATCGGGAGAGCATCAAGATCAGCGCGTAAACCGATCGACTTACCATCTCCTAAATTGCCATTAATGATACCGACGACTCCTGTTTTACCAAAGCGAGTCTCTATGGTATCAACGCCATACTTTTCGAGTTCTGTCATGACGATTTTTTGAGTTGAATATTCTTCAAAGCCAAGCTCAGGGTTCTGATGAATGGTTTTTCGTACTTGAATTGTTTCTTCGACCCATTGGGTCAATATATCCATATTAGGCATGTGTGCTCTCCTTGTTATCGTCAACTTAACATCTAACAATTCCCTTGAACAAATCAAAATACTTATACTTCTATTCGTATTTCTTATATTACACAGCGGCGCGAATTTACTTGGCTTGGTGACAATGGTGACAATGGTGGGAATGACGGAGGATTTTAATCGCTTTGAATTATATTCATTTGACGACAAATCCTTTACCATGGTTCACCTATATTTATTCGCGTGGTAAGCGAATGTCATCAACTCACTCTCTGATAAGACTTTTCTTTTATGATCGATAAAGAACAACTTCGTAGCGAACTGTTAACCCTATTAACCCAACAGCGCCAAAATGCATTGGAAGCCGCGAGCAGCGCGCATGATGATGCAACGCATGAGCAAAGTGTGGCGGAAACTCAGTACGATACCGTTGGGTTAGAATCGGCTTATCTGGCGCATGGTCAGTCACAACGAGTGATGGATTGTGATCAGATGATCAGCCAAATCCAGTCTTTGCATTTAAAAGAGTTTGATGAGTTGGATGACATTAATCTTGGAGCATTGATTACTCTCAGCACCGGTATGGTGTGCTGGTTTTTGCCTGTTTGTGGCGGGGTGAAATTGTCTTCTGGTAAGGTTATTGTGATTACTCCTCATTCTCCATTAGGTGAAATGCTCGATGGCGCAGAGCAGGGCGAAGTGCTTGAAGATGGTCGAGAAGTTATCGACGTTCGCTAACATAACCTTTACCTTACCGTACTCTATTGACCAAACGCTAACATAGGATCTGACCAAAAGGGATGATACAAGGCAGTCACTATGCCTTTATCCCTATCGAATGTGACACCTGAGTCATATTCATTGGTTTTAAAGTACTTTAAAATTAGTGACTTATAGTTTACTTGTTATTCTTTTATTACTATTCCATTTTTCCACTCGAGTTCCCCTGTGACACATGTCACTCTTCTGACTTTCTGACGGTCACCTAACAATACGCACATGAACACCTAACAAAGCCCCCGACATTGTTCGCATATAGTAAAGATAGAAGCGGGTATGTCACTACGTTGTCATTGATTTCCGCTTTTCAGTGTCTGTGCCATCACTCGTTGGTATTAGGCTGTAAAAATGCGATAAGGAAATAAGACATGATGATATTGAGATTACTCGGTGGAGGGACGGTGCTGTTCAGTGTCCTATCCATTATGACTGTGGTCAGCCGTATGGAGATAAATGATCGCTCGAAGTGGCTAAGCAATACAACAAACCCATTGGCCTACGCCCCTTTGATTGCTTTGCAATACGCACAATATCACGATGATGCATTGAGTCATGATAATGAACAAACGCAACACGCATTGATGGATACGTTATTAAGTGTGGAATCGGAACAGGTTATACAGGTGGTGTCATTATGAAAAAATATCAATCGAACGCGACTCGATTAGAGCGTTGTATGAGTCAAGGGATCTTGGCTGTCGGTGTGCTGTTTTCTGTGGCTGCGTATTTTAATATGGAGTCCTTTGAAAGACCTCTACTTGCATCTGATCCGATGCAATCCCATATCAATAATCCTCATATCAACAGTGATTATATGAACAGTACTTATGTCGATGGGCAAGTGCAATTCGATGATGATCTGCACAGTGCGTTTACGTGTTCTGATTTAAATGAGTTGATTGAGTCGACCGTCGTGGCTAAAAATCAAGGTGTTGAAGAGAGTGTCGTTTTATCGGCTTACTATTCAGGGGATTTATTATTTGATTCGGTTGTTGATGATGTGGTGAGCTCAACCTACGAAGAAATACATTCTGAACCAGCGATTGTCGCTAACTGCCATCGTAATGTGATCATGATTTAATGGCTTAGCAATGATGTTTTGGATCTAGAGACACAGAGGAAGTGAATGATGATACGCGCTTACTTACTGGTAATAATGGCTTTATATTTTCAACTCATTGTGATTATTTGGCAGCTATATACTCCCGTTTAGTCAAACTACACTATGATTACCCTTTATTCCTTGGTTATAGAGGCTTGAATGAAATTTACTTATAGAAACCCAACAACAATATTTTTTGGTCAAGGGCAAATAAGCAGTATTACGGATGCCATTGATAAGAACAAAAAAGTATTGGTGATTTATGGTGGTGGTTCCATTAAAAAGAATGGTGTCTATCAGCAAGTAGAACAAGCATTAACGGATCATAATTGGATAGAGTTTTCTGGCGTCGAGGCCAATCCCACAAAAGAAACGTTGGACAAAGCCGTTGCGTTGGCGAAAGAAAAAGACATTGATTATATCCTTGCGGTAGGAGGGGGATCTGTCATTGATGGATCCAAATATGTAGCGGCATCAGCGCATTATGATGGTGATGGTTGGGACATATTAACGGGTGGTTATAAACCTGAGGTAGCGATTCCGATTGGGGCGATCTTAACGTTACCGGCTACAGGATCAGAATCCAATGGCAACTCGGTTATCACGAAAGCAGAAACACAGATAAAATTACCATTTTCAGCGGCGTGTGTGTATCCAGAATTTGCCGTCATGGATCCAGATGTCATGAAAACATTGCCAGAGCGACAATTAGTGAATGGGCTCGTTGATGCTTGGGTTCATGTTTGTGAGCAGTACATTACTCAAACGGAAGGCGCGCTGGTACAAGACGGTTACTCAGAGACGTTATTACGATCGCTGAAAGTATTGGGTGATACCTATGCCGAGCGTGACAGTGATTTATGGCGAGCCAATCTCATGTGGGCTGCGAACCAAGCATTGAATGGTTTGATTTCTGTTGGGGTTAAGCAAGACTGGGCAACCCACATGATAGGACATGAATTAACGGCTTTATGGCATGTGGATCACGCACGCTCCTTAGCAATTATTCAACCTTCATTATTACGTCATCAAATTGAATTCAAGCGAGCGAAATTAGAGCAAATGGGCACAAATGTGTTTGGTCTTATTGCTGGAGAAGCGTTAGCCGAGCGTACCATTGATGCAATAGAAGCCTTTTACCACAATTTAGAGGTTCCAACTCAACTGACAGAGCATAAAAAGGGTAAGCAAGACGCCATTGATACGATTATCGAACGATTGGAAAAGTTAGGTTTAACGGCATTAACTGAAAATCAAACGGTAACCCCAGTAGAGTTGCGCCAAATCTTAGCGAATGCGGTCGCGTAATCTTAAGGTAACTCAGTGAGTATAATTAAAATGGAGCTTAGCAATAAGCTTCTTTTTTTTGCTTATTTTATAAGGTGTTGGTTATATAGACGGTATTAAATGGTTGATATTTATGCTGTGTTTCAGAGTTAAGGTGCTTTAGTCGCTCATTCATAGAATGTCAAAGAATACAGACTATAATCATTCTTAAACAGACAAGGAGGATACTATGTTTTTAGATTATTTTGCTCTAGGGCTTTTGATATTTGTCGCCTTAGTTATTTTTTACGGCATCATTGTTGTCCATGACATTCCGTACGAAATAGCGGTAAAGCGTAATCATCCGCATCAAGATGCGATACATTATGCTGGTTGGGTAAGCTTATTCACGCTTCATGTACTATGGCCTTTTTTATGGATTTGGGCGACATTATGGCGCGAAGATCGCGGTTGGGGGTTCCAAAAAATCGAAGATAATCAAAGCGAACTTCAACAACAAATGGTCACGATGTCTCAACAAATACACACTCTTTCTGATGAAGTTGAAACGTTAAAGAAACAACTAGAACAAAAGGATAGCTAACATGGATCTGTTACTTATCATGACATACACCGCTTTGTGTGTGGCCATATTTAAAATTTTCAAAATCCCTCTGAATAAATGGACGGTTCCGACTGCTGTACTTGGTGGTGTGGTGATCGTGGGTACGCTTGTTTTATTGATGAACTATAACCATCCTTTTACGCAATTAGGTACTCAGGCCTTCTCAACGTCGCCAGTCGTTTCAGGCGTCAGAGGGCGTGTCATTGAGGTTCAAGCTGAGCCGAATAAATTACTTAAGCAGGGCGATATCCTATTTAAAATTGACCCGACGCCTTACCAAGCCGATGTCGATCGTGTTAAAGCGAAGCTGAGAGATGCGAGTAAATCCGTATTACAGTTGGAATCATCATTAAATGAAGCGAATGCATTACTGACTCAAGCTGTAGCAGAACGCGATAATGCGAAGCAAGAATATGAGCGTTATAAGCGAGGTTATGAGCGTCAAGCATTCAGTCGTCAAGACTTTGAAACCAGAGAGCAAGCCTTGAAAGCAACCGAGGCGGTGGTATTACGAGCGCGAGAAAAAGTGACTCAAGCATCGTTAGCTGTGGAGTCTGATATTGGTGGTGAAAACCCAATAGTGGCACAATTATTAGCAGAACTACGTAAAGCTGAATTTAATCTGGAACAAACGACAGTGTATGCGCCAACGGATGGGTACGCTGCACAAATCGCATTACGCCCAGGTGTGATGGCCGTTCCTTTACCACTTGCACCTGTGATGACATTTGTTCATACCGAAGGCCAATATTTTACTGCTGCGTTCAGACAGAACTCTCTTCAACGTTTGGAAAAGGGCTTTGAAGCTGAATTGCTATTTAAGGCTATTCCTGGTCGAGTGTTTAAAGCATCGGTAGTGGATGTGATTCCAGCCATTGGAGAAGGGCAGTTTCAAGCTCGTGGTACCTTACTTTCATCGAATGCAATAAGAACGTCGAGTCGAGTTTTGGTTAAGTTTGAGTTACTGGATGACCTCTCTGAGTATCAACTGCCATTAGGTTCTAGTTTTGAAGCGGCTGTATATTCAGACAGTTTTAGCCATGTTTCTGTGATGCGAAAGGTGCTGATTAGAATGAAGAGCTGGCAGAACTACCTGTATCTTGATCACTAAAATCCGTTCACTTTCTATCATGTAATAAAAGCCATTGATTTTTATCAATGGTTTTTTGTTTTTAGGCTCTAAGAAAATAGGTTCTAGGAAAATTAAGCAGGACAAAAAAGGAGTGTATATACTTAACTTTCGACTATTATAGGGTGCTGCGTTATGTTGAAAGCCTTCTTTTTTGCTATGTTCTCTTTCATTCTGCATGGCTGTGATTCATCGTCAGATGTTTCTCATGCTACCAATCAAAAGGGAAGTGATCGTTCGGTGGTGGCGGTTAGCAGCACCGAGAAAAATGTACTTAGTCAACAGGGCGGGAATTTACCCGAAGGGAGCCAGCTTCAACTAGAGGCGGTTCAGCTTGTTGTTGAAGGGAAAAGCTACGATGTCACCGCAATATCTCAAGATGCATTATGGCGCAGTAGTAATGAAAACATTGCCATTGTCGATGCGAAAGGGGTCGTGACTGCGAAATCCTCAGGGAGCGTGAAAATCACCGCTCTCTACGATAAAAAAACCAGCTTTAATTCAGCACTCATCAATGTGACTTCGGCGACGGTCACTCAATTTGAAGTACTACCAGCTCAGCTTTCGTTGATCGTCGGTGAGTCTCAACAATTACAAGTACAAACCAGCTTTACTGATGGCTCTACGCAGGAAATGGCAGCCTCATTCACCTGGACAAGTAGCGATCCAAACATAGCCTCTGTTGATGAAAATGGAAAGGTGACGGGTCTATCAGCAGGTGAAGCCATTATTTATTCTTCCAATACCGTATCTGAATTAGGTGATTCTGCACGAGTCGTCGTAGAAGAACCGAATTTACTGTCTCTTATATTGACACCTGATTCGATGAATACGCCTGTAGGAGTTCAACAAGCCATAGAAGTCATGGGCTTATTTGATAATGGTGAGTGGGTTGAACTCACCGAACAAGCGATATTTTCCGTTTCGGATCAAAGTGTCATTGAGTTGAATCAAAATCAGGTTAAGGGAATTTCAACAGGGCAAGCGTTGGTGACGGCATCGGTAGATGATGTGTCGGCGACGTCCATCATTACGATTACCGCAGCAGAATTGACGTCATTGTATTTTGAACCTTCTCAACATACATTGGCTGTGGGTCATGTAGTCGATGTTACCTTGGTGGGCCAATACAGTGATTCTACGGAATATCAATTATCTAATTCCGTCTCTTGGCTCGGTGATGATGTGTCCATTGCGTACGTTAATGATGATCATCAGCTCGTTGGGCTTTCTGAAGGGAATACTGAAATTAATGCATCCTATCAAGGTGTGACGACGGCAGAATCGTTAATGGTTACAGTCAATTCAGCTGAGTTACAGTCGATTAGAATCACTCCTAAAAACTCCCTTTTAATCATGGATAAGCCTCTTCAACTAGAAGCAATAGGCTTATATTCTGATGGCAATGAAATACCGATAGAAACCAATATTATTTGGCTCACTGAATCGGATAATATTCAGGTGAATACCGAAGGCGTCGTCGTCGGTTTATCAGAGGGTGTAGCAAATGTCTCTGCGAAAGTTGACAGTATACAAGCGGAGCAGGTCGCCAATATTTTGGTCGAAGATGGAGTCATTGATCGTAATAAACCGAGTGTCACGGTAACCAAAATAGAAGTGACACCGGAGTCGGTGACCATCGAAGCTGGTCAGTCAGAGGTACTGCGTGCTTCGGTTTATTTAAGTGATGGCCGTATTCTCGATGGAACCGATCTTGTATCGTGGTCAAGCTCTGATCACTCTGCGTTCGTGAGTGCAAAAGGGAAGGTATATGGTCTTTCTAATGGTGAAGCCAATGTCATTGCGTCATTAGATACTTTTTATGATGAGGCACTCGTAACCGTGACACCCACGACAGCGTGTCCAGAAAGAGACTGCATACCGATTATTGATAATATCGGTAATACGGGTGGTGATGGTAACGGAAATAACACCGGTAACTCAGGTAATACCGGTGGTGATGGTAACGGAAATAACACAGGTAATTCGGGCAATACCGGCGGTGATGGTAACGGAAATAACACCGGTAACTCGGGTAATATTGGTGGAGATGGAAACGGAAATAACACAGGTAACTCAGGTAATACAGGTGGTGATGGAAACGGAAATAACACCGGTAATACTCAGCCTGAAACACCGACAATTGCTTACACTGCCATTATTAGTAAAGAACTAAGAGCAATGAGACCTAATGGCACGAAAATGCCGATCGATACCGAACTGACGCTTGCATTATTATCGTTAAACTCTGAACGTGAAATTCATCAAGAAAGTAATGACGTTACTTGGGTCAGTAGCGAGCCTAGAGTCGCAAGTATTGATGAACGCGGGCAGGTCAGGGCATTATCTGAAGGGGTAACCAATATTACCGCTCAATTTGAAGACACGACGAGTTATAACTCTATCTTTATTGAAGTCGTTGATGTTGAACTTGTGAGCCTGACGGTGACGCCACCGTTAAATCGTCTACCGGTTGGTGAGCAGATTTCGCTGAATGCAACAGGACGCTTCAATGATGGTACGACACAGGATTTAACTTCTGTTGTTTTCTGGGAAAGTCAGTCTCCTTTGATCGTACAAGTGTCAGATAAGGGCGAAGTGTCTGCTATTAGTGCTGGAGTTGGTCGTATTTCAGCGAATTACAATGGAGTGAAAAGCGTTAACCAAGCCGTGGTGGATGTTGAAGCGGCAAAAGCGGTATCACTGGATATTACACCAAAGGATGTCGAGGTCCAGATCGGACAAACGGTTCAATTCACGGCTGTGGTCACATACGATAATGGGCACACAGAGGTTGTTACCGATAATGGAATTTGGACGATCAAGAATCAAAATTTTGGTTATTTTGAAGCACCAGGGTTAGTGAAAACAACCAAGCAAGGCAGCACTCAAGTTTCTGTAGAGTACGGACAATTGACGAGCGGTACTGCAAAACTAAAAATAAAGAAAAATGAACTCGAATCTATCTCAATTACACCGAATGCATTGGATCTCGCTCTAGGTCATACGGCAACGATTCAAGCCATTGGTCATTATTCTGATGGGAGCGAAGAGGTATTAACGAACAGCGCTCATTTAGATTGGCAGTTTGGGTCACCTAATGTCGCTTTTGTGGATCTACAGGGCACATTAAGAACTTTAAATGTAGGGACAACCAGCTTGGTTGCTAAGCTCGATAATGTCAGAAGCGCGCCAGCAAATGTGAGTGTAACCAATGCCGTTGTTGAACATATCTATTTATTACCAACCAGTCTGACGCTGACTGAAGGTTTGAAACAGCAGCTAGTCGCAATAGGAAGGTTGAGTAATGGTGTAGAGCAAGATATTACTCATGAAGCCGATTGGCTTAGTCATGATACTCATGTTGTATTGGTGGATTACTTAGGAGTATTGTTTGCCAATAATGCTGGCGAGACAACGGTCAGTGCCAGCTATGTTCAAGGTAATCAGGTCATTACGAGTACGGTACCGATGAAAGTTAACGTGCTAGAAAGTACTATCAAGCCAATCCCCCCAGTAGACAAAGAGTGTCCAAATTATGTGGAAGGCTATCCCTATGAAGCGGGGGATTGTGTGACCAATCATAATGAGTTGTATGAATGTAAACCTTGGCCTTATACTCCTTGGTGTGCCGGAGTGGCTTGGGCATATGAACCCGGGATGGGGAGTGCGTGGGATCAAGCATGGGTGCAAAAGTAAAGCGCTGAATAGGATAATGTAATAAATGGATTTATCATGAACTTGAATCAAATAGAAGCCTTTTATACTGTTGCAGATGTGGGGTCGGTTTCTGAAGCTGCAAGAAAGTTAGAATGTAATCGAACAAAGCTTAGCATGGCAATAAAAGCGTTAGAAAAGGAGTTGGATGCTGAGCTATTTGTTCGCACAGGGAATCACTTAGCGTTATCAGAGATTGGAAAGGCAATTTACAAAGATTGTGAAACCTTGATGGTAACAGCAGAAAGGGTTAAGCAAACCTGTCAGCAAAGTGCAGGGCAATTTAATGCAGAAGTATGGATTGCACGTGATGATTCATTACCTGATGAGTTATGGCAGGACTTAGCGCATCAACTTCATAATCGCTTTGTGGCCACGTCATTTAATATCATTCTTGCATCGACAGGAGATTTGGCTAATTTGGTCGCAACCGGGCAGGTCGATTACGCCTTTGGTGTGGATTATGAACGCTTGGATGATCCTCGTTTACGCTATCAACCTCTTGCTAAAATTAGAATGATGTCAGTGAGTAAGTCGGGGAACCCCTTAACGAAGTTACGCCGGGTATCAGATGATGAACTGCGTAAATCATTACAAGCGGTGATGGTTTACCTTAATGAAAAAGACAACCCTGAATTACAACCCTTTTCTTATCAATATATTGGCTTTTCAAGTTTTGATTATATGTTGAATACCATCATATCTGAGGGCGCTTGGGGAGTGCTTCCTGAGCCGTTAATTCGTCATTATTTAAGGAAACAAGAGCTATCAGTGATTAAGCATACCTATGGTTTAGCTCAAGAAGATTACTGTCTATTTATTCGTTCAGGGTTAGTTGAACACCCAGGCATGACATGGTTGGCGGATAAGTTAAGTGATTACTTGTTTGATTTTTAAACATTGATGGCGCTCGCTGTCAATTATATTGACACTGCATATTTTCATTAACACCATGATTAATAAGGATTAATTGTTTTTTATTCTTCTTTATATTAATTTGGATAGGAAATGGATTTGTTTTAAAGACTCACTTCTGGCAACAATATATAACGAACAGTCGATATAACCGCTGTGCTATTTATGGATGAAGTAGCCGATCGTTATTGATATTAATTGCCATCAAGTGAGTAAGTTATGTGTCAAAGAGTACAAGCTAATGAAAAGCAAGTTCTCAGTTTTTCAGCCATTTTTGCAACGGGATTTGCAATCATCGGCGTTATTCTGGGCGTAATATCAGGTTCATTAGTGATTCTATTTGATGGGTTATACTCTACGCTCAGTTTACTGCTCACTTTATTGTCACTGGGTGCCTCACGTTACATCCAATCTCCATCAAAGCGTTTATTTCCCCAAGGTAAAGCTGCCATTGAACCTGTCGTGATTGCGATAAAAGGTTTAGTCATTCTCATTGTTGTGGCTTTTTCTTTATATGAAGCGATTCTTGCTTTATTCAGTGGAGGTCGTTCGGTTGATCCATCGATTGCAACACTATTTGGCGTGATTAATGTTGTCGGATGTGGGTATGCATGGTGGTATATTGTGCGTAAAAGCCAGCAATTTTCGAGCGGGTTAATCGAAGCAGAATCAAAACAATGGCAGATGGATACGCTGTTGAGTGTGGCTGTGATGTTAGGCTTTATGGTTGCTTGGGCTATCTCAGTATCACCTTTTGCTTACCTGGCACCTTACGCCGACCCTGCGATGATGGTATTGATGTCTTTCTATTTTATTAAGGTCCCTTTGGATATGTTGTCTGGAGCAATTCGTGAGTTATTAACGATGAGCCCTGAAACATCACTCGTCTCTCAGGTTGAAAAGAAAGTCGCTTCTGTCGCTGAATCCTCAAATCAAGATATCCAATTAATGGGTGTCGTTAAAATCGGTAATGAGTTGAGAGTGAATATTGATATTCACCCAACAGCCAGTAATATTGACGTCAGTGATGTTAGAAAAGTCCAAAAGCAACTGACATCGTCATTCAATAAGATGCCATTTGATTTGAATTTAACCATGAATATTGCCTTATAGTCTTGCTTATTATTATCAAAAAAATCGTATAAGAACAGCAAGATATAAGGGATTTTATTATCCGATAAGTTGGTTTCTTAACAGCATAGACTTTGTATCCATCAGCTCTCTCGCTTGAGCATATAAACCTATGCTGATCATATTCAGAGCTTTGGCTTCTTGAGGAATAACAAGAACACCGACTCCGCCACCTTGACTCATTTTTTCAACCAACCCTCTAACGGTTTTTACTTGGGGAGAAATAGACGGAACCTGTTTCTCTATGTAATTAAACCATTTCTCGTTCATATGGTGTAACACCTTTTTAATGACATCTGGGTTCTTGATCGAATATGGCTTAGTGACATCTTTGGTTTCTCGTAAAATGTCATAAATCACATGCTCTTTTTCTTTAGCGACGAGCATTTCATTGGTATTTAATTGTAGCTCTGCGATGACACCATTAGGCATCTCTAAAAAAAACTTAATGTCTTGATAACCTGATTTTTGTTTAGAGCTATTAAATTTTTCGAATTCACTTCCTTTCTCTGCACTGGCGTACCTGTCTTTGAGCGCTTTCTGATAACTTTTTACTTTTTGGAACTCTTTAGACTCGGCTATTTTCGCTTTCGCTATCAACATTTGATGTTCGTATTTAAATTCAAGTGTCATTCTTGCACAATCTTTAAGATCGCTGACTTCTTCAGTATGCAACTTGAGCGTTTTGTCGTTAGAGCGTTGGGTGACTTTGTTTAATGCACCATCAAAGCTCTTAATGCCATCAAAAGCCGATTTAGGTGCACACACTTTACAGTTATCTTCGCCAAACGATTCTTGTATGTCGGTACATAACACTCTTAACGCAATTTGTGCTTCAATCACCTTTTTGTAGAACATAAATAGTTGTTTTCTTTTTAGTTTTACACTGTTTAACTGTGATTTAGAGTGGTGACTTAAGCCATAACTGTGACTTAATGACCCTTTGATCGTACTTTGTCCTGTTATGTTACGTAAATCCTTACTTTTAATTTCTTCTAGTACGTCTTTATCTAAGTACTGTTCTATTAAATGATCATGTTCAAGAATATTGATGATCTGTTGGTACGCTTGACCGTCGCTTGTTTGTGCAAAAGAGCGCGATTTTAATTGAGATTTGACGTTATTGAGTTCTTCTTGAAACTTTTGAGAATTAACGAGGATAAAGCCTTGGCTTAATGTTTTTTGTTGGTTGATTTGTTGTAGAAGATACCTTTCACCTTTTATTTTTCTTTTGCGATAATGAAACTTAGAGACGGCATGAGCCAGATCATTAATTTGCGTGGTATTTAATCTCTCAAGAACGGTATGTGACATAATTAACCTTTTTGTAGTGATTGGTACAAAATAAATTTAGTACAGTTTGGGTTTTATGCAATACTGATTATTAGGAAGTACAACGAGAGTCGAATATGGGACGTAAATTAAAGTTCACGAGGGAAGAGCTATTGACGAAAGCGGTGGCTCAGTTTTGGCGTTATGGTTATGGTCAAACTTCGTTGAAGCACTTATTAAAAGCGATGGAAATCGGAGAGGGGTCTTTTTACAACACATTTGGAAGCAAAAGTGAATTGTATAAAGAATGCATCAATTATTATAATTCTACAGAAATGAAAAACCGGATTATGGTGATGATGAGTGATCGAACTCCAAAAGAAAAACTGTTTGAGTTCTATCGCGTGATCATTGATGAAATGAAGCCAGACTGTGGTTGCATGATGTCGAATAGTCTGAATAAAGACGTGATTTATGATGAAGACTTACAACCCTTCATTTTTGGTCAAATAGATGGCTTTCTATCGACGCTAGAGGGGATCATTGAGCAAGGTAAAGAGTTGGGAGAATTTAAATCGAACTTAAATGCACAACAAGCAGCGCTGAATTATTTTGCACACTTACATGGTGTGTTTAGGTTTTCGGCTTTTATGTTTGATAAAAAACTATATCAAGAATCAGGGGAACAGTTTTTGACCTGTTTGCTGTTGCCGACTAAAGATGTGGAATTGCAGAAACAAAGTTAGCCTAATGTGACTCATTTAGGCTAACTTTGATGATAAGGCTACTATGTGTTCACGCTCTCAGCGTATTGCAGTTATTCACCTAATATGACGGTGCGGTTACCAAATAAGAAAATGCGGTGTTCAATATGATATCTGACGGCTTTTGCTAGCGTCTGAGATTCAATATCTTGTCCTTTGGTGACAAAATCCTCGACGGAATGAATATGAGTCACACTCTGAACGCCTTGCGTGATAATTGGGCCTTCATCAAGATCATTGTTGACGTAATGAGCAGTGGCTCCAACCAATTTAACTCCTTTCTCCCAAGCTTGATGATACGGCTTTGCACCTTTGAACCCAGGAAGTAAAGAGTGGTGTATATTGATGGCTTTACCACTTAATACTTGACTCATTTTAGGCGATAGAATTTGCATATAACGAGCGAGAACCACTAATTCGCAATCGTGTTTTTCTATCAATTCTAGAATTTGAGCTTCTTGCTGCGGTTTGGTTTCTGGCGTAATCGGTAAATGGTGGTATGGAATATTGTGCCAGCTAGCGAGCTCTTGCAGATCGGGATGATTCGAAATAATAACTGGAATTTCAATATTCAGTTGATTCGTTCTGTATCGATACAATAAGTCGTTTAAACAGTGATCGTATTTGGATACTAAGATAGCCACTCTCATTTTACGATCAGAGGCAACAAGTGACCATTCCATGTCAAACTCTTGCGCTTTTTTTGCAAACTCGTCTTTAAACTTCGACGCATCAAAGTCGGCACTGGGTATGAATTCAGCCCGAATACAGAAGTTTTCTGAAGGTCTATCATCAAAGGATTGTAGATCAAGGATGTAATTTTCATTATCCGCTAGAAAACGAGTGACGACATCAACAGTACCTAAACGGCTTGGGCATTGCGCACTTAAAATCCATGTAGTTTGTTTCATTGTTTTCGATTCATATCCTATTGTTTTAGATTTATATCATATTGCAGTAGTGTGGAATAAATATAAGGATTTTAAGGGGGCATAACAATTAACATGTCTGAATAATGTGAGGTACATGGTGATGCAAAGGGGTCTCAGTTGGATTATTGAGAGATGGTCGGTATACGATACAGCTCACAGGGTGAGAGGGTTCTATTGTTCTTTTGCATGTTATTCTTGCCTATACTGAAGGTAGTATTTATCTTCATAAAGGCCGACTGTGTACCGCTCAACTTCTTCTTTGTTACTTAATGGTCAATGGACCCTTTCTTCTCCCGACCATCCTTCGATCCAAACACCGTTTCATTTACCCGGAGATGTGCATTACGCATTATTGCAGGCAGGTAAGATTCCAGACCCTTATCAAGAGTGCAATGAAATCGATATTCAATGGGTAGGGCAATCAGAATGGAACGCTGAGCGCGAATTTGAATTGGATGCTTCTTTCTTGAATGGTAAAAGTTTGATGTTGTCGTTGTCTTCTGTGGACACGATGGTGTCTATTTTTATCAATCATACACTGGTGTTGACGTGTTCAAGTCAGTTTGTTGGTTATGAAGTGAATATTTTACCCTATGTCCATCTTGGGAATAATCATTGTAAAATCATTTTTCATCGCGCTGATGTAGAGGCAAAAAACCGTTCGGAGATATTACCCTTCCCAATACCTTGGGCGGTAGGGAATAATCAAATACCGCATATGAATTTGTTACGAAAAACACAATGTCATTCGGGATGGGATTGGGGGATTTGTCTATTAGCGACGGGGATTTACGATTCGATATCGCTGTTTGCTTACGATGATTTGCAATTGAAGTCCTTTAATACCAAGCAACTATGGGAAGGGGATAGCTGTACATTAGTGGTCAGTTATACAATAAGAAATCATAGCGAATTATCGATAACAGAATCGATAAGAGCCCATCTTGGTGCCCCAGCAGAAAGCATTCTTCCTTTAAATGAAAGCACTATTACTTTAGATGAAAGTACCATTACTCTAGATGAAAATACAGTGACTCAAAAAGACCTTGCTATCAACGGGTCACTCGACATTAAGGCTGATTTTACAATAGAAGCGAATACCGAACGAACGTTTGAATTATCGATAGAGGTCACAGGCCCTCTTCGTTGGTGGCCAAATGGGTATGGTGAAGCGTATTTATATCGATTATTACTGGAATTGGGACAGCAAGAGATCACTAAAAAGATAGGGTTTAGGGAGTTAGACGTTGATACTCAGCCTGATAGCTCAGAAAAAGGGTCGGGCAGTGCGATGACTTTCGTTGTCAATGGGAAAGCAATCACCGCGAAGGGGGCAAACTGGATCCCTAATGATGCGATGCCTTCAAAGCAAACACCGGATACGTATCACCGATTATTACAGGATGCTCAAGCCGCCAATATGAATATGATTCGTGTTTGGGGCGGTGGGATGTATGAGAAAACGGTATTCTATGAACTGTGTGATGAATTAGGGTTATTAGTCTGGCAAGATCTGATGTTTTCCTGTGCGTTATATCCTTCGACTGAGGCATTTTTAGCGGAGGTGGAGCAAGAGGTACAATACCAAGTTAAGCGATTAATGGATCACCCATCATTGGCGTTATGGTGTGGAGATAATGAGGTCATAGGGGCGATTGGCTGGTATCCAGAATCCAAGAACAATCGAGAGAAATACATTGTAAATTATGACCGGCTGAATCGAGAGTTAGGTCGTTGGGTGCAGGCTGACGATCAGCAACGTGTCTTCTGGCCAAGCTCTCCTTGTAATGGTGACCTTGATTTTGGTGATGCTTGGCATGATGATAATCGAGGAGATATGCATTTTTGGGATGTCTGGCATTCAGGTCAATCCTTTGATGCTTTCTATCATGTTCAACCCCGGTTCTGCTCTGAATTTGGCTACCAATCTTGGCCTTCATTACCCACGGTTAAAACCTTCGCAAAACAAGAAGATTGGAATGTAACCTCACCTACCTTTGAGCAACACCAAAAGAATGGCCGTGGTAATAGCATCATCACCGAAATGTTCACTCGTTATTTTCGCTTCCCAAATTCCTTTGACAACATGCTGTACCTCAGCCAAGTCCAGCAAGCGTTAGCGATTAAAACGGCTTCGGAATATTGGCTAAGTCGTAAGCCGGTATGCCGTGGTATTTTATATTGGCAGTTAAACGACTGTTGGCCGGTGAGTTCTTGGTCGAGTATTGAATATACCGGACGCTGGAAGCAACTGCATTATCACGCTAAACGTTTTTTTGCACCGCAAAGTGTGGTGTTTGTTCATAAAGATGAGGTTCTTACCGTATCTCTCATCAATGATGCATGGGAAGAGATGAATGCTCATGTTGTCATTCGTAAGATCGATTGGCAAGGTCAGTTTTTGGTTGAACATAAAGGGTCTATCCAATTGGAAGAAGACAGTGTTCAATCAGTATGGGAGCTCATGTTATCTCAAGAAGGCAATAAAGAAAAAGGAACGTATTTTTACCATGTAGAAGTCACCTTTGAAGGTGGACGTTCGATCACGAATACATATGTCCCTGTGTTGTATAAGCAAGCATTACTACAACCAGCGGAAGTGACCTATTCTATTCACGAAGAGCAAGGGAAAACATGGGTGGTACTTGATACTGATAAGCCAGCTTTGTTCGTGCACCTTGAATATGAAGGAGAAGGGCGGTTCAGTGATTCTAGCGTTACATTATTACCGTCATACATTACAGGGTCGCCAATGAAGATAGAGTTCTTGGGGAGAGTAACTCCGATAGAGCTTCAACAAGGCCTTAGAATATACCACTTGAGAGAGACGTATTAGGTGAGTCTATTATTACTATTAGATAGATAAATAGGTAAATAGATCAATTACGGATTAAAAATAAGAAGTGGAAAATAAAAAGGGTTGGGAGACGCTTTCAAAGAGAAAGTAAATTCTGACCCAACCCTCTTCTGTTATCCTTTAAAAGGATAACAATTATAGAACTGCAGCGATACCTTTACACAGTGGACCCATGTTTGTCTTTGTCATGCCAGCAACACTGATACGACCAGAACCAACGATGTAGATACCGAATTCATCTTTTAGGCGAGCCACTTGCTCTTTAGATAGGCCAGAGAAAGAGAACATGCCGTTTTGTCGTTCGATGAAAGAGAAGTCATCAGTAACGCCTTCTGCTTTTAACGTTACGACAAATAGCTCACGCATTTCTTGAATACGGTCACGCATTTCTTTTACTTCGGCTTCCCATTCTGCACGTAGCTCAGGGTTACCTAAGATGTGCGTTACAATCGCACTGCCGTGTGCAGGTGGATTTGAGTAGATAGAGCGGATGATGGCTTTTGCTTGTGAAAATGCTGTCGTTGCAATATCGGTATTCTCAGCAACCAAAGTGAAAGCACCAACACGTTCATTGTATAAGCCAAAGTTTTTAGAGAATGAACTTGCGACTAAAATTTCTTGGTTGTATTGAGCAAAGATACGTAGACCGTGAGCGTCTTCTTCTACGCCTTTAGCAAAACCTTGATAAGCAAAGTCAAATAGAGGAAGTAGTTTCTTCTCTGAGACTAACTTAGCTAGGATTTCCCATTCTTCAGGTGTTGGATCGATACCTGTTGGGTTA
Source organism: Vibrio sp. (assembly GCA_028131545.1). Classification (GTDB taxonomy): domain Bacteria; phylum Pseudomonadota; class Gammaproteobacteria; order Enterobacterales; family Vibrionaceae; genus Vibrio. The sequence goes on along the minus strand of JAOICL010000016.1, from coordinate 3,384 downwards.
TGGCAGCAGCCATGAAGTAGAATGATGTCGCCTTCGTTTGCATGCACTAGGCTCTCTAGCATAGCTCCAAAGTCTTTATCTTTTTTCTCTGGGTGGTAGTAGCTGTATTGAGCTGTCTCAAGACCAGCAGCAGTGAATACACCATTGTGGTTTGCCCATGTTGGGTTTGAGATCCAGATCTTAACATCACCAAGTTGACGTTTGATAAACTCACCAGCAACACGCAGAGCACCAGTACCGCCAGGTGCTTGTGCTGTTTTTGCTCGACCGCTTTCAACAATTTCAGATTCAGCACCGAAAAGTAATTTTTGAACCGCTAGGCCGTATTCAGTCGCACCTTCAATCGTTAGGTAAGATTTTGTTTGCTCTGTAACAAGTAATGCAGCTTCCGCTTTCTTTACTGTGTGAAGAACGGGTGTTTGGCCTTCTTCATTTTTGTAGATACCTACGCCAAGGTTAATTTTTGTATCACGAGGATCTTTTTTAAATTCTTCCGTTAAACCAAGGATTGGGTCAGCTGGTGCTGCAACAACTTTTTCAAACATTATCAATTCCATGTAGTGAGTAAATAGCTACCTGTATTTATACCGTTGCCGCTCGAATATGACAACCGTAAAAGTGAGCTTATTAAGGAAAATATGCGATTCAGGTAGAAAATCGTAGAAGCTCTATATATACATAAAAAAACCTCCAATATAAGGAGGTTTTTTCTTCACAATCTTTGCTTAGAAGTTTGCGCTGCGTGGTGCACGTGGGAATGGGATAACATCACGTATATTGCCCATACCAGTTACGTAAGACACTAAACGCTCAAACCCTAGACCAAAACCTGCGTGCGGTACGGTACCGTAGCGGCGAAGGTCACGGTACCAATCCATGTGTTCAGGATCAATACCCACTTCTTTCATTCGCTCATCCAGTAGCTCTAAGCGTTCTTCACGCTGAGCACCACCGATGATTTCACCGATACCTGGGGCAAGAACATCCATTGCAGCAACCGTTTTACCATCATCATTTAAACGCATGTAGAATGCTTTGATGTCTTTAGGGTAGTTTTTAACGACAACTGGTGCTTTAAAGTGTTCTTCAGCCAGGTAACGCTCATGTTCAGAAGACATATCGATACCCCATTCAACAGGGAACTCGAATGTTTTCCCTGAATCTAATAGGATTTGGATTGCATCTGTGTAGTCAACTTGAGCGAAATCTGCATCAACAAATTGCTCTAGTCGTGTAATGACATTTTTATCGATACGCTGAGCAAAGAATTCAAGGTCATCACGACGCTCTTCTAGAACGGCTTTGAACACATACTTCATCATGTCTTCAGCTAGCTTTGCTGCATCGTCTAAATCGGCGAAAGCAATTTCTGGCTCTACCATCCAAAACTCAGCTAAATGGCGGCTAGTGTTTGAATTTTCAGCGCGGAATGTTGGACCAAACGTGTACACCTTACTTAATGCACAGGCATAGGCTTCAGCATTTAACTGGCCCGATACGGTTAAGAATGTTTCTTTACCAAAGAAGTCTTCGTTGTAATCGACGTTCCCTTTATCGGTAAGAGGTAGATTTTCCATATCAAGAGTTGATACGCGGAACATCTCACCCGCACCTTCAGCATCCGAAGCCGTAATTAGAGGAGCTGAAACCCAGAAGAAACCTTGCTCATGATAGAAGCGGTGTATCGCCTGAGATAAGCTGTTACGAACACGTGCAACCGCGCCAATCACATTGGTACGAGGGCGAAGGTGTGCAACTTCACGTAAATATTCAATTGAATGACGAGTCTTAGCCATTGGGTAGGTTTCAGCATCTTCCACCCAACCAACGACTGTTACATTGGTGGCAGCCAGCTCGAAATCTTGTCCTTTTGCTGGTGATGCAACGATTTTGCCCGTGACTTCTACGGAGCAGCCCGTTGTCAGTTTTAAGACTTCGTCAGTGTAATTGTTTAAATTATTAGGAACCACGGCCTGAATCGGGTCGAAACAAGAGCCGTCATAAATGGCAAGAAAAGAGATTCCAGCTTTGGAATCACGGCGTGAACGGATCCAACCGCGAACAGTGATTTCACTGTCTACAGCGAGTTTTCCACCCAACACATCAGCTACAGGCGCGTAAGTCATGTTAATAATTATCTCCGTTGAAACTGTATCCGTTTGTAATAACGGTCAACTTGATAGGCATTTTGAGTGATAAATAAGCAAAATGCGTGATGATACAACAGTATTTTGATCTCTTAATCAAAATAGCAATGAATCCTTCATCTTACCTGTACATTTAACATCTTCAAGCGTTAATTTGAGTATTTACTAGAAAATGTGCGGCTTTTCTTTGCTCGCTTTTAAGCGAAAAATTAAAGTTCAAATGACGCTGCATTCCCTCAATAATTTGAGCGGTCATACCCCAAATGAAGTAATGCAAATATGGAATCGCTAAGACTTCGTGTTGAATCCCTCGGTATTGATGTGTTGAGGTACACAGGTTAGCGTGATCGAGTAGATGCTCGGCAGGAACTTCAAAGACTTCATCGACTTCGTTAGGGTCGATAGTGCATTCAAAGTTAGGATCGAGTAATCCAACGATTGGGGTCACTGAAAAACGACTGATACTCGTGATGGGGCGCATTTGGCCGATAATTCGAATTTGCTGTGCCGGGATGCCGAGCTCTTCGTGGGTTTCACGCAGAGCGGTTTGCGCCAGCGTCATGTCGCCATCTTCATATTTTCCACCGGGAAAACATATTTGTCCTGGATGGTGTTTAAGGTGTTTTGCTCGACGAGTCAAGACAACAGAAAGGTGATCTTTCCTTTCAACAAAGCCAATGAATACCGCGGCTTTACGTAATGTATCTTGTCGTAAATGTGTGGTGATTTTTAATGAATTAACATTATAACAAGGCGGCTTAAATATCTGAAAATATTGTACTAGATCATCAGAAGTGATGGGTTCCACAGTGTATTCCTCGTTTACAGCATGCTTACCTGATAATGGTAGCGTATATCTCTTTGATTAACCTTACAGATAATGATCTTCTAGGTGTTTTTATTCCTATTTTTTATGAAAGAAGAAAGGGGAGGGATTATTTGAATTATTACGATATGTAACACATGCTTTGTAAGTGCTCATTGAAATAAGAGGCTTTAAGATGAAAGGTGTCATTTTTACGGAATTTTTAGATCTCGTCGAACAACAATTTGGCTTATCGACACTCGATCAAATCCTTGATGAGTGTGAAGATGAAGGCATATATACATCGGTAGGGACGTATGATCATCGTGATTTAGTTAAGTTAATCGTCGCTCTTAGTAAGAAAACTGAGATTAGCGCTGAAGACTTACAACAAGTGTATGGGAAAAGTATTTTTTCAAAGCTGCATTCCAT
>JAOICL010000015.1 GCA_028131545.1 Vibrio sp. | reverse complement strand
ACAGCGGGTTCTGAAACTAACCAAAACAACACTGCAGCAACAGAAGCAACAACAACAGCTGATAATGCGGCAACGGAAAACACAGATACAACGGTAGTAACACCGATTGAATCAAATGAAGAGCAGCTAACTGAGCAAGAATTAAAAGAGCAAACGCTTCGTGACACTTCAACTATCTTTTTCGCGTTTGATAACTCTACAATTGCAGGCGACTACGAAGATGTACTTTCAGCTCATGCTGAGTACCTTGTAAAAAACCCAGCTGTAAAAGTAACAATCGAAGGTCATGCTGATGAGCGTGGTACTCCAGAGTACAATATTGCTCTAGGTGAACGCCGTGCACAAGCCGTTCAAAAATACATTTCTGCACTAGGTGTTCAAGCCGATCAAATTTCTATCGTTAGCTTTGGTGAAGAGAAACCTCTTCAACTAGGTCAAGCGGAAGAAGCCTATGCACAAAACCGTCGTGCAGTACTTGTTTACTAATTGAGTAACACGTACAAAATAGGTTTTATATGAACAGTAACTTTAGACTAGCAGTATTGTCTACGTTACTCACAGGAACAGCAGGTGTTTCACTTGCTGCTCCTGCGCCTGTTTCTAATTTATCTGGCGTCGAAGATATATCTTCGAATCAATCCAGTGAAACGGAATCGCGAGTAATAACGTCAAATACGCCATCGACGTCGACCGGATCAGTACAAACGTCACCTCGACATAAAGAGAGTGACATTGAACGGCTAGAACGCTTATTAGCCCAACGAGCTAAACAACATATTCAGATGCAGCAGCATGTTGATCAATTGACATTAGAAGTTGACGAGTTGAGAGGCCAACTAGAAACGTCGACTTACTCAATGGAACAAATGCTACAGCGTCAACGTGACTTATTTATTGAATTAGATAAATTACGTACTGAAATTAAATCTAAGGCTGCCGCTCCTATTGCTTCTGAAACGGAAGCCGTACCAGCGAAAGATATCAACTTTAGTAATAATGCTAATGAGCAATCAGCCTATGATTCTGCGGTCGATTTAATCCGAAATAAAAGAGATTTTATTGGCGCGATTTCAGCCTTTAAAGCATTTAATAAGCAATTCCCAGATTCAAAGCTGGCCCCTAATGCGCATTATTGGTTAGGTCAACTTTATTTTGCACAGAAGCAAGATCCGGAAGCAGTACGCAGTTTCGCAAAAGTAATGACGTTTAAAGAGTCACCAAAGCGTTCCGATGCTGTATTGAAAATGGCTTTAATTGCTGATCGAAATAATAATCCTGCCCAAGCACAGAAGTATTACCAACAAGTCATAGAAGAATATCCAAAATCTTCTTCTGCAAATACTGCAAAAGATAAATTGAAATAAGCCACTATCTCAATTTATGGAAAGGAAGGCTGTCAGCCTTCCTTTTTCTCATTTTGCCCTTTGAGAATTTCAGTGTACAATGTGCGGATACATATTAATTAGTTGCATAGAGTTCAGTGATGAGTCACATTCTAGATAAGATCGACACGGTTTATCCGTTCCCCCCTAAACCTCAACCATTAACCAATGATCAAAAAGAGACGTATATCCAAAAAATCAAAACGCTTTTGAAAGCGAAGGATGCGGTTCTTATAGCTCATTATTATACTGATCCTGAAATACAGGCATTAGCAGAGGAAACGGGTGGTTTTGTTGGCGACTCATTGGAAATGGCGAAGTTTGGTAATCGTCACTCTGCATCAACCTTAATCATCGCAGGTGTACGTTTTATGGGGGAATCTGCAAAGATTCTAACACCCGAAAAGCGTATTTTAATGCCAGACCTTGGTGCGGAATGTTCCTTAGATCTTGGGTGTCCAGCAGACAAATTTACAGAATTTTGTGATGCGCATCCTGATCATACGGTTGTTGTTTATGCGAATACATCGGCAGCAGTAAAAGCGCGAGCGGACTGGGTGGTTACTTCCAGTATTGCATTAGAGATCGTTGAACATTTAGATGATCAAGATACCAAAATAATTTGGGGCCCAGATCGTCATTTAGGCTCATACATTGCCAATAAAACAGGCGCTGATATGCTTTTGTGGCAAGGTGAATGTATTGTTCATGATGAGTTTTCAGCAGATGCTCTTCGTAAAATGAAACATGTTTACCCTGACGCTGCTATTCTAGTTCACCCAGAATCACCTGCTTCAGTAGTTGAATTAGCAGATGCGGTTGGTTCGACGAGCCAATTAATCAAATCTGCAAAAGAATTACCCCATAAGCAATTAATTGTTGCAACGGATAAAGGTATTTTCTTTAAAATGCAGCAATTGGTTCCTGAAAAAGAACTGATCGAAGCACCAACAGCCGGTGCTGGAGCAACGTGTCGCAGTTGTGCGCATTGCCCTTGGATGGCGATGAATGGTTTAGCTGCGATTGAAGCGTCGCTTGTTGAAGGCGGTGAGAAACATGAAATATTTGTGGATGAAGATATCCGAGTGAAATCTTTAATTCCTCTTAATCGTATGATTGATTTCTCTGAGCAATTAAAGAAATAAGCATCACATTTAGACGTCTTATTTTAAAATGATTACATAAAAAACCGAGCGAAAATGCTCGGTTTTTTGTACTTTAAAGAGAGAATGGATAGGCTGTATTCATGAGTATCTTTACTGTTTAGTTATGAGCTCTAGCGACTCGTCCACAGCTTGAAAGAGTATAGTTTTGAACACATGCTGGGATAAAAACAGATTGCCCTTTAGGAACGGTAATCGTTGTTTCTGAAGATGTTAATGTCAAATCATTATCCAGTGACAGTAATATCTCAGCACTCTGCAGGTGGACTTGGTAAGCATTCTCTTTGTTCTGTTGACCATAGACGGTAAATTTAAAATCAGATACCGGAATTGGGTAGCTAAGAACATGATTGTCTTCATGCGGTTGCAATAATAAGCTTTCCTCCGGTTTAGGAGTAAACAGCGTACAACTTATTAGCTCATCAATGTCCATATGCTTTGGCGTTAAACCTGCACGTAGTACATTATCTGAATTCGCCATTATCTCTAGGCCAGTCCCTTTTAAATAGGCATGCGGTGTTCTTGCATCAAGAAACATCGCTTGTCCTGGTGCTAACGTTAATACATGTAACATTAGGGGTGAAAATAAGCCAATATCACCTGGGTACTGTTCTGATAAATCGAGAATTAACTCAAATAATTCATTGTTTTGATTTACCTGGGCAAAAAGAATTAAATCATTTACAGCAGCATCTTTGTTCTCACCAGATAAAGACAGTAAGGTCCCAAAAAACGTAGATAAACCCTCTGGTGTTTGCGTCTCTTTAAATTGTTTGATGATTGGCTTTAACGTTGAACTATTCACTTGTTCAAAAAGAGCAATGATATCGCTATATTCACGGAACCCATTCATGGCTTGATAATCCGTTAAAGCATAAACAAGTTCAGGTTTATGATTAGGATCTTTATAATTACGATGGGCCGCCTTGAGTGGAATACCGGCGTCTTCTTCTTTTTTAAATCCAGCTTCAGCTTCTTCTTTACTTGGGTGAACCTGAATAGACAGTGCTTTTTCTGCTGCTAGTATCTTAAACAAATAGGGTAAAGCACCAAATTGCTCCACAGTTTGCTCAGAGAGAGTGTCGACTTTATGGGACTCAATAAAATCAGAAAGCAGGACTTTTTTATCATTAATGGTTATAGCTGAACAACCGTTTGGGTGGGCACCCATCCAAACTTCGGCTTGAGGTTGGTTGCTTTCATTTGGATAGTCAAATAGGCGTTGAATTGAGGTATGGCTTCCCCAAGCATAGTCTTGAATGACATTGTGCATAGGAAAAAAAACAATAGTGTCTAATACCGACATAGGTCTTCCTTTACTTAGGTTTTTTAACGTTGTACAGAGTATAGATTGAGAGCACCAAAGGGATCGAAATCAAAAAATAAATAATGCTTAACAGAAATATCAACATCGGTGCAAAATGTTGAGCTTGAGCAAAATTATCAATAATCGAAGGAGTGACAGCGATTAAGCGAACAAGTAGTAGTGTGCTGTATATTAATGACATCCATGCGTAAGATTCAACAAAGCAAATAGCCATTAAGATAATAAACAATAGGATGTTGATATGAACAATGCTGATTCTTGGGAGATCTAATAACAGAGTAAATAGACTCAGTAGATAGAGTATAAAAAAACAAAGACTGGTCTTATTAGAAAAAAAGCTACGCATGAAAATGGAATACAACCAACAAAGAGGACTAAAGCTACCTATTATATGTGATTTAATATTAAATAAGTAGCTTTGTTGTTTTCAGATGGCGGTTATGTTAATTAAGTGAGATTTAAATGTGAATGCCTTCTTTCTCTTTTAAGTTTTGAAAAGCTTCTCGTTGCATGCATCGATTTAGATACGAATTGATATTTTCATAAGGGATTTCTCGCTTGAAAAGAAGTGCCCAAATCAAGGTGTGAGCAATTAAAATATCAGCGGCAGAAAAGTACTCTCCAAGGATGAACTTTTTATTGCCTAGTCCTTCACTTAAAGAGCTTAGAGCCTTTTGAAACTCCCAATTAGCCGTCTCTAATACGGATTCAGTGCGATACTCTTCCGGTAGTGCAAATCGGTGTTTTCCCATTGTCCATAAAGGTTGCTCTAGCTCGGTCATTGCAAAATAAGACCATTGGTCATAGATTGCACGCTGCTGGAAGTCATGAGGAATAAGCGTACTATCGTAAATAGAACACAAATAATTCACAATGGCTGCGGATTCACTGACCACGAAATCACCATCAATGAGAACGGGGATTTTCCCTTGAGGGTTCACCTTTAAAAATTCAGCAGATTGGTGTTCTCCCTTCGAAATATCGACCGTTTTTAGTTCATATTCCAACTCTAACTCTTCCAAGCACCATGTCACACGACTGGATCGTGATTTTGGAATACCGTATACCGTAATCATACTTTACATCCTTTAATCCATTGTTGTTGTTTGAAGAGCAAATGCATGTACTCATTTAACTATCACTGTAGTTAAAAAATCATATAATGACCTTAGTTTTCGTTCTCGTTGTGACATAAAAGTGAAACTTTCTTCGCCCTGCGTACGGTATCGATTCAAGCGATGAAACTAGGGAATCATAGAGGATTAATACAATAGGTCAGGCTGTTGTTTAATGGTCTACTTTTTTTAATGAGCTGTTCGAATAGAAAAAGAAAAGAGCGATAAAGAGGCCGCTGAGTAAACCAAATAAATGCGCTTCGACAGCCACTCTCGCTCCAATCAATTGAGCAGTAGATTCGGTTGAACCAAGTGTATTTTCCCATCCTACTTTTAATATAATGCCAGTGACCAGTAACCAGCTGCTTTTACGTTTATTCAATGCTTCCATTAAGGCACAATAGATAAATAGCCCATGCAGAACACCAGATAAGCCGGAGTAATACACCATATCCGTCATTAAATTAGCGAGACCAACAGCCGTTGATAGGCCAATCAATAATAAGCTCAATGTACGCGTTGGTGGCTGAAAAATAAATTGAATAACGACAAGACCGATTAGGTTCATTATCAGATGTATTGTGTTCGTATGTGTGAAGTTCCCTGTTATAATTCTCCAATAATCGCCACTTTTTATGTCACTTTCGCTCCAGACCATAAAGGAACGAAAGGGCTCAAATTGTAGAAGAACACAAAGAACGCACGTTATAATAATCGGTAAAGGGAGCATGGTAGATGTCTCAAGCTAGTATGGATTCTCGTCATTCAATGCTTCGATATTGTACGCAATGTGGCAAAGCACGAAAAGCCTGTATTTGTTGTTGGATTGAAGAGCTGGATAACCATGTTGAATTGGTGGTTTTACAACATAGCTCAGAGCAAAAACAACCACTCGGTACCGCGCGTATTTTATCATTATCATTGTCGCGTTGTGACATTTTGGTCGGAGAAAACTTCACACACGACTCGAGTTTAAATGACTGGCTTAATAATGAAAGCTATCAGTATTATATATTGTATCCATCGGAGACCGCTTACACGTTTGAGCATGTAAAAAATAATGTTCAAAAAGGTCAAAACATCCGCATTATATTATTGGATGGTACATGGAAAAAAGCGTATAAAATATGGCAGCTATCAACGAACTTGCATGATATCCCTTGTGTCTCATTGCCAACTAACTTGAAAGGGGCTTATACGATTCGTAAAGCGCCAACAGATAATGCATTGTCGACGGTCGAGGCGGGTTATCATCTTTTGAATCAACTTGAACCAGAGAAAGACTTTACATCTTTATTAACGGCTTTCAATAATATGATTCAATTCCAAATTGATCGTATGCCGGAAGGCGTATTTGAAGCGCATTATTTAAAGAATAATAAATAAGCGCTCATTTCTGTTTATCTATGCCGGTTCAGACATTAACTTATTTCATCCAGCGGAAGCCCGAAACTAGGAGCAAAAACGTCAAGGAAATAGGCCATTTCAGGCGTTTTACGTTCTTCCATTGCTTCCTCTTGTCTGACCTTCGGGTGTTTAAATTCTTGGTTTCCGGCTTTAAGTTCCTCAAGACATTTGAGGTAGGCACAGAGAATGTCAGCTTGCTTAACAATATTGGCCTCTTCTGAGGACGCATTTTCAGATAGAACAAACGGGGCGAAGTCCTCTCTGAACTCGGGGGGCAACATATCTAAGAGTTTATTTTCAGCCGCAATTTCAATTTTCTTATATTCTTTTGTAATTTCTTCATTGTCATACTTGATTGGGTTAGGAAGATCGCCAGTCAGTACTTCGCTAGAATCATGATACATCGACAGCAGGGCAATTCTTTCTGGATTGACCTTTCCTCCGTACAGCTTGTTTTTAATAATCGCGAGAGCGTGCGCTATAAACGCAACTTGCAAGCTGTGCTCGGCAATATTTTCACTCGCAACGGATCGCATTAAAGGCCATCGTTGAATGAGATTCATTCGAGCAAGATGTGCAAAGAAGTGACTACTTGACATGATATTTCCCTTTATTATGGTGCAAATAAATAATAGAGGGGAAGGGGATAGGATTACGAATTTTACTGGGAATTTATTAAAGGTATTCAGTATAAGGTATTCAGTATATAGTCAGAAGACACATGCCTTCTGACATATTGAACTATAAACAATTACTGACGATAGTTATGCAAAAACCTTTCAAAGCGTCCGATGGCATTTTCAAGATCTTCTACGCGGGGTAAAGTCACGATACGGAAGTGGTCAGGTTTCGGCCAATTAAAGCCCGACCCTTGGACCAATAGGACTTTTTCTTGTTTCAGGAAGTCCAGTACCATTTTTTGATCGTCATGGATATTGTACATTTTAGTGTCAATCTTCGGGAATAAATACATAGCCCCTTTGGGTTTGACACAGGATACGCCAGGGACTTGGTTAATCAGCTCCCATGCGCGATCCCTTTGCTCGAGTAATCGCCCACCAGGTAGAATTAACTCATTAATACTTTGATACCCACCCAGTGCGGTTTGAATCGCATGCTGCATTGGTACATTGGCACATAAGCGCATTGAAGCTAACATTTCCAGGCCAGAAATATAACCACTGGCATGGTGTTGAGGACCCGATAAAAACATCCATCCAACTCGGAAACCACAGATACGATACGCTTTAGATAATCCATTAAATGTGACAGTAAGAACATCATCAGACAACGTTGCAATGGAGGTATGTACTGCACCGTCATAAAGAATTTTGTCGTAGATTTCGTCGGCAAAAATAATCAAGTTATGTTGTCTAGCAATCTCAATGACTTCTAATAGAAACTCTCGGCTGTACACCGCCCCTGTTGGGTTATTCGGGTTAATTAAGACAATACCGCGCGTATTCGGCGTGATCTTTCTTTTGATGTCATCTAAATCAGGATACCAATCGGATTCTTCATCACAGAGATAATGAACAGGGTTACCACCAGAGAGTGAGACTGCGGCTGTCCATAATGGATAATCGGGAGCAGGGACCAGTAATTCATCACCATTATTTAAGAGAGCTTGCATCGCCATAACAATGAGTTCGGATACACCATTACCAATGTAAATATCCTCTACACCGAGCGATCTTAACCCTTTACGTTGATAATGTTGCATGATCGCTTTACGAGCTGAATATAATCCTTTGGAGTCTCCATACCCTTGGGAGGTCGGTAGGTTACGAATTAAATCAACTAAAATTTCATCTGGGGCATCAAATCCAAAGGGAGCAGGATTACCAATGTTGAGTTTTAAGATCTTATGACCTTCTTCCTCCATCCTCTTTGCGTGTTTGAGTACTGGCCCGCGGATATCATAACAGACATCATTTAATTTCGTGGACATCCCAATTGATTTCATAGATGACTTCCTTGTTTATCTAAGATGACGTATTTCTCTAAGTTACCTAAAAACCACCTATTAAGAAACACTTAATTAACAAAAACAAGATAGGTGAAAAAATCAGACGGTTTATTGACCAAAAGAAGGAACTAGTGGGTATAACTTGAGTCATAATCACAGTAATTTAACGAAATCTTTACATTTGGTTCGGCAATTTACCTTAATGTTAATAATGAGAAAGGAATGTTGTAACGAATAATAGCATTAACAAAATGTTATAGGATAAGGATGTACGAATGAAATCAGTTAAGCTTTACTCATATAATCTCCAAATGTTACCAAAGCAGTATTTAGGTGGTGTTGAACATCAATATCGATCAGGTCTAATTATTGAGCTCAAAGATGGCTCTAAAGTGGCACGCAGTGAAATTGCACCATTACCTCACCTGAGTGTGGAAAACTTACCTCAAGCGAAGCATCAAGTTATCGATGCTGCGTACTTATGGTTACGAGGTGAAAGTGTGAACGTCGATGCGTTGTCACCTTCCGTTGCGTTTGGATTTTCGACCGCGCTGGCGGATCTTGATGAAGCGTTACCATGTCAGTACATTGAAGGATTACGCCCAGCCATTAAGTATCATGACCACTTTGAGTTGTCCTTGCTCAGTTATAGTCCGGATGTGTTAACCTATACATTAGGTGAGCAGCATATCGAAAAAGATGCGGTTAAGATAAAAGAAATCATTAAGTTATGTACGAATACAAAACTGAGATTAATCGGTAAAAAGCAATGGACGCTGGTACAAGCGAAAGCATTTGCTAATACATTAACGCCGACCATGCGTGAAAAAATTCAATTCATTTTAGACCCCTGTCAAACGCCAGAAGAAAGCTTATCCTTTGCTATTGATACCGGATTGCCTGTCGCGTGGGATGAAACCTTTTATCAGCTCATGTATCAAAATCATATGACGATTCATGATTTGCCTTTGAAGGATTTTACGGGGGTTAAAGCCATTGTTGTTAAACCAATGTTAATCGGCTCCATTTCACAAACCTCGGAGTTGATTGCTCGTATTCAAAAGATGGGTATACAGCCGATCATTGGCTCGACACTTGAAACGACCGTTGGGTTAAATCGTTTAGCAGGTTTATCAAAATGCTTGATTCCAGAAGGGACGCCTTTATTAGATAATCTGGATGGGTATACTTGTCAGGTGATAGAACCGTGGTCTTTATCAAGTGCACCACTAGTAGGAAGTAATGAGCTTGTTCTCGAGTGGGATAGTGCATGCTCTATCGATGCACCGCCGATTCTTTAGGCAAAATAGCCAGTATTTAACATTTTGTTACATCCTAGCTCATGTTTTTGTTACTAGATATTTCTTTATAAGGGATGACACGCTATCCTGTCAGTAACTTACACATACTCTGTACAGTAAAAGGATATATATGAAGCGATTATTCTCATTCGTTGCTCTACTCATGGTGGCTGTTGTGATGTCGCCAGTTACGGAAGCTAAAAAATTTGGTGGTGGTAAATCTTTTGGTAAAAGCTTTAAAACAGCGCCAGCTCCAAAGAGTAAACCACAAGATACCAGTACAATTCAAAAGGGTTCACCGGCGGGTCAAAGCTCTAAAAAAGGCTTAATGGGAGGCTTATTAGGTGGTCTTCTAGCGGGTGGCCTACTGGCAGCTTTATTTGCTGGCGGGGCTTTTGAAGGCATGCAATTTATGGATATTTTAATCATGGCATTGATTGCCTTTATTGGTTTCAAAATCTTACGTAAAGTGCTTGCATCGAAGCAGGGCAGTATGAATCAAAGTCGTATGAATCCGGGTAATCAAAAACCCGCTTTCGGTGCACAAGCGCCCACAGAGGCACCAAGCTTTGATAAGCCACAACATGCTCAGTTTAAACAAGCGACAGATAACACGAATGCACCGGTTAGCGGTGGCTTTGGTAGTGCGAGCATGGCAAGTGATGTTCCGCATAACTACCCACCAGGCTTTGACCAAACTGCATTTATTAGCGGCTCTCGCGAGCACTATAAAACGATTCAATCAGCTTGGAATGAGAATGAATTGGATAAAATTCAGGAATATGTTTCCCCTGAAATTTTCAATGAATTATCGAAAGAACGAGCAACACTTGATGGTCAGCAACATACGGAAGTCATGTTTGTTGATGCTGAAATCGTACGCGCCAATCATAATAGAACGACAGCAGAGCTGAGTATTCAGTTCAGTGGTCGCTACCGTGATACGGTTGAAAGTGTAGAAGAAGATATTAAAGATGTATGGCATTTAGAGCGTGATCTCATGTTACCAAATGCACCATGGTTAATTGTAGGTATTGAATAATATTCATTGATTATTTAATCTTACTTATTAAATATAAAAAACCCAGTTAATGACTGGGTTTTTTATTGAGCGAAAAGGAGCTACTTATGACAGTAATTAAAAAAGAAAATAATATCTCAGAAAATAAAACGGCAGCGGCATTCAAACATCAAACACTTAGCCAAGAGCAACAAGATAAGTTAGATGCAGCAGCATTTCGTCGTTTATTAGCTCATCTTGATGATAATAAAGAAGTACAAAATATAGATCTAATGATCCTTGCTGGATTTTGTCGTAATTGTTTTAGTAAATGGTACAAGGCAGAAGCGGATAGCTTAGGTGTTGAGCTTGATATGGATGATGCGAGAGAGCGTGTTTATGGCATGACGTATAACGAGTGGAAAGAGAACCATCAACAACCAGCAACACCAGAGCAATTAGCGGCATTTGAAGCTAAGCAAGCAAAATAAACATTTATTATAAGAGTGTTAGTACGTAGCAGTATGATACTGGCGTAAACTAAGTATATCTAAAACAAAAAAAAGCAAACCTGATAGGGTTTGCTTTTTTATTAAATGTAATGCTGTGCGATACTCTATTACACTTCAGCTAAACTTTCTTTATCGATACTTTGCTTACGCAATTTATCTTTTAATGTATTCAGTGTTTGGTTTTGAATTTGTCTAACACGTTCACGACTGATTCCGAGCATTTCAGCAACGTAACCAAGAGTTTGTGGTTCGCCGTCATTCAAGCCATAGCGTAAATTGATAATATTACGGTGCTTCTCAGGGAGTTCAGTCACAATGCTATTGAGTGCAGAGTGAAGATTCTTTGTCATCATTGAATTTTCTGGATGATCAAAAATATCTTCATCATGAATCGTCTGAAGTAGCTCAGAGGCTTCATTCTCAGAATTGCCCCAACTGTGATTTAACGAGATAGAATCCTCATTTAAACGCAGCATTTCAGCAACTTTGTTTGTTTCAATACCCAACTTCTTCGCGATCAATTCAGGTGTAGGATCCTTCACACCTTCTTTTCTGAGCTCAGTCATTGCGTTATAACATTGACGAATTTCTTTCACTTTGTGTACAGGGATGCGAATCGTACGAGCTTGGTTCATTATTGCACGATCGATAGATTGTTTAATCCACCACATAGCGTAGGTTGAAAAACGATAACCTAAATCAGGCTCAAATTTCTCAACAGCATGAATCAGACCAATGTTGCCTTCGTTAACTAAGTCAGAAAAGTCTAGGCCACGGCCTAAATGCTTTTTAGCCACATTAACAACAAGGCGTAGATTAGAATTAATCATCTTCTGACGAGCGGCTTTGCTGCCACTTTTGACTTCGACTGCTACAGCGTGCTCTTCTTTTGCTTTAAGCAACGGGTATCGAGCAAGCTCTCTCATGTACAAGGATTCGATAGAAACCGAACTAGAAGCTTCCTGCTTTTCTTGAGCTGTTACATCCATATTACTCTCTCAATAGCTAGTTTGTTTACTGTTCGGTTACTATATCCCTTTATTACATTGAAATACAATCACTAAAAATTAATTTTCAATGAAAATTAATGGACTTAGATCTCATTATTTCATCTTATTTATAGTTGTTATTTTAAATATTTAAACTCGATAAAATACTTTATGTTTTATAAACAAAATATGGGGGGGTAATTTATATAATTATCGCTTTCTTAATACCCCTTCTTGAGCGCTAGAAGCGACTAATAAACCCTCCTGATTATATATTTCACCACGAACAAACCCTCTCGAATTATGAGCAATTGGGCTTTCTATCGCGTACAGAAGCCAGTCATTCATATCAAATTCTCGATGAAACCACATTGAATGGTCAACGGTGGCAATTTGTAAGCCTGGATTCATAAAAGAAATGCCATGAGGCTGTAAAGCGGTAGGCAAAAATCCCCAATCTGACGCATAAGCTAAAACATACTGATGGACGAGAGAATCGGAAGGTAATGTTCCATTCGCCTTTATCCAAAGATATTGAGTAGCCTCTGTCTTATGTGGCTTTAATGGATTGACTACCGTCACCGGTTTAGTAATGATGGGTCTTTCTACACAAAACGCTTCCTTGGCCGCTGGAGGCAGTAAATCAGCGATTTGATTAGCGAGGTCAGTTTGCGAGAGGAGTTGATCTTCTGTGGGTGTGTGTGGCATTGTTTTTTGGTGCTCTAAACCAGGAGATTCACCATGGTATGATACCGTCAGATAAAAAATAGGGCGGCCATTCTGTATTGCCTTCACACGTCGAGTACTGAAGCTCTTTCCATCTCTTAAGTTTTCTACATCGTAGATAATTGGCTTATTGCAATCACCAGGGAGCAAAAAGTAGCTATGGAATGAATTAGCCGTAAGGTGGGTTTCGACAGTATGATGAGCCGCTGAGAGCGCCTGCCCAATAACCTGGCCTCCGTACACTTGAGGAAAGCCCAAATTTTCACTTTCTCCACAAAATAGCCCTTCTTCTAAACGTTCTAGTTTTAATATCGTTAAGAGTTCGTCTAATGCCTTACTCATATTTCCCTCAGTTTCATCAATCATGGACAGCTCTAATTGTAGTGGTCGGATGAGTTGTTGTGCAAGGTGAAAAATAGATTAAAAGAGAATAAAACGAGAGAGGATGAGTTGTTAATCACATTTTCTTACAATGTTAATGAGTATTACTAGATATGTTAGTTGGTGCCCCTTAATGTTTGCTTTAAAGTAAAGGAAAAAATTTATCACACAAGGACGTATCATGCTACTGGCGGCTATTTTATTTATTATTGCCACCTTTATGGTGACATTATCTACGAAGTTACTACCTCAAGTGGATGGTGAGATGCTACCTATCATTGTTGCAGCTCCGGTTCTTTGGGCAACCGCTTCTTTAAAACCCTCTAATATGATGACACTCGGGTGTGCTTTGGTCTATGGCATCGCGATGACTTATCAGCCGATTGACTTGTCGTTGATGTTATTGCTTATATTACCTATTTTATCCATCATCTTCTCTCAATACAGCAGTAATCTGACTGTTTGGAGTGTCTTAAGCATCACCTTCACATTAATTGCAGGCGTGGTCATTGGCCAGCTAACCCATGTCTTAGAAGGGAGTGCGTTGGCGACTGTGATACAAAGTATGAGCGTAATAGGCTTCTGGTGGGGGAGCTATCATTGGTCTTCTCACTCTCCACGATTATGGTCGACTGGTACGCTGATTCCGGTATTGTGGTTCCTTGGCTTTGAGCAAGAGACAGCGTTGCTGTCGACGTTGTTTGTTATGGGAATCTGCTTATTTTATGCACACAAAAGCTACTCACTTGGCTCGGTGGTGTATTGGGCTTTGCCTACGTTTGCATTTGTAACATTAATCGCGTTACCCACTGTTGAGGTGAACAATACTATTTTTGTTGTTTGGCTTTCGTTACTTGGCGTTGCTTGGATGACCGATTACATCCTAAAGTGCATCGCTAATGGCGAAAAAATTTAAAGACAGTAACGATAGAACGTGAAAGTTGTTTTAAAAATAATCATTCAAGTATAAAGAAAGGGATAATTGATACTCTACGCTTGCATTCGATCTAAGGATAAGGAATAATCGTTTCAACTTTGAAAGACACTGACTTTTCTAAAAAGACAGTTTCAAAGTCACCTATGGGGGCTTGGTCCTCCCGCAACGATAGTTCGTGAACTCGGTCAGATCCGGAAGGAAGCAGCCGCAGCGGATGATTCGTGTGCCGGGATGTGGCTGGGTCCCCACCCAATCCAAATATCTTCTTTAAATATCAAAGTGTTAAACCTAATAAACACGTAAAATCCCCTTAAAAACGGAATGTGGTACTAAGATCTGGTACTAACATGAGATATTTGACGCTATCCAAAACTGGTTATTGGCAGTTTCGACTCCAAATCCCTAAACCTCATCGAGAACTCTTTAGCAACAAATCCGAGTTCAAAAAATCATTAGGCAAAATCACCTCTGAAACCGCAAAGCTACTCGCACTACAACTAGAGTTTGATATTCGACGTCAATGCTCTCATTTTGTAAGCTCTGATCACCACCTGAATATCGAGCTAACAGAAACAACGTGAACCCTTACGGATAAAGAGATTAAAGCCATCTTAAATACACCTTTATTTAAGAAAAAACATATACCTAAGAATCAAAAAACCAAACAAGAGCAACATTCTAAATACTGGATACCGCTATTGTGTCTACATACAGGCATGCGACCAAATGAAGCAGCACAGCTACATAGTGAAAACATAAAGCTGGTTGAAGGTATATGGGTGATTGAGGTTAATGATACTTATGGTAATCAACGAGTAAAAAATGCTTCGGCTAAATGCCTTATTCCTATTCATCATCGACTGATTAAATTAGGTTTTGTGGAGTATGCACAAGCTTCCCGAACAGGTCATATATTCCCAGAGTTAACTTTTAGCCAGAAAGGGGGGTATTCGTCTTATATTTCAGAATGGTTCTCGAAAGAATACGGCTCTCAGTTTGAAGGGAAGGGTATGTATCATTTCAGACATACATTCTTAATCGCTTGAAGAATCAAGGCACTGAAATGGCTTTTGTGGCTGCGTTGTTGGGTCATAGGCAGGGTGGTATTACTTATGATGTTTATGGAGGTGAGATAGATATTGTAGCTTTACAGAGTACCATAAATGGTATTGAGAATTTTTAATTTAACAGAATATAAAGGTCTTTTTCGAAAGAACGTTGTTTTCATTTTCGCTAGGAAATAGAATTACTTTCTCTTATTGCTTCAAGAGCAATTTGAGTTCTGTGAGAAAATTTACAGGATTAAATGCAGGGATTATTGATAGAAAAGCGAATTTAATTAACCTGAGATCGGTTTAAGACATTGCCATCAGCCCCGTCTTTTCAGTGCTTGAGATATTAAGTGATGGTTTTTCTGGTTTTAAACAGTAAGCAATTAGGCCGCCAAGCAAGTTCAACATGAACCCATGCAGGCTTCTATGCCGAGAATGTTCAATTTGAGAGATGTTTTTCAGTTGGTCATTGATAGTCTCAATAATGAACCTTTTTGACAACATCGCTCTGTCCCAAGCTGCTAATACCTTTGGTTTTATGTTTTTCTTATGAGTCGTGATGAGAGTAATACCATCAGATTTTAAGTCTTCAGTTAAGGCTTTGCTTATATAGCCTTTATCTGCATAAAGCCTATCGATTAACCCTTTAGATAATTCACGTACTGGTTTTCTGTCATCGGTATTTGCCGGCGTCAGTTTTGCTGCAACGATATCGCCAAGATGATTCGTAATGATGTGAAGCTTGAAACCATAAAACCAACCCATTGTGCCTTTCCCTCTTGCTGCCGTTCCCTTGAAAACCTTGTGCCGTGGTATGCGCAAGTTATGACACACTTTAATACTCGTAGAATCAATGAACTCAATACCTGTCGGCTCTCCCTTCACGTGAGTAAAGAAAGAGCTTAAAGGAATAAGTACTGATGGCATCACTTCCAGAAAGCGCGTATAGCTGAGTAAAGCAGGAAAGTCATTTCTATAATATCGACAGATTAATCCCAGATAAAAATTCTTAAAGTCACGGTGATGGGACATATGAAAGGCAATAATAATGGTCATGATTTCACTTTCCGACATGCGGCCTTTGCGATTTCGTTTCCTCTCACCATTTTCAATCTGAAGTTTTTGCCATTGAGGCATAAAAGCCTTACAAAAGTCATCGACATGACAAAATAAGTCTACTATTTTATGCATAGCTGGTTCCTTAGTGATGAGTCCTTCTTGGTCGAAAGATCTGATCGCTAAACCAGCTTTTAGTTCATTTTTTCTTATCCCGAGTTCAGGTTAAATAAGAATGGGAAGCATAAGACATTATTAACCTGATTCGGATAATCACTGCGACCTGTTCCCATGATGATGTCACTACGCGTTTTATGCGCCAGTTCAGGTGAGATTTCAGGATCTGGATTCGAACAAGCAAAAATAATTGGGTTTTCAGACATTAATTCAATATCATCTGCTGACAGCAGGTTTGGTCCTGAAACGCCAAGAAAAACATCCGCTCCAGCGATAGCATCTTGAAGGGTTCTTTTATCTGTATTGTTGGCAAAAAGTTGCTTATATTCATTGATGTCATCTCGTCGAGTATGAATGACACCTTTACGATCCAGCATATAAATATTTTCTCGCATGGCACCACACTTTATTAATAATTCCATGCAAGCAATCGCTGCTGCGCCAGCACCCAAACATACCACTTTAGCAGTGCCGATTTCTTTATTTTGAAGTTCTAATGCATTCAATATACCAGCGGCAGTGACGATGGCTGTACCATGCTGATCATCATGAAAGATAGGAACATCACAAGCTTCGATCAGAGCTTTTTCTATTTCAAAACAATCAGGGGCCTTAATGTCTTCTAAATTGATGCCCCCAAAAGAATTGGCGATTGATTGGACCGTCTGTATGAATTGTTCGTTTGTGTCATGCGTGACCTCTATATCAAAGGAATCGATATTAGCGAATCGTTTGAATAAAAGAGCTTTCCCTTCCATCACTGGCTTTGAAGCTAATGCTCCAAGATTACCCAGTCCGAGAATAGCTGTGCCATTGAGCATTATATATAGAGCCAGAGTTGGGATTTACCTAAACACGGAGAAAACCATGTCGGAATATTTTGAATTACTTAAAGCTTCATTAACAAAGTTAGAAGAAGGGAATACCAATGCAATGAATCACGTGATCGATTTATTTGCGCAAGCCATCATTGATGACAAGATGATTCAGGTACTTGGAACCGGTCATTCACATATGGTGGGGTTAGAAGGTTTTATTCGTGCTGGGGGGCTTGGGAACATTAATGCCATCTTGGATTCTACGGTGCTCACTAGTGATGGTGCACTTCGTGGCTCTGCAATGGAAAAGTTGCCGGGACTTGCGGATATATTGTGGGATGATCAGTCGATCAATCAAGGAGATGTGATTGTCGTGGTATCAAATTCAGGGCGAAATGCGCTGCCTATAGAATTTGCACAAAGAGCAAAGAAAGAAGGGCACAGTGTTATAGCGATTACATCTGTAGAGCAATCATCAAGGTATCCTAGTCGACATCATTCAGGTAAGAAACTAATGGACATCGTTGATATTGTGCTTGATAACCAAGTGCCTGCGGGCGATGGTTTATGTCAAGTCAATAATAAGGTCACAGGCGCATTCTCAAGCATTGCAGGGATGGCTTTAATGAATAATATCTGTGTGGAAGCCCAAAAGAAAGCGCTTGCTCAAGGTACAATTCCCCTTATTTTCTCAAGCCAAAATGTGGATGGGTTCGATAATGATTACATTTATAAACACTTCAACACAAGATTAAAGAGTCAGTAGTGTAAAGCGCTAATAGTGTAAATAGTGAATAGTTCAAAGAATCAATGCTCTAAAAACCAATAGCTTAAAAGACTATTTCTTTAGGTCTTCAGGTGTATATTAAAAAATGGAAGGGCAGGGGATTATTTATCAGTATCAAACCTCTCGATTGGCGAGAGGTTTGATACTTTGAGGTTATTGAGTTAGTACTATAGCCGTTGAAAGGAGAGAGGATAACAACCTAACGAAACCGAGAGTTGTCCTATTGAAGTCGATTATATTTTTGTTTAATAGCTTGAAAGTATGTCGTTCGACACTTAATGAAGGTCACGATAGGAGCACTATTATTCTTATGAGAGCTAAAGAAATTATAGAAAGATAGCTTCCTAGATTAGAAATGCTTATATTATTTTAATAAGTAGGGGGGTAATCAGTTATTATATTTAAATAACAAAATTATTTGATATTTTCAATATGCCTTGATGCTTAGATGTATGGGTATTTGTTAGGACATTAATTAAAATTTCGATTAATTTAGGCGTCGAGTAGCCAATACTCGGAAATTGGTAAGCACCAAAATGTGAAAAAAGAGTATTATCAAACCCAATAATCATAGGGGTATCTTTTTTAGTTATGAAAGTATCTACAATGGCCATTGCCATAGAATCAGAAGTACAAAAAATAGCACATTTCTCAGGGAGGCTATCCCATTGGATTGGAACAGATTTAGCTTTGGTATAAGAATAATCACAATGATAGAAGTCGACAACAGTGATCTTGTTTAGTTTAAAGTACTTTTGGTAATATCCAATACGTAGTGCTTCAATCGCTGAATTTTCTCGTCCCCCGATCAATACAGCATGAGAAATACCCTTACTTGCAGCATAACCGATAGCATCTTTGATACCTTGCTCTTCATCGATGAGTAATGACCACGTATTAGGCCAATTTTGTCCATTAAGGTTAATAACCATTGGAGTATGAAATAATTTACTCATCTTTTCTGGCTTAAGTAAGTCCGAGAAAATTAAAGCAGCATCAACTCGATGCACAAAAGAATTATTTGTTATTCTTTTAATATCATCTTCTGACTTTAAACGAATAAAAACGGGAAGCTTGCCTATCTTTTGTAACCCTTCCAATAAACTATCAAATAACTCTAAATCACTAATATCATTAATATGGTTAACAACAATTGCAACTAAACCAGTGGTGTTAGAATTTAAGCTTTTTGCAAAGGGATTAGCAACATACCCAATCTCTTCCGCTGCTTTCAGGACTAGGACTTTTTTAGCGGCAGAAATAGGTTTTTTTTCTGATGATAATGCTCTTGAGGCAACTGCTTTTGATACGCCAGCTTTATTTGCGACATCTTGTAGTGTTGGTACTGTTTTAGTCATTGTGTTTATTTTATGCCTCACGCAAAATCTTTGTTATATCGTGAATTTTTTGATAACTAGTCACATTTACATAATCTTCTGTACTATCAGATCCCATTGATACGTTTGAATCATTTTTTTTCATTTTTGAAGGGCGCAATGTTTTACCAGAAAGGTGAATCTCATGAATGCCAGATTCAATTAATTCTTTTGCGTTTTCTATATTGACACCGGAACCAGCCATAATGGACACTCTTCCTGAGGAATAGTCTACCATTTCTTTGATTAGTTTAATGCCATGTAAAGCGGTTGATTGTTGCCCTGATGTAAGTACTCGATCGATATTGTATTTTATTAGAATATCCAAAGCATCTTTCGGTTCAGTGACTAAATCAAAAGCTCGATGAAATGTTACACCCATTTTTCCAGCGGCGTTGACCCAGCGTGATAATGCGTTTTCATTTATAGTTGCATTAGTGTTTAATGCACCAATAACTACACCGGCTGCCCCCAAGTTTCTATAGTAAGCAATTTCTTCTTCCATCAGGGATATTTCTTCTTCATTAAACACGAAGTCACCTGCACGAGGACGAATCATTATATAAATTGGGATAGTTGATAGAGCTAAGGCTTTTTTGATTAACCCTAAAGAGGGAGTTAGGCCACCTAATGCTAATGCGCTACATAATTCGATTCTATTCGCGTTTGCTTTAATCGCAGTGTGTAGTGATTCTATATTATCAATACAGACTTCAACAGTAACAGTTTTACTTTTAAACATGCTTCAACCTTATAAGTTAGGTACCTTAGCTATTTTTGTAAGGTTATAGTGTAACCGAAAATAAAGGCTCCTTAAGGAGCCTTTATTTGGAGAAATTAAATTATTACCAAATACCATTTAGCTTTGGTGGGTTAGCATTTTCGCCCCACCATTTTTTGTAAGAGGCTTCATAGGCACCAGAATTGATGTATTCAGATACAAACATATCCATCCAACGTAGATACTCTTGATCGCCTTTACGAACACCAATAGCAATTGGATCGTTAGAGTGAAGACCAGGAAGTGTTTCTAAGTTTGGATTGTTTGTTGCAAGATAATCGATTAAAGAGCTATCTTCAATGCCAGCATCAACACGGCCTTGTCTTAGAAGTAAAACACCGTCAGGTGCGAAATTATCTGTGTATACTAGTTCTGCTTTTGGGGCCACACGTTTAAGGAAAGTTTCGCCAGTTGAACCACGGCCAACAGCAATACGTTTACCTGCGAGATCATCTAAAGAATTAATATCTAGATCTTTTTGGTGAATAATACGTAAGCCAGCACGAGCATAAGGAATAGTGAAGTTAACTGATTTAGCACGTTCTAAAGTTGCTGACATATTACCAATAACAGCATCTAATTGATCAGAGTAAAGCATGGATACACGAGCATCACCATGGACGTCAGTAAAGCGAGCTTCTACACCTAACTTTTCAGCAAGGCGTTTGGCAAGATCTACATCATACCCTACTGGTTGATTTTTTTGGTTACGGAAGCCAATAGGTTCACCACCAAGTGATACACCCACTTTGATATAACCGCGTTCGCGGATATCTTCAAGTTTTCCTGCTAAGGTAGCGGTTGAAGCTAGTGAAAGGGCACTAGCTAATACCGTTGCAACAAGTGCTTTAAATTTCATTGTGTTTCTCCGTTGTAGAGTAAGCTTTAACGTCTTTCTGCTATTTTTTGTTCTGGTTTGGTCATCCCAGTTTTATAAACCCAGTATTTAATATCTTCTTCACAACCAACATTAATAACACGGTAATTGTCATTTTTATCGATAGCATGGATAACCACACCAGCTAAAAATCCAGTTTCCAAGCTATTTAATTCTTCGATAGCCATATTGATTGCATCATCAAGGGCATAACCTAAACGCATTGCCATTACGATTGAATAAGATGTATTTGCTCTAATGGTCATTTCACCAGTGTGTGTACAGGCTACAGCACCATAACGGCTATCTGCATAAAAACCAGCTCCTGCAATTGGAGAGTCGCCTAAGCGGCCTGGGTATTTCCATGCCCAACCTGAAGTACTCGTTGCTGCATAAATACTTTCATTGCTATCTTTCGTAAGAAAAACCGTAGTATCACGAACTTTCTCAGGGTCAATGATCATAGAGTTAAGCTCTGCTAATGGCCTTTGAGACATATCTGGATTGTCTTCACCAGTGATCTCTTGAAGCTTTTTAAACCAGACATTTTTGGAGTCATCTAGGAGTGGATTGGAACATTTAAAACCCATTTCATAAGCAAATCGTGTTGCACCTTCTCCGGTAATTATTTCATGGTTTAATTCTTCCATGACTTTACGGGCAACGCGTGTTACGTGATAATGATCTTTAATAGCACCTACAGCTCCAGTACGTAAAGTATCACCATCCATTACAGCCCCATCAAATTCCATATCTCCAAGAATATTTGGCCAGCCACCGAAACCAACACTGCGAATACGTGGCTCCGCTTCAACCTTTTCAATACCAGTGATGATAGCGTCTAAACCATTGTCACCTCTATTAAGCATTTCGGCTGTATCATCAATACCTGGCCAAGCTTCTGAATTGGATAAAACAATCATTATTTACTGTCCATTTTGTCTAAAAAGCGTTTAATTCGTTCATCTTTCTTCCCACCTTCATCAGAGAAAAAATCGTCTTTATTCATATCTGCACGAACTTTCCCTTCATCTAAAAAGACAATTCGATTTGAGATTTTTCGAGCAAACGCAATTTCGTGAGTTACGAAAATTAGAGTGGTACCAGAATCAGCAAGATCGGCTAATACATCCAATACTTCTGAGGTCATCTCAGGGTCAAGAGCGCTTGTAACTTCATCAAGGAGTAAACATTCTGGCGCCATAGCAAGTGCTCGACAAATACCAATACGTTGTTTTTGACCACCCGACAGTTGAGCAGGGTAGGCATTTTCCTTATCTGATAAATCAACGATAGACAGTAACTGTCTCGCTTTTTCTAAGGCTTCTTCTTTACTTTTACTTAATACTTCAACCGGAGCTAACATAATATTTTCAATGATCGTTAGATGCGGGTATAAATTAAAGTGTTGGAAAACAGTTGAAACAGACTTTCTAATTTTTTGCAGCTGATCTTTTTCAGACACAGACCAGTTGTTATAAGTGATATCACCACCATTAATGACTTCTAATCCATTGATACAACGAAGAAGAGTTGATTTACCTGAACCACTCGCTCCTAAGATGGAAACGATATCGCCTTTATTGATATTGAGAGAAACACCTTTAAGAATTTCATTATTACCAAAGGACTTTTGCACATTATTTATTGAGATCATGAGGTTACCTTAAGCGAGAGACCAGTTTTGATGTTTCTTTAATCGTTGTTCTAATTTCATGCCAAGTCTTGAAATTGTCAGTGACATGATAAAATAGGTCATACCGATAATTGGCCAGACAATGAAGGGCTGCCAAGTTCGTTGATTTAATATTGCTCCAACTTTAGTTATATCCATGACACCAATAACAGAGACTAAGGAAGTTACTTGTAGTTGGTTTACAGCTAGACCTACTAATGGTGCTATAGCGACCAAAAGAGCTTGCGGAGTGATAATTTTCTTTAAAATAGTCAACTCTGAAATACCAAATGAACGAGCAGCTTCTATTTGTCCTTTATCGATTGCAGCCATTGCAGTGACTATAATGACGGATATAAAGGCAGCAGTATTACCCGATAATGTGATGATAGCTGCCAGCTCGGCTGACATATCTATTGATAAGAAAATCGGTAAACCAAAATAAATTAAAAACAGTTGAACAAGTACAGGTGAGTTTTTTAAAAACTCACTTATAAAAACCGAAATCTGACTTAATATAGGTAGTTTATAATAACGACTCAAAGCTAATAAAATACCAAGTGAGCCACCAAATAAGCTGGATATCAAAAAGACCTTTAATGAAACAGAAATGCCATCTAATAAGACAATAATGTCGTATGGAACAAATTCGTTATTATACATATTTAAGCCCCAGCCGTTGAAAATCTATTTAAATGCTTATGTACTAGAGTGATAAGCAGAGACAATATATAAGTTAAAATACAGTAGAAAAGTAATAAGAAGAAGTAGACTTCAAATGGCCTAAATGTTTCTGCAGCAATAATCTTTGCAGCACCAGTGAGTTCATTAAGTGTTACAGTCGATAAGATGGACGTTGTTAAAATAAGGTTTACGAAGATAGAACCTAATGGTTTTATGGAGTTTCGTAGTGCAATAGGTAGTACTATTTTTTTGTATATGGTGTAGCGAGAAAAGCCAAATGACTTTGCTGCTTCAATAACGTCTTTATCCACTTGTTGAACACTAGCCCGCAATATATCAGCACAATATGCACCTACCGCAATAGATAGAGCTAAAACTCCGGTTGTATATGGATCGATGAAAATGCGAAGCTCTGGTAACCCGTAAAAAATAAAGAAAATCTGAACAATGAAAGGGATATTTCTAAATATATTAATATAGATATACCCAGCTCTAGAAAGTACTTTACTCTGGCTGATACAAGCAAACATCACAAGCATACCAACTAAGAAGCTACCAAGTATCGATGTGATACTTATGGTCGCGGTAATGGTAAAACCATCTAGAAACGAATCCAAATAGCGTTCCATAATCGATAAATCAAACATAACACCTCCAAAATTGAAACCGGTTTCAATATGCTATGGATGAATTATAGAGACAAGTCTGGATAGAATAAAAGCTTGTTCTGATCACGCAGGTATGGTGATTAATGTTGAATAACTGGATGTTGGTCACAAGCTATATAAATAGATAACAAGTTTGTAAAGGAGGGCTAAGTACTTGTGTTCATATCTGGGTAGGCATATATAGCGAGGCTTAATATTCTATAAGGATAGGTGAAACACAAAATAGCTGACTGCGATAGCAGAACCCAATCAATATGGTTGATTGGGCTGAAATGGTGAATTAACCTTATCGACCTTTGAAGACATTGACCAGTGCGCCCATAATAATGAGCGATGCGCCTAATAGCATGGATAGGGTGGGTGCTTCATCAAAAACTAAATAACCAAAGATAATCACAAAGAGTATTTGAACGTAAGAGTACGCGACCGTCTTGCTCGCATCACCAATCTTCATCGCTTTGGTTAAATAGACTTGCCCTACCTGAGTAAAAATCCCGATTAAAATTAATAACCCTAATTGATAGAGGTTAGGGAGAATAAAGTCATCCCCTAATAAAAACAGTGATGCTGGTAGAGCAAACAAAGGGAAGTAGAGAACAATCACCGATGGGTCTTCTGTTTTACTGAGTTTTTTTACAACAATAAATGCGAAAGAAGAACAAATGGCTGCACCGATGGCCGCTAGAATACCATTCGTTGATAAGTTGCTTTCAGCAGCAACAAAAATAATATCGGGGTTCGTGACAATAAAAACACCGATCATGCCAAAAATAATACTAATAATGGTGGAAGATTGGACCTTTTCTTTTAAAAATAAAAAGGCTAATACCGACGTTAAAATGGGGGAGGTATTATGAATAATCGTCGCGACAGCAAGAGGAAGTTCAGTTAACGCGTAATAAACACCGACCAAGGCTACCGTACCCAGCGCACCTCTCAAAGAGAGAAGGGTGTAATGACTTCCCCAAGGAGATAACCCTTTTCTTTTTACGGTGAGATAGCTTAACACTAAAGAAACAAAGGCACGTACAGCAATAATTTCAAAAAGAGGTATGCCTTCAAAGTTAGCCAATTTGACACACACAGCCATTAGAGTGAACCCTAATCCAGACGTCAGCATGTATTGAATACTTAAATAAGGGGAATGCTGAGGTGTGTTGACCATAATGTTGACTACTCGTGGGAACGCGGGAGGCGTATGATATCAGATATTAAGTGTGCGTTAGATCAAAATTATTATTAATTTCATCCTATCAGAAAGAGTAGGAAACCATACCGTATATCACAAGGTAATGTGATTTTAGGTATGATTTTGCTCTCGGTAGGTAGGGAATATCAATCGGTACGGAAGGTTATTGTAATTTCATTTTGATGAGTTCAGCGACACTGTCTACGGTTTGTTGCGCAGCATCGATTAATTCCGGTCGAGCATTTGGTACAGCGTAGCCATTAAATTCTTCGATCATTGGAATGTCATTGAGATCATCACCAATACTCACAACATCGTTTTTTGATATTTCCTCGTGCGATAGAATGGTGTTCACCCCGCTGGCTTTGGAAATTCCTTTCGGTACCACATTGATGTAATTTAGATTAATAAACACATCAAGGTCACGTCCGAATTTATCCATAATTCGTTTCTTTACTGCGGTGGCTTGTTCTTGGTTTTGCGTTAAACAGCCAATCAGAAAGACATCATAATTGAGTGACTCTTCAATGCTTCTTGAATAGATCGTTGAATTACGTTGAAAAATCTCCTTAGCGACAGAGTCTGTTTTACTTTTCTCTTTATTCGTTAAATTACAACCATCAAAACCGTTAGACACGATTAGCTCATCGTTGAATTCAATACGAAGATCGCTGACTAACTCAGCTGCAATGTGTGTCGGTATGGCAGCTTTGAAGAGAACATTTTCATGGCGGTCAATGATAAAAGACCCATTTAATGAGACAAGGTAATCAAAGGATAGATGCCGTGTTTTTCTTTCATGGAGCATACTTGCTGCATCACGGCCAGTGCTGATCACAAACAGGTTATTTTCACTTTGCCATTGAGCTACCGCTTCTAAATTAGCCGGCAATTTATCCTGTGCGGTTTTATAGAAAAAGGTTTTGTCATAGTCCGATGCGAGCAATTTTCTGCTAGGTTCCATTATATTGAATCCTTGTTGATGAGAAGGCGCTAGGTTATCTGATGTGTCAGCAGAGTATACTATGATATTGTCGTTGTATCTGTACAGATTATTGAGTGATAAGATTAAATTGTATTGATAAAAAAGGGCATCATGACGATGCCCTTTCTAGGAGTGAATATTCTACCGATTAACCGAAATGTACTACTTCAAAATTAAGTGGTAAGCACTGAGCTTTGGAATGTTGATGCTGACTTTTCCATCGCTAATGTCACCATCAAACGTTTTTTCAGTGACTGCTGAATTTGCAGAGTCAAAACCATATAAGCTGTCTAAAGAATAGCTTTCATTAGGTAATGGAACGTCAAATTCAATGGTGTCATTAATGGATTTATTCAGCAAAATGACATGAATATGACCAGTATCACTGTGCTTTGATACCCAAACCGATGAATTATCTTTATTATCAAAAAGACTTGGCACGGCAATATCCCCAAAGGTTGACTTGTTGCCATCGTAGTTTCGATATAATTGGAAAGCGGCATTGGTATAAGCGCCACTGCCATTTGGATCAAGATCCCAGCGCGTTGCAATCTCTACCCCTTTTTGACCAAAAACACCTAATAGGTCAGCAAATGCGATTCCGTGTGAGATATCCGTTTCATGTCCATAATCAAATTCACCTAACATCATTTTTGTACCAGGGTAGTAGGTATCAATGGATGTTTGAAGTCTACCTAGAATATTATGAGCTTCGCCATTGATCTTGGTATCAGTGATCCAGCTTGGTTCAATGTACTCTGAATCCCACATGTTTCTTGGGAAATCCATTCTGGCACGACGAATATAATCAGCAGTGGATGTACTGCTTTTCACGACTGTTCCACCTTTATCAAATTCACCGTTTGCATTCACCTTATGCTGCGGATAATTGTGAATCGCAAGAATATCGATCAGTCGGTATCCCGCTTCATCCGATGCTTGTTTCAATTCATCCAGAAGATAAGAGATAAACCAATCGTATTGCTCACTTAATGATGCCCAATCTGGAGCATTACCAAGATCATAGATATTGATGCCCGCAAATTCACCCACAATAACGTTAACATTTGGGTCAACTTTTTTAACGGCTTTCGATGCAGCAATGACTTTTTGAACATAATCAGCAGCACTGATTGGCTCGGGTTGTGAATAAGCGTGCGTGTTGTCCCAAAGAGCCGGCTCGTTCCCAAGAGAAATGTACTTTACGCCTGTTTCAGTCGTAGCGTCACTAAATGTTTCAGTTAAGAAGTGAATCGACTCATCAACATACACATAATCATCACTTTGATCAGGGGTTAAACTAAATGAACTGCCTTTTTCGTAAACGACTTCTTTCCAGCGAGAGCTAGGTGCCAATGTTTTATTGGATCCATCTTTATCTGCAGCGACAAAACCTTGAATAGGAACCGTAATAATGGAAGTTAAACCGGCATCTAAGTTTTCTTGGTGAAACACTTTGTAGACTTGGCCTGCGGTATTACGATCATTCCAAAGAACGCCAGTTAGTCCTGGGATACGATTGTCATTGGTGAAGTTATTATCATGCCCAGAGTTGGATGCGCCATTTTCCCAGTTAAAGGCGGTTAAGCGATTACCACCTAAACGTCGTGCAGTGAGATTAT
Organism: Vibrio sp.; assembly: GCA_028131545.1. Taxonomy (GTDB): domain Bacteria; phylum Pseudomonadota; class Gammaproteobacteria; order Enterobacterales; family Vibrionaceae; genus Vibrio. The sequence goes on along the minus strand of JAOICL010000015.1, from coordinate 23,424 downwards.
TATCACTTCCTACGACTTCGTGATCTTGATTATAACCATAGATGAGAGGGCTAATTGCATGAGTGTTTAAATAGTCAGTTTGAACGGTCGTGAAATCCGTTGGTTCGGGAGTCGTTTCGCCGCCGCCGCCAGTTTCACCGCCAGTTTCGCCGCCGCCAGTTTCGCCGCACTGCTCAGTACGTGTCCATGCTGATTCCCAATGTGAACCAGAACCAGGTTCATATGCCCAAGCAGCTGAAGATGAGCACCAACCAGCAATGTTACATTGGTATAATGCATTATTATTTGAGACGATATCACCGGTGATGTAAGTTGAACCGGCTGAATATTCTAGAAGTGCTTCACAGTGTTCTGTTTCGCCGCCACCACCAGTTTCGCCGCCACCACCAGTTTCGCCGCTATCACCGGTAACAGTGATCGCTTTTTCAGCAGATAATGTACATGTTTCACCTTGCTCATCACTATGACAAAGTGCTATCTGTAAAGAATAACTGCCAGCGGCAGTAATCACCAAGGTTTCATTTCCTGATTGTGCCTGATTTCCATTGGGTACAAGGCTATAACCTTCATTGACCGTAGAGCCGTTGAGATACGAATACCATTTATTACCGTTCGTTCCCCACCACATATTCCAAGAAAGTGGAATGGAAACTTGCCCATTTTCAAGAGTATAAGTGGATGCCATCCATGATAACGTCGGTTGTTTAGGTGAGACTTCAGCGTGTGCGTGAAATGCACTAAATAGAGTTAGTGGGATTAAAATGGGTGGTAGAGTCTTCATGCTTTAAAGTCCATTAAGTTGTAGAGTCCAATGTTTTACATCTTTTCTTTATCACTTTTTGGTTTAAAAAGAGTCTTTGATTAAAAAATAAGATTCTTGATATAACCATCAACTTAAGCGTATCAGGCGTCTATGTCTTTACATATATTAAGAACTATTTCATTGAAATGGTTGTTTTTTTGAGAGTGATTCTAGTCTTTGAGAGAGAGGAAGTGTAATTATTTCATCGGAACTTTGAAGTAAAACAGTTGGTTAAATGGGGAGCATGATGTGAAAAGGGAAATGTAGATATATAAATCGTTAATTTTAATTTTCATATTAAAATTCACCCTGTACATGTTAAATTATAACTTAAATGTACAGGGCGGGTTTTAATATTGTAAATTAATAAGGTTAGTGAATTTTATTTTTATTAATTCACTCTTTCTATTGTTATTCTAGCCGCTGAACCGAGTGGTAGTCGATCATTACGATTTAATTGTGAATTAGCTAAGCCTGCATCTTTTGAAATAACACCGCTATGCACAGTAATGTAATCAACACTATCCGTTCTATTTTCATCACGAGCAGGACCCACACCCAATGCCGCTAATGTTTCTAGTGCTTCATCATTATCTTCGGTCCCTGCATCATAAGATGGAGACTCTATTGTAACTTCCTCATTTAAACGCAGTTGCGTTAAGTCAAAATGAGGGACACCGATGAAGCCATCGTTAGTTCGACCAAGCATACCCGCTAGCGCTAAGTGTGTACTACGAGAGTTATTTAATACGAGTTCAAATTCAGCGGTACGGCCCGGTAGGCGAGTTTCTATATCCGTTGGTGCTTGAGCGCTGTCAGTGACAAAACTTGAATTAAATAAGTCAGCGGCATTACCATATTCAGCAATGTGCTCAATGCCTACGGGTGCACTTTCACCTAATGTAAAAGCGGGTCCGTGCTGTTTACCATCGTATGCAATAGCTGCAACAGGAGAAAAAGGCTGGCCCTTTGTCAGGTTGGTGACTGTTATCTTGTAGGTTGCAGCACCACGCTTTTCTTGTGATTTTTTAAATAGAAAACCATTCAACCTTTGCTCAAATGAATTAAGTCCGTCGAAGTTGAAATCCCTTGCCATCGACTGAGAAGATACAAATAAAATAGAAGTCGATAGAAGCGTTAAAGCGAGTTTTTTCATGATAAATTCCTTTATATTTTTCTTCACGTTAATTGATTCAATAAATAAGAGCGGGTACGAACAATAAAAATTTCAAATTAATATAAATAAATTTAAATTAATTTTAATAAGACCTTTGTGATAGGAATAATGTATTAATAGAATGTTAATAATCACCCTTTAATATGAAACAACACTAATTATCTGATATAGAGAGTGAACTTAATGAAGTGTCATATACTTATAACCATATGACTTGGCTGGTGCCAATATTCTAAGAAGGCGATGGTGTATGGGACAAATACAAGAGTTTTTAAATTCAATTGATAAAACGAGCGCAGATACAAGTAAAGAGGCAATTGAGTTGGCTTTATCAGATGCTGGTATAGAACTCGCCTATCAGCCGATTTTTGATGTGGATAGTGAAACCCCGGTAAGAATTGAGGCATTAGTTCGCTATATATCCGCCCCAGAGATTTCATCACAGAAGTTGATAGACGCCATTGTGACACATGATCTCGCAACGCAATATCATGATTGGCTTATCGATAAATCCTTTAAGCGATTGGCTCAATGGAAGGAAGAATACCCAGATTTGGTTCTTCATATCAATGTTCCGTTTAACTCAATTGGTTCTCAATCATTATTAGATTGTTTATTTTATTATTTGGATCATTACACATTATCGGCTCAGGATATCTGCATAGAGATTACGGAGAAGTACAAGCCCATAGATGCGACTAAAGCCATGGATGAACTTCACCTAATGAGAGAGAAAGGATTTACTGTTGCCCTTGATGACTTTGGTCAAGGCTACGCAAATTTATATCACTTATCGCAACTACCGATAAATATGCTGAAAATTGATAAGGAATTTGTCTTAAACTTTGATGAGTGTAAAAAATGCGTAGCCATTGTAAACAGTGTGATCAGTTTGGCTCATGAACTCGATATCGATTTAGTTGTTGAAGGAGCAGAAAATCAAGATATTATTGCCTTTTTAAAGGCATCGAATGTATCGTATGTACAAGGCTTTATATGGGGAGCTCCTGTTATCGTTCGAGACGAACAAGAGATAAGCTTTGCACATTATTTGAGGCAAAGTGAAGAGGCAGGGAAGAAGCTTTGCCTGTAAGTTGGAGTAGATAAGCTGTAAGTTGGAATGTATAACCCGTCAATTGGAATAGAGAAATAGTAAGGAAGCGTCATGAATCAATGGGTAGTATTACTTTATGTCGGTGCAGGGGGAGCAATCGGTGCATGCTCTCGTTATCTGATATCGGATTACTGCGCGCAAGTGTTTGGGAAAGGGTTTCCTTATGGGACATTAGTGGTAAATATTTTAGGTTCATTCGTTATGGGAATATTACTTGCCGCGATTAATAACGAGTTAATTTCTTCAGCACCATGGCGTCAATTGATTGGACTTGGCTTATTGGGTGCATTAACCACATTTTCAACATTTTCTATGGATACGGTGTTATTAATGCAGCAGGGTGACGTTGCAAAGGCAGGATTAAATATCCTTCTTAACGTCACATTCAGTATCTCTGCTGCATGGCTGGGCTTCAAGCTTTTGAATCTTTAATCCTTTGAACCTTTGCTACTTTAAAACTTTAAAACTTTAAAACTTTAAAACTTTAAAACTTTAAGCTTGATTACAACGTTTCAATTTATTCAGTTGGGAATGGAACATGATCCACGCAGTGATACCAGCAAGGGTATTACCCACAGCTGCACCAATCAATAAGCCTTGAATCTGAGCGACCTGAGAGCCTATCCATAAACAAGGGATAAAGAAGACAAAGAGACGCAGTATAGAAAGTAACAAAGCTTGATAAGAGCGTCCAATTGCGTTGGATAGCGATACCATTAAAATGCAGATCCCCAGGGGCGCTAAGCTGAGTGGAACAATAGCAAAGTGTAGCGATAAAATGGATTGAACATCGGCTTCTTTAGACATGAGATTCGATAACCAATGCGCACCAACAAAAGAAATAGCGGCAATAATAATTTGAGAGCTGACAATAAAGATACTGGCGACTTTAACGACTCCCTTTATATCATCGAAGCGCCCAGCACCTAACATGCGTCCCACCATGGGAGGCATTGACATGGTCAGTGCAAGAACGGTCACAATACAAAAGAACTCATAACGAGAACCAATGGCCCACGCTGCCACTGGGGCTGGGCCGTAGGTTGCTAACAACTTTGTAGCAAGTAATGAAGACAAAGGTGGCATCAATTGACTCGTCATGGCAGGACCCATGACATGCGAAATAGAAATTAAGACTTTAGGGATATGAATATCTTTCCAATCAAAGCTTAACCACCCTTGCTGAATGATCTTTGGTGCTACGATCAGAGTCCCTATGGTAAATGCAGCAATAGACGCGATGGCGGCACCATTTAATCCCATATCAAAGGTAAAGATGAACAACGGGTCTAAAATCATATTTAATAAACTGGTTATCACCATGACCGACCCTGGCAACATGGTATTTCCATTCGCACGACAAATGCTATACAAGAAATACAGAAACGCACTCGACCAAGCACTGAATAACCAGTATATCCAATACTCATCGACAATCGGGTAGACCTCTGCTGGTGCACCTAATAAATCCAAAGCCCAATGTCTGATCAGATAAAGAAACACGCCCATCACAGCAATGAGTACGCCACCACCGACGACAATTAATGCACTATGCTGCTTCGCTTCTTGAATTTTTTCGGCACCAAGTAATCGTGAAATGATGGTCGTAGTGGCGATGCCTAATCCTACCTGTAAACCAACAATGATAAGCTGTATTGGAGCGGTAAACCCTTGAACCGCCAGCGGTAATATGCCTAATTGACCGATAAAAGCACTGTCTACCAATTGAAAGCTCATGAGGGATAACACCCCAAACAGCATTGGCCACGTTGAATTAAACAACTGCTTACTCAACGCTTTATTATGAGTGCGTGTATTGCAAGATGGGGATTGAGAAGAATGATCCTGTGGTGGCTGATGTTGAGGAGATTGACTCTGAGATGGCTGATTCTGAGAAGGTTGGGTCATGGGGCTCATATATTTTATGAATAAGTAATATGATTATAAAACATATTCGATCATATAGGCAGAAAAGAAGCGGTGTTTATCCATGCGTTATTTTTAAAATGCATTTTAGATCATTAATCGGCAGCTATTTGATCGGGTTATTGATTTTTTTCTTGTTCTGCGGTGAAGCCCCAATGCTCCAATTTTAACTCGGTAAGGATAGAAAAGATGTCATAAACTTTTAAAGTACGATGTGTGAAATGAGGTGGAATGATGAAGAAGTTATTGATGATAAAGCCGACAGCAATCATAGCAGTATTCATGAGCATAGGGTTAATAGGGTGCTCTTCTCAACCGTCAACAGAGACGAAAGACACAACTAAGGCGGAGCAAAGCGATGAAACGACAACTCACACAACGAAGAGCTCGAATGAGAGTAACCAAGCTGAGAAAATCGACGATATGGATGCAAAGGTGTCAGCAACCTACGAACATATGATAGATACGTCAGCGTTACAGGTATTGTCTTGTGCGACGTTTTTCTATGCTCAGCAACAAGAACATGATGTGGGCCCGAACTTATTTTATTTTGAAGCATTAACGACGAAATATTTTAAGTTGGTTGATATGGGGGGATATATTCAAGCGAATATTGGTCATGCGCAAACGTTGTCATCAGATTGGAACGAGCAAGTGACGAGTGGTGAATTAACGTATGATAATGTCTTTCATCAATGTGAAAACGAAAAAACATTTTTTACCGCCTTACTCAAAGATTACTACACCGGTTCTGCTAGTGAGCAAGATAAGATGAGTATGAATTCTCACAACGCCATTTAATTATTTATCGTTCTCAGTTACTCTCTAAGCCCTACAAACATCATGAGTTTGTGGGGTTTTATTCTTTTTTAACGGCGACCTTTTTTAAAATACAGTATTTAAGATAAAAGCTTTTAACATCAAGTGACTTAAATCAAGTTACCTCGTCAGCTTCACACTATAACAAAGAGATGTATTCACAAATGATTCGATCAGTATTAGTTATTGGCTATGTATGGCCTGAACCTAACTCATCAGCAGCAGGTAGCCATATCTTATCTATTATGCGTTTATTTCGACGCAATGGGTGGTCAGTTGAATTTGCGACACCGTCACAACCGACGGATCATATGATTGAGTTGTCTGATTATGGGATTACACAACGCAGTATCGCGTTAAATTGTGATAGTTTCGATGAGTATATTCTGTCGCTTAACCCAGATTTGGTGCTTTTTGATCGCTTTATGATGGAAGAGCAATTTGGCTGGAGAGTTGAAAAGCAGTGTCCACAGGCAATAAAGGTATTGGATACCGAAGATTTACAGTTTTTAAGAAATGCTCGACATTCAGCGGTGAAAGCCTCGCGTGAAATGACGAAAGAAGACCTTTACAGTGATATCGCTAAGCGAGAAGTCGCGGCCATTTTGCGGTGTGATGTCTCTTTGATCATTTCAGATGTTGAAATGACGCTTTTAACGGATACCTTCAATATCTCTCCTGATCTTCTACATCACCTTCCATTTATGGTCGATCAAGATGATCTGCCTGAATCCACATTGAGTTATCAAGATCGCCGGAATTTTATGACGATCGGCAGTTTTCGTCATGCCCCGAATTGGGATGCAGTATTACAGCTGCAACGAATTTGGCCAGCGATTCGTAAGCAACTTCCTGATGCTGAATTACATATTTATGGGTCGTACCCTCCACCGAAAGCAACCGCGATTCATAATCCTAAAATAGGCTTCCATATTAAAGGCTGGGCAAAGGATGCATTAGAGGTGATTGAAGAAGCGCGAGTATGTTTAGCTCCAATACGTTTTGGTGCTGGAATCAAAGGCAAGTTATTGGATGCAATGAAAGTCGGTACGCCAAGTGTTACGAGCTCGATAGGAAGTGAAGGCATGTTGTCAGAGAATGTGATCGAATGGCCTGGTTGTGTGGCTGATAATGATGAGGCTTTTATTCAAGCGGCAGTAGCACTTTATCGAGATGAGACGGTATGGTTAGATGCCAAGCAACAGTGCAGACCATTACTTGAGGATAAATATGACGCAGATGGGTTAGGTAAAAGCCTGGTGGCTCGGCTTATTCAAATCGGTATTAATACCGAATCACATCGACTAGAGAACTTTATGGGCTCGATGTTGCGACACCATACGATGGCGAGTACTAAGTACATGTCACAGTGGATTGCAGAAAAAAATAAAAAATCATGATGTATTAAACGATGATCAATCAATATTTACCAATAAAGTTGTTATGAAAAAAATCATCCATATAGATCTTGATCACTATTATTCTGCGATTGAAACAAGAGACAACCCTGAATTTGCTAATATCCCTCTTGCGATTGGCGGCTCACAGTATCGTCGAGGTGTCATTTCTACCTGCAATTACATTGCACGACAGTATGGCGTGCATTCCGCGATGTCGACGGCACAAGCGATGAAATTGTGCCCGACATTGACTGTGATTTCAGGCAATATGGAAAAGTACCGTTCAGTATCGAAAGACATTCATAGAATTTTACGACGTTATACCGAGGTCATTGAACCTTTATCATTAGATGAAGCGTATTTAGATGTCACGAATTCCCCTTTGTTTCAAGGTTCAGCTACTCGTATAGCGGAAGACATTAGGCAGTCGATAAAATCTGAGCTGAAATTAACAGCCAGTGCTGGTGTTGCCCCCCTCAAATTTTTGGCAAAGATAGCCTCTGACATTAATAAGCCCGATGGAATTTATGTCGTTAAACCGATAGATGTGCAAGCGTTTATTGATGATCTAGATTTGAAAAAAATACCTGGGGTGGGCAAGGTGACATCGAAAAAGCTCGATCAGATGAATTTACATACAGGGAAGGACATTCGACAATTCAATCAATCAGAGTTGATTCAACGATTTGGTAAATTTGGATATTCATTATGGCAGCGGTGTCATGGGATTGATGAGCGGCAGGTGATTGTACACCGAGAAAGAAAATCCGTTGGTGTTGAAAAAACCTTTGAAAAAGACTTATTAACGGAAGAAGAGTGTCTTTGTGCCCTTGAACGATTATTTGATGAATTAATGAAACGTTATGCCCAATATGAAAATGAGAAAGTCATAAAAAGGTTAGGGGTCAAACTCAAGTTCTCTGATTTTCAGCAAACGACCGTGGAGAGTCGTTACGAGGTGATGGATAAAGTGATATATCGTCAGCTACTCCAAGAAGCCATCGAGCGTCAAAATGGGCGTGGAATACGATTAATTGGAATTAATGTTGGCATTGAATCAAAGCCAAGTAGTTTGCAGCTTTCGCTCGACTTTTAATGATGAAACAAATAGACAAAAGAAAGGGCTCGATATGAGCCCTTTGTGTTATATGAGTATTGAACCTGTTACTGAATTTGACAGTTTAAGCAATACAGATATTGTCCCTTTGGATCATTTAGGCTGTTTAACATCATGACATCTTGTTGAATTTTCTTAGCCAGCGGTTGTAAATCTTTTGGTAAGTAAGACGTCATATCAAGACCGACATTCACTTTCACTTGATCGATAATATCAAGAATTAATTGCTCTGTTGGTGATAATGGCTCGGTTACCCAATTTAAAGAGTAATCATCGATGCTAGCAAGCTCCGCTGCCATTGTTACGGCATCATCAAAGTCACCCAGCATATCAACAAGGCCATGGTCGAGGGCATCTTGACCTGTCCATACTCGACCTTGTGCGACATTATCAATTTGCTCAATGGTCATTTCACGTCCATTTGCTACATGACCAATAAAACGTTGATAACCGTTTTCAATGTTCATTTGCAATAGTTTGGATGTGGTGTCTGATAAGCCTTTTACGGGGCCATCTCCGGCAATAGGAGAAGTGGCGACACCATCAAGCGTGATGTTGTATTTATCAATGATTTTTTCATAGCTATTAAAAACAGCAAAAATACCAATTGAGCCAGTCAGTGTGGTCGGTTGAGCTATGATTTGATCCGTATTCATTGCAATCCAATACCCACCCGAAGCCGCTAAACTCGACATAGAGGTAACGACTGGCTTACCGGCTTCTCGCAGAGCAAGAATTTCATTACGGATCACTTCAGAAGCATGAGCGCTGCCGCCCGGGCTATCGACACGCAGTACAACGGCTTTGATACTTGGATTGTTTTTAGCTTGACGTAATAATGAAGCAGTGGAATCGCCACCGACAGTACCACGAGGTTGAACGCCATCTAAAATTGCACCTTTTGCGACAATAACAGCGATTTCATTGGCACTTCTATCGGCATTGTTTTTCTGATGCGCTAATGATTGATATTCGTAGTAACTGATGTAGTTATAACCATCTTTGCCATCGCTACCAAATTCGTCACTTAACTGCTTACGAATTTCTTGGCGTGTTGCAAGCTCATCCACTAACCCTAAGAGGGTAGACAGTTCGCTTAGACTTCCGTTTACTGAATCTAGCTGTGATAGCATTTCACGTTCTGTTGGATTTAAGATATCCGGATTGATTTGGCGATTACGAGCGACATCATTAACATATGCACTCCATAATTGGCTGGTCCATCGTTCAGCGGATTCACGAGACTCATCAGACATATCATCTCTTAAAACGGGCTCAACAGCCGATTTATACGTACCTACACGGAAGACATGTGTTGTGACATCCAGCTTTTCTAATAGGGATTTATAGTAAAAATTGTAAGTGCTGTAGCCTTTTAATGAGACAGCGCCGTCCGGCGCAAGGAAAACTTTGTCGGCATAACTCGCGAGATAGTATTGGCTTTGATTGTAAAAATCACCAGTTGCGTAAATGCTTTTCCCCGAGGCTTTGAATTCACCCAATGCTTTACCGATATAACGAAGCTTGGTTAAGCTTGTTTCAGGAAGGTGTCGAAGCGCGAGTACAATACCTTTGATATTTGGATCATTCTCGGCGTGTCGAATCGTGCTAACAATATCAAAAAGAACATTTTCACGAGGCAGTTTTTGGCGTAATAAGGAACCACGGAAAGAATCCGTTGGATTAACATAACCGGCTTGGTCAACAATATCACCAGTAATATTCAGGACTAAAGCCGAGCCTTCTTTTACGTCGAGGGGTTCTTCAACGGGTGTTGTGACTGCAAAGTAGATAAATGCGAGAATCGCAATAAAAAATAGGTTAGCGAGCGCTCGCCTCATCCATGTTATAAGTTTCCAAAACTTACCGATGATCCGCCCAATGAATCGAAATAGTTTCATTATGAATAATCCAATAGTTACGAAATAAATACGTCAATCTATTAGTCTAACCATTCATAGCGAAATTGCACATACTCTCTATCATCAATTGGTTAGAGTTGTGTTATTTCGGTGATTTTTGTTATGGGGATAACGGGCGTTATATTTAAATCCTATCTATTTAATTTGAGATATATTCAAACATAACGCTCAATTGGTGGCTATTTATAATACGACGGTACGATTTCCATAGACGAAGACATGATCATTAATAACACGTTGCAATGCTTTACTGAGCACGGCTTTCTCTACATCTCGTCCTGCTTGAACCATGCTTTGAGCGCTGAAGGTATGATCAACAGGGATGACTTCTTGATGTATGATTGGGCCTTCATCCAAATCATTTGTGACAAAATGCGCTGTTGCACCAATGATTTTCACACCACGCTCATAAGCTTGATGATAGGGCTTTGCACCAATAAAAGCGGGTAAGAAGCTGTGATGGATATTAATGATTTTGTTGTTATAGTTTTCCACGAAGGTCGGTGTTAACACACGCATGTATTTAGCTAAGACCACATAATCAGGCTGATAATGATCGACCATTTCCATAACGTGGCTTTCATGTTGTTCACGAGTTAAACCTTCATGACTGATCGCATGGTAGGGAATATTGAATTTTTCAGAAAGACTTTCCAATATATCGTAATTACCGATAATAGCGGCGATGTCGACATTCAAACTGCCATCAAAGTTTTTCATTAATAAATCACCTAGGCAGTGTGATTCTTTAGTGACTAAAATGACAATTTTCTTTTTCTCTGAGCCCATGAGTGTGTACTTTGCACCTTTCGGAAGGGCATTTTCAAGTTCGGCAAGAAGGGTTGTATCGTTAAAGTACCCTTCTAATTCTGTTCTCATAAAAAAGTGACCGCTGGTGTGGTCCACGAATTCATTGTTGTGCGTAATGTTTAGCTGATGTTTAAAGCAAATGTTGGTAATTGTAGAAATTAACCCCGGTGTATCCGTACAGTGAGTTAATAAGACTTTTCTTTCCATGAGTGGCTCCAATTCCTATCTTATCCCTTCACTGTAAGCCATAAATGGTGAATTACACATTAATCGCATCGAAATTTGAGATTCAGTTGGGCTTTTATCATCGGATTAAAGCTGCCATAATCTCATGGATGATGTTCAATGAAGAATTAGTATGATTTCAAAGGTCTTTTCTCCGACAGGTGCTTTAGGCAAGTCGATCCCTGGCTTTCAACCGCGACAATCACAACTGGATATGGCAGAAGCGGTAGAAGAAGCCATTCGTGACAGTACACAATTGGTCGTAGAAGCGGGTACAGGAACGGGTAAAACCTTTGCGTACTTAGTTCCCGCGTTATTGAGCGGTAAAAAAGTCATTATTAGTACAGGCTCGAAAAACCTTCAAGAACAACTCTTTCACCGAGACTTACCGTTAATGGTCGATGCATTGGGTTTTTATGGCAATGTAGCGTTATTAAAGGGCCGTTCAAATTACCTTTGTTTAGAAAAGTTAAGTCGACAAATTGTTGAAAGCCATAGCCCCTATGCCGATACCAATGAATTAACCCAGCTGGTGAAAGTTCGAACGTGGTCATCATCAACGAAATCAGGTGACTTGGGGGATTGTGATGATATCGCAGAAGATAGTACGATTATCCCAAATATAACCTCAACAAATGATACTTGCTTAGGTAAAGAGTGCCCAAGTTATCAGGATTGCTTTGTCTTAAAAGCCCGAAAAAAAGCCATGGATGCCGATGTCATTGTGGTGAACCATCATTTATTTCTCGCGGATCTGGCGATTAAAGAAACGGGCTTTGGTGAGTTAATTCCAGAAGCGGATATTTTTGTTTTTGATGAAGCACATCAGATTCCTGATATTGCGAGTCAATACTTTGGGCAATCCTTAACCAGTCGACAAATCTATGAACTGGCCAAAGACATTGAAATTGGATATCGAACAGAAGCAAAGGACATGCGACAGCTACAAAAGGTCGCAGAGAAATTGTCACATTGTTGCAGTGACTTCCGAATTGGTTTAGGAGATTCTGGCTTTCGAGGTAACTGGCGCGAAGCCATCAAAAATCCAAGTATACAGCGAGAAATTGAGCGGCTTATTGAAACGTTGAGCTTTGCGGAAGAGGTCTTGAAAATAGCGCTAGGGCGCAGTCAGCTTCTTGACGCTGCTTTTGAAAGAACCATTGCGATTCTGGCTCGCTTGAAACGGGTGTGTGATACTTCAATTACAGGTTATTCTTATTGGTTTGAGACTCGACCACGGCATTTTGGATTACATATTACGCCATTATCCGTCGCGGATAAATTCAGTGAACAGATTCAACAGCAAGAAGGTGCGTGGATATTCACCTCTGCTACGTTGTCGGTGAATGACGACTTTTCACATTTTTCATCTCGTTTAGGGTTAACGCCTAAACGTCAATTTGCATTACCGAGTCCGTTTGATTATCAATCTCAAGCTCGCTTGTGTGTACCAAAGTATTTACCAGAGCCGAACAGTGCTGGCTTGCCGCAGAAGCTGGCGACAATGCTAACGCCATTAATTGAAAAGAACCGTGGCCGCTGTTTCTTTTTATGCACGTCTCATTCGATGATGAGGGAACTAACCGAATTATTCCGAGAGCGGTTAACGATTCCGGTTTTAATGCAAGGTGAAACCAGCAAACAAAAAACATTATCTGAATTTATCGAGTTAGGGGATGCTTTGCTGGTGGCAACGGGGGCATTTTGGGAGGGGATAGATGTTAGGGGAGACACTCTAAATTGTGTTATTATTGATAAGTTACCCTTTACCGCACCCGATGACCCACTTTTAAAGGCGCGAATGGAAGATTGTGCATTAAAAGGGGGAGACCCATTTTATCAAGTGCAAATTCCCGATGCCGTCATAACGTTAAAGCAAGGTGTCGGGCGATTGATTCGGGATAAAACAGACAAAGGGGGCCTGGTGATCTGTGATAATCGGCTTGTGACTCGACAATATGCGAGCATTTTCTTGAACAGTTTGCCTCCTATTCCAAGAACAAGGGATTTAGATAAGTTACAACAGTTCCTTGAAATAGAACACTTTGAATGAAGCGCGCTTGAATCAATGGCGTTTGAAGTAAAAATGCCTTGAGCATAAAGTGGCACCAATATAACGAAGAACGATAGGCTTAGCATTGATCATTAGCCCTGTATCGTTCCGTAAAAATCAACATTGACCTCGACGGACATAATTAATGACAAACAAAGATACATTGAACATTCTGGCATTAGATTCCTCTACAGAGAATTGCTCAGTCGCATTACTAGCCAATGGAAAAATATACGCACGTCGAGAAGTGGCCCCTAGGGATCATACGAAATTAATCTTACCTATGGTTGATGCCGTATTAAAAGAAGCACAAGTGACCCTAAAATCTTTGGACGCACTGGCATTTGGTCAAGGACCAGGTGGATTCACTGGCGTACGAATCGGCATAGGTATTGCACAAGGTCTTGCCTTTGGAGCGAACTTACCCATGATTGGTGTATCGACTTTAGAAGCGATGGCACAGCGCGCTTTCAGACAATCTGGTGACACTCGTATTGCTACGGCAATCGATGCAAGAATGAGTGAGGTGTATTGGTCTCGTTATGAACGACAAAATGAGCAATGGGTCGCTGTGGATGCCGAAACTGTGATTGCTCCTGGAAAATTGGTTGAACGTGCAACAGCGAACGAATCGACACAACATAATGACGATGCAGCATGGTTGCAGGTTGGTACTGGTTGGGCTGCTTACGAAGAGGCGCTGACTCAGTTACCGTATTCAACAAAAAGCAGCGATATCTTGTTCCCGGATGCTGAAGATATGCTCGATATTGCGGTGAGATCTTTTTTAGCAGGCAATACGGTTGATGTTGAAGAATCTGAACCTGTGTATTTACGAGATACGGTAACTTGGAAAAAGTTACCCGGTAAAGAGTAAGTCGTTAATCTTTTCATCAAACGACTGCTAAATCACATTAGCACTTAAGAAAATAGCACTTAAGAAAATTACATGCTGTACAACATACCCTACGCATAAGGATGGGAAAATTGGATTACCAAATAGTCAATGATCGAGAGACATTAGAGGTCGTGTGTGCTCAAGCAAGACAGTGCTCAGAGATCATGCTGGATACGGAGTTTGTTAGAACGCGTACCTTTTTCCCTCAGCTGGGTCTTGTACAGCTGTATGATGGAACGACATTAAGCTTAATTGATCCTTTAGAAATTGAAGACATGAGTGCCTTTGTCGAGTTACTGCAAGATACTGAAGTCACAAAGGTATTGCACGCCTGTGGGGAAGATATTGAAGTGTTAAATCACCTCTATGGTTGCGCACCGACTCCAATGATGGATACACAAGTTATGGCAGCCTTTCTTGGATTTGGCCTATCAACGGGGTTTGCTAGTTTGGTTGAACATTATCTTGGTGTTGCACTGGATAAAAGTGAATCGAGAACCGATTGGTTAGCGAGACCTCTAAGTGATAAGCAACTGGATTATGCTGCGGCCGATGTATTCTACTTATTACCATTATATCAAAAGTTAAAAGACGCACTGTCTGAAACTCAGTGGTTTGAGGCCGCTCAGCAAGAAAGTCGACGCCAAGTGACTAAGCGTAACAAATCACTCAATGTGGATAATGCGTATTTAGATGTGAAAGGCGCTTGGCAGCTATCCCCAGAAGCTTTGTCTCTTTTAAAGCCGTTAGCTAAGTGGCGATTAGAATACGCGATTGAGAAAGATAAAGCGTTAAGCTTTGTAGTGAAGGATCCAGAACTGCTTGATATCGCGAAATATCATCTGACGAACTTTAAGAAGATGGAGCAATTGGGAATTGATTATCGAGCTGTAAAACGCCACGGCCGTACCGTTGCGAATATTGTTCGAGATGCAGAAGCGATTCCGGAAGAAGAGTACCCTATTAAAGTCGAACGCTTAATGGATAAACCCGGCTATAAGCAACTATTTAAAGTCTTGAAAGATGAAGTTAAAAAAGCGAGTGCAACATCAGGATTAGCGACAGAATTCATCGCTTCAAAAAAGCAGATTAATAAGTTAGTTACATGGGTATGGGAACAAAACCGAGATCCCGATGCGTTACCTGATCTTATGCAAGATTGGCGATTAGATTTGTGCGGCGAAAAGCTGAATCAACAGATACTTTAGCCTAAGCCTGTTTTGACATAAAAAAGCCCACATTCATTTGTGGGCTTTTTTACTTAAAATAACTAATTAGTTATTAACTTGGTTGTCACTGTTTAATTTTTCTTTTTTTAGCTTAAACCAAATTTTCTTTCTTCCATTACTTCTCAAAATAACACCTCTAAAACCACGCCTTTCTCGCCGCTTGCTAAACGCTGAAGTAGGTTATTTACTGATGTTTTATTGTGTGAAGCTGTTTTTCTTTTGATCTTTTTACTATCAAAAAGATTCATAGAATCGATATTTTTATTAGACATACATGCCCCTTATATAATTAAAAAATTAAGGTGCACTGAACAGGTGTTATTTTATGATAGAGAATTAAGGGAGATACAGAGAGATACTTGCTAGGGATGACGCTGAAAACTTTCTTTATATTTTTTATCTTTGAACAACTCTTTGTCAGAGCGGTTCCTAATATACAGATTTTAAATATTAAAGATAGGATTATTTTCATAATCACAGTGAATTCGGTATTTCGCCTTATAAGTAAAAAATTGATGTTGTTTTTTGCCTGCTAAATAGGGGGGGCAACGTTTATGCTTTTATTAAGTTGAGGATGAGTATATTCGTACAGAGCAAACAATCCATTTAATGGTCAGTTCATTTGGGTAATAAAAGTATGCTCATCGTCTACAAACGCAACAAAGTTACCGTGATAGATAAACACTCGACCACGTCCCTCAACTAGGCAGGCCAGTTGTGGGTGCAGGCCTTCTTCGTTCGATTTACTTTGAAAAGTACCAGTATCAGTGATGACGCCACTGAGTGCAGGTAAATATCCATAAGAACGCTTAGCTTGATCAATTAGGCTCAATTCGCTGGTGGTAGAGAAGATAGAGGGAATTGCACCGGCTTCTTCAATAAATAATGTTTTAAATTCTTCAAAAGCGGTAATTACAAGCCAGTCAATGCCATTAATATGGTGAATAAACATAGAGTTTCTCGATAATGTTGGAATGAAGATTTTATCACTATCAGGAGAGAACGAGTAGCGATTTAGTGGCTAAAGACGGAAATTCAGTGCCATTACCAGATCATCCTTTAGACTTATTTGAAATAGACTTACCTACAAAATCAAGTGAGTCACATATAAAATTTGGCTTACTAACATGTGGTTTACTAACAAGCACCACTACATAGATAAAGAGCAATACACACGCTTTTTAACGCCCCCGATTGAAACTGGTATGGATCATGCAGATACACTCAACAACGAATTTTTGACGTAGTAAAGGGTGAATCATGCTTTTGAATATTTTTACAATAGTGGTTGTATTGGTTGTGTTCTTTTATGTTGTTCAACGCAAAGTCGCCTACAAAGAAAAGATGAAGGATATTCACTACAAGCAAAAAGGCACCATTCTAACCCAGCAGGAAAGTACATTACTTAATGCTTTGATTCAAGCTGTCGGTAAACATGGCATCGTGTTAAGTAAAATTGGTACGCATCATATTGTTCAGCCTAATTCACAAAAAAAGAAACAAAATCTTATTGGGTTTAATCGTATTTCTCGAAATCATTTTGATTTTGTTATTTGTGATCCGCAGACAATGAAACCTAAGGTCGTTCTAGAGTTTGATGACGGTAAACCATTAGATAAAAAGAAAATTGAGCGCCAAGTATTAATCAAGCATATTTGTCAGACGGCTTCTTTACCTTTGATTTCGGTCAACGTGAAACACAGTTACCAAGTGAGTCGTTTAAAGCAATTATTGAGCGCTCACGTTAATACTGGCACTGCTGCACATAATGTGCGATTTTGTAAGCGTTGTAATAGCCCTATGATCGTGAAAACTGCAACGAGTGGCGCGTATCAAGGACGCCGTTTTTATACCTGCAGCCGTATGCCTCAATGTACTTATACCGAAAACTTTGTAACGGCTGATGTGGTTAAAAAATCAGAAATCGCGGCTTAATAAGAGGGAGAATGGGATGAGTGTAAACGATTTGGATCATATTACATTACAACTGAATACCGATGAAACACTTCATGTGGTGTTTAATCAACATGACACAGGGGCGGTGAGTTTATTATCCGATGAAAAAGCCAACTGGTATGAGTATTCAAGTCAGCGGAAGTTGAATGCGATGCCGGTGACGAAGTTAAAGGTAACACTGGGGAAAGAGGTACGTAATCTCGCGGTGATCGCGAAGCGAACGCATTAGAGGTGAAGCATTAGCCTCTAAGAAAGAGCCCCCAATTATGGGGGCAGAGAATGCTAGTCACGCTTCCATAGCATGTGTGCAAACTTATTATCAGGATCTCTACTGATCAGCAGTCGAGCAAAGACGTCATCCAATTCGTCATTTTCTTCATTGACTAGGCCAATGCGCACTTCTGCGAAGGTTTCTTTATCGACGTCAAAACCAACATGTCCAGCCCAATCATCGCCAGTTTCAACGAGCTCTGCTGCACCTCGGTCATCAAATTGTGCAGTAAATAAGATAACATCAGCAGGCTCTAGGTTATCTGGAGCCATTTCAAGAAAGATATCGTACGCTGCATCAATTGCATCATCGTAAGAGATTAAATCTGACATAATTTGCCTTAGAGCATTAAGCTCGGTTCATGTATTTACGTTCAGTCGTATTGACGACAACACGATCGCCCGTTGCAATATACTCAGGGACTTGTACCGTTAGGCCAGTAGATAAACGTGCAGGCTTAGTACGAGCTGAAGCCGAAGCGCCTTTAATTGACGGGTCTGTTTCTTCGATGATCATTTCAACCGTTGCTGGTAGCTCTAGACCGACTGCATTGCCGTCGACTAAAATAGCGCTAAGCCCCTGGATTTCGTCAGTAATAAAGAGAAGGTCATCTTTGATGTCATCTTCTTTAAACGTAAACTGAGAATAATCTTCGTTATCCATGAAGATGTAATCATCACCATCAATGTATGAAAATGAGACATGGCGTTTGTGCATATCAACGGTATCAACGACTTCGTCAGCTTTAAAGCGTTCATCAACACGTGCACCGGTTGTTAATTCGAAACAACGTAGCTTATAAATCTTTGTACCACCACGGCCACCAGGTGTTGTGACTTCGATATCTTTGATTAGCAATTGCTTACCGTTAGATTCGATAGCAAACCCTTTTTTTAACTCACTTGCTCTTGGCATGATTGATCCTCATATTCTTAATCTGTTTAGCTTAATATAAGGGCAAAAATAGAAAAACCAAGGTAGGAGCTTATGATCTTATCATTCGTTTGATCGTATGAATGTTTTATACGCCAAATAAAGTGGTATGACTATGAATATTCTCATGACTGGTGCGAGTGGTTTTATTGGACAGCATCTTTTGCAAACGTTATTTAATTCTGAACTTTTTGATTCAATGAAAGTGGTCGCGGTAACGAGAAATCAACACAAGATGCAAAAGAAATTTTCACAGTATCCAGACCTTCACTGGGTTGAATCATTGGATACGTTTACCCATCTCGATGAATTCGATGCGGTCATTAATCTTGCTGGTGAGCCTATTGCTGATAAACGCTGGAGTCAGAGTCAGAAGTCCATGATTAGTCATAGTCGTTGGGATGTTACTGAGCGCCTTGCATCGTTGATTCAAGTGAGTGCGTTAGCGCCAAGTGTATTCATTAGTGGCTCAGCTGTGGGCTTTTATGGTGATTGTGGAGAGCACAGTATTGATGAAGCGTATTTAGATGGAAAAGAAACGCCAAAAGAATGTTTTACGCACACAGTCTGCTCGGAATGGGAAGCCAGAGCGTTAAAGGCTCAATCCGAGCAGACGCGAGTGTGCTTATTGCGGACAGGTATTGTACTCGGTCAGGGCGGAGGAGCACTCAATAAAATGCTGTTACCTTATCGAATGGGGCTAGGTGGCCCTATTGGTGATGGTAAGCAATATATGCCTTGGATTCATATGAGCGATATGGTGAGTGCAATCTACTTCTTACTAACGGAACCGGCTGCTCAAGGGGCGTACAATTGTACGGCACCAAATCCAGTATCTAATCGGGTATTTAGTCAAACGTTAGCGAAGGTATTACATCGTCCCCATGTATTATTTACACCAAAATGGGTATTGAGTTTGGCGATGGGAGAAGGGGCATCTTTACTTTTTGACAGTATCAATGCACGGCCAAAACAGTTATTAGACTTGGGTTTTGAGTTCAAATTTAAAGAACTCGAAGATGCTTTAAACGCGTCTATATCTTAAGGTGAATCATTAGAGTATAGCCGCTTGCTATAGCGCTTTAGAATAACCCCATTTGAGGCGCAGTAATGTCGTCAAAGTTCTTACCGATAAAAGGAAGGATGGCGTCAGCGATTGGCTTTAATTGCTTATCTACATAATGATCATAATCGATTGGGTTTTGTTGATATTCTTTTGGTTCAGGGCCATAGAGGGTAATGACATACTCAATCGTTCCTTTATTTTGATATTGCAAAGGTCGCCCTAAGCGCTGATTGAATTCATCAGCTAAACGTGCGGCTTTTACTTGTGGAGGAATGTTTTTTTGATATTCAGCAAGATTACGTCGTAATCGCTTTTGATAGGTTAACTTATTATCAAAGGCACCGCTTTTTGTTTTTTCTGTCATATCGATGATGTAATCATCACAGGGAATATCGTGGAAGACCATGTCGTACAGTGTTTGCTGGAATTCTTGTGCTAATGGTGTCCAATCGGTGCGTACGGTTTCTAATCCCTTAAAAATAAGGTTTTCTTTGCCATTTTTATGCGTTATGCCGGCGTATCGTTTTTTAGAACCCGCTTCTGTTCCTCTAATGGTGGGCATCAGAAATTTGGTGTAATGCGTTTCGTATTCTAACTCTAAAAAGCATGGCAAGTTATGATGTTTCTGAAGCCTGTCTTTCCACGCTTGGTTGATATGAACAACCAGCTCTTTACCGATACTATCGGCTTTCTTTTGGCTTTTTTTCTCACCCAAATAGACAAATACAGAGTCGGTATCACCGTAGATGACTTGATAACCTAGCTCTTCAATTAACACCTTGGTGTCGTTTAAAATCTCATGCCCTCGCATTGTGATACTTGATGCTAAACGAGTATCAAAGAAGCGACAGCCAGAGGAACCAAGAACGCCATAAAATGAATTCATTATGATCTTAATGGCTTGCGAGAAAGCTGCTTCGTTATTGGCTTTTGCTCTATCTCTTGCTTCCCATAAATTTTCGATCATTTTAGGTAAAAAGTGTTTGTTTCGGTGAAACTGAGCGCCTCGGAAACCTTCAATCGCATCATCATCAGATAAACCGATCTTTTGTTTTAATCCTTCGATTAAACCCATTGGGTCGATTAAAAATGAACGGATGATCGAAGGATACAGGCTTTTAAAATCAAGGACGAGAACACTATCATATAGCCCTGGAATTGAATCCATGACATAACCACCAGGGCTGGCAATCCAATTTTCAGGGTATAAGTTAGGTGCAACATAACCGGCTCGATGAATTTGAGGGAGGTATAAATTGGTAAAAGCCGCGACCGAGCCGCCGACACGATCCAGTTCAATACCGGTTAACTTTGTTCTCTCGATCAAGAAAGAAAGTAGATTCGTTTTATCAAAAATCTTTTGTACCAATAAGCAATCTTGAAGGTTGTATTTGGCGAGTGCAGGTTTATTTGTACGATACATATGATTAATTTCATCCATACGGTCATGCACATTATGAATGATTTTCCCTTCACCGAGCAGTTCATTTGATACAGATTCGAGTGACCAAGATCGAAAATGATAGGTGGCGGTTTTTAGTGCATCAATGCCATCAATCACGACTCGTCCTGGGATGGTAATAAAACATTGGTTAGATTGATTCGATTGACGAAAACGAATGGGCTTCTTTCCTCTTCCTAAATTGAGCGGAAGAGCGTGGTATTCTGCACGCTTAACAAGCAGTTTGAAATCAAAATTAATGACACTCCATCCAATGATGACATCGGGATCATAATATTCAAACCAAGTAAGTAGTGCTTGCAGTAATGATTTTTCTGTAGGGACCCATTGTATAGAGACGTCTTCGGAAGTGTCTTGTGGTTTCCCAACCATAATGACTCGATTATCTTTAGGGTGAGTTAACCCAACAGAATATAGAATTCCTTTTTCAGAACATTCGATATCCAATGACACGGTTGTTAGGTTGGGTGTGAAGTCAGCCTTTTTGGTTTTAGAATTTTGCAAGATAGGGTAGGAAGAATGCGGTTTAGGTGTACCGATAAATTCAATGCCACCATGAATAAACCGTTCCATAAGATAGCGATCGGCTACCTTTATGTCGGCTTCAAAGTGTTCAATATGTTCATGCTCCAGTTGACGGCACAGTTGTCGTTGAAGATGAAAAGAAGAGAGGTAGCAGGCAATAACGGTTTGGTGTTCAAAGGTATGAAAAACTGTGTCTGAATAGCGGGTCGATATTTTTAACGCTTTAGCCAGCTGATGAACTCGTTCTTTATCTTGTTGTTGTATAAAAAACACGGACTTTTCATCGGGGATCTCTAGCAGAACTGCGCCTTGTGATGTGTTGACCCAAAGCTCAATAACGATTTGATTTCGAAACTCTTTAACTTGTCTTGTGAGCACAAAACCTTGATTTCGTTCTGCCAAAATACCTTTCCCCATGATGTCGATGTCACAATAGTAACCTGATTCGATGGGTGAAAACCATGTTTATAGTTTTTATTGATATATAAAAATATCAAAAGTGGTCGTGCCAGTGCTATTAAATAAGCAAGGCAATGAAAACAGTGATATTGATAACTGTTGCTAAAAATAACACTTGCAAAACATATGATAAATAGGGATATTAGCCTTTTAACAATACACTGTGAAACCTGTTTAAAACATAAACAAGTTAGGTTGATTTTACCTAAATTTATAGAATTTATATTTCTTTTTACACAGTCTATTCGGTATGTAACAGCAATGGGGTAACAAATTTGATCAATGTTTATTTAGTTGATGATCATGAGCTGGTTCGCACCGGAATTAAACGTATTATTGACGATGTTCGAGGTATGTCCGTTGCGGGTGAAGCAAGCAGTGGAGAAGAAGCGGTTAAATGGTGCCGTTCGAACCACCCAGATGTCATCTTAATGGATATGAATATGCCGGGTATTAACGGCTTAGAAGCAACAAAAAAAATACTCAGATTCAATCCAGATATAAAAATTATTGTGTTAACCGTGCACACAGAGAATCCATTTCCAACCAAATTAATGCAAGCAGGTGCTTCGGGTTATTTAACGAAAGGGGCTGGACCTGATGAAATGGTTAATGCTATTCGTATGGTTCATTCTGGTCAGCGTTATATTTCACCAGAAATCGCACAGCAAATGGCATTAAGTCAATTTTCATCGAATTCAGACAATCCATTCGCTGATCTTTCTGAGCGTGAATTACAAATCATGATGATGATTACTACGGGTCAGAAGGTGACGGATATTTCTGAACAACTGAACCTTAGCCCTAAAACGGTGAACAGCTATCGTTATCGCCTGTTTAGTAAATTAGGTATTTCTGGTGATGTTGAACTCACTCACCTCGCTATTCGACACGGTATTATCGATACTGATGCCATCTAATAGTCAATACTAAATGACAATGACTTTTGATTCAGTTGAATTTCTGAAAACAATCACGAGTCAACCGGGTGTTTATCGTATGTATGATGAGCAGTCGGTTGTCATTTATGTTGGTAAAGCGAAAAACCTCAAAAAAAGATTGTCGAGTTACTTTCGAGCTAAAGTTGACAGTGAAAAAACAAGAGCGTTGGTGAGTCACATCCGACACATTGATGTGACGGTGACACACTCAGAAACAGAAGCGCTTATTCTCGAACACAATTACATCAAAAACTATCTCCCAAGATATAATGTACTGCTTCGAGATGATAAATCTTATCCTTATATTTTGATTGAGCTT